>JAEYOK010000020.1 GCA_023411795.1 Bacillota bacterium
TTTGAGTACAAAGATTTTGCTATTAGGCTGTAATCCAATCCCCTCCCCTATTTTAGGCGAAACCACATATCCGAACTTCGCATTATGTTTAGCTCTGCGTGATGAAGTGAACTTCGCATTATGTTTACACCATCGATGACGCGAACTTCCCATTATGTTTAACCCGAGAGGTAGTATATTATATAAATCAAACTATGAAGATTAGCAACCCTCTCCCATCATAGATACTTCAATCGTTGCCTCCTTGGTTTCGTGACGCCTATCCAACGCCATTGTCCGTCACAGCTCCGTCGTTTCTCTGAATACTTTTCCTTGTCCAGTGATGTTCCCGTTAAGGATCGGTGCGGATTAAATCAGCCATCATCCCCGGAAGTATCTTCCATATCTTTCCGTGGTAAAGTAATCATGGTATAATTGATTATAAATGTATGATTCGAAACAGTGTTAAGGAGTGCCTAGGTTCGTTATGCCCAGCGAAAATTCCATATACAAGTTGGACAGTTTCGTATTATGCCAAGAAAAAACTGACCGTGTACAGATATCAGTTTGGGCAGAAATCACCGATCGCTGTCTTAAAATATCCGGGCAGGATTTAGGCGCTGCTGTGGTTGACCATTTCGGCGATGATGAGTACAAATACTTCTATAACTTTAGCGAGGAGAATACCGTTCTGCTCATTTCGCTGTTAACTGATAACCTCCACGACTTTAAAGATATTTTTATACAAAGATTCAACGGTACGAACGGAATTAGATGTTTGACGGAGTTTTGTCAGGCGAACGACATAGCCTTCCAGTTTTATTGCTGTTAATCTTAATGACCACAAACGCATTGAATATTTTTAACCGTAGTAATGTAAAAATGCAGGAGAGAAATGATGGGGCTTTTTGATAAAATCAAAGAACCTGTAATTTTAAAAGAGGATAGTAGCGCAAAGGCGCAGCTGAGCGAACTGGAGCAGCTTCTGGTTACTGTAATTGATCCAAAGATTAAAACATTGTTGGAAAACGATATTGCAGCAATCAAAGCGGGGATATTTGGAGAGGATACTCTCCTGTTTGAATTAAAAAACAGTCACATTCCAATGTTTGTGCTGCATGACCTGTATCTGCAATACGAAGACCTTTCAGCACAAATTGACTTTCTTATTATCACAAGAAAACGTCAGTTTGTTGTTGAATGTAAAAACCTATACGGCGATATTACAATTAATAACACGGGCGACTTCGTTCGTATGATCGGGAGCAGAAAAGTTGGGATTTATTCTCCAGTCACTCAGGGCATAAGACATTTAGAACTTATTAAGCAGATTAGAAGCGCGGAACGAGGGAACTTTCTGACTAAAGCCCTCTTTGACAGTAACTTTTATGAAAACTACCGTTCTATTGTTGTATTGGCAAATCCCAAAACAGTATTGAATGCCAAGTATGCTCCAAAAGAAATTAGAAAGCAAGTTATCCGCGCAGATCAACTGATCGAATACATACGCAAAGTAAATGGGGAACCTGAAGCTGTTGCAAGTAGTGAAAATGATATGGAACGGTTGGCAAATTATTTTTTGGCGAACCATCGTGCCTGCAAGACAGATTATTTGGAAAAATATCATAAATTAATGCAGTCAGCGCAGCGAGAAACCATGAAGATAGAAGTATCAAATACTTCAGATAGCGCCGGTGTTCCAATTTGTCCTAGTTGCGGCGCGCCCATGATTAAGCGTAGGGCAAGCAAAGGGAATAATACCGGTAGTGAGTTTTGGGGATGTTCAAATTATCCCAAGTGCCGAGGAATAATCAATATATGAAAAGATCGTTACTTCCGATTATACATAACCTAACGTTTACCCAAACTTAGCATTATGTTTGAAAGTAACTCATAAAGCTTGAGGTTGCGCCTTATTTAGGAGCCCATGATTCCATCGGCGCTGACCATACTGCATAAGAGTATCGCCAGGCAAAGTTAATGTGAAGAGATTTGAACATATATAAAGCTACCCGATCCCTCCATGGATTCAATAAGCAGGGTCGTTATTCTTATGCCAAAACCCCGCCGTGCCGCCGGTATTGGCCTTAGACTCGTTGAAATTACCATTCATAATGCTATAATTTATTGTTAGTGGCAGTATATTATGAATACCTATATAGGCTGTTCTATCATTATCTATTCTACAGGAAATGAAGTTCTGATTGCTCAAAGAAGTAGGAATAAAAAGTCTTTCCCGCTCTTATGGGAAACCGTCGGAGGCGCATTGGAAGACCATGAAACGCCGGAAGAATGTATACGCAGGGAGGTATTGGAGGAACTCAATTGTAGTATACAAGATATAAAACTATTTCATGTTTATGTTGTTAACAATAGAGATAAACACGTTTTAATCGTATATACAGGGAGAATAAACGGACAAATACGGTTGAATTCGGAGATAGAGCAAATTCGGTGGATCGATAAATCAGAAATAAACGAATTTGAGTTTTATGGAAATGAACGCGAAAAGCTAATGGATTACTTTTCTTGTTGATTACAAAGCAACTTATTTCTGAAAAATCTCCATACTTGCTTCAGCATGCCCACAATCTGGTTGGCTGGACCCGTGGAACATGGGGGCTATCGGCTACTCAAACTCCATATGCAGTTGATAAAACAGTTTTTAAGTCATTAACAATTAATACGGATAAGAGTTACCTCTAAAAGAGAATTCCGCCACCCATTATAGGTAGCGGAATCTGTTTTTTACTTACTAGTTTCAGCTTAAACTAGTCGCTTATGAAGTTACTCTCCCGGGCTTACCAATACGCCGATAGTGACCGTGTCGAGCCATGCCGGAAGGGTTATGCTCAGTATGTTCATGACATAAAGGACTGAAAATCTCGCAATTTGTTGAACCGCCTTGACATCCAAATCTATCCACGGTATCTTCCGAGTATTAAGATGCATTTGTATCATTGAAGCTGTTGTACCCCATCACCGGTGCAGGTACCGGTGTAATGTTCGGCCTTTGCATGCGACTTCACCAGTCCTTCAAAAGGGCATCCTATGTGGATACGCAGCGTCACCTACGCCAGAAGGCTTCATGGGGGTGACGTGTTTTTAGTAACACGAATACCATAGATGTGCAGGTGCATGGATATCAAAGTGTTATGCAGCAACTTCGCGTTATGTTTAGATCAGCGAATAGTGCAGCATTGCTAAGTCCGGATGGATTAATTTTGAAGGATAGTTTGCCCAACCGTAAGCCATCGGGGCTTCTATAAGGATCGCCCCCCATGAAGAAACATGGGTAGATGGGATCAGTATGGCTTTGAAGTATGGCTTATTCAGGCGCTTTTCGGATCTTATGCTCACCTTTCACGTGTTTTCGCCTCGGCATCCGATGTTAAGATATTTTCTTTCTAACCGCACATACTAACCTAATTAAAGTGATCGGATGAAAAGGATGATATTACTTTACATTCTACTGGTTTTATTGGGCCTTTTCGTTATTATTGATCTTGTGCGTGGCATTAGGATCACGGTTTATGTAATGCTTGACAGTAATACGATGAAAGTTAGGATTTCCTGTTTATACCCAATGTTTATGGCCACGGTAGATATGGAAAACAGATGTCCGTGTCTCTCAGTTTATTTTTTAAAGATGAGGTTATTCACATCAAAACTTGCAGGGGAAAAGTTATCCAACACAAAAAGCATTTTGAAAGCCATAAAAATATCCAACTTTGAGCTTTCAACCTCATATGGGTTTAGTGATCCATTTGTAACAGCATTGGTTTCGGGTATGCTTGGCATTTTATCTTCGTTCATCTCCATCTGTAAGATCGATTTGAAGCCGAATTTCATGTCGGATGAACAGTATGTTATCCTTGACGCATCAGCAAACATCAAAGTAGGGCATACTATCTGGGACTACTTAAAATATAAAACATAAGGAGAAGCTAATGGAGCAAGATGTAACCCAATATGTAGATACCCTATTTTCCAACCTAAAAGACTTTTCCCAGCAAGATGGCTTGATTGGTAAACCTGTAGTTCAGGGCGATAAAACTTTCCTACCCGTAATGTCTATGATGCTAGGGTTTGGAGGGGGCGACTCGCAAAGTAAAGGCAAGCAGAACGCTCAGACGAACGGCGGAATTGGCAGCATGATGGGTGGTGCGCATGGCGTCGGTTTAAAGCTTTGCACGGACGCTATCATTATTATCGACAACGATCAGGTTTCTGTCACCCCTATCGGAATGGGCGCGGCGGGAACGGGCTTAATGGATAAAATTCCTCAAATTATTAGCGGGATGAAAACTGGTGGCCAACAAGGCAATCAGCAGCAGCAAGGCCAATCACAGCAGGGGCAGCAAACCCAGTCGGGCCAGCAGTCCCAGCAGGATCAGCCATCTCCACAAAGCAGCCAGTATTAAATATTACGACCCCGCCACCAAATAACGGTAGCGGGGTTCGTTTTTGCTTCACACTTATAAACTTATCAACTTGTTGTTATAGCTCCGCCAGCCGCTCCACCGCCACGAAAATATTGGATATCTCATACCATGTTGCAAAATCTACCGATCCTGTGACCGGCAGGCCGAACACCTGCTGGAACTTGCGCACTGCTTCCGCGGTCTCCG
>JAEYOK010000018.1 GCA_023411795.1 Bacillota bacterium
TCTTAAAGGCGGATACAAGGTTTCTCACGGAAGGAAATTCGGCAGTCTTCGAAGGACAGACCACCAGATGTTAAATAATCGGGAACAAATTGAGCGACCCGTGAGAAAAGACCTCTTGGTCGGACATAACGGAGCGAAGGCGGAGGAATGTCGCATACCGAGCTAACTTACCATGTTGTGGTAGGTGCTTGGAGAATTTGCCTGGAGCTGAGAACCTTGAGGTCCGCAAAACTTAATGGAACAAATTAAAAATACCATATGGGGACACACCGCTGCTTCGCGGGTCAAGCTTGCCGAGGAATGTCCCCGCTTAGTTCGGAACACAGATGAACCGTCCCCCTGTGTTCTGTTGGCATGGAGCGATAAATCGTTGCAGGCATAGCCGCTAAACATATAGAAGTAATATTACTTCGCATTAATCACATTAAGCGAACCAAGCAGACAAAGTTCTGCTTCTACCTTGTATGGTACGAAAATGAGTGAAAGTCACCGTCCCCATTACTCATTTTGACCGTGGTCAACTTTTCTGATATGGGCACGTTTGATTTTCCCGCTAATAGTCTTTGGTAGCTCTTCAACGAACTCTATAATACGCGGGTATTTATATGGAGCCGTAACCTTCTTTACATACATTTGTATATCTTGTTTCAGCTCTTCAGAGGGAGTATATTCCTTGCCCAAAATAATGGTTGCCTTAACAACTGTTCCTCTTACTGGATCAGGTGCTCCGGTTACAGCGCATTCCACAACAGCAGGGTGCTCCATCAATGCACTTTCAACTTCAAACGGACTTATTCTGTAGCCCGAGGCTTTAATAACGTCATCATTTCTCCCTACGAACCACAAAAAACCGTGTTCATCCTTATAGACAACATCACCGGTATGATAGGTGTTATCATACCAAACCTTTTTTGTTGCCTCTTCATTCATGTAATATCCATTAAACAACCCTACCGGCTTATTTGTGTCCACATCCCTTACTACAAGCTCCCCTTCTACACCTTCAGGTACCGAGTTCCCATCTTCGTCAACTACATCGATTTTGTAAAGAGGATTTGGTTTTCCCATAGCTCCCGGATCAATATCAAGCCATTCATAGTTGGCAACCATCACTGTTGATTCAGATTGGCCAAAACCATTCAGTATCTTCAATCCGGTTGCTTTTTCAAAAGTATAGAAAACCTGAGGATTCAAGGGTTCTCCCGCTGTCGAGCAGTGAACCAGCGATGAAAGATTATATTGTGACAAATCCTGTTGAATTAAGAATCTGTATATTGTAGGAGGTGCGCAGAACGTTGATAAATTGTACTTCTCTATCATTCTAAGTAGCCCGTCGGCATCAAATCTCTCCATATCGTAAACAAACTGTACGGCTCCACAAATCCACTGGCCATAAAGCTTTCCCCAGCCAAATTTAGCCCAGCCGGACTCTGCGACTGTAAGATGGAGGCCACCATCCACAACTCTATGCCAGTATTTAGCCGTTACAATATGCCCCAAAGGATATGTAAAGTCATGGCATGCCATTTTAGGCATGCTGGTGGTACCCGATGTAAAATATATCAGCATTAAATCACTGTTTTTTGTATCGTCATCCCCATGAGGTCTTGTCCACATTTCTGATGTATTATTTATCTCCTGGTCATAGTTAAGCCAACCCTCATGACTTCCTCCAACTACAACAATGCTTTCAAGAGTATTGGATTCTGTTTGTGATTTTTCAATACTCTCAATAATCTCAGGCCAGTTATATGCAACTATCATTTTGACACCGGCAGCATTGTTCCGGTATACTATATCCTTTTCCTTAAGCTGATTGGTTGAAGGTATATAGACAGCACCGATTTTACACAATGCAAAGCAGAAGAAATAAAACTCATAACGTCTTCTTAAAATAAGCATTACCTTGTCGCCCTTTTTAATGCCGGCCTGTTTTAAATAATTAGCCGTTTTATCGGACCAATATTTTAGATCCGCAAAGGTAAACCGTCTTACTTCACCCGTATCATCACACCATACCAAAGCTATCCTGTCAGGCTCTAAACGTGCATATTCATCTATAATGTCATAGGCAAAATTAAAATTTTCAGGTACATTGATTTTTAAGTTCTCCGCGAAGTCTTCATAGCTTGTAAAGTTTTCTCGTTCTAAATAACGATGTGCAAGGTTCATCTTGGTTTCCTCCTACAGTAAAATAACCGTTAAAAACTTGGCTTCTTTATTGTCCAATGGGAGCATTTTGTGTAGTATTAATGAATTAAAATATAGTGAATCACCGGGCTCTAAAATATATTCCTGTTTGCCGACAACTACCATCATACGCCCTTCAAGACAGTAGTTGAATTCCTGGCCTTTATGGGAAACTAACTCGGGATCTTTGTTTGGATTCAATGTTACAAGTAAAGGTTCGATTTTTCTTTTTGCATATTTATAGGCAAGACTTTGAAACTCATATTGATCATAACGCTCGACTTTTAAACCTTCACCCTTTTTTACCATGCAGACATCATGAAGTTTGGGAGATATACCTGTAAGGATCTCGGTCATATCAACCTCATAGTAATTTGCTAACTCATTTAATAGGCTTACAGGAATATCGTCCTCTCCATTTTCATACTGTTCATATAGCGAAGGGCTGATATCTAAAATTTTTGCCACTTCTTCCACCGTAAGCACCGATAAAAGCCTTAGTCCTTTTACCCTCGAAGCAATATCCCTGGTTTTCTCTTTCATGATGATAATCCCCTTTCAGTTATTAATATTGATTTATTCGCAATAAGATTTCAATTTATCTATATCCAGAATTTTGAATGTGGAAAGATGAAAATCAATAATCCCTTCATCCCGCATTCTTGATAATTCGCGAGACATAGAGGGCCTTGAGACATTTAAGAAATCAGCCAGTTGAAGACGATTCATAGGAAGCATTATTGTCAGACTCTTATTCTTCATATACTGCTCATAGATATAGGTACAAAGCTTGGATCTCATAGTTTTAATCGAGATATATTCTATTTTTTTACTTAACATCAATGCTCGCTGAGAAATTAATGACACCATATTAGTAACCATTAAATTATGCCATCTGCATGCATTGCAGCATTGACCAATTATTTTGTCCTTTGAAATAAAGCATATGGTTAGAGGGGTCATAGCCTGAACTAATGCCGGCCACTCCTCTTGCTCGGCAAAAGCAGCAATTTCACCGAACATTTCACCAGCACCTATATTTTTAATAAGTAGCCTGTTTCCTGAAATGCTTTCTTTAAAAACCGAAGCTTCACCTTCGATTACTATACCCAAGCTGTCCAACCTATCCCCGGTTTTAACAACGAAGGAGTTCTTAGAGTACCTTTGAATGACAGGTTTAAGGCATGACAAAAGAGTCTCAATTTCATTACTTTCAATATTTTCAAATAGCCTGCACTTTAGTAGTGCAGTTAAGTATTTATTCATCATAGTTAATCTCCTAAAAAATAATTATACCATAGAACAAGTATTGCTACCGCAAACTTCTTCATTTGAAATATTAAAGTCTATTAAATTGGACTTAAGGTGCTATTTTGATTTTTATGAGGATATCATTATTGTAGGGCTTAGTTAAGGAGAGTTATTTCTTTGAAGGATAAAAAAATATCAGTTCTTCAAGTTGCTGGAACCTATATAGGAACTATTGTCGGTGCTGGTTTTGCTTCAGGACAGGAAATGCTTCAGTTTTTTGTTAGCTTCGGTAAGTTTGGACTATTGGGTCTTTTTGTAGTAAGTATTCTGTTTATATATTTTGGCTATATTATTATGGAACTGGGCTGGAAACTTAATGTATCATCCCATTTGCCCATTGTTACAAAGGTAGGGGGCCGTTTCATAGGAGTTTTCTCAGATATAATTATTACATTTTTTCTTTTCGGAGCATTGACCGCCATGATAGCTGGCTCGGGGGCACTTTTTCATCAACAATATAACCTACACCCCCTTATAGGTAGCTTTTTTATGGCCGCGATTACTGTCATAACAGTCCTCGGAGGCTTTAACAGAATAATAAACTCCATAAGTATTGTAGTACCTTTCTTAATTCTTTCTGCCATACTCTTGAGTATCGGTTCTCTCTTATCCTCGCCACCATTACAGAATATAAGTCCTAACCTAATTGAAAGACCGATAATGCTCAGAAACTGGCTTTGGTCGGCAATACTATACATATCCTATAATATTGTTCCTTCTATTTCTATCTTAGGTCCCTTGGGTAAGCAGGCTAATGACAGAAACACTATAAAAAAAGGCGCTATATTAGGTGGAATCGGTCTGGGTGTCGGGGCGGTAGCCATATTTTTCGCACTTTATGTAAATATAAATACCATAAAAGATTTGGAAGTTCCAATGATTATGGTAGCCTACCGCATTTCACCCCTTGTTCAAGGAATGTATTCGGTGGTTCTATTAGCCGAAATTTATACAACTGCTGTTGGTGATTTGTACGGCTTTGCTGCAAGAATTTGCGATTTTAATACAAATAAATCTACAATCGTTATACTTACTTGTTCTACTCTAGCCTTTTTCGCAAGCCTTGCAGGCTTTTCTAATCTTGTAAAATACCTTTACCCCGCAGTAGGATATTGCGGGGTAATAACATTGATTTGCTTGATTTATGACAGATATAAAAGTTAAATGTTGTAGATGTTTATTCAAATCAAATATGCTGTTAGAATAGCTTCATGAGACACCGTATTAACTCCTTGACTATACGCAGAATCAAGAGAAGTAGCTGTACCACACCCCCCCGTATTGGTACAGCTACCTCATATACCTACAATAATTTTTTTAGCACCACGGCTAACTGCTTCTCTAATAAGCTGCCCTACTCCAAATGTGGTTATCAACAATGGGTTTTTATTCTCTCCCACCATAGGAAGACCAGCTGCCGCTGCCATTTCAATTATTGCAGTTTTCCCTTCATTTATTATATTATAAAAGGATTCTACATCCTCAAAGTAAGGGCCTCAATTCTCCCATCTATAATCTATCAATTACAGGATTGTTAACAGGCCATGTAGGCTTTTTCCCACTTAACACCTCATCTATGCCCTGAGCGGCATGCAAACCCATTTTTTTCATTGCCTCATAGGTTACCGCCGCAGTATGGGGAGTAACAATGACATTATCATGATTAAGAAGAGGATGTATAAGCTGGATTGGAGTCTCATTTAAGACATCAAAAGCTCCTCCAGCTATTATTTTGTTTTGAATTGCTGAAATCAATGCACCTTCATCAATTATCTCGCCTCGTGCTGCGTTAATAATATATGCAGATGGTTTCATCATCTTTATTTTATCTTCGTTAACGAGTCCTCTTGTTGTTGCATTGAGTGGCATATGAATTGAAACAAAATCTGCTTGCCTGAATATATCGTTTATATCCTCTTTAAGCTCTATATATTCGGGTAATTTTTCTTTTGAGATATAGGGATCATAGCCAATTACGCGCATTTCAAAGCCTAGATGCGCTTTTTTTGCAAGCTGCATTCCTATTTTACCCAGACCCAATACACCTAGTGTTTTACCGCTTATTTCCTCCCCCAGAACTTTTCCTGCTTCATCTGCTCCTTTATTTCTAAAGCAAATATCAACAACTCTGGCTTTCTTCGCACATTCAAGAATAAACATCATAGCATGCTCTGCAACAGCGTTATAATTGGCTGTAGGTGCGTTTACTACCCAAATTCCTTTTTGTGCTGCATAATTAATGTCTATATGGTCAACGCCTACTCCATGTCTTGCAATTACCTTCAAATTCGGAGCCGAGTCTATAATTTTGGGCGTAATAGGTGCCATTCGGATTAAAATAGCATCACAATCTCTTGCTTCTCTCGAAATAGTATCCTCGTCACAAGCACTCCCGTGAATAACTTCATAGCCTCTTTCTTCTAAATATTTTTCACCAAACTCCATTATTTTTTGTGGTATAAGTACCTTTTTCATCTTGTAACCTCCCCTACATACATATTTAGTCTATAAATAATTCCTGCTCAATCTTAAGCAATCGGTTGTATTTTACGTTTCTCTCCAGTACAACAGGCGAACCAAGCTTTATCTGCCCGGCGTTTAAAGCAATTGCAAGATCGGCAATAAAATCGTCTGCAGTCTCACCTGAACGCATGGATACAATAAGATCAATGCCATGATTTTTCGCCATCTGACATGCTTCTAAAGTCTCACTGACTGTACCTGCTTGATTGATTTTTACGAGGAGACCATTTGCGCTGTCGGCTTCAATTCCTTTTATCAGGCGGGAGGTACTCGTTACAAAAAGATCATCACCGACGATTTGAATATCAGGCAGCTCTTTTTTAAGGTTAGCAAAGCTATTAAAGCAATTTTCCTCAAAAGCATCTTCCCAATATGTAACAGGAAATTTCTTGCTTAGTTTTTTATAGTATTCAATAGTTTCTTTTTCATTTAGAGAACCAAAATTAAAATTATACTTATTGGTCTTTTTATCATAGAACTCACCGGCCACAACATCAACACCAAACGTTGTCTCCTCTTCATATCCTAATTGCTCTGCTGCTTCCCTCATCAATTGGAATGCACTTCCCGAGTCAGTTAATGGAGGGGCAAGTGCGCCACCGTCAATAGGTACATTTCCAAACCTTTTATTGATTAAAGTCCCAAGCTTATGCCGGAGGGAAGATAGTTTTTCAAGGGTATCTGCAAACAGACCCTCTGTTTTTAAAACAAACATATAATCTTCAAATTCTAAACCTGAAGATGAAAAGCTTCCCCCTGCAATAACGGTGGCAACAAGCCCAGGCATTTTAAAGGTAGCATCTTTTGGTGCAAGATATCTGTATACCGGTAATCCAACGCTTTTTGCACCCGCCTTGGCTGCAGCAACAGATACGGCGAGAATTGCATTTCCACCTAGATTTCGCTTATTTGAAGTACCATCTAGTTCTCGCATTATGGTGTCTATTTCCGCTTGATTAATAACATCAACGCCAATTAATGCAGGTGCTATTATGCTATTCACATTTTCAACTGCTTTTCTGACACCAAAGCCCTGATATCTAAAATCATTATCATAAAGCTCATAGGCTTCATCTGATCCTGTTGACGTACCACTCGGAGAAGATGCAACTGTTACAATACCGTTATTAGTCGTCAGTTCAACTTCGACCGTAGGTTTTCCTTTAGCATTTAATATCTCTCTTGCTCTTACTGATTTAATTTTATCCATCTTTCCACCCTTACTTTTTTTCAATCAATACAACACGAAGGTTCATTATGTTAGTTCCAGTGTGTCCGGTTATTACCTCATCTTTAAGTTTGCATAAAACAGATGATGAGTCATGTTTTCTAAGACACTCTTTAAGCGAAATACCCTCTTGCTCTATTCTTTGCTTTGTTTCACCATCTGAAATGCCCCCCGCAATAGCGCTGGGACCATCTGTACCATCACTGTCAACACTTATACATACTGCTGGAAAACCCTTTTCAAGCTGTTGAGAAAAGCCCAGAACCGTTTCCTGGTTAGGACCTCCTTCTCCAAAGGGACCTGCGCCATTAAAAGTAACTGTCGTTTCCCCACCGGATATCAGCGCACACGGAGGTATAAATGGCGAATTATTTTTTACTATCTCATTCGCAATACTTCCTAGCACAATACCAACGTCTTTAGCCTCTCCATCCAATGAAACCGCCAGAATGTGTGAGCTATATCCAAGCTCCTCTGCCTTCTTCGCCATCTGTTGGCAGGCTTCAGACGGATCGGCAACGTAGATCATAGACTGTTTCATTGTATCAAAACTTTTGACTGTCTCATTTTCTTTTGAATATACACCTTTAGTAAAATAGTTCTTAATACTATCAGGCACTGTATTCCATAAATCGTATCTTTTAAGAACATTGATTGCATCTTCAAATGTTGTCGGATCAGTAAGGGACATATCGGGCCATGGCAAGCCTTGAGTACCTGTATTCAGAGAAAATGTGACTATATGAGCTGGTTGGGCAATTCTTACCATATTGCCGCCTTTTAATCTACATAAATGTCTGCGCACAATGTTCATCTCAACAATTGTTCCACCAGACTTAAGCAGTGCATCATTCAATTTTTGAATCTCAGAAAGTGATATACCCTCAGGGGGAAGAACCACCAAGGATGAAGCTCCTCCGGTTATAGCCGCAAGAATCAAATCATTTTCATTAGCACTCTTTAGAATTTGTTCAATACGCTCTGCTGCCAAAACGCTTCTTTCATCAGGATTAGGATGGGAGGAGGTGAAAAGCTCAATATGGGCAAGCTTCGGTGGATGCTCATCCTTTACTGCCGCAAACCCTTTTGTTATCTTATCGCCCAATATGCTATCAATAGCTTCCACAATTGGAATTGTAGCTTTACCCACCCCAACAACGTAAATATTCTCAATCCTTGATAAATCAAAAATGTTCTCTTGAATTTTTAGCTTATTTCCCTCCAATTTCATTAATCCGAAAATGGCATCAGACGGGATAGCCTTTATTATACCGCTTTCGACTATTGAAATTGCATCGTTTCTCATATTACTGAACTTCCCTTTAAGAAGCTGAGCTCTGTTTTTTATAATATTGCTTTTCTCTTTCATTTTGAATCCTCAACAGTACAAATAATCAAGATATCTTAAACCGGCCCTACCTTTAATATTCAAGCAAAAACTTATATATCCTATAAACCAAGATATGATTTTTTTACTTCGGAATTATTTGAGAGAGCTTCAACCGTATCAGAAATGACAACATTTCCGGTTTCAAGAACGTAAGCACGCTTTGCGGCTTTTAATCCGAGCCACGCGCTTTGCTCTACCAGCAGAACTGACATCCCTTGTTCATTTACTTTTTTAAGCGCCACAAATATATCATTGATGACTATAGGGGCAAGTCCCATTGATGGTTCATCCAGGAGTAAAAGCGATGGATTCACCATAAGTGCTCTGCCCATTGCAAGCATCTGCTGTTCGCCACCGCTTAAAGTCCCGGCAAGTTGCTTCCTTCTTTCGAAAAGTATAGGAAAGAGGTCAAAGATAAATTCCGTTTGACGCTTCTTGAATTCCTTATCCTGGACAGAGTATGCTCCTATATTCAAATTTTCTTGAACTGTCATGTCTGTAAAAACGCGTCGACCTTCGGGAACATATCCTATACCTAGCTTAGGGATTTGATGCTGAGGCAATTTTTCAAGGGTGTGGCCTTCAAATTTAATGCTTCCCTCCGATATCTTAACTATGCCCATAATGGCATTAAGGAGCGTACTTTTCCCGGCTCCATTTGCACCAAGCACCGAAACTATTTCTCCCTTTTCCACTTGTAATGATAAGCCGTGTATTGCTTCTACTTGCCCATATTTAACTTTAATATTGTTTACATCAAGAATTGTTGCCATACACATCCTCCGCACCTAAGTAGGCTTTGATAACATCTGGGTTTTCGGCAATTTCATTCGGCCCTCCAAAAGCAATCGCACTTCCGTGATTTAATACCATGATTCTATGTGAAATGCCCATAACCATTTTCATATCATGTTCGATTAAAATTATAGTCATTTTCTTGTTAAGCTCTTTTACCAGCACAATCATTGACTCGCGCTCTTCACTATTTAAGCCCGCCGCCGGCTCATCCAACAGAATGATATCAGGATTTACAGCATAGCACCGTGCAATCTCAAGTCTCTTTTGATCACCATAGGGAAGATTTTTTGTCAACGTCTCCGCTTGATGACTAAGCCCGGTAATTTCCAAAGCTTTCATTGCAATAGGCTTTACATGGTCAAAATTATTTTTTTGTTTATTTGGATTAAATATTTCTGCCACAAGCGGAACCTTGCTTCTTGCAAGCAATGATACCATAACATTTTCAAGAGCCGTAAGGTCAGTGTACAGGTGCGGGTTCTGAAAAGTTCTGGCCAGGCCCATTTGACTAATTTTAAACGAAGGTTTCCCTGTAATGAATTTCTCGTTAAAACAAACCTGCCCTGCCGTAGGTTTATAAACCCCGGTGATAACGTTAAACATTGTACTCTTCCCTGATCCATTGGGGCCTATAATACTGAATAGCTCTCCTTGATTCACATTAAAAGATACATTGTTAAGGGCATATAGCCCGCCAAATTTCATTGAAACGTTTTGAATCGATAATATCATTTTATTCCACCCGCCTTTTTAATGCGATGGTCGCTTATTCGTTTGCGCACATATCCGGTTGCTTTTTTAAACAATCCTCCTATACCGTTTGGCATATATATCATAGCTAGAATTAGAAGAATTCCATAAATAACAAGACGATATTCACCAATCACTCTGAAATATTCGGTTGCGAATGTCAGCAATACATTTGCAATGATTACACCTAATATACTTCCGTTTCCTCCAAAGATTGAAATAGTTAAAAACGAGATAGATACGTTGGTTGTAAAGTTTTCAGGAGAGATATAGCTAATATAGCTTGCGTAAAGAGCTCCAGCTACGCCTGCGAATAAAGAGCAAATTGCAAAAGCGAGTAACTTTATTCCATTAACATTTACACCATTCATATTTGCAGCAATGCTGTTATTCTTAATAGATGTAAAGAAATACCCTAGTCTCGATTTGAATATTCTGTTAGTTAGAAATACAAATATAATAAACATGACAAGCGCCAGATAGTAATAACTGAAGACATTCTTCAGTTTAAATCCGAATATGACAGGAGCAGGTATCCTGTTGAGGCCGCTTGGTCCATTCGTTAATGAAATCCAATTCTTGAACACCTGATATATTATCTCGTTTATACCCATTGTCGTCATTATCAGATATAAGCCTGATACTTTCATCGTCGGAAGTCCCACTAAAAACCCTGCGATAAATGTTACAACAATTACAACTAGCATATAAACCCAAAAACTTGCATTCAGCCTCAAGCTAAGCAATGCAGCTGTATACGCGCCTATCCCGAAGAACGCCGCCTGTGCATTTGAAATCTGTCCAGAACTGCCTAATATATTTAGACCCAAAACTGCTATAGAATTAATCATTACATATACAATCAGATGCAGTATATATTTAGACATAAAACCAGGAAAAGTGCACATTAAAGCAATAATCATCATAAATATTAATGTTTTTGTTTTTTTATTCATATACGCTACCTTAACTTTCGTTTCATTACACCTTTGTTGGTTTAGCTTTTCCCAAGATACCATATGGCCTGAATAGTAACATCAAAACCAAAATACCAAGAGAAAATACGTCTTTATATGCAGAGCTGATATAGCCAGCCCCTAAATTCTCCAATATGCCCAGGATAATTCCGCCAACCATTGCACCGGGAACACTTGTAACCCCACCAAGTACTGATGCGGAAAACGCCTTAAGTCCCATCATGTTACCCATTTCAAAAGATGCAAAGTACAATGGACCAATTAAAACCCCGCCTATTACTGCCACAACAATACTTAATATTATGGTAAAAGAAATATATACTTTCACATTGATTCCCATGGCTGCGGCAATAGGCCTATCAGCTGCCACTGCTCGCATTGCCTGACCAGCACGTGTGAACGAAAGCAACCCGTAAACAATAGTAAAAAGAATAATTGCTATTCCTATAACCCAAAAGTACTGTTCTGCTATGGAAGCTCCAAATATCTTAAATACTCGTGTACCAAATATATTTGGATATTTTACGGGGTTTGGAAATTTGATTCTTACAAGATTCTGGAGTACTATCCCCAATCCCATCGTCGCAATAACAAATGTCATGGTAGGTACATCATATAATTTTCTAAAGACAATTCTGTCTAATACAAAGCCCAATATAAAGCCTGTCAACGTTGTTATCAACAGTGTCAACCAGGCATTAAGTCCTAATGAGACCGCTATTATAAAGCCAAAGATACTTCCTGTCATATATACATGGCCAAGACAAAAAATGAAATGGTTCAAGGTTCTGAAAACTAAGGTGTATCCTAGTGCTACCAAAGCGTAAACAAATCCTGTCGCAATCCCTTGTAATATAAGTTGAACAAACACGCACTAACCCCCTCTGTTTTTCGTCATTTTTTTATGCGGGCTTCACGGTGGGTTTACCCCACCGCTGCCCAAGCATTAGAATAAATGAACTTATTTATATAAGGACCATGCGCCGTCTTTAACAGTCATAAGAACTGTAGGCTGAACAAGGTTATGGCGTTCTCCAAAATAAAGTTCGCCTTCAAATCCCATGACCTCACCCTTCCAATTCTGAATAGCATCGCGGAGGGCTACCTTGTCTGTTCCTGCTTTTTCAAGACAAGGACGAAGAATCTGAGTTATTGACCTGTATGTCCATGCCATGAGCAACGGTTGTGCCACTTCTTTTTCCTGTGCGAAAACTTTTGCAACGTTTTCTGCAAATGCTGTTGCATCAGTGGTGGTATCCTTATGATAATAAGTGCAAAGAACTGTTCCTTCTGCAGCTTCTCCTCCGAGAATGAATAATTGGTCATTTGCAAGGCCGCCTGTGCCAAAGAATGTTGCATCTATACCAAGCTGACGCGCTTGTATCATGATTGCGGGAGCCGCAGGAATAGTACCGCAAAGAGCAATGCCATCAGGATTAGCAGCAGCTATCTTTGTGAGCTGTGCTGTAAATTCGGTATCGGCTGAATTATAGCTTTCTATAGCTACCGGTGTGACACCAAGTTCCTTAAGTCTGTTTACAACGCCGTCTTTAACACCTGTGCCATAATCATTGGTATCATATATAACAGCAATTCTTTTCAATCCCATATTGTCAACTGCTGCGTCACCAAGTGATGCCGCCTGTAAATCGTCAGCTTTGATTACCTGGAAGGTCCACTCGTTGTCAACATTTGCTATTGCAGCATTTGTACCGCCAACAACAATGTATGGTACTTCGGCTTTTTCATTTACGGGAATTGAAGCAAGTACCTGAGAAGATCCCCAACCACCTACTACTACATCAACTTTTTCTTGGTCAACTAGCTTTTGCATGGCAGTAACCGCTTCACTAGGGTTTGTTGCGTCATCAACGATGACCATTTCAAGTTTACGTCCGTTAATGCCACCATCTTTGTTGATTTCATCAATTGCCATTTGTGCACCATACTTGATGTTGATTCCATAAGAGGTACCACCACCGGATAATGGCGCTATAACACCAATACGGATAGGACCTGTTTCTTTTTTGGAGCCACATCCTGTTACTAAGGAAAATACCATAATGATCACCAGTAAAAATGCTAAAACTCTTTTCATGTTCTTTCCTCCTAAATGTTAATAAACTTAAAATGGTCAAATTTTATAATTACTATTCCATTAAAGTGACATCGATCTCTACGTCAATACCGCGGAGTCCGGCTTGGACCAGCGTTCGTGCAGGACGCTGAGATTCATCCGGAAAATATTCTTTATATACCTCGTTAAAGCATGGTATATTAGCGAGATCTGTGAGATAAACAGTAATCTTAACCGCTTTACTAATGTTTAAACCTGATGCTTCAGCTACTGCTGAGATGTTGTCAAGTGTTTTGCGAACCTGTTCCTCAAAGCTTCCCTTGATTGGAGCATTCGTTTCTTTATCCAAAGGCCCCCAACCGGATAAAAACACGAAAGGTCCAACTTTAAGAGCTTGAGGAAAAGGGCCTCTACCTTTTGGTGCATTTTCAGTGTTAATAATTTCTCTTAAGTACTCTCCCATATTATCCACCCCCTTTATTAAGATTAAATAATTTTATATCTTACTTGATTTAGAATTAATCGAGACGAAATATGCGACGAATATTCTCGCCGAAAACAAGCTTTTTATCCTCAGTGCTCAAAATAGGACAATGCTTGTCAATGTAATTTCTCGCCTGCGCATATGTGCAATTTCTTTCTGTATTTGGCAAATCAGTTCCCCAAATCAGTTTTTCAGGACCAAGGTGGGACATCAGATCCCGAACCAGCGGATGAATCTCTAGATATGGGTAATCCCATGCTGTTCCACCCGGTACAGGATGGCTTACTTGCATTGGAAACAGGAGTTCAAGATGCATGTTCGGTCTTTTCCATATGTTCCATAAATCCTCTCGTATAGGTATAAAACTGTCCTTATCTCTGATATTTCTTAGCGGGATACCATGTACCAAGATACACGGTATCTCTGGAAAACGCTTATGCCATCCTTCTAATCGCAACATTTGCTTCATAAAGCGTTCGTATGCGGAAGAAATATATTCACCCTTTTCATATATTGCAGTGATGTCCCAGAATACAGGAAGCCCTAAATCCCTCACTTCTGACCAAAATCCATTGAATCTTTCATCATCGAAATTAATAGAAAACCCGGTCTCAAAAAATCTTTCATTTGCATAATAAAGTGCCTTCAAGCCTTGTTCAATTACACCTTTACGCAATTTCTTTATTTCTTCGGGACTGTCGGCCCTTGACTCATTAACTTGTATGGTTCCTATGAATCTATCAGGGTATTTTTTCACTATATCAGAGAAAAAATCATTTAAGTCACCATATAAAAATGCATTTTGTAGGATGCCCATAGAAACACCAACTGCATCCATATGAGCAAGAAGAAATTCAGGAGAGGATTCCAGGCTTTGCATATTAGGAGCATAAAGCGAAATATAATAGCCTTCTCCATCCTTTTCCCATTGTAATCTTCCAAAAGATCCTGCCCCAAATTTAACATCATAAGCACCATTGGGGGTAGGGTCATTATCATCCCATAAGATATATTTACTCTTATCTGTTTCTACTTTGCCATCCCGTAAACGTTTAACAGCAGCAGCGGGCGATGCGGCAACAAAACGCTGCAAATACATGTTTTGTTCTTCCATCGAACGTGACCCGTAAGGTCTCCCCAAATTGGGAAATGCGTGCATATGGGCATCAATAATCATTTTACCACTCCTCTAATATTAGTCGTCACCTTTTACTCTATATCCACCGCCTATTATATCTAGGCCGCTGATACCATCCTGAGGCTTTGCAAAGATAACCAGACTGTAATAATCGCTCCTAAGATAGACTCTGGTAAGCTGCAAAGCATCTCCAACTGATGAATAAGATACTGATTCGTGTACAAGAAGAGGATATTTTTCAGAAACTTCAAGAAGCTTTGCCTGTCTTGAGTTTGCTCCTACCGCCCTGACTTGAACTTCAACATGATCAACTTTATGTCCCGTCATTTGCAGCAACTTTTGAACCGATTCATTTTCTAATTTAGCTATATCCATCTTCTCGCCAATATTTAATGGAAAATACCTTGATTCGGTCCATATAGGTGAATCTTTTGACCTACATAGACGCCTGACCCTGATTAATTCCTCATTTTCAGATATTCCAAAAGCTTTTGCGATACTTTCCACTGGCTTTATTTTTATATGCTCTATTACTGTAGCCTTACGTGAGATTCCTCTGTTTTGCATTTCATCTTCCATGCGTCTGAAATCATCCAAACCGATAACCGAATGTCGGTTTCCGAGAACGTTATCTGAAACAATTGATCTCGACCCACGTTTTTTTATAATCAATCCATCTTCTTCAAGGCGCTCGAGTGCTTTCCGTATCGTTATCCGGCTTACGTTAAACATTTGTATTAATTCATTTTCACTAGGTATAAAATCACCCGGGTTCAATTCCCCGTTCTCAATTTGCTTACGAATCTTTCGTTCTACCTGATAATACAAAGTAACCGGACTTTTGTCATAAAGTTGCATTTATAATTAACCTCCTAAACATTGATAATGATGCTATTATACATCTAAATTCATATTCTGAGGTTTTAGAAATTATCAAAATTCAAAGTTGTCATCTTGTTATGTTATTATAATAAGATGATATTCATAATCTTAATACTATCATTTAAAATTGTCAATGCTTTAAAGCATAATTATTGTGCAAAATAGCTGAAAAATTTTGATGAGTAGCCATTTTCAGGCTAAACGAGATATGTGAGATTTAATTTGAATGATGAGACCCTATATAATAAAAGACATATTAATATGATGAATTTAGGTATATTCTTGCGCGTTGCCGTAGGACACTGATTAAATTCAGTGTCTCACTCTAATCAGACGATTACTTAGTCTGCTTAGAAGCTCATTTGTAATTGTTCCGCATTTTACAGCCACTTCCTCTGCTCTTATTACTTCATTTCCATCGCGCCCTATAATTGTAACAATTTCATTAGGCTCCACTTTATCAATGTGTGTAACGTCTATAATAAGCTGATCCATGCAGATTCGTCCTATGATAGGAGCCTTCTGAGATTTCAGCAACACATAGGAATTTGCTTCTGAGTAATTTCTTGGTATACCGTCTGCATACCCGATTGTTACTATGGCGATTTTAGAATTCTCTTTTGCGGTAAATACTCTACCATAGCTTACACTCTCTCCCGGTAAAATCTGTTTAACCTGCGCCACTCTAGCTTTGACAGTTAAAACAGGTTGCAGATTTGGTTCAATGCGGGTTCTTTCATTATTGCTTAATACTCCATATAGACCAATACCCAAACGCGCATAGTCACAAGGAAGGTCAGAGCAGTTTAGTACCCCGTAAGTTGCTTGAATATGCAGCTTTCCGATATCATAGTTTTTGGATTTTAGAATGTTCATGACCTTAAAAAAGCGTTCAATTTGCAAATCAGTGTAGGTAATATTATCATCAGTCAAACTATCCGATACACAGAGGTGGGAGAAAAAGCCCTCTATCATCATGTTTTTCAGCTTATAAATAGCCTCGATTTGTGAAATATCTGAATAATCAATACCTATCCTGTGCATACCCGTATCTATTTTTAAATGGACCTTAATTTTCTTTCCACTTTTATTAAGTGCAATCGCATAGTTTGAGTCTATTACAGTTTGCGTCAGCCTATATCTAGCAAGACAGCCGGCATCACATGGATTTGTATATCCTAGTATTAATATTTCGCCTCTTATACCCTTTTTGCGAAGATGAATCCCCTCTTCAAGCGTCGCAACAGCGAAAGAATTAATACCTAACTTATTCAAAGCTTTTGCGATAATTATGTCGCCATGCCCATATGCATTGGCTTTTACAACTGCCATCAACTTGCATTGCTCGGGTAACCGGCTCTGAAACATTCTCACATTATGTTCAAGTGCTGTAAGATCTATTTCGGTCCATGCCCTATTGGTGTTTGACGATTTCGCCATATGGAACTTATCCCATAATATAAATAATATCCAAGCCGAAGCTAAACTGATGGTACTTACTGAAAGAAAATGTACCAGACTGTTGTCAATAAAAAGATGTCCAAGGCCTGTGATTTTTGAGAAACCCCGTAATACTACGATTATCCAAGGATGTATGATATAAATAAGCAGGGATATTGTACGTATATTTTTACTGCTCTTAATATCAATTGAAAGTAATATTCGGAATAAAAAATACATAACCGGCAGCAGCATAATATACATACTGTCATGCCGCTGGAAATTATATTTATAAAGCAGAAGTCCTTCAATAAATAGAAGTATTCCAGAGACACCCAAACCAGAAATTGTCTTCGTAATTAAAATACTCTTTTTACTATTGTAAATAAACATACCTAAGATAATAAATATTGGTGCAAAAAATAGACCGTTTCTTGTATAGTCAAAAACTATAAAAATGTAATAATAAAAAGTCTTAAGAAATGGTATCTGTACTGATAGTCCATAGTAGCTATCTCCTAAAAGCCCGATGATATACAAAATGGCCGAAAAGATTAGTGCTAAATTATACCCTGCCTTTCTAACAAGTATAGTGATAATTATTATTCCAATAACCACTGAAGGAAGATACCACAGATGATAGAAAGTACCATCAATAAATATTTTCTTGAAAATCTCAAGTAATGACACAGGCTCGCTAAAAAACCCGGTATATATGTTAAGTGGAATATATAGAGAAATTGAAATGGCGTAAATAACCCCGAGTTTTTTTATTAAAGCCCCTATATAATTCATGTCATTATAATTAACATGTGATGTTAAAAAATAACCCGTCACCATGAAAAAGAAGGGCACTCCTACTCTGGCTATAATACGGGTCAATATAAAGTCTGCCACTTCACTATAGGACAATAGTGGTGAGGTATGAATTGCAATTATTAGGAACGAAGCAATCAGACGGAATCTATCCAATGCACCTGTTTGTTTATGGGAAGTCATGAGTTTTACCTCCAGATTGTGACGATAAAGCCGTCAACATTATTACCTGATATTTGATAGCAATCATCTTCCGATAAATGGATAGTTGTGTTATCGGAAGTAGCGGGTACATAAAAAATCTCAAATAATTTAGCGTGCTGATATTTGATGAAATGCTTTCCCTCATATGGGAAGTTTTTAATGAACAGGATATACTCCTCCAAGCTCAAACCGTAATCCTGTAATATCTGAGCATGGGGATAACCAATATAGCGGAAATGCCATGGCTCATAGGATATACCTGTATACTGCTCTTTTTCCTTTTTATATCGTTCTATAAAGCCATAGCTAGTGGCTTTTTTTCGAAAAACGCCACATACACCGGTATAAGGAAATTCTGGGCGAATGAAGTCAATATGATTAGCCTTTTTAGCTAAATCGATAGCCAACCCTGTTTGGTGCTCACTTCGATTAGGCAAAGCAACATATTTATTAGTAAACACTTCGCCATTCATCATTAGTGATTCGTCATATATTTTTTCTTGCTCTTGACTTGTCCTAAACCCACTTACGGGTATAATCTCATTTTGATGATCGATGGATTTTAGAAGTTGTCCCAACAGGATAGATGCTTTTAATTCCAGCAGGATATCATTGCTGGCGGAATTAATCGGAAGCATCTTTGTGGAATAATAAAAATCATCATGGATTGGGTGATCCCGATTAACCAAAACTAGACAGCCCTTATAAATATCTTTTCTATATAATTCTATAGCTTTCATTTTTCAAGCCCTAATTGGATGAGCTTGTCCAAAATATCCGGGAACTGCAATCCTATACCTTTCATCATGTTTGGGTAACGACTGTGAGTGGTAAAACCGGGAATTGTATTTACCTCATTAAAAACGACTTCTTTACCGGGCGTTAGAAACATATCAACTCTGGCAAAGCCCTTACAGCCAAGGGCTTTGTAAATAACAGCGGCAGTTTTTTTAATGCGAATAGCGGTTATTGTATCAATTCGGGCAGGCATATGAATTTTAGAACTTTTTAAAGTATATTTTTCGGTATAGTCAAAAAAGCCATCGGTAAGTTCAATCTCATCCACTTCACCCATTATCAACTCATTATTTCCGAGAATGGCGCAACCAACCTCAAAGCCCTCAATATTCTCTTCAACAATAACCTGATCATCATGCTTAAATGCATTAATAATAGCATTATACAGCTCTCTTTTTTCAAAAACTTTCGTGATTCCGAAGGATGAGCCTGACTTAACCGGCTTTACAAATAAGGGATAATTTAAACATGATACCTGTTCCAGCATTTTACGCTCTGAAAAAAACCTATTTAACGTAACAGATGGAGGAACTCTGATGCCTTCCATAGCCACAAGCTTATGGGCTCTGTCTTTATCCATGCACAAAGCCGATGATAGTGTCCCGCAGCCAACAAACGGAATACCGGCGAGCTCAAGTAAGCCTTGTAAGGTTCCATCCTCTCCGTTTTTGCCGTGTAGTACTGGAAAGACTATATCGATTTTTCTTACCTTTGCCAAACCATCTTTTATTTCAATTATTTTACATGTGTTTCTGTCAGGAGAAAGAATTACGGGTACGCACTCTGACTTATCCAAATGCCATGTATTATCGAGGATTCTTTCAGCATCTCCGTAATACCGGTACCAACGCCCGTCCCAGGTGATGCCAATTAGAATAGCTTCATATTTACAAGAGTCTATATTTTTTATAACGCAATAGGCTGATTGGAGGGATACCTCATACTCCGTTGAGTAGCCCCCGAATATAATAACAACTCTTTTTATATCCATTACAATTATCTCCCTTTCGTAAATAGCTAGAATTCTCGGTATAATTAAAAGCACTCTCTGTCTTCAGTACATATGGTACTAAAACAAAGAGCGCTGTTTTTACGTTTTATAAAAAGAAAACCTTATTTCTTTCCGGAATTTATCTTACGAATTTCTTATACAAGCTAATGCTATTAATTTATAGTTGGTAAAAAGACTGTAAACTCAATAATTTCGTTTTTACTTGTTGCGGTAATTGTTCCATTATGTAGCTCAATAATCTCCTTAGCTATAGCAAGCCCCAATCCCGCTCCTCCGGTTTTTGTGGCACGTGAAGAATCCAAACGATAAAACCTTTCAAAAATTCGATCTAACATTTCTTCGGAGATAGTATTCCCCTGGTTTCTAAACCAAATATAGATGCCTTCTTGCTTTTTGGATGTCTCAACTTCTATGGTGCTATTTTCGAAGCTGTAGTTTATAGCGTTTTTTAACAGGTTATCAAAAACACGTCCCATCTTATTTGCATCACACTTTAATTCTATATTGGGTTCGGCCAGTAAAGTGTACTGTAAATTCTTCTCAGTAAATAAAGGTTTAAATTCAAATGTTAGCTGTTCCAGCATTCTGGTTAAGTTAACACGGCTGATTTCAAGAGTCAGTTGGCTAAGATTAAACCTTGTAATCTCAAAAAATTCATTAATTAAATCCTCCAGCCGCTCTGCTTTTTCAAGTGAAATTGACATATATTTATCCCGCAGTTCTTCGGATATCTGCTTCTCATCACGTAGCAGAGTCAGGTAGCCTATAACAGATGTGAGCGGTGTCTTCAAGTCATGTGCCAAATAAACAATCAAATCGTTCTTGCGTTGTTCTGCCTCTTTCGCCAAGCGCACATTTCTGATTGATTCCTGCTTCATTTGATTCATTCTATCCTCCACATGCTTCAGTTCAGGTGGAAGATGTATCAATTCATCGTTCGTTACAACCAATAAATTACTTGCCTCTACTATGGTATCCATATATGCAAAAGTCTTTTTCCAGTAAATAAGAAAAATAAAAATAAATCCAATTAACCAGCAAAAACAGAAAAATAATAACCAATATCTTTTGACTATATTCAACAAAGGAAATAAAAATTCATCTCCATACCATGTAAATCTTGAACCTATATACAGTGCACCGAAAAAAGTAGCAACTAAAGCAAAGCTGAAAATAGCAAGTGAAATAAAAAATCTACGAAGTATTTCTTTTGATAAACTATTGGCGGCATTACTTACCCTAATTTTACTCAATTGTATAACCAACCCCCCATACAGTTTTAATAAACTTTGGTTTTCGTGACGGCTCATTCATTTTTTCGCGAAGCCGGGCTATGTGGGCCATAACAGTATTGTTGTTATCCAAGTATTTAAGACCCCATACAGCTTCAAAGAGCTCTTCAGATGAGACAACTTTACCTTTGTTTTTACATAGATGCCATAGAATTGAGAACTCGATGGGTGTCAGTAATAAATCCTTACCATATAAAGAGCATCTGTGTGAATCCTTGTTAATTATTAGTCCGGCAAAATCATATTCATTAACTGATTCTAGCTGATTTATTTTTTCCTCATTATTATTGTATTTCAAATACCTTCTTAACTGAGTTTTAACACGGGCTACCAGCTCTACGGGATTAAAGGGCTTTGTTATATAATCGTCTGCGCCTAGTGTCAAGCCCATTATTTTATCAATATCCTCAACTTTTGCAGTCAACATTATAACGGGGAAAAAGTACTTTTCCCGTATCTTCTGGCAGAGCAAAAAGCCATCAATACCCGGCATCATTACATCCAATATTGCAAGATCCAGGCTTTCATTTTCAACGCATTTCAGTGCATCCTGTCCGTTGTAAAATTTGTGGACAATGTAATCTTCATTTTTCAAGTATACTTCGATTAAATCAGCTATAGCGTTCTCATCGTCAACTACAAGAATTTTGTTTGCCATAAGTTTCTCAACTCCCTGTTGGGTACACCGTCATTTATTGGATTGAAAGGATTGTCCCATTAGATGAAATCGTTAGGTCCAAAAGGTCGGACATCTTTAATAATCTTATCACAAAGCCGACAATAATTTGCAATTTTTGTCTTATTAAATACTTAAGATTTTATGACAAAACCTAAAATCAGTGTTGATTGAAAAAGCCAGTTGACAAATTTCACTTAGAGACATATTATATTAGAAATTACATATTGAAAATACAGTGACAGGGAAACGCTTTTTTCAAAAGCGCGGAAATTCCATGACTTACAGGGAGAAGCCATCAAGACTGAGAGTGGTTTTATGAAACAAGATTTTCCGAAGTTCTCCCTCGAGTACACAAGCTAAATGCGTAAGCTAGTAGGCGAGTGCGTAATCCCGGCGTTATAAGGGAAGGATATCGGTTAATTATTAAATTGACCCGTATTTGATTAGAGTGCATCATTGATGAATTTGGGTGGTACCGCGGAGTATATAGCCTTCGTCCCTTTTATAGGGATGAAGGCTTTTTGGTATGTAAAAACATTTGGGTAGAATAAATCGTATTAATAGGAGGACGCATCAATGATTATTGTATTAAAACCGGGTATGGATGACGCTAAAGTAGATTTATTAAAGAGTTGGCTGACTGATAAAGGTCTAGATATTTTCCCTATTTACGGAGCAGAGAAAACGGTTCTCGGGCTCGTTGGGGATACTTCCCATCTTTCTATTGACGAAGTAAGCATGCATGAAGCAGTTGAAAAAGTTTTAAAAGTGCAGGAACCTTACAAAAAGGCCAATCGGAAATTTCATCCGGAAAACACTACTATCAAGGTAGGTAATGTTCTGGTAGGTGGTAAGGACTTGGTTGTCATTGCCGGGCCTTGCTCTGTTGAATCAGAGGAACAGATTCTACAGATTGCCCAGCAAGTTAAAAACTTTGGAGCCAGTATGCTTCGTGGCGGAGCCTTCAAGCCCCGTACCTCTCCCTATGCCTTTCAGGGTTTAAGAACCGAAGGGCTCATGCTCTTAAAAAGAGCCGGAGACGCTACCGGTCTTCCAATAGTTTCTGAAATCACAAACCCTACCTATCTGGAAATTTTTGAACAATATGTGGATCTCATTCAAGTAGGTGCCAGAAATATGCAAAACTTTGAGCTTTTAAAGGAACTGGGTAGAATAAAAAAACCCATACTTTTAAAGAGAGGTTTTGCCAATACACTGGAAGAGCTGTTAATGGCATGTGAATACATTATGAACGAAGGTAATCAGAACGTTATTTTGTGTGAAAGAGGGATCAGAACTCACGAAACCTACACACGCAACACTCTTGACCTAAGTGCTGTTCCTGCTTTGAAGCGTATAAGTCACCTACCGGTTTTGGTTGACCCCAGTCATGGCAGTGGACTTTCATGGATGGTAGAACCTCTTTCGAAAGCTGCCATTGCTGCCGGTGCTGACGGGATTATCATTGAGGTTCATAATAATCCAAGTAGAGCCCTTTCTGACGGTCCACAGTCTATTACTCCCTCAGAGTTTTCCTACATTATGCCTAAACTCAGAGAATACGCCCACCTTGAAGGAAAGCGTATTTCCATACCTCACACCGTAGCCTATGCAGGAACTCCGGGGTCCTTTGCCAATGAGGCAGCCGAAAAGGTATACCCAACCTACGTATTAACCGGATTGGAACGGTTCGAAGATGTTTTTGAGGCCGTTCTAAACGATAAAATTGAAATAGGTGTTGTTCCTGTTGAAAACTCTCTCGCAGGTAAGGTTAAAGATGTAGAAAGGTTACTTGAAAATGAAAAGGTTGAAATAATCAATAGAATAAAGCTGCCTATCAGGCAAATGCTGGTAGCCCCTGTAGGAACCGAATTATCCAGCATACGCAAAATATATTCTCATGAAAAGGCGTTGGAGCAGTGCAAGAAGTTTCTTGCTTCTATGCCTGAATGCAGGCTCATCCCCTATTCTACAACCTCGGCCGCCGCTTCTGCTGTAGCTGCACTCAATGATAAATGTTCAGCAGCCATAGCCAGTGAAACTGCTGCCCGTCTTAACCGTCTTGAGATAATAAAAGATTCTATTCAGGATGAGGAAGATAATTATACGGAATTTGTTGTGTTCAGAATTAAAAAGTAGGTTTGTGAGCAAAATGTGGAATATAAATGGTCCCCTTTGCATTAGCATAGGTGGGATTATCTTCGCCGACATGAACTTTTTAATAGATATAACGTCTAATATGATTAAATAGAAAATTCATAGGAGGAAGTAATGAAGAGGTTAATAGTTATTGTACTGGTTTTTTCACTATTGGTACTTTCTGTAGCTTGCAGCGAACAGCCTACTTTTGATGCAACCAATGTTAATTCCTATGTAGTTGACGGAAACAATAAGTTTGCATTTGATATATTTAAAAGTCTCAATACTGAGGATAGCGCTACAAATATATTCATATCTCCCTTAAGCATTTCATCAGCTCTCACAATGACCTATAATGGCGCTGAAAGTAATACCAAGGAGCACATGGAAAATGCTCTTGGATTCACAGGCATAGACAGAGCCTTGGTAAATGAAAGCTTTAAAAACCTCTTTTCTCACTTAAAAAAAATTGATAAGCAAATTGATTTAAATATCGGTAACTCAATCTGGATTAGGGAAGGCGAACAAATTAATAAGAATTTTATAAAAAATAACGAGAAGATGTTCGATGCTAAGGTAAGCTCCCTTGATTTTTCCGATTCCGCCTCTGCAGATGTCATTAATAAATGGATAAAGGAAGAAACAGAAGGTGAAATCGAAAAAATGATTTCCCCTCCAATATCCTCAGATGTCGTAATGTACCTTATTAACGCGATTTATTTTAAGGGTAAATGGAGCGAGCAATTTAATCTTAAGAATACAAGAGATTCAGATTTTTACTCATATGAAGGAACTAAACAAACTGTTGAAATGATGTCTGGTAAGAATGAATATAAGTTTTTACACGGCAAGGATTTTAAAGCAATCAGACTTCCTTATGGAGTAGGGAAAACCTCAATGAACATTATCCTGCCTGATGAAGGCACTAATATCAATGATTTTATTAATAATATGGACAGAGATGATTGGTATAATATCAGAGACTCTTTTAAACAGACCGATGATGTAGAGGTAAAACTTCCTAAATTCAAGATGGAATATGGAATTAAAAACCTAAATGATAGTTTGAAGGCTCTTGGTATGGAGATTGTTTTCAGCGGAAGTGCGGATTTTTCAAGTATTGGTGATGGATTGTTTATTAACAATGTTTTTCACAAGGCTGTAATTGAAGTCAACGAGGAAGGCAGTAAAGCCGCGGCAGCTACTGTAGTTGAGATGACATCTGCATCAATGCAGCAGGAGCCAAGAACCTTTATAGTCGAAAGGCCATTTTTCTTCTTAATCACCGATGATGTAACAGGTACGATATTGTTTATGGGAAAAGTATTAAGTATCTGATTTTTATGGTATATTTTTCACTTCTTGCACCAATAATATGGAAAAAGACGAAAGGAGTGAGCTTATGGCCAAGAATCAGCCACCTAATAATCCTACTTCCAATTCTAACGCTAAGCAGTCAAAAACCGGAGAAAATGAAAAGCGTTTGAACCAAGTACCTAACAGCAAAAACCCAAAAGTACCCGGTAATGAAGCACCCTACCGTTAAATCATTCGTAATTTAATCTAAATGCATAAATATCGTCATAGTACAAAAAATAATCGTGACGATAAGGGACAAGGAAAAGTCAAAGGGAAAAGCGCCTGACGACTTAGTAGTAGTTAAATTAATCAACAAAATAATAAGACGCAATTGGAAGAGGCGCGAAGAAAAACATAAAATGCCAGCTTAGCTGGCATTTTATGTTTTCATATTATTTAATAATAATTATGGTTTTAATAGTTTCTGCGATTATCGTAATCTTTATGAACAGGTCTTTTTAGTATTGTACTTATACCGACAAGAATCAAGGCTCCCCCTGCTATATATTTAAAATATCTGCCGAAGTATCCCAACATAAAAATGGAGAAGAATACTATCGAAATACCTGCAAGTATAAATATCGGTATCAAAAGTCCCGGTTTACGGCCATCTGTAAGATAAAGCAGGAATAATCCTACAGCCGGAGCAAGAATGAAACCGGGCCATAATATTCCCCATAGATCTAAAAGTCCTGAAAAAAAGCATGTTGCCGCAACTGTCAAAAGTATCCCTATTGGGACTAATAAACCCGGACTTCTGTCACCAAACAAATAGAGAAGTAAAAGTCCCACTGCCGGCGAAGCTATAAATGCAGGCCATATATACCCATATAAGGAAGGAAACATTTCTCCAATAAAGAGTGTCGCGCCTATTGTCAGTAAAATTCCTGCCGGAACAAGTAACCCTGTACCATTTGGCCTTTTAGTAAAATAGCCAAGAAAAAAGAACAATGAAATCATGATAATTATTGAGGGCCAGGTAAGTCTGAAAATCCAAGAAAGATTCAGAAATCCTATATCTCCGAAAATCGCTAATATTCCAAAAATTACGAGTACTGCGCCAATGATATATTTCGAACTATTTTTCATATAAAACGCCTCCGCTTGTTTAACTACTTAAGATTATACCTGACCAATATGATAAAACAATGGGGCGGTAATTAGAATTAGATTAGAAAAAACATGATAATCATATTATCAACATCGCATCACCGAAGCTAAAAAATCGATATTTATTGTCAATCGCTTCCTGATACGCGTTCATAATCCTGTCTTTTCCGGCAAATGCACTAACTAACATAATCAATGTAGATTCGGGAAGATGAAAATTTGTCACTAAAGCATCTACCACTCTAAAATTATAACCGGGGTATATAAAAATGTCAGTTTCCCCTTCTCCCGGAAAAACCCTTCCATCATTATAAGATGAGGTCTCAAGAACTCGGACACTCGTTGTCCCCACCGCAACTACGCGGTTCCCCTTTTTCTTTGTTTCATTAATAATATCACATGCTTCAGCACTAATATAGTAGTACTCCTTATGCATGTGATGCTCAAGGATATTCTCAACCTTTACAGGTCTAAAGGTCCCCAGTCCAACATGAAGAGTCAGTTCCACAACCTTTATACCCTTCTTTTTAAGCTCATCAAAAACCTCGGTCGTAAAATGAAGGCCGGCTGTCGGTGCTGCCGCTGAGCCGTTAATCTTTGAGTAAATAGTCTGGTACCTCTCCCTGTCTTCAAGAGTTGCATGAATATACGGCGGAAGAGGCATAATCCCAACTTTATCAAGAACCTCCTCAAACACACCTTCATAAAAAAACTTAACGATTCGGTTTCCTTCATCGCCAATTCTTATAACTTCAGCCTTCAATTGTCCGTTTCCAAAAACGAAACGGCTACCCGGTTTTGCTATTCTCCCCGGTCTTAATATTACTTCCCATATATCAGTCTCTATTCTTTTTAATAGAACAAATTCTATTTTTCCCCCTGTTTTTTCCTTCTCCCCTAAAAGACGGGCAGGAAGAACCCGGGTATTATTTATGACAAGACAATCTCCTTCATCAAGATACCCGGGAAGATCTTTAAAATGTTTATGCTCCAAAGCCCCGGTATTTTTGTTTAATACCAAGAGCCTTGACATATCTCTTTTTTCGGCAGGGTTCTGGGCAATCAGACCTTCTGGCAGATCATACCAGAAATCCTTTAACTTCATAATAACCTCGTCAAAAGTTCATTGCTACGCTCAATAAACTTAGCCATCGCTTCAGGCTCCAGCTGTCTGTGATTTAGTAAAGCAAGATCGTATACATGGCTTGCTGCAAAAATTGCGTCCTGTTTCCTATTATTCTCCTCATAAAGTTCTGCTATCCTCTTAACAATATTGTTATTGCTGTTAAGAATCAATGTTTCTTCATTGGGGAACAAGTCGGCGGTATTAAGTGCCCCTCCAAATGAACGGCTCATCTCTCTGAATCGTCGGGATTCTTCAGAAAGCAGGATTACCGCCGGTGTTGCTTCATTTTTTAAGCCCTCTACCTTAACTTTAAGCTTTTCTATCCCTGTAGCTTCCTTCAATAATTTTTCAAGCTTCTCCTGTAGATTTTTGTTATCTTCTTCAGTACTAGTATTATCTTTCATGTTATCGAAGATATCTGAGTCCACGCGCAGGAACTTAACTTCATTGTTTTGCGATTCCATGAAACTAATAAAATGCGAATCAATCATAGTATTAAGAATAACCGCATCCATACCGTTATCCTTAAACATACGGATATACTGAGCCTGCTGCTTTTCGTCATTTACATAGTATATTTTCTTGTCCGTACTATCAGTTAGGTATTCTTCCTGAGTTACGAATTTGTCGTTTATAGTCTTATAAATAAGAATATTTTTAACCTTTTCAAAGAATTTTGGTTCTCTCATGCAGCCGTACTTAACAAAAGGATTTATATCCTCCCAATATTTTTCGTAGCTCTCTTTATCCTTTTTAAACAGAAGCTGAAGCTTATCGGCTACTTTCTTTGTAATATGGGCTGATATCTTATCCACATAGCCTTCGTTTTGTAAAAAGCTTCTGGAGACATTTAAGGGTAAATCAGGGCAGTCAAGGCAGCCTTTCAACAACAATAAGAATTCAGGAATTACTTCTTTAATGTTATCAGCCACAAAAACCTGATTATAGAACAGTTTTATCTTCCCCTCCATGGTCTCGAATTCATGCTTGAGTTTTGGGAAGTAAATTATGCCTTTCATATTAAATGGGTAGTCCATATTAATATGAATCCAGAACAACGGATCATTAAAATCCTGGAAAACTTCATGATAAAAGCTCTTATATTCTTCGTCAGTGCAGTCTCTGGGATTTTTCAGCCAAAGAGGACTGGTATTATTTATGGGCTTGTCCTCTCCTTTATCTTTATCGTCCTTCTTTTCATTCTCATCCGTTATATAAATTTCATATTGAAGGAATGCAAAATACTTTTTTAGGATCTCACGAATCTTCCATGTATCAAGATATTCCTTTGAGTCATCTGCCATAAATAAAGTTACGGTTGTACCGAATGTCTTTTTATCGGACTCAACCATTGAATATTCGGTATCCCCGGTGCTTTCCCATTGTACAGCACTGGCTTCATCCTTATATGACAAAGTATCTATCCTAACCTTATTGCTTACCATGAAAGATGAATAAAAGCCCAGACCAAAGTGGCCAATAATCTGCTGATCATCAGTTTTATCCTTATATTTTTCAATAAAGTCTTTAGCACCCGAAAAGGCAATCTGGTTAATATATTTTTTGACCTCATCATCTGTCATTCCGATACCGTTATCTGAAATGGATATAGTTCCGGCTTCTTTATTAACCGAAACATCAATTTTCGGTTTATAACCCTCGGGTAATTTAGCTTCACCTATATCAGACAGTTTTTTAAGCTTGCTTATTGCATCAGAAGCGTTTGATACCAATTCTCTCAAGAAGATATCCTTCTCTGAATAGAGCCACTTTTTGATTATTGGAAAAATGTTTTCTGTTTGAATAGAAATATTACCTTTCTCGTTAATCATTTGTATAAACCTCCTAAAAAACTTATCTTAAGATATATTAATATTATGGTCAGAGAATGTCAATAGAATCCGTTTGGCTACTAAAAAACCGATTCTCAATAATAAAAACGGCTAAGGTATAAACCATAACCGCTTTTGTCATAATTAAATATTTTATTTTTGAGTGGTTAAACTGCCTTATTATCCAGAATCTCATCCTCTTCTGTTAAGCTATTCATAAGCTTTAACTGTGACCTTATGATACTCTCCATCTTGGCTTTATATGCATCGACATCACGTCTGATTCTCTCATATTCAAACTTAACACCCAAAACTTCCTTATGCGCACCGTCAATAATCTGCTGTGCCTTAAGCTCAGCTTCCTTTTGTATATTATCTGCATTGTTTCTCGCATTAGAAACAATTTCTTCGCTGGTTTGCTGAGCTATAATCAAACTGTTGTGCAAATTATTTTCTATTGTTTTATAGTATTTTACCTTGTCCTGACTGTCTTCCAACTTTTCTTTCAGTTTTGTGTTTTCTTTAATCATCTCGGATAAATCCTCAACAACCTTTAAGAGTACATCCTCTACCTGAAGAATATTGTAGCCCATAATAGACTTTTTAAAGGCAATGTTTTGAAGATCATTTGGAACAAAATTCACAAATACACGCCCCCCATATAATAAAGTAAAAATAAAATCAAACTAACCTCTTTAACATTACATTAACCAGGTATAGCAAAATGATTAAAAACAATGGCGAAAAATCAAACTTTTGCGATTTATTTTTTTGCTTTGAAAGCAACTTTCTTACCGGATTTAAAAGGGGCTCCGAGATACTCAATAGAAATCTGAATGGCCCGCTATCCCTTCGTATAAGCCTAAACTCACAAGCTACTCTGAAAACAAGTACTACCTGCATTACGCCGATAACCGCACGTAATGCTATTACAAAAGCTTCAAATATGCCCATGGTTTATTTTACCCAAGAAAATACGCCCTTGTTTCTCATATCGTCCTTTAAATCGCCTGTAATTTCAATAGATGCAGGTGTTGCGAGAAAAATTCCGCTGGAAATCTTCTGAATGTCTCCATCAAGGCAATAAACAGCACCACTCAAGAAATCCACCATTCTTTGAGCAAGAGGTGTGTCAATACCTTCAACGTTCATAATGACAGGCTTGTTTGATTTAAGATGGTCACAGAGCTCACGGGCTTCAAGAATATTCTGAGGCGAAAGAATAACAACTTTTAAATTATTATTGTTATTCATGTTCAGAACCTTCCCTTGAGGGTTCTTTCTGTGGGAAACGTTTCTTTCGGGTTTTTGAGGTGCATTTTCAACTATTTCTTCTTCATACATGTCTTCTTCTCCGTCCATGTTTGTTTCCCAACCCACAAAATCAAGGACTTTCTCCAGCAATCTAGCCATAGTATATTCCTCCAGTTTTCATTAGTAAAAATATTGTCAGCCTCGTTGGCTAATAAACCCTTTCTCCATACAGTGCGCTACCGATTCTTACAATTGTGGAGCCTTCCTCAACAGCTATTGAATAGTCGCTGCTCATACCCATCGAGAGTTCTTCCATACTGATATTTTCTACCCTTTCCCTTGCCATGTCAACCGATATTTTTTTTAATTTTCTAAAAATATACCTTACTTCCTCTGGTTCCATAGCATACGGGGCTATTGTCATTAATCCCTTTACCTTGATATTACCCATTTTTGAAAGCTTTAACAAAAAACTTTCAAGCTCGTCCGGACTTACTCCGGTTTTCGTACTTTCTCCGGATACATTAACCTGAACAAGCACCGAAAAAATATGATTAATCTTCTTTCCCCTGTCATCAATGGCCTCAGCAAGCGATAGTCTGTCTAATGAATGAATAAGGGATACTCGCTGGTCAAGATACTTAACTTTATTGGTTTGAAGCCTTCCTATAATATGCCAAGTACAATCTCTTTTAATAATATCGGATTTCCTGACGTATTCCTGAACCCTATTCTCACCAAAATGTGTGATACCATAGTCATAGGACTTTTCCATCATTTCTACTTCAACAGTTTTAGTTACGCCCAGAAGTAAGATTTCAGCAGGATTCCTGCCGACCCTGTTAGCAGCATCAACGATATTCTGTTTAACATTCAAAATTACATTTTCCAGGTTATCATTTTCTATCACTTATCTATCACTTGGCCTTCTACTATATTTTTGGGATTCACTAGAAAGACATCGAAAATATTCACACTGTTTTCTGTATCGGTCGTATCGATATTTTCAATTATAGCATAATTATCTTGTCTGGCTACTATTTGAACCCGTATAAACTTTGCTTTATCCATCTTAACAATAGCTATATCTGCTGTATCGTCAACCTCGTTAATATTAAAAAGGCTTCTGATTGGTATCTTCATTCCTGTAACGCTTTCTAAAACAAGATTTCCTTTCACTGCCCTATAATCCATAGTATTCTCAATTAATTTAGTCATTGATGCGGTAAATAACTGATAATCCTCATTCTTTTCGCCTACTTTTTCAATAGTAACAGGGATACGTTCATCAACACCATCTATCTCTACTTCAAAGGATATCTTCTTTTCATTAAGCTTGGCCTTCTCAAATAATAGTGATATTTCAGCTCCTTGTTTATTAGGTATTTTAAATGAAATCCATCCCACATTGTTTGATATAAGTTTTCCGAAGGGCTCACCTTCCTTAACGCTAATCTCAGCCGGCGTTAAAGACTTCTCGGTGCTATTGTTTTCATTCAACGCTTTTTCAATATCTTCAAAGGTAACATCGTATATGGATTCTGCGGTATAGGTTTCTTCCCAACCGTCATATTTATATAAAACAATTCCAGATTCCGAAGCTATGATACTCTTAACAGACTTGTTAACATTGCTCCTGAGTCTTTCAAGCTCTGCTTTTTCATCCTTCAGTTTATCTTCAAAAGATCCGCTATCAAGCATATAGCGTGCCCTAGCTTCTAAAACCCTGTCAACACTGCTTCTTATGTCTTGAGCCTGACTTAAGTCCCCGGAATTAGATAGGCTTGAAAGTCTCCTGATTTGCGTTTCAATTGCCGATTCCCATATTTCGCGCTGTGAACCGGTAGCATTATCGAATTCGGTGACAACTCGCTTTAATATTTCTACTTCCATTTGTCTGTAGTTATCCACTACATCCAACATATTTGACTGAATATATGACGCAACTTCCCTGCCTTTAGGCACACGTTCCCCGTTTTGGATGGTTGGGATAAGGATACCTGTCCCGGGAGACTTCAGTAAAGTTTCATTTCTGATAATAATACCTTCAAGTGGTTCTTTAACCTCTAATGTAGCGGTTCTTACAACCCCTATCTCATGATTCACCGAAAAAAGCCATTTCCATAATGCCGGGATATAAACCAGCATTAAAATAAAACCCAGAAGTCCAATCAGTCTTCTGCGATTACGTTTGACCTTTCTTCTCTTATTTCTTTCCGCAACCTCGTTGGTCATAGGTTTAAAACTCCGTTATCAACAAGTTCCTGCACTGCACACATTATACCAAGCTTTACATGCTCATAAACCAATCCGCCCTGCATATAAGCCGTATAAGGGGCGCGAATAGGTGCGTCCGCACTTAATTCTATGGAAGAGCCTTGTATAAATGCTCCTGCTGCCATTATTACCGGTGATTCATATCCGGGCATATCCCACGGTTCAGGTCTAACATATGAATCGACGGGTGAACCTTTTTGTATGCCCTGACAGAAGGTAATAATCTCTTTTTCATTATTGAACCTTATTGCTTGTATTATATCGCAGCGGGGATCAAAAGGACCGGGATGAGTTATAAATCCGAGATTTTTCATAAGCTGCGCGGCAAAAACAGCACCTTTTAAGCTTTCAGCCACGACATGCGGAGCAAGAAAAAAGCCTTGAAAAAGCAGCCTGTTTTGACCCAGAGTAGCACCGACCTCACGTCCCAGACCCGGAAGCGTCATTCTGTAGGATATCTTTTCTACCAAATCCTTTTTACCGGCAATGTACCCCCCTGAAGGCACAATACCGCCACCCGGATTTTTTATTAAAGAGCCGGCCATAATGTCAACGCCTACTTCAGTAGGTTCACGATCCTCAACAAATTCTCCGTAACAGTTGTCAACCATAACAAGAACATCATCTTTAGCTTCTTTCACCAGTTTAACAACTCTCGCAATCTCATCTATTGTCAATGCCGGACGCCAGGCATATCCTCTTGAACGCTGTATGAAAACAAGCCTGGTTTTATCATTGATCGCTTTTTTAACCGACTCATCGTCAATTACTCCATCTTTTAAATCAACCTGGGAATATGTTATTCCATAGTCCTTTAATGACCCATTACCCTCCCGACCTCTGATTCCTATTACCTCATCCAGGGTATCATAAGGCTTCCCGGTTATTGAAAGGAGTTCGTCTCCGGGGCGTAGAATACCCGATAAGCATAGAGACAAAGCGTGGGAGCCGCAGGTTATACTATGGCGCACCAAAGCATCTTCTGCTCCGAAAGCATGAGCAAAAACGGCATCAAGAATTTCCCTTCCCCTGTCGTTATACCCATATCCGGTGGTTCCTGAAAAGTGTGTGTCACTGAGTTTCTCCATCTGCATGGCACGAATAACCTTGAGTTGATTTTGTTCCTTGACAGCATCTATCTGAGAAAAGCTTTTTTGAACAGACTCTTCAGCCTCTTTAGCCTTTTTTAATATTGCGGGATTGATATTAAATTCATTATAATAATCTCTTTTGTTAGTCATAATAACCTCTTGGATGTTCATCTTTTGTAGATGTTTTATCGAATTTATTCTATATTATCTATCGGCTCTTTTGAACCTTCATTTTCCTTTTTTTCTAGCTCCATAGCTTTTTCTTTAGCTTCCAATTCACTGAGATAAGCTTCTATTTCCTCCTTGGTAACTGTACTTGTATTCCAGAAACGTAAAGTTAGTGAGTGTCTTACCATATACAAAGCTTTTTCCAAATCACCTTTTTTGTCAAGTAGTTTAGCATAATTATAGAATGCTTCGGGGAAATTGGGTTTGTTTTTCATAACCTCAAGATATGTTGCAAAAGCATTATCGAAGTCACCACACAGGTAATATGTTGTACCGAGATTATCCAAAATAACTGGGTTACTACCATTAAACTCTTTAGCTCTAAGATTAAATTCCAAGGCTTTAGTATAGTCACCCTTTACAATATATAAGAAACCAAGTGTAGCATAAACATTAGTATTTTCATAGGTTACCAAAAGCTCCTCCAGCAATTTAATTGCTTCATCAACCTTTCCCTGCTTCCAGAGAACCAATGCTTTTGTTACTGTTAACGGCTTTTTATCAGCTTCTATAACAGTACCTTCAAGAGCTTTGTCTATTTCAGTAGCTGCTTCCTCGGTATGTCCGAGCTTAATAAGAAGGAATGCATATGTCCCACGAATTTTATGAGCTTTTGGAGACTGGGACAGGGCTTTTCTTAGGTCAGCCAATGCACCATCAAAATCACCGTTATGATATTTTTTCCCGGCCCTATTTTGATAGATTAGAGCCCTATTAAAATATAAATAGCCAAGTGCAAAAACAACAAGAATTCCAATTCCTGCAACAGGCCCTAAAAAAGAATATGCAACAAAAACTAAAATAGCGGGTAAAAGAACACGAGTTATTGAACCTAATGGATTCGACATTTATTTTTACTCCTTTGTATGAATAAAGTTAAGATTATATTATCATTATTCCTTAACCTTTTCAATTCAATGCGGAAATAAGAACCCCACCCCGCTAAAGCAATCAAAAATTGCTAGTGGGGTCTCTTGGAACCTTGTTGTTTTCACAATAAGATGCCTATGCCATAGTGTGCAAAAACTAATTGCTTTAATAAAATAATGCAGTTTTAGCGGCTGTAGCCTGCAACGATTTAGCGCTCCGTGCCAACATCCTGTTTCTAGTCGCGCTCGCTCGCATCCTCGACGAAATGAAATTTCGTCTGCTCGCATTTAAATCGTAAGCAGGTACGCCGCTTATCTGGCTAATACTGTCTATTCAAGAGGAAGATAGATTTTGAAGCGTGTTCCCTCACCGATTTTGCTGGCTACCTTAATACGGCCTCCATGGCGCAGAACAATGATTCTCGCAATTGAGAGACCTAATCCATGACCGCCCTTATCTCGTTCTCTGGAAGAATCAACTCTATAGAATCTGTCGAAAATACTAGCCAAGTGCTCTTCGGGAATACCCATTCCGGTATCCCTTACCGTTACTACAGCAAAGTTATCCTCAAGAGCTAATTTAATAGTAATGTTTTGCCCGGGCTCAGTGTATTTAAGAGCATTATCCACAAAAATTCTAAGAGCCTGTTTTATCCTATCCCTATCTCCATATAACATAATCTCCGGTTCCACATGCCCTTCAATATTACGATTTGATTCCAGCATAAGTGTATCCCGGAGAAGTTCTTCTATAAGCTCACTCATATTGAACTTATCTTTTACAAGCACCAGAGTGTCTTTATCGTTTCTAGCTATAAACAATAGCTTATCCACCAGATCCTGCATATTTTTCGACTCTTTGTTTATGGCCTGTATGGATTCCTGGAGAATATCCTTGTCATCCTTACCCCATCGGTCCAGCATTCTCGCATAGCCCTGAATTACAGATATAGGAGTGCGTAATTCATGGGAAGCATCTGATACAAACTGGTTCTGTTTTTCATATGCCTTTTCGATTCGATCCATCATCTGGTTAAAGGTAAGAGCAAACTCAATAAGTTCATCTGTTGAGTCACTAACATTTAATCTAAGATTCAAGTTCTGCGAAGAGATATTGTTCGCCTTTTCTATTAGCTCATCTAAAACACCGAATGCTTTTTTCGTAAGATAATTGCCCCGCAAATATATAGTGAGGACAGATATTGCGAAAACCAGAATAGCTGCTGCACCTATAGTAGCCATTTCAGTAAGTAAAATAGAAATATCAATATAAATGATAAGCGCCAGATTCTGATTTTCAATCAAGTACTCTTTTTCATATAAAAAGTACACCCTGCGATTTTTAACCTGTATACCAATATAATCAATATTAATGACTTCGCGTTCTTCAATACTCCCTTTGAAAGATGATGCAAGAATTTCACCGCTACTGTTTATTAGCGTAAATTTGCCCTCAGTAACATTTATTTTGTCGATGATTTCAGATATGGTTGTTTGCCTTTCTATATCTTCCAGAGCTGGCTTTGTTTCATAAACAATCGAAAACACAGTGGAACCCAATACAACCACAAAAACAACCACCAGAGATATTGTGAGCCAAGTGGCAAACATCCTGGTGTAAATTGATGAAATCCTTGAGGCAAGGGAAGTGTTGAGTTTTTTAGTTGTGTCATTAGTCTTGGTTTTCAAAAATATAACCTACCCCACGTATTGTCTTAATATAATTGATACCGAATCTTTGATCAATTTTGCTTCTGAGATATCTGATATAAACATCTGTTACATTTGTATCGCCCATAAAATCATAGCCCCAGACATTTTCGATGAGTTTTTCCCTGTCCAAAACTATCCCTTTATTTTCCATTAAATAAAGAAGTAAATCGTATTCTTTCTTTGAGAGTAATATTTCCTCCCCGTCAAAGGTTACTTTATGTTGCATCTTATAAAGAACCAGTTTACCGGCCGTAATATGATCATCCAGATTATCCTTTGCCGAATTGGCCTTTCTTTTCAATGCTACTCTAATTCTGGCAAGGAGTTCTTCTATCGCAAAAGGCTTTGTAACATAATCATCTGCTCCGCTGTCTAGCCCTGTGACCTTATCGGAAATATCATCCTTGGCTGTAAGCATTATTATAGGAAGATCTGAAAATTTCCTGACTCTTCTACAAACTTCAATTCCGCTCATCAATGGCAGCATAAGATCAAGAACAATAAGATCTATATCATTCATCTGAGCTCTTTCAAGACCGCTTCTACCATCGTATGCTATTTCTACCTCATAGCCCTCATGCTTAAGCTCTAGTTCAAGAAATCGCGCTATTTTACTTTCATCCTCAACAACCAGAATACGTTCTGCCATTATAAACCTCCGGATTAATCAAGTACAACATATCATAAATGTTATTAGCGCCTTAGTAAGTCAAGAATAACCTGAACATCGCTACGGCGCTTATCTATTCGGCGCAGTTTCGTTTCTGCAACCGTAATTACTCTATTGTATACTCCTTATATCCCTCGTCATTATCGGAGTCCGATTTAGGCTTCTGAACTTCGGGAACCAGGGACTGGGTCATTTCCGGTGCAGTAGGAGCTTTGCTTTCATTCATTGGTGGCTGATTTGCTACAGCCGTCCTATTCTCTTCATTACCGGATTGATTCGTGGAAGTGTCTTTCTTGCCTCCGGATTCTTTCATTTTATCATTAATATTGCGAAAGATATTATTAATATCAATATTTTGGCTTTTTACATCCCGAACCGTAAATTTGTATCCTAACATTGAAAGGAGTATAGCAATTATAATGGCAGGTACCCACAATGGGATAAACAAAACTAGTAATATCAAAGGAATCGCAAACAGTACCGAGTTCTTGTCCTCAACAAAGATTCTGGTATCAAAACCCTTCTGAAGTATTTCAGCAAACCGCTTTCCAAAATCATCCTGTTGTTTTTTATGGTTATGACCATGGGATTTGCCCGATTTTGATCTCTCAAAATCAATAATAGCATCCAAAATATCACCGTTACTTTTTTCAAGATAATATTTGGCGTCCTCATAACTTGAATGGGTGCGTTTCCTGAACTCATCTATTTGTTCTATAGTAATCATATTTTTCACCTCCGTACCAAATGGGCTAATATCTAGTGGCTCTCTCTTGCCTTATTCTTTATCTTCTCTACAAAGTTCTCCACATTAACATTAGGGTCGGGCACCTCTTGGAAACTGAATTTGTAACCCATAATCAGCAAAGCAATGGCTACAAGTACTAGAATGTGCCAGATTGGTCCTAAAACAAGCAGTAATAAAAGTGGAATAGGGAAGCTCTTAAAACTTTTATCGGTAATAATCAGCTTTATGTCAATAAGTCTTTGAACAACTCTCATTAAACCGTTTAAAAACCTATTCGCTCCACCACGAGCTCTGCTCTGGTTTTGATAACCTGTTCTTTCTCTTTCAAAAGCAACTATTGCTTCCAACAGATCTCCATTATGTCTTTCTAAATAGTATCTAGCCTCATCATAGCTAGCATTGGTTCTTCTTCTGAACTCATCAATTACATGAATATCCATAAATGTGCACCTCCGTTTAATTTAGCAAGTCAATCTTACATTTCTTATTGTAGGGCACAATTATTAACTGCTCATATCAGATAAATTAGAGTTCTATTAGAAACCATATGTAAATCAATTAACAGTTTTATAAAGCAAAAGGATGCCTCTTTTTTATTATAGAACAAATACTGACAGATAACAAAGATAGTTACCTGTCAGTATTAAATATTTTTTTCATATAAAATTGTTCTTAAATGTATGATTAAGCTGCCTTCTTCTGCTTAACCTTTTTTGGAATTTTCAAGCCTGTTACTAAAGCTAGTGTTATAACACACCCCACAGCTGCCACAATGAACGAATATGTATATACTCCTATAGAGGCAAGCTTATTTGATATGATGGGGAACATCAAAGCCGATACACCAAAACCAACCATAACACAGCCATAATTAAGCCCCATATGCTTAGTGCCAAATAAATCGGCTGCTGTAGCTGCATAAACACTTGCAGAGCCACCGAAAGCAAATGCTATAACTGCAATACATACCAAAAACAGCACGCCTTCTGCAAAGATCATAACCAGAGCAGACATAAGAGTTATCAAAGCAATCAATACTATAGCGCTTTTTCTTCCGGCATAATCGGAGAACCATGAAGTAAGTATACGTCCGCTAGCACTTGCCACTCCGGTAAGCATTACTCCAAAAGCTGCTAAATTTTCAGTGAGGCCACGTTCAACTCCCAAGGATATGAACAATGGGTTTAGTATGAAATATGCGGGCAAAAGGAAAAACATTGAAAATGTTAGAAGATAAAACTCTTTTGTCCGAAGCATTTCTTTAGTTGTGTATTGTTTTTGAGTACTCACAGAAGTTGTACCCTGTTGTTTAACTTCCGGATTGGAAAGAAACAAGGAACAGATTGAACATATAACAAAAAATAAAATTCCGAAAAATATAAATGTCTTTGGCACACCCCAGCTTGCAAGCAGCATTTTAGTTAATGGAGCAAACAGCACAAGGGAGAATCCGAAAGCGCCTACCATCATTCCTGTGGCAAATCCGCGCTTATCCGGAAACCACTTTTGGACTACTGACACTGTGGTCGTATAAACACAACCGACGCCGAATCCGCCAATCATACCGTAGAAAATATATATTAACCACGGTGAAGCCTGGGGGGTAAATGCGCTTAGAAACATACCCAAGCCTAAAAGAACACTTCCCGCTAACGCTACAGGTGAAGGTGAATATTTATCCTGCATGCGTCCGCCGACAATAATTCCAAGAACAAATGTTGCAAGCATTACAGAAGATGTAATAGCTGCGCTGCTTGGATCCCATGAAAGATGAGTTGCAACCGGTCCTTTAAACACACTCCACATGTAAATTATGCCCGCACACAGCTGAATTACCATCCCCATCACAAGGATCAGATATCTGTTTTTGACTACTACCTTCATAACCGTTCTACTCCTTATTAAAATATTGAAAAGTTTCCTAACATATAATAGTTCTTACCATCCTACGAATTCTTCTCTTTGAACTATTAATTTTTGATACCAGATTTTATGTGGTATCTACCGTATTTTAACATATTATTCTGACACATACAATTGTGTATTCAAATTTAAAGCTACTCCCACTCAATTGTTGCCGGGGGTTTGCTTGTAATATCGTATACTATACGATTAATGTGCCCTACTTCATTAATGATTCTGTTAGATACCCGCTCCAATAAATCATATGGAAGCCTCGCCCAATCCGCAGTCATAAAGTCTGTTGTGGTTACTGCCCTGATTGCGAGAGTATAGTCATAGGTTCTTTCATCACCCATAACACCTACGCTCCTCATATTGGTCAATACCGTAAAGTATTGGTTAATCTCTCTATCAAGGCCGGCTTTGGCTACTTCTTCTCTGAAAATATAATCCGTATCCCTTAGAATATCAAGCTTCTCCTTGGTTATATCACCAATAACCCTTATTGCTAAGCCAGGTCCTGGGAAGGGTTGGCGCCAAACCATGGATTCAGGCAGTCCCAGTTCTATACCGGCTGCTCGTACTTCATCTTTAAATAAATCTCTTAAAGGTTCTATTATATCCTCGAAATCTACGAAATCAGGGAGCCCTCCTACATTATGGTGGCTCTTGATAACAGCGGCATCTCCAACTCCGCTTTCTATAATGTCAGGATAGATAGTGCCCTGAACAAGGAAATCAACATGACCGATTTTTTTTCCTTCTTCTTCAAATACTCTAATAAATTCCTCACCGATAATCTTACGCTTTGTTTCAGGATCAGCTACTCCTTTAAGGCGTTCCAAGAAACGATCCTGAGCATTTACTCTTATAAGGTTTACTTTAAACTGCTTTCTAAACACTTCTTCAACCTGATCGGGCTCACCTTTTCTCAAAAGACCGTGATCAACAAATATACAGGTAAGCTGATCGCCCACTGCTTTATGCAAAATGGTTGCTGCGACTGAAGAATCCACACCCCCTGATAGAGCGCATAGAACTTTCTTATTTCCTACCTTTTTACGTATTTCGTTTATTTTATCTTCGACGAAGGAACTCATTTTCCAATCCCCGGCCAGTTTGCAAACCTTGTATAAGAAGTTGTTAAGGATATCTCTGCCTCTTGGGGTATGCAATACCTCAGGATGGAATTGAACCGCATAGAACTTTCTTGTATCATCAGCCATAGCTGATATGGGACAATTAAGTGAGGTAGCTATACTATAGAAATTCTCGGGGAGCTCGCTGACATGGAATGTATGGCTCATCCAGCAACTGGTTTCCTTATCTATGTCTGAGAAAAGGATATTGCTGTTATCAATATTTATATCCACCTTACCGTATTCCCTGTTGTCAGCTCTTGATACATTTCCGCCCAGCATTACACTCATAAGTTGCATTCCATAGCAGATACCCAAGACTGGAATGCCCAACTCAAATATTTCTTTAGCACATTTTGGAGCATTCTCTTCCAGAACCGAGGCCGGCCCCCCGGTAAAGATAATTCCTTTTGGGGCCTTTTCCTTTATCTTATTTATTGAAATATTATAGGGCATCACTTCACAATAGACATTCGCTTCTCTGACTCTCCTTGCTATCAATTGGTTATATTGCCCTCCAAAATCAAGAATCAGAATATTATCATGCTTCAAAATTTACTCCACCTTTCTGTTTCTATGTAGATTATTTTACCCTTATATCAAAATAGGTTGAACAGATTCTTCTAAAGAAATTCATAGAGTTTATTATAACGGAACTGTATAAAAATGAAAAGCCGGAATCAGAAAATACTGAATCCGGCTTTTTGGTGGGCGATAAGGAACTCGAATCCCTGACTTTCACTACGTCAAAGTGACACTCTACCAACTGAGTTAATCGCCCATGATTAAAGCTTTAATAGCGCTTTTACGTGAAATTATTATAGCATCGTAAGTCAGTTTTGTAAACTATATCTTTGTAAAAATTGTCTTTAGTTTATGATTATTTCACCCTTAAGATTATCGTGTGATTATTTCACCCTACCTAGTATTTTGATAATCTAAAGGAATGGTATACACAATGAAAGATAAAAAATGACATATGGAGTCGGAGGTAGTCAGGAAGGGTATGGTTTCAGACTATTAAAATCTACGAAGTCTATTCCTATGTGTCAAAAGAACCGTCCCCATGACATATGACAGACCGCATGACACAGAAACATGCTTTTAACATATGAAATCCGCTATAATTGACACGGAACATAATATATGTTACCGTTTAATATATTATGATATATTTTTAGGGGGTTTTTGATGAGTACATTGAAGGATGTAGCAGAAAAAGCCGGAGTTACAGTTACTACCGTATCAAGAATGTTAAATGACAGAGGGTACGTTAGTGAAAAAACTAAAAAGAAAATTAAGCAGGCTATGAAAGAATTGAACTACCAGCCTAATGCATTGGCACGCGCTCTTTCTCGTAAGAAAAGCGATTTCATTGGTTTAATAGTTCCCTCAGCCAGCCACATGTATTTCTGTAAAGTAATAGATTATGTAGAGCATTTTGTATCTAAAAACGGTTACAAACTGCTTCTTTGCAATTCCAATCTTGAACCTAAAAAAGAAATTGAATACTTTAATATGTTAAACGCTAACAAAGTAGCCGGTATAATCATTGCCAGCCGTACGCAGAACATAGATAAAAATATAGCAATAGATGCTCCTGTTATTTCAATTGATCGTGTTATATCTCCAAGAATTCCATCTATTTGCTCTGATAATTATCAAGGTGGCGTTCTTGCAGCAGAGCACCTTATTGCTAAGGGTTGTAAAAAACTTGTGCATATAAGCGGAAGCACAAATCTTAACATGGATGCCAACAAGCGATTTTTTGGTTTTAAAGAAGTATGCGAAAAAAAAGGTATTCCGTATTTTGTTGTGGATGCAACAGAGGAACAGTTCCTTTCAATGCATTATGAAAACATCATAAACATGATACTTGACAACCATCCTGATGTTGACGGTATTTTTACTTCAAACGATATAATCGCTTCACAAGTAATAGGAATATGCAAAAAAAGAAATATTGAGATCCCCAATCAAATTAAGATAGTTGGTTATGACGATATTGATCTGTGTAAGCTATGCAGTCCAGCAATTACAACCATACACCAATCTGTAAAAGAAATATGCCAGTTTGCTGTTGAAAGCATTATCTTTAAAGCAGATAATAAAACTATTCCATCAAGCGTCGCCTTTCCCGTAACGCTTATTGAAAGGGAAACGACATAATCCATGTTATAAGTAAGCGTTTCCCTTCTTATTTAATTGCTCCCTGCACAACACCATTTATTATTTGCTTTTGAGCAAAAATGTATGCGACAAGCACCGGCAATATAGTTAATACAATACCAGCCATCAGAGGAGCATAATCAACACTATATGTCTGGAAGAAGCTATATGTTGATAATGGGAGGGTCCGTTGTGTGGGTGATAGCAACACCAAACTGGGTAGCAGGTAGTCATTCCATATCCATAATACATCCAATATAAATACGGTCACCATAACCGGCGAAAGTAACGGAAGGACTATTTTAAAGAAGGATTGAGTCTTGTTCCCTCCGTCAATTAAGACAGCCTCCTCCATTTCTATGGGTATATTTTTAATGAAACCATGAAAAATAAAAATAGCAAAAGCCTGACCAAAGCCTATATACATAAAAATTAGGATCCATTTATTATTCAATAATTTCAAATTTCCATAAATGCTTACGAGTGGTATCATCACAGCTTGGAAAGGAACAATCATAGAGGCTACTAATACTGCAAATATTACTTTGTTAATTTTCCATTTAATCCTAACAAGAAAATACGCAGCCATGGCAGCTGTTAAAAGAATTAAAGCAACACTAATAAATGTTATTGTTATACTGTTTACGAAACCATCAATAAAATTCATTTTTTTAAAGGCACTCACATAATTTTTGAAATCTAATTTTTCAGGCAGGGAAAAAGGACTTTCAACAAACTGTTGTGTTGTTTTAAATGAATTATTAATCATCAAAAAGAATGGTATGATGAAAATAATCAGCAAAATATATGTAAAAAAATACTTGAAAAATCGCTTCATTTTCCTTCCCATCATGCTTCTACCTCATACTTTTTCGTTAATAGAACCTGAGATACTGTCACTATTGCAACAACAATAAATAAAATGATTGCCTCAGCTTGCCCTGTTGCATATTGATTTGCCTGGAAAGCTTTTTGATATATGTGCATCGACGCAAGACGGGTAGATCCATACGGAGCACCGTTTGTCAGCGCGAGGTTAAGATCATAGGCCATAAAGCCTCTCGAAATAGTAATAAAGAAGCAAATGATAAATGAAGGTACCATAGAAGGTATAGTAATGTTAAAGAGTTTTTTCATACCTTTAGCACCATCAATTTCGGATGCTTCCAGAATCTCTTTCTGTATACCAACAAACCCCGCAATATAAATCATCATAAGATATCCGGCATATTGCCATACTGTAACAATAATCATTGCCAAAATAGCCCTGTCCGGGTGAGTCAAAAGCGAAGTCATCAAAGGCTCGAAATTTAAAGTATTTCCTATCTTTGTGAACACATTCGCAAAAAGAAATTTCCAAATATATCCTAATATTATACCACCTATTAAATTAGGGGTGAAAAATCCACTTCTTAAAAAGTTCTGTGTCTTGATGTTACTAGTTAGTAAATAAGCTAAAATGAACGCTAATACGTTACAAAAAATAGTTGAATAAAATACATAGCCTAATGTTTTTATAAATTGAGTTAAAAACTCTTTATCAGAAAATATAGCTATAAAGTTGGCAAATCCAACGAAGTCCTTTGTTCCTTTAATAGGATTATAATTGGTAAATGTTAAAAAAACACCGTACAAGAACGGAATTGCTAAGACACAAGTGAATGCAATAAGGGAGGGACCCATAAAAGTAATGAAGAGCCCTGCATTATTAAGCGTTTTTTTCTTTAATTTCATTGTCGCTCTCCTGTTTTATTGGCATTTATTGGGTGGATAATGTTTATTTACCACTATCCACCCAAGATCAAAACACTATTATTTAACAGATTTCCAGTAGTCGTTAATGCCCTGAGCTAATTGTTGTCTGTCTATTGCTTTTGCAATATACTTAAGCATTAAATTACCTGTTTCAGTCCAAGCATCACCGGAAATGTATGAGAAGCAACCAAGGTTGATGGTCTTTCCTCGTTTGGCATAGTCGGCAACAGATGTTGTCATCGAATTATATTCAATGTCTGTTCTAACATTTTTATAAGGCATATAGAAACCTGCATCAAGGAAGAACTGCTGTCCTTCAGGATCAGTAAGCATCCATCCCAGTGCGTCTAATGCTGCTTTAACTTGTTCCTCTGAATTTTGTGACTTGTCTATAACTTGAAATTTTGGTAATACCATTACGACCTCTGTATTACCGTAATCATTCGGGTTGTTGCTCCAAGGTACCGGAATAAACCCATATTCAGTATCAATATTCTCCAACCCAACCATTGAAGTCCATGCCCAGTCGCCCATAAAGAAAGTTGCGCATTTTCCTTGAGCAAATGCAAGAACGTCTTGATTAAAATCCCCTACCAGCGGGTCTGCCTTATTATAGTTGTGTTTTGCTAATAGATCTATTGAATCCATATATCCTTGGAATATTGGACTATCTTCAATTTTTTGTATTCCTGCTTTTATTTTATCTATGAATCCTGTTCCGTCGGTTGTTGCCGGCCCCTGTACAGCATAACTTAGTGTAAGATAATGACCGCCTAATGACCAGTTGGCTCCATGTAACATTGTTGCAGGTATACCAGTTGCTTCGATTTTCTCTAGAAATGCCTTCAGAGCATCCCGGGTGTTGATTGTTGTAGGATCAAACTGACCACCATACACCTGGTCAACTACCCTTTTATTATATAACAGACCATAGCCTTGAACACTCCAGGGTGCACCTAGTACCTTACCTCCGAAGGTTCCGCCCTCGACTGCTGATTCATTGGCATAACTCAGCCATGGTGCACTTTCAGGTGTCAGTTCTACTAATCTGTCCTGATATTCTATTACGTTTGCCGGATCAATGTTCATAAAGGTAGGACCATTACCCGATGCGAACAGAGATTGCAATTTTTCCTGTTGTCCTTCCCCAATGCCTGTGGGTATTAATTCAATAGTCACATTTGGATTGATCTCATGGTATCTTGCAAACATCTTCTCAAACATCTCGTTAACTTCTGCTGAAGTATTGAAGTATGTAAGTTTTATGGCCTTATCTTTTGTGTCAGGAGCAGCAGAAGACGAACTTGAAGGACTCGCATTTGAGCCTGGGTCTGTTGAGACAGGCGTTTTTCCACATGCTGTAAACAACATACTAACAATTACTAATACAAGAACCATTGTCAAGCGTACTCGTTTCATAGTTTCCTCCTTAAATATTATATATTTGTGCCACTTTAAATTAAGAATTTATAAGGCACAATTTGATATTACTCTAAATTATTTTATATGTCAACCATTTGACATATATATTATTGGATTTTATTTAATAATACGCTGAATATATCGTTTAATGCTGTGTTTACAAGTAAACTAAAACTGTCATTCGTATGACAAATACTAAGCTTTTTTTTAATATTTCTTGAAACCACTACATTAATAAACCATTATCGCAAATCATTCGACTTTAAATTGCCCACTTAATTGTGTCTAGTGAACATTTTAATCGTGAAGAACTTTTGCCATAGCGTTTACATATTCATTTCGTGCCTGTCTGCTGATTTCCGCATCGCTTGAATATCCATCAAATCCATGAAAACACCCGGGATAAATATGAAACTCCACCGGTACACCTGCCTGAGCTAACCTGGTAACATAAGTAATTGTTTCATCCCTAAAAGGGTCCAATTGCCCTACACATGTATAAGCAGGAGGAAGTCCTGAAAGATCTGCGGCTCGAGCAGGTGCAGCATACTCCGGAACATCATTTGTGTCCAGCTCTCCTAAATACATTTTCCAGGCAACTATGTTTAATTCTCTGTTCCATACTGTCGGAAAAAACTCCTTTGTTATTTCCAGACTGGAAAACGTATTATTCCGGTCATCTATCATCGGATATAAAGGCATTTGGAACTTAATTTCAGGTCCACCTCTGTCACGCGCCAGCAAAGCAAGGGCCGCAGTCAATCCTCCACCGGCACTTGCTCCGGCTATTCCTATTCTCGAAGTATCTATTTTTAAAATATCTGCTTTATCAACCATCCATTTCAGTCCCGCATAGCAATCCTCAATAGCCGCAGGATATTTGTGTTCCGGTGCTATTCTGTAATCTACCGATACAACAACACAATTTGCATCAAGTACAAACTTTTCACAGATTCCATCATCCACATCAGGATGTCCAAGAACATATCCTCCCCCATGTATCCAAAACACAGCAGGCAGAACCTCATTTCCTCTAACCTTGTTTTCGTAAATTTTTACAAGCAATTCAGATTCCGGCCCTTTGAACTTGTCAACGGTTGTTAATATAATTGGAGATCTGTCAAAATTAGGATTAGGAAGGTTTCTGGCATCATCCAGACCTTTTTCTAAATCTATTCTGGGTGAATTTATGTACATAGGCTGCAATTCGGGTAATATATCATCGTATCTCATCAGGATATCTCCTTTTCAATAATTTTTCGATTTATTTCATTTCTTTATATTGTTCCGGCAATTATATGCCTTGATAAAACAATTAATATTAGTCTGAAAATCGTTCCGAATTAAATTGGTAGAATGTCTTTCCTTCATTATCAATAGCTTCAATATTGAATGTGTAGTTCTTCAGATCAGCTTTAAGAATTGCCTCGCAACCATTGTTTTTCCAGCATAGGTTTAACATACTCGGTTCAGTATCAAGAATTTCTAATTTTGCATCAAAACCAAAAGCAGGGAATATATTTCTGAATTTTAGGAGAGATAATTGTTGGCGGACAATGTTCTTTTTAAGTCCATCTTTGCTCTGCTCAAACGGAAGGTTGGTACGGTTAATTTCCTTGTGTCCTCCCTGTCCAGCTTTTTGAACAGCCTCGTAATCATTCTGTCCGGCAAAAAGGTCAAGATACCATACTTGTGGCTTGCCGGGCATAAATATCTGGATGGCTCTGGCAAGTAAAAGTTTCCTGTCATCCTCTCCCAACGCGCTGTAGTAAGTAGCATTTACCTGATAATATATATTTTTTTCTCCATGTAGGTCTTTTACGTATCCTCCCCTATCCACAATCATTTTAATAAGATTTTCGATTTGCTCATCCGGTAAAAGGCCCTTTAAATCAAGCAACGGAATACCATCATGGCAGCCGAGCATATTTATAACCCTATATTTTTTTTCTTGAATTTCCGTAATCCACCCAATTAAAAACTCATTATTGCTTCTTTCCAGCACATCAATAATCAAACCAGGAAGGAAGAAATCATATATTATATAACCTTTTTGAACAAGCTTTTCATGTATTTTTTCTTCATATTTTGAATGGATTTCAGGCAATAGAGTTAAGTTGTATTTATCGGCCAGCTTCTTAATACGTTCAAGTATATCCCATGTTTCCGGTTCATTTAAAAAGTTTTTTAATCCGGGTTCTTTAGATACATACGCAAAAGCATCGAGCCTTACTATCTCAGCTCCGTATTTGGAAAGTTTTTTAAGTGTCTCCTCGTAAAACTCCCAAACCAACGGGGACTTGATATTCAGATCCATCTGTCCCAAGTATTCGCGCCTGGATTCAAGTAAATTAATAACATTTTCTCTGTACCGTGTGTATTTACCTAATTCTATTTCAGATGGTTTTTTCCCTTGTTCCAGTGAGGTGTTTATTACATGTGCCAGCTTTACTGCAGATAAGTACTGAATCTCCATATTTCTGATGAGATCCTGAGTGTCAACTTTTTCGTACTTTATTTTCTGATAAAAGGTATTCCAGTAAGGAACTTCTTTTCCGTCAGGCATACGAACATTAAGTATTGGAAGTCCAGGTTTTCTGAAAAACATATCTTTGGTAAACCGGGCGTCAGGCTGTATATATCCTTCTTTCGTCATCTTCCCGTAACCATCCCAGAATTTATTCCAGTTAACAAAAAAATCTTTGTACTTTGAATTTTCGCCATTTTTCAAGATATCTTGAAATTGCTTTGTAAGTACTGATGAATGATTTAAAACAAAATCAAGCTTAAGCTTTATTCCGATTTTCTTTAGTTCTTTCAGGTCTTCCATAGAAGCATAATTTTCATTCAAATTATAGTCAATAACTGAAAATCCGCGGTCTAAATCTGTATTATAAATGCTTGGCAATATGTAAAACGATTCAAAAGCATTTTCAAAATCAGGCATTTTTAGAAGTTTAATAATATCATCCAGCTTTTCTCCTATACTATCCGGATATGCGTTTATCATAGGGCCTGAGCCTACAAGAGATTGGTCGTGAATCTTCATATCTTTTTTATTCATTATTAGCCTCCACAGTTCATTCCTGTGTCATTATTCTGATATATTCCTTATACGAAAGCAGGTCTCCATCTTTTGATATAATCAATTTAGCACTCGTCGCCTGCGAAATTAATAAATCCTGTTCTAAACCTAGCACTGTAGTAGTAAATGAACTATCTACTCCTTTGTCACGTTTTCGGGCTTTTCTGTGTTCAAGGGTCTCCTGAGGAGTGCTGCTAAGTAGGATAGGAATATCTACTCCCTGAAGATTATGATTATTCCCATGAGTCCACTCAATAATAATTATATTTTTATCACTAAAATCGAGTAAATCGTACCATAATTCGGTTTCTTCCCTTCCCATTCGTTTCAGATAAATTTTTGACTCTCCGCTTTTGAACTTATTAATTATTAAATTAAGCTCGTTAAAATTAATCTCATTAAGAGTTCCAAGATAATCTTTTAAACCTTCTTTACCTGCTTTTTGGTATGTTGAAAGCCACGGATAATCTTTTATAAACTCAGGATTTGTATCATTTCCGCTTTCATGAAGTTCTTTTAACTTATTTCTCAGCTCTACAGAATACTGACCATTAAAAATCAGGCCATTTATTCCACTATATCTATAAATTCTTAATCTTTCAGCATCATTATATTTTGGTATCCTATGAGAATAATTGTCACCTGATAAGGTATAGCTTCCTAATCCTATTTGATTCAAATAATATGAAAGCAAGGACGCCGTCTCTGATTTTCCTACGCCCGAACCCCCACATAGCGCTATAACAGCACGTTTAAATGGGCTTTTTTTAAGCACCGGAATAATTAGTTCAAGCATTTTGGGGAAAATCGATTGAGCCTTTTGAATATGCTTTTGATCAATTTTAATAATATCACCGGGCATATCTCCTATTGGTATTTCATTAACATCTTGAATGTCTTGGGGAGTCCATGAGATTTTTTGCGATAGTTTCGCTAAAACATGATCGGTTTTTATTAAAATGTCACTCATTAACGCCTCCATACTAAACATAATTATTTTGTCTCAATTATTATTATAATGAACTCATGTATAGATGTCAACCGTTTGACATTTATACTTTGATTGAATACTATTTCTCATTATTAGTATTATGGGTAATACATTATTATATCTAAGTCAATATCTTTAAAATTGAAGCAATTGCTAGAAAGCTGCAATTATGGCATGATCTTTAGAATTCAAATCAATATTATGTCAATCGATTGATGCCCAATTGTTACTATAATAGAATTAAAATATTCAAGGAAACAAAAAAATCACGTCTTTTTCATCAAAAAAACCTGTAAAGCATTATTTAAGACTTTACAGGTTTTTTCGCTTAATACAGACATGTGATTATTGAATCGTAAGCCATTTTTGTAAATATATTTTACTTTATTTTGTGTTGCTTAACAGTGTAATGTTTATTCCATTTCGAGATATACATCCCCTAAGTCGACATCTTCATACCAATCGGCAGGAATCTCTATGGCGTTATCCTCCATAATGGGCAGATATCCCTCAGCAACTACAAGTACTGAATAAGCAGCTCCACTTGGTATATAGAAGCATACGAACATGCCGCTATCATCTGCTTCACCATAAGATAATATCATACTATCCTGAGGATTGTTTATGAAATCATCAATGGTGACTCCCGCTTGCAAGAATACGAAAGAAGCTCCTGGAATAGGTTCTTCTGTATATGAATCAACTATTCTTCCGTAAATAGCTACGCCCTCTCCATAAACAGGATCATCAATACCGGGTGTTGGTGTTGAAGGGGTAGGAAAAATGGGGTCATCTCCCTGAGCTATAGCATCATCCAATACCGGCAATGCCTGGTTTATAGGCTTAAGATAAAACATTATATCATTATCCGCACCCACCAATTTCGCAGTAGGTACACCAATCATCTCGCCTTTACCATTGATTGCTGTTCCTCCGCTATTACCGTGATTGACGACCGCATCAGTCTTAATCCAGTCAATAACGGAATCACCGTCATCATCTATAAAGCCCGATACATGTCCGGCGGTAAAGGTTATGGTTTCTCCTCCCACACCCGGATATCCAAGGATATTGATATCATCTCCCAACTCAACTGAATCGGAGTCGCTGATTTTAGCTGGGACAAGATTCAAATCAGTAGCACTTAATTGATTCCAGTTAAGATCTGCAACTAATTTAACCACTGCAAGATCCAGTTCCTCAACCCCGCTTCTATACTGAGCTATATACTGGGGTTGTATATTCTTTTTAATATCATCAGTTATAGCAATTGCTACATAACCCTCAGAATTATATAGTGAGCCATTTTCGCCTACACAATGGAAATTGGTCAGTATGTAACCATTGTTATTTACAATGGTACCTGAACCCATTGCAATTACATTAAAGTCATCATCTAATGTGTAGAGTTTTATCGTTGATCTGGAAAGCTTTTGAATATTAATACTTGCAGTAGGGCCGGGATCTTGAGGTTCAACAGTTGAATCTACTATTTTGACATTCTGCTTTACACTCTTAGAAGAACGGTTTCCGGCTTCATCGTAAGCCACAACATAGTACTCGTATTCTTCTCCCGGAATAACCTCTTTATCCTCATATTTGGTTTTGCTTAACTTAGCAAGTACTTCACCGTCTTTGTATAACCTGTATTCATCAACTCCTATATTATCATAGCTTTCGCTCCAAGCCAGAGAAACCACCTCTGAGCTTACATCGGATACTGTTAGAAGAGGAGCTGTCGGAGGAGTCTCATCTTCCTTCTCAAATGAGCATGATGTTAATAACATTGCCATCATAACAATGACGGCTATAAAAATATACTGATGCTTTGTTTTAAACATTAATAATCACTCCATTCTCATATTCTAATTGCCGTCAGTTCATATTGAATGAATACGCAACATTACCTAATGTATTATCGTTGATAACGTAATTTTTATAATCAGACGATATTGTTATGATATATAAATCACTTCCCGTTATGCTCAGGATGTCTCTTCCGTAACCGATATCAGCTTTTTTAGCACCGCCTAATCCCGCTTGGCTATTATTAATATAAACATAGTTGATTACATAGGTCTCTTTTCCTTTTATATCAAGAAAATAACCATCCTCGGACTGATAAAATCTGTAGTTCATACCGGATTTTATAGACCAGGCTGCTGCAGCATTCTGAAGCTTCTCCTCTTCTGACTTTACTTCTACATTTATTAAGCCTGATAAAGGTAATTTCTTAACGCTGACAAATTCCTGTCCGCCACCATTAGCCATCTTAGCGGCTTTAAAAATATCAACCTCGCTCTTACATTGAATCCAATCAGAAGGGTATTTTATCTCTACAACATTATCAACATTGTAAGCCTGATTCTTCACAGCAGCATTGTTTACCAGCATTCCTACGACTATGGTTATTAACAATAAAGCCCACACAGGAAGAATACCAGCTATTGCCTTCTTGCGTTCCAGAGGTTCGAAAGCTTTATCTCCACCTTCTTTTTCATGGCGTGAAGATATAATAACCAAAACACCGAAAATAATAATTGCCACGAGAGCTGCCGGTATAAGTCCAATTATGTAATTTACCTTAAAGCCCTGTCTCACCACTGCATCTAACAGGAATTGAGTTAAGGCATTAAGGGCTGTTGAAAGCAAAAGGGCCAAAGGAAGCCTTAAAATATTAAATTTCTTTTGCTTAGAAACACCGAGAATATAACAGCTTAATCCGGTAATGCTGGCATGTGCAAAGGTTTCTATTACAACTAGAGTGGTTGCATTTGTTAGCATTGCACCACCGGAGGAGATTATATTATCTATACTTGTCATGGCTGCAAAGCCAAGTCCTAGCGCAGAACCGTAAATAATGCCATCAATGTCCTCATCAAATTCCTTACTCGGGTAAACGCTGTATCTGACAGATAGAAGCTTTACTGCCTCCTGTATTAAAGCAACCAGAATAATAGTAATGACTAAATTGCTACCCATTGTTGTGATACTTTTGTTACTCTGTGGAAAAACAAAAGAGATAATAGGAACATATAATGCCTTTTGTACCAAAGCGCCCAAAATTAATGTTTTAAGTACTAAGCTCTTAGGTTCGGGATTAAGTCTATCCTGTCTATAAAAAACAGTCAGCCAAAGTATTGGCGGAATAATTGCTATAATGACAGATATAATGGTTAATAAGCTTTTGTTTAAATTTAGGCTTATAGTTTTTTCAAGGATAAATGCTATTAAGACTATTAACAATAAACCGGCAATAGAGATAAAGGTGGAAAGCCACAAACCAAGCTTGGTCTTTGAGTCTTTAATACTCATGGTATACCTCCATAACAGACAGTAAAAAATTATGAGATAAGTTTAGCATATATTGGATATAAAGTCTATTAAATCTAGACCTATAAAACCCATAATATACTGTAGTTATTAGAGTAATACACCTCAAAATTCAGGTAAGATTTTTAGAACGGAGGTAGAACATCAAGAACTAATAAGGTTATATCATCGGAAAACCTATTCCCTGTAAATTTTTTAACATCACCAATTAGAGCCTCTGAAATACGCTCTGATCCCCACTTATTGTTTTTCTTTATAATTTCTTTTAATCGGCTGATTGAGTATTCTTCGCCTTCAGAATTGCGCGCTTCGATTAAGCCGTCGGTATATAACACCAGTTTATCTCCAGGAAACAGAAGAACCTGATGATTAACGAATTTTGGCTTTAAAATTTCTCCCAGCTTGCATATTGCGAAGCCATCATTATCCAATTCCTGGATTGAACCATCAGGACGGATTCTCAAAGGGGTTGTGTTAAGACCTCCTGAAGCATAAGAAAGAATTCCTGTTTGTGTGTTATATACTCCATAAAGCATTACTATATACATATCATCATTAAAGTTCGCAGAATTAAATGATTCATACAGATGCTTAATAACCATGGACGGTATGGTCATTCCCTCTCTGCCGGTTTCTTCCATAAGTGACTGCATTTTTTGGAATGTAAAAATTGATAACATGGCAGCCGAAACTCCATGCCCTGACACATCTCCAATACAAATACCAAAGTGGTAATTGTCTATTTTAAGTACATTATAGAAATCCCCGCTTAAATTCTCTGCCGGGATATAGCCTGATGCAAAAGAGACATACTCATCTACGGGCATTCCTGAAGGAAGCATGGACAATTGCATCCCTCTTGCTACTTCTTGATCAGCCATCAGTTTCTCGTTCATACCTCTCAATTCATCGGTACGCTGATCGACCAACTCATCAAGCTCTGATAAATATGCTGCAAGCTCATCCTTCGCCTTTGTCAATAAATAGTATGGCTTACGAATGCTGTGGATATAAAAAGCATAAAACATTAATGAATATGAAACCATTATAAAAAGCTGACTTAGTAAACTCTTAAAATCACTTACGTGCTTTATGCTAAGCAATGTAATCTCACCGAAAAACATAAATATGAACGCGCTGGATAAGTGCCTGTACACCACTTCACCCGTGCTAATATACTCTTTAATAGCATAATAAATATTATGTAAGCATAGCAGAAAAACAAAGATAATGATAATAATACTAACAACCGAAAACCTATTATTAGAATAGAGTAATTCAGGTTTGGCGTGGGCAGTTCTTATAATAAAATACCCAACAACAACAGTAATGATGCTTCCCGGGAAAAAAATTACTCTCTTTAATACAGAATGACTTTCTGATTTCATAGCAAAGAATACAACAAAACTCAACCCATTAAGGAGCCTTATAATAGTCCAGAAAAAGATTGCGCTTATCGGATGCTCATAAGAAATCATACCTGCAAAATCCCCTGAAGGATTTATTATGAGAATCCAATAAAAAATGCCCTCCGTGAAAAAGATAAAACCTGCAATAAGAAAACGATTATTCTTAGTCATAGGAAAGGTAATAAATGAAACTAAAAATATTGAGAATGAAACTATTAGTAAAAAAACCTCTGAAATCTTATTAAATATCACGTTTAATTGGATATACTCGGAAATCTGAAAAATATAATCTAATGTAAATAGTAATATGTATAAAACAAGGCATAAAATCAGGGTTAAGAATATCTGAAAAAAACGCCCTTTTGAGGTAAAAAAGGATTTCTTAGCTTCGACGAGATTCATTCCTTATCCTCCGGTTTTTTATCCTTTCGTACTCTAAATACTACTTTTGTAAAATAATACAGTTAAATTGTTTTAACTAAAACTATTTTACCATATCCTGTCGAAGTAAGACAACTGTGGTCTTTATTTTGAAAACAAATCTATGAGATTTATTACGACGGGCCCTAGTAACACAATAAAAATTGTTGGGAAAATAAAAACGACCATTGGTATCAACATCTTAATCGGAGCCTTCATAGCCTTTTCCGATATTCTCTGTTTTCTGTTTTGTCTTATTTGCTCTGATTGTATCCTTAAGACTCTTCCTAGGCTCACGCCCAATTGATCAGCCTGAACTACCGAACCCACAAAGCTTCTTAAATCTTGAACCCCTATACGATCAGCCATTTGATAAAGAGCATCTTTTTTTGTTTTTCCAACTTTCATCTCCTGAAGTACTATATCAAATTCATGAGCCAGAGCCCCCGGCATTTTTTCAACCACTTTTAAAAGCGCGGAATCAAAAGTAAGGCCAGCTTCAACACTTACAGTAAGTATGTCCATAATATCAGGTAAGCTCTTTGACACCTCTGTCTGTCGTTTGCGAATTTTGCTGTTCAGGAGCATATTTGGAAAAAGAAAACCAATCATTGCCGTAGCAATTACAAAAAGGATTATGTTTTTTATATCCATACGAAGTTGCAGAAAAAGAATCAGGATTATTATCGGAAGACCAAAAATCATAAACGCCTGTAATCCTAGCCAGTTATTTACTCCCCAGTTATTGGGCTTTCCAGCCATAATAATTTTTTCCTCCATGTTTGAAATCATCTCACGGGGAGCCAACTTCAGAATTGCCTTTCCGATGTTCTCAAATACCGGCTTGATAACACGTTCTTTAAAAGATCGGTTTAGTTCGTCCACCGGTATATTTTGATCAGCCTGATTTTTTATATAATCCAGACGCTGGGAGATATTTTCCTCGCTACTATCCTTAAGTGTTAGCACATTATAAACCAGATATGAAAGTGATATAAACATCAGCAGTAATAAAAGTCCCACAATACCCCTCCTAAACCTCTATGTTTATTATTTTTCGGACAAAAATAATACCGATACCTTCCATTACGAGAGCGAGAAATATCATCAGTATGCCGATGGGATTTCTAATCATCGTCAACATTTGATCAGGATTCATAACACAAACCGCCGCAGCCAGAAAAAATGGAAGAAGTGAAATAATCCAGCCTGACATACGTCCCTGAGCTGTCAAGGTTTTTATCTCCCCTTTAGCCCTGATACGCAGCCGAATAGTCTCTGAGATATTATCCAATATCTCTGCTAGATTTCCACCTATTTGTCTTTGTATTAAAACGGCTGTCACCATCAGCTCCAAATCATCGCTTCCCACTCTATTGACCATATTTTCAAGAGCGGTTTCGGTATTTACCCCTAAACTTATTTCTTTTTGAAGTTTCGAAAACTCATCGACCACAGGGCCCTTAAGCTCACGGCTTACTGAATCAACAGCCTGAAAGAAACTATGGCCGGCTTTCATTGCATTGGAAAGAACAGATATGGTATCACCTAGTTGATTATTAAGAGCCTTGAGACGCTTACTGATTTTACTGTTCAGTGATAAAAGTGGTATAAACCACCCCAATAACGCCATGGCAGTAATCATAAATATGTTATTGAATAGCAGCACACCTAGAAAGGCTAGAACTATTAACAATATAAGGCATATAGAAAGGAACTCTTCAGGTTTCATTAAAAGGTTTGCCTTCACAAGCTTCTTTCTAATATCATTTTTATATTTACTGAAAACACCTGCTTTTTCTATGCCCCTAGAAAGGACTCCTAGCCCCTGCCTATAGTTTTCGTTCTTCTTTGGTTTATCATCTTTATTGATCTCAACCTGTCCAGTATATACTCCTATACGGCTTATATATTTATTCTTTTTAAATAATTCCAGTAGCTGATATAAGAATATAAAGAGGGATACCCCAAAGATTAAGAGAATTAACGACATCGGTAATCCCATACTTATGCCTCCTTAATATTACCGGAAAAAATATCAGAAGATATTGCAATGCCGTTTTTTTGAAGCTTTTCTATAAAGGTCGGTTTTAATCCTGTTGGTACTAATCTGCCTGTTTTATGGCCTGAATCGCCATAATCACCTTCACGATATACAAAAAGATCTTGAAGCGTTATAACATCGCCTTCCATACCGACTACTTCTGTTATATGGGTTATCTTTCTGCTTCCGTCTTTAAGACGTGATTGTTGTACAATAAGGTCAATTGCAGAAGAAATCTGCTCGCGGATAGCTTTTATAGGAAGGTCCATTCCCGCCATCAGAACCATTGTCTCCAGTCGGGAAAGCATATCTCTGGGAGTGTTGGCATGACCGGTGGTCAAAGAGCCATCATGGCCTGTATTCATAGCCTGTAGCATATCGAGGGCTTCTCCCGATCTGACTTCACCTACAATGATACGGTCAGGCCTCATTCGAAGAGAGTTTCTAACTAAATCACGAATTGTAACAGTTCCTTTCCCCTCAACATTGGGTGGACGAGTTTCCAATCTTACTATGTGGGATTGGTGAAGCTGAAGCTCAGCCGCATCTTCTATAGTTACTATTCGCTCATCTGAAGGAATGAATGACGATATAACATTCAAGGTAGTTGTTTTACCACTACCGGTACCACCCGATACTACAATATTAAGGCGGGATTCAACACATGCTTTCAGAAATTGAGCAACCTCTGATGTGAGCGTTCCAAACCTAATTAAATCGCTAACTGTAAAGGGTTTTTCAGAGAATTTCCGAATTGTAATAGTCGGCCCGTTTAAAGCTAGAGGAGGAATTATTATATTTACACGGGAGCCGTTGGGAAGTCTTGCGTCTACCATGGGTGAGCTTTCGTCTATACGTCTGCCCAAAGGCGCAACTATTCTCTCAATTATATGCATAACATGGGCATTATCCCGGAAAGAAACATCACTTAGCTCCAATCTTCCCTTACGCTCTACATATACTTGATTTGGTGAATTAACCATGACCTCGTTAATCTGCGGGTCATTTAAAAGAGGTGTAATGGGTCCGAAGCCAATCGTCTCGTTGATTATATCCCGTGCAATTACATTCCTTTCATTCCGGGTCAAATATTGTGCTTCACTTTCAATTACTCCATTGACAATATTTCGAATTTCTTCTTCCACAGCTGCCATATCGTTGGTGTCATCCTGTGATATTTTTACCTCTTCGACGACCTTATCAAATATTCTTTTTTTTATATCTTTATATGGATCGGATTTTTGTTCTTCCTTTGTTCCTAAAGCAGGATTAATCTTACCCTTTTTATTTTCCTCATCCTTATCCATAGCCAATCTTTCAAGAAGTCCCATTTATACCTCCATCAGGCCACCTTGCGGCAATACAAATAATAATTATTAGACTATTTCTTAGAATTGAAAAACTTTCCAAAGAGCACGTTTTTCAACTGCCGGAGACTCGCCATTGTTATTAATCTTCTCCGCCAGACGAAAAACAGACCTTGCCACCTTGGTGTCAACTCTTGACATAACAAATGGAATGCCTTTATTGGCACTGGTTATCACAGTATTACTATCTTCGGGAATATTCTCCCAAATAGGATATCCTACCGTCTCTTCAAATTCGGAGTAATTTACTCCATATTGTTCATTAGCCTTGTTTACAATAACGCTTATCTTATCTTTATATCTCAGATTCTCCATTATATTGAGACCAACCTTGATATTCTTAATGGCGGGCAAATCCAATGTAGACACTACAAGAATTTTTTCTGAGTTATCCAAAGCAGTAAATACGATATCCTGAAAAGCTGCAGGGACGTCGATAATAACATAATGAAAGTTTCCGTTAAGAAGGCCGAGTACTCTCTCTATATGCTTATTATCAATAAACTCTGCATATTCTGGCTTAATTGGAGCAGGCAGTACATGCACTCCGCTAAAATGTGTAGTCAAATAATCATTCACTAAGTCCGAGTCTAAGGTGTTTATATCCTTCACTAGATCATAAATTGTGTTTTTGACCATCAAATTCATCATAACAGCAACATCTCCGAATTGAAGGTCTAAATCTAAAAGACATACTCTCTTTTTGGTATTACGAGCCAAGGTGACTGCCAGGTTGGTAGCTATGGTGGTTTTACCTACGCCACCTTTGGTACTGAATACAGTTATAACTTTGGTTTGTATTACCTGATCCACAAGCTTAATATTATGTTTTCTTTTATTCTGAACATCATAGGTTTTAGTTATTGATGATACAAGCTCATCTGAGGAAAAAGGCTTTACTAAATACTCCCTGGCCCCTGCAAACATAGCCTTCTTTAGATACTCATTCTCCGACTGAACGGACATAATAATGACACCGATATCAGGAATGGTACCTGTTAATAGGTTTGTTGCAGTTAATCCGTCCATGTCGGGCATATTAACATCAATCAGCACTATATCAGGCTTAATCTTTTGGCATAGCTTAACCCCCTCTTTACCTCCATATGCTGTTCCGACGACCACAATTGACTTTTGACTTAACTCAAGTAAGGTTTTTATATGCTTAACAGTATCTATACTGTCATCGATTATTACCACTTTAATTTTTCCGGCATCCATTTATTGATCCCCCCCATCAAGAAAATTCATCAATCTTTCAAGAATGCTGTCGGGTATTAAGCTTTCGATAATAACACCGGGAGTGTCCACAATCTTAACGTCCTCATTACCTCTAAGGATTAAAGAAAAATCAGCAAAAGCATTTGTAAATGAGATTTTCTCGGCATCCTCGGGAGTTACCAACAGAGTAACTGTTCTTGGAAGTTGATCTTGTTCTAAAGACTGGGATTCAGCGTTATCGGTATTCTTTTTTACCCGGCTTGGTCCTATGGCAAGAACTTCAATATTTTGAACAACAATTTTACTCAAATCTACGGTATCATCATCCGCTGTTTTTATGGTATAATTTCCAACGACATCTACCTTGTCCCCTACCCTTAATTGGTTGGTGAATACTGAATTCTCATCAACAAAAATAGAAATTGCTCGTTTCCCCTTAGGAATATTAAATGAAAGTGTGAGGTTCTCCCATTCCGTCAGTCTCTCATTTCGAAATGGTTCCCCCATAATTATTGGTTCCTTGGCATAAAGCATTTCTATACTTTTCCGGTCATTTATTATACCTTCCGGTAAAGCGTCCTCAGGTACTTCCATTGTCTTAATATCACTAGCATTAATCTGTTCCCCAACCATGATATTTCTGGAAGCCACAAGAAGCGTTATCTTAGGTTCTTCTTCTTTAATTGGTTTATTAAGACCTTTTATATAACTAAAAACAAGCCCACATGATATTAGGGCAAAAATCAAAGATACAACTAGAGCTTTTTTATTTATCTTTTTCTCCATAAAGCCTCTCCCCACATCATGACAGCATGGCTATTCTACTCTCATTATTGATTCGGCACGCAAATTAGCCACCCCACCAGGAAAGAATCTATTTATAATTGGTGTTATCAGTCTTGCTTTATACTTGATTTCAACCTTAACCTGAACACCGTAATTTCTTGTGCTGTATGAGGGTGTTACATTAATGGTCATGTCCGATAGTTCAAGCGTGGAAGTCATATTTTTAACCACCTGAATAACTTCACTGTCAGTCCCACCAATTGATGCCTTCCTTGCTCCTTCTCTTGATGCGTTTGTTATTAAGATATAATTGTTGAAGATTAATCCGAAATCAATTACTCCAAATACAAGTAGCAGGATGATAGGAATAATAATCGCTGTTTCAACCAGAGATTGACCCTTGGAACCCGTTTTCTGACATTTCATAGCTGTTCACACCCCCCTGGAAAAAAATTGCCCCTGCTAATACAGGGGCCCGCTTCAAAAATATTTCGGTATAGATTAATACATACTAGCTGCCTACTACACCATCCAGCCCGTCTGTGATTTCGTTAAAGATATCACCAAGGCCACCGCCCAGCGCTACTAATGCACCAATTACGACTAGAGCAACCAATCCGATAATAAGTCCATACTCCACCATACCCTGGCCTTTTTTATTATTCTTCATTAGTGTAAACATCTTTAATAAATTCAACATAACAGAAACCCCCTGTCCATATTTAGCTTACCGATTCGGAAGCTATCTTATGGTTAAATTATACAGGGGGTGAAATTTAAAAGATATCAGTCATACATCACATTTTATGCGGGGCTTATGATATGATTATATTAGGACGTTAGAACTACTCTACCATTCTGTTTTTGATTGCGTAAACCGCAGCCTGTGTCCTATCCTGGACATTAAGCTTGCGGAATATGCTTGAAATATGATTCTTTACAGTTTTTTCACTTATGAAAAGAATACTTGCAATTTCCTTATTCAGCATTCCTTTAGATAATAACTTTAGGACTTCTTTCTCTCTATCAGTTAACTGATTTTTGGGATCATCTGCACCACTCTTGATTCTCTTATACTCGTTGACAAGTTCTCTTGCCATTATGGGCTGAATATATGTCTGGCCTCCATAAACACTTCTTACTGCCTCAATAAGAGCGCTGGCATCAGCATCTTTCAAGATGTATCCCAATGCTCCAAGCTCTAATGCTTTTAAGAGATATTCTCTATCCTGGTGTATTGTCAGCATAACAGCTTTTACCCCAGGGTCAAAGGTTCTAATCTCCTCCAGTGCTTCAAGGCCGTTCATTATAGGCATGTTAATGTCCATAAGAACAACATCAGGTTTAACCTTCCGATATTTTTCAACTGCCATTCTACCGTCAGAGCACCCTTCAACAACCTTTATGTCAGGCTCAAGTTCTAGGAGTTGTTTTAGCCCTGCTCTAATCATCGAATGGTCTTCTGCTATCATAACCTTTATCATAACATCCATTAAATAACCCCCTGAATATCATAGGGTAATCTTACCCTAACCGTTGTTCCTGAATTAATTACCGAGTCAATAAAAAAGTCTCCTTCTAGTAGCTCTATTCGCTCTTTCATTCCTAATACTCCGAAGCCGCCCTTTTCTTCTCTGTCAATATTGTGTAAATTGCTCACATCAAAGCCAATACCATCATCTTTGATTCTTAGCAATATCGACTTCTCGGTACATTCTATTTGTATGCTGACAAATGTTGCATTGGCATGCTTAGTAATATTATTGAGACTTTCCTGGACAACCCTAAAAAGTGCCAACGCTATATTGCTGTCTTTTATACGATTATCCTCACCTTTTACCCTAAAGTCAATCCTAATGGAATGCTCCATACTGTAGCTTTCTATGTATTTCTGCAATGTGGGTCTTAACCCAAGATCATCTATAGACATAGGCCTTAAGTCATAAATAACCCTTCTGACATCCTTCAAACAATCACGCACAATATCCTTCAGACTTCTTAACTCATATATGGCCTTCAGCATATCAACCTCAGCCAGTTTCTCACATATTTCAGCCTTAAGGACCACATTACTCATGGCCTGAGCCGGTCCATCGTGCATTTCTCGGGCTATTCGTCTGCGTTCATTTTCCTGCGCTTTGATTATTCGTATTGCAATAAGTCTTTTATTTTCAGTATTCTCAAAGTGCTCATCCAAACGTTGTAAATCACCGGAAAGATAGTTAAAAACCGTGCCTACCTGAGCAACCAACTGCTCAGCTTTGCCAACAGTTTCAAGGGCATTTTTCAACCTTCTTTCAACATCATTGCGACGTAATATTGTCTGTTTTTCCCGTTCTCTTGCAACAGCAAGTTCTAACATCAGATCATTGGTTTCCTGATATGCTTTTTTCATGTCTTCTTCTGAATATTGGCTATAGTTACGATTTATAGTAGCAAGTTTCTGACGACTTTTAGTCACCTTCATCTCAAGGTTTTTGCAGTCTGTCATTATCATGGCAGCTTCATTTTTAAAATGCTGTAATTCTTCCTTTAAATTTTGAACTTCTCTTCTTGCGCTCTCTGAAATATCAAAAATTGCGCCTTTGCTCTTTTCAATAACAGTCAATGTATTTTTAATTATATCATTAATTTTTTTAATACCAATGTTAGCCAAGAGCAAAACCTCCGATTTATTTATCAAGTAAGAGTTTATTTAATTCATTCATAAAGGTATTGATATCCTTAAACTGCCTGTACACAGATGCAAACCTTACATATGCTACCTCATCAAGCTCCCGAAGCTTTTCCATCACCAGTTCACCGATAAACTCGCTGGTTACCTCTCTTTCAAGAGAGTTGCTTATTTGGCCCTCAATGACATCTAGAATGTTTTCAATCTGATTGATGGAAACAGATCGCTTCTCACAAGCGCGAAGTATGCCTTTTCTTACCTTTTCCCTGTCATATGGTTGGCGTGAACCGTCTTTCTTAATTACCATGATAGGGAGGTTTTCAACTTTCTCATATGTGGTGTAACGTTTATGACAGCTCAAGCATTCTCTTCTTCTTCGAATAGTTGCACCCTCGTCGGTCGGCCTTGAGTCTATGACCTTGTCTTCATCAAAAGAACAGTAAGGACATTTCATAACCTTTCTCCTTAGTTAAATAATTCTATTCATTATCTTTATCGTCATTTTATCACATTTCCTTTTCTATTATGAAATAATTTGCGAAGTGAATGAGTAAGAGGGACGGTGACTTTTACTCATTATTTGATTAATGTGAACTATGTGGGGACATTCCGCAGCAAGCTTGACCCGCGAAGCAGCGGTGTGTCCCCATATGGTATTTTTAATTGGTTCCATTAAGTTTTGCGGACCTCAAGGTTCTCAGCTCCAGGCAAATTCTCCAAGCACCTACCACAACATGGTAAGTTAGCTCGGTATGCGACATTCCTCCGCCTTCGCTCCGTCATGTCCGACCAAGAGGTCTTTTCTCACGGGTCGCTCAATTTGTTCCCGATTATTTAACATCTGGTGGTCTGTCCTTCGAAGACTGCCGAATTTCCTTCCGTGAGAAACCTTGTATCCGCCTTTAAGA
>JAEYOK010000050.1 GCA_023411795.1 Bacillota bacterium
CGCTTCAGGCGTGACACTACCCCCGTCCCCTTGTCACACTTATGGTCTCCATCTGAGCACAGGGCTCCTTGCTGCTTTTACCTCATCAAGTCTTGAAACATATGTGGTCTTGGGCGCATGTTTCAGCTCTTCCGGATTTGTCTCGGCTTGTTGGGCAAAATATCTCATAACGTCCACAAAAGCATCTAAAGTCTCAGGACTCTCTGTCTCGGTGGGCTCAATCATCATCGCCTCATGTACAATCAAAGGAAAATAAATCGTAGGCGGATGATAGCCTTCATCTAAAAGGTTTTTGGCTATATCCAGAGCTGTTACTCCTTTTTGGGCCTGCCTTTGGGCTGATAACACAAACTCATGCATACAGATTCTGTTATGTGGAATATCATAGACATCCTCCAGCCTTTTGCGAATATAATTTGCGTTAAGAACCGCTGTCTCCGACGCATTTCTAAGTCCTTCCGGGCCCATAGTCATTATATAGCTATACGCTTTAAGTACTACTGAAAAATTCCCGTAAAAGGATTTCACCTTTCCTATTGAAAGAGGCCGATCATAGTCCAGTGAGTAATAGTCATCCTGCTTTTCTATAACGGGTACGGGAAGGAAAGGTACCAGCTCTTTGACTACACCGATAGGGCCCGAACCCGGTCCGCCTCCTCCGTGAGGAGTTGAAAAGGTTTTATGAAGATTGACATGAGCTATGTCAAAACCCATATCTCCCGGACGGGCAATACCCATAATAGCGTTCATATTAGCTCCGTCATAATATAGCAGCCCGCCGCATTTATGAACCATCTCGGAAATCTTAAGTATGTTCTCCTCAAAGAGCCCCAGAGTATTTGGATTTGTAAGCATCAACCCTGCCACGGTATCGTCCAGAATTGCTTCAAGAGAAGCAATGTCAACACAGCCCTTCTCGTCGGAGGGTATCTGAACTACCTCAAAGCCAGTGAGGGCAGCCGATGCGGGATTCGTACCATGGGATGAATCCGGAACTATTATCTTCACACGTTTTTCATCATTACGAGACATATGATAGGCCTTTATTATCATAAGTCCTGTCATTTCGCCTTGTGCTCCGGCTGCCGGTTGAAGGGTAACCCTCTCCATTCCCAGAATTTCAGCCAAAAGCTTATCCATCATATAAAGAATTTCAAGACTTCCCTGAGCACTTATTGGATTCTGAAGTGGGTGCATTTGGGTAAACCCGTCCATGGAGGCTATATCCTCATTAATTTTTGGATTATATTTCATTGTACATGAACCAAGAGGATAAAACCCCGAATCCACCCCATAATTTCTTTTGGATAAATTCGTGTAATGTCTTATTACATCTACTTCCGATACCTCCGGAATCTCCGGTGCGGAAGCTCTCAGTGCTGTTCCAAAGTTATCAACCAGATCAACTTCAGGAACATCATTTTCAGGAAGGGAAAATCCAATACGGCCTTTCACTGATTTTTCAAATATCAGTTTTTCATCCCTCATCATCTATTATCCCTCCCTGACATATTTTATTGACCTTTTGGACAAAGGTATCGATTTCATCCCTGGTCCTTTTTTCTGTTACGGCTATGAGCCAGCAACCCTCAAGCTCAGGGTATTCTGCTGATAAATCATACCCGCCTATTATACTCTCGGCCATAAGCTCATCATTTAATCGCTCAAGAGAAATTCCGGGCCTGACGACAAACTCCCTGAAGAAGGGCGCATCGAATACTTTATTTACCTGTCCGGTTTCCAAAAGGGATTTATATGTATAATTCGATTTATTAATACACTGAGTAGCCACCTCTTTCAAGCCCTCTTTCCCCATCAGTGAAAGATAGACTGTAGCAGCCAATGAACAGAGTGCTTGATTTGTGCATATGTTGGAGGTTGCCTTTTCGCGCCTTATATGCTGTTCTCTGGCTTGAAGAGTCAGAACAAAGCCTCGTCTTCCTTCCGAATCAGTGGTCTGTCCTACTATTCTTCCGGGCATACGCCTGATATATGGGCTTTTAACCGCAAAATAACCCAATAGCGGGCCTCCGAAGTTCATTGCATTTCCCAGAGGTTGAGCTTCTCCTACTGCAATATCGGCCCCTAAAGCTCCGGGAGATTCTAATACGCCTAATGAAATCGGGTCACATACAGCAATAAGTAATGCCCCTACTGACTTAGCCTTTTGTGATGCGGCTTTTATATCCTCAACGATTCCGAAGAAATTGGGGGATTGAACAACAATAGCAGCGGTGTTTTCATTAATCGCATCCTGCAAAAGCTCGAGATTTACTGTTCCGCTCTTTTTATCGCAGGTTGAGTCGGTATAGAACTCTATCTCCTTAATTGTTATCCCTGAGTATTTAAGCCCTGAATAAAGTACCTTGCGGTATTCGGGATTGATGCTTCGCGCCACCAGTACTTCTTTTCGTTCGGTATATCTTACAGCCAGCAAAACAGCTTCGTACATAGCGGTAGCGCCATCGTAAAGGGAAGCATTTGCAGCATCCATACCTGTAAGCTCTGAAATCATCGTTTGATATTCGTAAATGGATTGAAGTACACCCTGGCTTATTTCGGGCTGATATGGAGTATACGCAGTATAGAACTCCTGTCTTGAAATGATATGCTTAACTGCCGATGGTATATAATGATCATAAATCCCCGCTCCTAAGAAACAGAGATTCCAGCTTGAATCAAAATTTTGCTGTACAAGTGTTGACATCTGCTTCTTAAGCTCATATTCGGATAAAGGCGCAGGAATATCCAAATCCTTTTCCAGTCTTAACTCCTCCGGTATAGCCGAAAAAAGCTCCTCCATTGAATTGACACCGACAGTGGACAGCATGCTCTTCCGCTGCTCGTCAGTCATAGGGATATAGGATGATTTCAATGCAATCACTCTCCCTTTGTATATTCCTCATATTGGGTTGAATTCATAAGCTCCGATAATTCATCTGAGTTATCCAAACTGATTACTGCCAAATAATTTTCAAAGGGACTCTCATTGATAAGCTCGGGGGTACCAGTCAAAGCATCATTAGCTTCCAGAACTGTCCCTGAAATTGGGGAATAAATATCGGATGCAGCTTTTACAGATTCAACAACTCCCAAAACCTGTCCTTTTGACATAACCTTACCGGGCTTGGGTATCTCAACATATACGATACTTCCCAGAGAATCCTGCGCATAATCTGTTATCCCGATATATGCCCGATTTCCGTCAACCCGCACCCACTCATGATCCTTTGAATAATAAAGATCTTCTCTTGTTTCCATAATATCCTCCAAAAACCACACATTTTATTTCTTATATTTCTTTCCGTAGAAAGGAGTTGGGACAAGCTTAGCCCCGCAATTCCTATCCCGGATTACAATCTCGATTGTATCATCATTAGTAAGCTCAATATCTTCAAGTAATGCTAATCCGCCATTCTGACCAATGCTGGGAAGAGGGCCTCCGCTGGTTACATAACCGATTTTCTTGCCGTCTTTCATTACCTCATAACCGTTACGAGGTATTCCCCTATCCACCATTTCAAAACCATAAAGCTTTCTCTTCAAACCCTGTTCACTTAATTTGACCAATTCCTCTTTGCCGATAAATTCTTCCTTATTTAGCTTAACCGAAAATTTAATGCCGGCTTCCAGTGGCGTAATGCTATCTGACAGCTCATGACCGTAAAGAGGAAGGGCCGCTTCAAGGCGCAAAGTATCTCTTGCCCCTAATCCTATGGGTGAGATGCCCTTATCTTTTCCCACTTCCAGAATACCGCTCCATAGCTTTTGGGCATCAGCACAAGGATTAGGAAGCCATAAATAAATCTCAAAGCCATCTTCACCCGTATATCCGGTTCTGGATAATAAAACTTTCATACCTAAAAGTGTAGTTTCGCTAAACCAATAAAAGTGAGGTAGTTCTATATCTTTATCATCTATAATTTGTTTAATTATTTCTTCGGATTCAGGACCTTGTAAGGCCAATTGCACAAATCTATCTGAGACATTCTCAACTGTAACATCCCCGGCTAGCTTTGAATTTATCCAAGCCTCATCCTTTTCAATATTGCCTGCATTCACAATCAAAAGCAGTTCTGTGTCGGAAAACTTATATATCAGAATATCATCCACAACAGTGCCGTTATCATAGCACATTGGTGAGTAGAGAATCTTATTTGGTGGGGTGGGGACTATGTCGTTTGTTATAAGCTTATTGACAAACAAAAGAGCATCCTTACCTTTGATCCATATCTCTCCCATATGGGATACATCGAAAAGACCTGCCGCATTTCTTACGGTATGATGCTCCTTAATAATATCTGAATAGGATACAGGAAGCTCCCAGCCTCCAAAAGAAGTGAATTTCGCTCCTAAAGCCTTCTGAGCTTCATACAAAGGGGTTCTTCTGTCCATATGCAAATCCTCCCAAAAAAAGATAAACAAAAAGGGTCATTAACCACATGTGGCTAATCACCCTGTCTCATACCTGAGAGATTCTTATCCCCAGAATACTTCGTTACAATAGATTTATATGCTAGGGAAAATTGCTCCTTCGGTGCCAATAGGCTCTTCAGAGTATTGTCCGGTTGCGGTCTCTTTGCCTGAAAGTTTCATTCAAGATCAATCCACCCCTTGAACTTGCTTCTTCGGCTTCCTTTCGGATATCTTCCGTAACCCTCATCCAACTAAATATTCAGTTCTATTATCATTATATTTTCCCTAATCTTAATTGTCAAATTATGCAGCTCACTTTATAACTCTTCGTGCTCCCAGATATTTTTCGCTGTATGTTGCAAGAGATCTTGTAACAACCTTCCGTTTGGAGGATGATGCGTGAATGAACATTCCATCCCCAATATAAATACCGACATGGCCTACTGTACCATTTTTGTCAATATCCCAAAGAAGTATGTCACCTTTCTGCAACTCTGAACGAGAAACTTTTGTTCCTATCGAAGAATAATCATAAGAAGAGCTCGGCAGATTAATTCCGAATTTTTTGAAAACATAATACGTAAATCCGGAACAATCAAATCCCTTCGTTGAATGTCCTCCCCAGACATAAGGAACACCCAGAAGTGTCTTTGAATAAGCGACTATTTTATCGGCTGTAGTTTGCCCTTCAACTGACTGGGGTTGAGATGCTGTAGTACTACTCGAGCTTCTGGAAACCTTAGGTTTCTCTACCTTATCAGCACTGTCTACCAAATACTTAGCTAAGATATAGCCCTCTCTGTCTGTCCATGTAATAATTCTTGCCCATTCACCGATTGTTTCGTAATAGGTAACCTTATCCCCTCTTTTTATGGTGGTCACCAACTTACTATCTTTTGAAGGTTCCTCCCTTACATTAAGGGTGTCGGCATTTACATGTTTAACTACAGATTTTATTTCCGGCTGAGGCTCAGGCATAGACGCGGGAACGATCTTATCAAGTCCGGGGTCAATTACTATTTCTGTCTCATTAAGGTCTATATCTATTAATGCCGGTACGGGCTCTACGCTGAAGGCACTGATATCACCGATTGCTGATGCTAGAAATGTTGGTGAAGCTGAGAACGAAGTTGTGATATTTTTCTGTGATTGTAAAAAAGCAATTGCATTTGTTTTAACGTCATTTATTGTAAACAAATCATTTTCTTTCGTTTCTTCGCCTAGCACATTTCTCGTTGTTCCATCATAAGATACTGTTGCAGAGAGTGCATAGGCCGTTTGCGTTAGTATGAAAAGCAAGACTAATAATAAGAATGATGTGTTAATCTTTCGGGGTCGTACCATGTTGTTCCTCCTATTTAAGGCTTCCGAAGTTAGCTGACGGGTGCGGATAATAGGTAACCCTACCATTTTCATGGATTAACCCCAGTTATGGTTCCTCCGTTCACTCTTTTAAGTGACTATGCCTTTTATATATATATCACTTGGTAAATCCAAGGTTATATAATAAGTATATGTATATTTGTTCCATTTGCTTAGTCTATTATACCAACTGTACTACTCATGCGCAAGTCATGGAACAACTTACCAAAATTAACACAACTAATATGCCCATTTATTCAATTATTATTAAATCCGCTAATATACTGTTTTCACAGCAGTAAATTAAACATATCTTAAGAATAATAAACTATGTCCCAAGACTATAATACTATTTGAAAGAATGGAAAATTACTTTTATTTCCGAACAGTATCTTTCACTGTTTGCATATGATTGCAATATTTTTGATTGGTTTATCATATTTTTTTCAGGCAATACTAATTTTAACTTATAGAAAAAATTCAAAAGTTCTCTTCCTAAAAATTACTCTTGTAAAACTTATCTTGAGGTGCTATACTAATAGGGCACCAAAAAATTGACGTCGCGGAGTGGAGCAGTCTGGTAGCTCGTCGGGCTCATAACCCGAAGGTCGTGTGGTTCAAATCCCGCCTCCGCAACCAAAGAACCCTTTTGGTTCTTCAAAAAACCGCTTGTTCGAAAGAACAGGCGGTTTTGCTATTCCTTGATATATTCCGGAATCCTACAAACTGTTGTTTATTTGCTGTTTATTTGGAAAAGAGATTACTTTAAATGGCTTGAGATTACGGGGGTTACGCCTGTTTTCTTTGATGTTTGTTTGATGTTTATGGGGTATTAATAAAATTAATATGTGGCCGATTTGGCTCCCTGTAAATGTGAATGGGAATTACGGTTTTTAGTTTGAATGGGAATGGAAGAAAAATATGAGACCTAATCTCTGTCAAAATGATTTTCCCTTAATAGTATTTATTGCATAATCATCTAAGTTTTTGATCATTAATTTTCAATTTTTATAAAAAAACGGATGATTTCCTCACCCGTTCAATTGTGTTCTCATAATTACACTGCAACATTAAGATTTATGATGGTTTTACTAAATACGCTATACCAACATCAAAAAGGTTCTGAGCATCTAGCGTTTTCTTATTAAATTCTTCGATTGTTATTTCTTCTTTTACACATTTCTCGAAATAACTATGAAGGTAACCCCTTTCTATATCATTATTATCATAATTGCAAAATATAAAGTAAAAACCGCCACTTTTATAAAGTGCAGAAGCAAAAAACTGCATGTATTCAGCTACACCCATTTCCCTATATTCAATATCAAGTATCTTGCTAAACCTTTGTAGATAAATAACAAACGGCTCTACATTGTAATAGTTAAACCCGCCCTTTCTATCTTTTACACCGGCTGTAAAATCTTCGGCTGAATAACCGTTTTCATGTAAATTACTAAAAAAAGTTTGATCAAGCTTGTTTTTTGATATATAAAAAAACGTATAACTCATCTGTGCCTCCAAAGAAACTTATATTCATTATTTAATTATATTTAACTGAATGCAGTTGATTAATAATAAATAAAAAATGCATGAGATTTACCCTGAGCTCCACCAGGATATACCCTATGGATATGCCATAAATTCAAAGGCTTATAATTACCATAACTATCTGTCAGGTGAGCGGTATGGAACACCCATGAAAGCCCTTCACCTGCACATGCGGCGATTGCATCTGTGCTAACAATTGAGATAATATTATAGGGTATATCATTTTGTGTTATTATAGTTCTTGCTGTTGTGTAAGGGATAGGTGAACCTACTTGTACTCCTCCCAGACCACAGTAATTCGCTAAAGCTGCAGTCCAATATTTATAATTATACATTGCCCTTTGATAGACCATCGCTTGAGTAATTGCTGATGCATTGACTATATTCTGACTGCTTGACCCAAACCATGATGTTACTTGTGCATCAATTGTAGAAATATAATCATAATAAAGATACATAGCTCCACCAACAATTAATGCACAACCTAATACTAAGGCTAATAGTCCTAAATAGGGAAATGATTGACCAACAATTTGAGATAAAACTGCCAAATATGCTCCTATTTGCTGGGATGTTAGATAATAGCCTGCTTGCATAAAATTACTATCATATGTAACTGCGCCGGATAGAACACTTATTTCGCCTTTGTTGCTATTTGCTTTTGCGTCAACAGTAACCGGTAGTTTACCATATATTTTACTATAATCGAAGTATTCTTTGGCAAACCTTTCTGCTTGCCTAATATCTTCTTGGTTTAAGCCAGTAAACAAATTATTATTGACCTCTAAATTTCTAGGGTCAGACATGTCCACTTGTTTACATGCCTCTATTAGTTCATTCAATTCTTGTTTAGACAGTTTTTTTGCAACTTGATTAGCATCAAGACCCTGCTTAGCATATTTTTTGATTTTCAAAAAAGTTTTTTCTACATTAGGATTAATTTTTTTAAGTTGTTGTAACCCTTCATCAATTTGAGTAATAAGCTTATCTTGACTAACTAGTAGACTCGCTGTTGTTTCGGCATACGAACTAAAACAAAAAGAAAAAAGAATAGTTACAACTAACAAAAATGAGATTAGTTTTTTCAACATATATAAATCTCCTTCAAAATAAATTATTGTACTTAATAACTAAAAATTGATTCAATCAGATCTGATTAAGCATATACTAACATACAGAAATAAAAAATGTTGTCAAATGTAATGAATGCAGCTTGAAATGTAATAAATACGGAAGCCAAAATCATAATTCTTATATTTTATACCATATTTGTTTTGTCTCTGGATAAATTAAACAGAAATAAGCAAAAGCATTATAACAATTTTTTACTATAAGTTGATATTTATCACATTTTTTAAATTGATACCCCAATCTTCGGTTTCAAAATATCGTCCAGCACATCAGCAGCCATCTCATCCGCCGTCCTTATCGCGTGGGAGTAGATGTTTGCGGTGGTAGAGGTCTGTGCATGGCCTGCTCTGTAAGACACGGTTCTCAGCGGAACTCCTGCAGCAATCAACAATGTGATGTTCGTATGTCCAAGCGAATGTATAGAAATTTGTGGTAGGTCGATTTTTTGAGTAAAGTCTTTAAACCAGCCTGTAATACTATCTGGGTGGATAGGATCTCCGTTCCATTGAGTAAAAATTCTATCGGATTTGACTCATCTTTCTCCGGCTCTTAGCTGATCTTCTTTATGCACTTTTGCATATTCCTTTAACATCTCAAACGCTTGAATCGGCAATTTTATTGTCCTGTCGGAGGTTTCAGTTTTTGTTTCCTTCGTGAATATCCCTTTACCTGGAAGGTACTGAGATAATCGCCTCACTGTTATTAGGTTGTTGTCAAAGTCTATATCCTTCCACTCAAGAGCGCACAATTCTCCCCGTCTTAACCCGCTGTAAATAAACAGCTTTATCATGGTTTTATGTAATGGGGTCTCATCCTCAAGGAGTTCCAATAGTTTTATTGCTTAACCTGGTTATTGGTCTTGATGGTTCAAACTCCACCTCAAAATCAAAGCCGAGCGCTTTGCAGACTTTTTCTGCAGTTTGCCCGGCTACCGGTATACATCTGAAGATATTATATACTGTATTAATATGAGCCCCGCTTATGCTTGCTATATACTCTTTTGATAACCCCTCATGTTTTAATGCTTCCTTAAACTCTTCTGTTGCTAGAAATGATGTCCCTCGCCTGTTTAAATCATTTCCAAGCTCCTTGTATAATTCCATCAGGTGATGCGGCTGTAGCTTTCCAAGCTTGATATGGCCTATTACCGGAAGTATTCTCTCGAGCATAGCATTGTATCTTGATAGTCTTTCAAGCAATGAAAAAGAATCATGTTAGTAGTTTTTCAATTCTTGATTCATGGTATAATAAATCAAGAGATACTTTTACGCAGGAGGTGTAATAAATGCCTGTAACAGTAGTTAAAGCAGAACAATTGAATCTTCCTGAGCAATTTGCAAAGAAACTTAAAGGGTACAACATTGAATTTGTTGAAACGAGCGAAGGACTATTGCTTAAACCAGTTATGGACCCAATTAAAGAGCTTCGTGGATATATGGAAGGAAGTAAATTTACAACAGAGGAATTTCAGAAGCAAAAGCAACTAGAAAAGGAGCTTGAGCAATGAAAGATTCCTATGTCCTTGATGCGTGTGCATTACTAGCTATGATTAATAATGAACCGGGAGCTGATAAGGTTGAAGCAATTTTGAGAAAAGCTCTTCTTGGAAATATTGAAGTATACATGAATAAGATCAATGTTTATGAAGTCTATTACGGAATATACCGTGCTAATGGTCAGGAAATGGCTGAAGAAGTATATAGCTTGATTAAGAAGCAGCCAATTAATATTATTGATTCATTTAGTGATAATGTCTTTGTGGAGGCTGCCCGATTAAAATCAAAATATAAAATGTCGCTTGCTGACTCTATCGCACTTGGTGAAGCTATTGTTAGAAAAGCCGAATTGTTATCATCCGATCATCACGAATTTGATGTTGTAGAAAAAGAAGAAGGCATAAAGTTCTATTGGGTTAGGTAAAGCCCCGGAAACTTTTTGTACTTCGTTGTTAAAATAAAATTATCAATTGTTTGAAAATTGGAGATAATAAAATGATTTTTTCACTCATACTTTTCATGGTGTCTTGGATTGCTTTTATTTATTTTGCGTCTAAGTGGTTAAAACAACATGCTTTTAAAATACAGCTTGGTGAAGAAACATGGCGAGATCAAATTGATAGCGATTTTTGGAGGTTAATAGCTAGCTTTGTAATTGCATGCATCTTTACATACATCTTCATGAAGTCATACCGCATTATTTAATTCACTAAATGCTAACCTATTGTTATCCCTTTCAAGAAACACACTATCAGCACCTGATTGCTCTATATAGCGCTTTACAATTACATCACATAACTTTTCATTCAGTTCAATAGTATGGCAAATCCTATCGGTATGTTCACATGCTATAAGTGTTGAGCCGCTGCCACCGAATGGATCAAGAATAATACAGCCAGTCATTGAGCTGTTCAAGATCGGGTATGCAATTAACGGAACTGGCTTCATTGTAGGATGCTCACCGTTTTTCTTTGGTTTCGAGCCAATTTGGCATAAAGTGGGTTTATGTCTTGTCTACGTCACTTTATAGATATGGTATAATTAAACAGAATAAAAAGATTTACAGAGGATGATTGTAATATTAGGGATATATTTTAGTGGCACAGGAAATACAAAGCACTGTGTAGAGACTTTCGTAAAACAGTTCGATGAAAATTGTACGGCCATCTCAATAGAAGATCCCCATATTACCCGGCAAATATCTATGCACGATATGCTGGTTTTTGGATACCCAATTTATTTCAGTAACATACCAAAAATTGTGCAAGACTTCATCAACAATAACAAAGCATATTTCGAACATAAACAAGTGTTCATCATCGCTACGATGGCTTTGTTCAGCGGGGACGGCTCTGGCTTCGCCGCACGTCTCTTTAAAAAGCACCATGCTAAAGTTATAGGCGGACTACACCTGAAAATGCCAGATTGCATTGGTGATGAAAAACCACTCAAAAGAACAACAGAAGTTAATCGTAACCAAATAAAGCATTCCAATCAAAAGATTGCTTTGGCTGTCCGCAACCTGAAAGAAGGTAAACCACCTAAAGAGGGTTTGAACTTTTTTTGTCATATAGCTGGTTTGCTTGGACAGCGCCTTTGGTTTACAGGAAAACTGCCACATATAAGAAGAAACCTAATGTCAATGGAAAATGTTGGCTTAGAACCAGTTCTGCACGCCTCCGTCATTTATGTTTCCGACGCCCCTGATACAATCATCTCATATCTAGCGTGGTTAATCAAAGGATGATTGTGATATAATAGAGTCCAATGATATGACGGCATCTTGATTTTATATTTATATACAGCCATAGAAGGGGACTTTATGCGTAAATTCAAACTGAAGAAAGATTATGACAAGGATGAGCTACCCGGGGGCTTTAATGAGACCTTGGCGAAATTGAAAATCCGCATCAGGAGTGGTGATGGAGATTCGATGAGGGTCTATTACGAAGGCTCTATTGGTAAGTTCGTCATAGAAAGGATCCCAAACCCAACCATTCTGGATCTGTTACCTCGGCTGCATCAGGAAAGCAGCCTGACCTACCGGTTACACCAGGAGGAAATCACTATCGAAAGACTAGACAAAACTTTATCAGATCAGGATTAGTTGTTTAGGATGTGCCAAGTTGTTCCCGCTCATAATAAGAGTATACTGGAAGGAAATCCTTTATGGAAAAGTATATTGATTACATATACTAATTTGACATAAAAATGGCGCCAATCTTGCCGTCGGCTATTAAATGATGCTGAGCAGATGAATGACTCATTCACACCCTCAATGTCATAAAGGGACATTTTTTATACCTATCAGGATTGCTGTTCAGTAAATCGATAAGCTTGGGGTCAATTCTATTACGCTTTTCACTCCAAGCATCTGCCTCAATAACATTAGCCATAAAATTAGCAGTTAGATATCATCATCAAAAACTACTCCAATTTCAGCCTTTGCAAATCTTGATGTTCCAAGCTCTGTTACTGAAACATAAATTAACTCTCCCATAATATCAGGTAATAATGTTTGGTACTCAATAAAGTAAGTTCCATCATCATTCTTTTTTGTTGTAGCTTGCCCATTAATAGGTATCACCACCTGCTTGACATCATGGCCCTGCAAAAAGTAAACAAAGTATTGGCTAAACATTTCATTCTTCCCATTCTTTATCTGCAATGTGGTTTTAATTTCTTTATCCTCTATGCCTGTTAAAAAAAGCGTGACTTCCAAAGCATCCTCAGATGTTTCTTCCTTTAATGGTTCATTATTAGTCATCTTTATTTTGTCTTTTAATGCGATTAATTCATTTTCTATGTAGCTAATCTTTAACAAAATATCATTCTGGTTATTTTCTATTGGTTGATTTTTTAATTCCATAACTTGATTCTCTAATTCCAATAGTTTTTCTTCTATAACAATTATTTTTTCATGGTTTACATCCTTACTATTTGCTGAAGTACAACTGGTTAAAAAAATCCCAAGAATAACAAGAATAAAAAGAATGCTTAGTATTTTTTTCATTATGTATAACCTCCCACCGATTAACATTCTATTATCTTCTGCGTATTTCATATATAGTTTTATTACGGACTATTTAATTGCTTACGATCTTATTTTAAAAGTATGTGGAACGACACGTAAAACAGTTAAAAAGCCTCCGAGTGCTAGTAATGCGAGAATCGCTATCGGTAGAAGCAAATTTGTGATGTCGCCACGAATAAACAATATACCATAGGTTAAAAGGCCTTCAACTGTATTTACAGCGGTAAAAAGGGGACTCTTTACAGTGCAGTCCGTGGTATAGGGTTGAATAAGGTAATATGCAATCAGATGTATAGTCTCAAACACAAACAAAATTATAGCGAATACAATACCAAATACGAGTATAGTGCTTGTGGGCAACCAAGTTCCAGCGGCTATCAGCAAAACGCATACATCTGCTAATGCAAGTCCAAGTAGGAACAGACCATTGAGCATTAAATAGCGAAAACGCCGAAGAAAGCTCATCCGAATTGTCGCTGCATCATAAAAGCGATGATAAAGAAGTGGCGCATCCATATTCCGAAAGCATAGTTCTAAAAAACTGTGACCATAGGTCATTCCTATAACAGTTGTTATAACAAAGGAAGAGTAGTGTAGCAGGTTTGAGGTTTGCAGTCCAAAGATTTTAAAGCGGAAAAGCAACCCACCAGCTAAAGCAAAAATTGTGTTGAATATAATAGTCTGTTTTCTCTGATTACGAAAGGCTTTTGCCATCCTGCGTTTGAGAATTTTATCAAAATAGTCCCATGAGCCAAGGTGTATTAAGCTGTTAAATTGAGTAGTATAGACTATTTCATCTTCTTCCTTTAGATTAATTGCATCTAATTCTCCACCAGATAATGTCCGTACATCAAATACCGGTGTATTCTTGGATGCAAACTCAACAGCGATAGTTTTATAGTCTCGAAAACGAAATAGCGGTATACAGAAGGCGGCACAGATAGCTAATGCAGCCACTCCAATTCCTGCTAGAATCCAAGGGGACAAGGCTCTGTCCTGAAACTGAATAAAGAAGCAAGAGCAATATAGCGCAAGCGTGCAGAGTATGGAAAGAGACCAGCGACTTTTCCGATCAGGAAGCTTAGATTTCTTGTTAAATAGCACCAGGTACACATAATTGCTTATAGCGATTGTAGCTAATCGGACACAAACTAAGCAAAACACAAAATATGCGTCCCAAAAGACAAATATCAATGCAGGAGCGATTAATACTCCATTTTTCCAGAGGATATTAATAATTTTTTGATGATACCAGGCCTCAGGGTCCATCATGAAATGGTTTAAAAACAAAATATCATCACGCGTACTAGTAAACAGCTTGCTTTGTTCCATAGCTGGTAGTAAACAGCTGACAGTAACAAAAAAGAAGGTGTACAAAAGCACATTATCTGCTTCCTGACGACCGAACAGCCGCATCAATAAGCGCGGCATCCAATACATAGCTAATACAGCACCCAAATTACTCACCAGCGTATTCTTGATGAAATCCAAGATAAACCCAAATAGGCTAACAAGTATTTTTGGCAATGCATAACGATAGATATTTTGGGGAATGAGCAATTTTATAATCGGAAGCTTTGAAAGATAGTACAAAAATGCATTGGTTTGCATGATGAAGCGGATACGGACAAAGATGAGTAGATTTCGCATATCAGTATCCTTCTTTCAAGGCAGCAATTATTGATGCTTCGAACTTGTCATCATATAGATCTTCCGAGCTCATTTCGCTTAGCTTGCCATGATGCAATAGCACAATGTTGTCACTGACATCCTTTGCTAATTGCAAAATGTGTGTAGACATGAGGATTATATGCTCGTTCTTCATTGATATCAACAATTCCTTGATATCGTGCGAAACAAGGATGTCAAATGAGGATAGTGGTTCATCCAATAGGATTACCTTTGGGTTACGAATCAAACAGCATAGTAGCTGAAGCTTGTTTTTCATACCATAGGAGTAGGTTTTAATTAGTTTAAAATAATCTTTTTGCTCCATCCGAACCAACTCGAGCCAATCCTCTACACTTCGCTCTCCTCTCCCATGCAATTTGATAAAGAAATGGATAAACTCATAACCCGTTAGGTATTCCGGCAAAGTAGGTGAGGCAGATACCATTCCAACGTCGCAAAAATCCAATGGGTTTTCCTTTACTCCATCTGAGCGCAGGATACTTCCGGATTCATACTTTAAATCGCCATTAATGCAATTGAAAAGCGTCGTCTTGCCCGCGCCATTTCGACCGAGGATACTGTAGATTTTTCCCTGCTCGAAAGAAATATTGGCGTTTTGTAATACGACTTGCTTTCCGTAGGATTTTGACAGGTTTCTAATGAGCAATTTCATGCGGATACATCTCCAATTACATGATTTTACGAAGACTAATTTATTCGGAGAGGGGTAACAAAGAATGGTCCAGTTACTCCATTATTTTCTGCTCAATTCTCTTAATACTAAATAAATTTAATTGAACATATAATAAGATAAAAAAACTAAAAAATGTTGGCAAATGTAATGACTGCAGCTTGAAATGTAATGAATGCGAAATCAAAAAGAATAATTCTCATAGCCAGAAAGTCATGTGGTTCAAATCCCGCCTCCGCAATCGCAGAACACTTTGGGTCCACTAAAAAACCGCCTGTTCGTAAGAACATGCGGTTTTACTATTGTGATGACAACAAGGTTCCGATTCACCTGAAACGATTACCTAATTTAAGACCTCAAACCCATAGGAAGGAGCGCTTTTTTTGCAAGCCTGTAAAGCTCCTCTGTTGCCAAACGTGTTTTTGCAACGATATCGCCGGAGCTTTTGGGGAAGAGGTAGAACATTTTATCCTGATCGCCGAGACAGATCATATCGCCGATTTCATACCAGTTGTAATCTGCATATAACCCATATGTAGCAATCGGTCGCTTCCGGAAATCAATTTTTCCATCACATCCAGTCAGGTGAAACCCTTCAGCCGAATGTTTAAGTTTACCGCATCCAACCTTATAGATTTGTTTGAAATCCACCATCATGTAAATATCAACGTCTGTGTCTAGATGATATTCTCCATGCTCAATTTCACCTCGGACTTCATTGCGCTCCCATGCATACCAATCCGGAACATGATCAAAAGCGGTATCTCCATCCAGTGCAGCAAGGTATCCCAACTCTGTCAACTCATATACTTTGTTACAGGAATTACAGGTCAAATGAATTCCCTTACCGGTCATTTGTCCTTCCTTGCCGCAGTGGGGGCATTTATAAAGCACACGGTTCAATCCGTCAGCACGGAAGGGTTCGGAAATCCGTATTCCGTTTTCCTGCTGCCATCGGAAATTGTCAAACGTGAACACATTCTTAAGTATTTTGTTCAATTCTTCAACTGGTTTTTCAGCAATTTCCTCCGGGGAAAGTAGGTATGTAACATCTGCACTGACTTTAACCTTCCGGATTTGCAGATTATTATATAAAGGATCCCTTGCAAACGCACCATGGGTAATGATGGATATGACCGGGACCTTAAGAAGCTTCAGGCACTTACCAAGGCTGTCCGGCAGCGGTGTCTGGGTACCGTCAAAGGAGTAGCTAGCCTCAGGATACATCAAAACGGGGCATTTCAACTCGTGAAGAGCGTAATGCATGTCTCGTGCCAGCTTTATTTCCGAAACAAATTTCTCCGTCGGAATGCATCCAAGACTTCTGATCAGCCATTCCTGCCCGACAAAGCCATCCGAGGTGCAGATAATATTGTATGATTTTGGATATAAAATATGTGAAACAATTTTCAGATCAATGAAGCTAGAATGGTTCATCAGAATCAAGAATGGCTCATCATCAGCCAGTCGCTCCATTCCATGAGATTCCCAGGTAAAGTCGGTTGCTTTTATATCACTTTGCGCAAGAAGCTTTACAAGCGTCTTAAAGAAAAGGTTTGTTTTCCGGGGTTTGCGGTGTTCTGGTCGTGGAAGGGCAATGACTTCATCATAGCTTTTATTGGCAACCTTTATTTTCATATATTATGTGCCTCCTTGGTGAAGCTACATTATTAGTATATTCCGTTTAAACTCTCCTCCACGGATTTAACCACAAATCAAAATTTGTTTTATTATACTAAAATAAAACCCGCTGAGCAATATCCGACAAGAATATACACGGATCAACCATTTTATACGTCAATTATTACATTAATTAGCCTTAGATATTGGGAAATTGTTAGTATCATTATCTTTGTATGTTATAATTTTGAATTGACTACTAAAATAGCCATGCATTGATAATAGTCAAATCATAGAGATAACTATATTAGTGACTTGCCTTATTCCCATAGTACTTACATCATTGAATGGAAAGAATATAGTAGTGACAATAATAACCCTTCTCATCAAGGATAAGATTAATCTTTATCTAAATATATTGGAGATGGTTTTGTTGAAAAGCTTTAACATTATAGGTAGATTCGGCGAATACTTAGGCAAGGTGGAAGAATACAAACCTTTTAACTTTGGTTCGTTTGCTTTTATTCTTGTGGCATTAATAGCAGGTTTTTTTACAGTTCTAATCTGGCCTACTATTTATGATCTGTTTCTATCAAAAATTGAAGAAGGGAAGACTTATGAAATCATAACGATGAGCACGACAATCGGTGGCGTTTTATTGGGTTGTATTTTCGCTCTTGTTTACACTTTATACCGATGTATCAAAGGTGGACCCAAGTCGATGGGAATGTCTTCAGGCATGATGCTTAGCGCGTCTATTGCTGGAATCGGTGGCTTTATCCTCTCGTTTGGAGCAACGGCCGTTTCTTTTGTGATATTGGGGATTTATACTGGCACCTTTAATTGGGGTGAGTTTCTTGTACTACTTCTTTTGTCAGCGCTAACAAGCGCATTTCTATGCATCATTCCTACCCTAATAACCGGTCTGGTTACAGGTATCATTGTTTTGGTTTATAATATAGTGGGCGGTATCATTAGCCCTGCAAAATAGAAAACAAAATCTATATTACATCCTTTTTTTAACTATACACCTCCGAATATGTGGGCAATTTCTGTTTTACTGCCACCTTCTGACCATGCCGCAGTGTGGCAATGAATGCGAAACACACTACTCTCAGGGCATTGTCTTTGTTGTTTGTTTGATGTTTACGGGAGCTTATAGGATGATATAATGAATTATGGTAAAATAGTCTTTGTTCGACCAATAATTAACTCATTAATATCACAAAATAGAAATATCTTAAATAATACTTGGTGTGATTGTATTGGAGAAATGCGATGAAACGTTTACCCAGTAATACCAAACAGAAATTCACCTTTAACAAAACTTTTAGAGATTACCAATTGAGAGTTCTTGAGAATGCATTGATCCATTTGGACGATAATCATATACATATTGTTGCTGCACCTGGTTCGGGTAAGACAATATTAGGGTTAGAATTAATCTGCCGCCTTGGAGAACCTGCCTTGATCCTCTCTCCTACTTTATCCATAAGAGATCAATGGAAGCAGCGTTTCGGCGAATCCTTCATAGGTGAACATAATCTTGATGATATAGTATCTACCTCCTTGAAGGATATTGAATTTATTACTTCTATTACATATCAGACACTATATGCAGCTTTTAACCGGTTGAAGAATAATAGTTCAAATAGAGGCAGCGATTCTGAAGAAGATAATCTGACAAATCCAAATGACGATGGAACAGACCTAGATTCTTCTTACTCGTGGGGTGAACTGAACGAAAACGAAGACTACGGAAATTTTGAAATGCTTGAAGAAATAAAAAAGGCAGGCATTAAGACCATATGTTTGGATGAAGCCCACCATCTACGCTCCGAATGGCAAAAGACTTTAGAGATTTTCTTAAAAAAGCTTGGTAATGATTATAAGGTAATTTCATTAACAGCGACTCCACCCTATGACTCAAGCAAAGCAGAATGGGATAATTATATTTCTGTCTGCGGGGAAATCGATGATGAAATTTTTGTGCCTGAGTTGGTTAAGGCGCAAAACCTTTGCTATCATCAGGATTACATCTACTTTAATTATCCTGATGAAAATGAATTAAACGCAATATATGAATTCGATTCAAAAATTGATAATTTTGTAGCTGATCTTTTTAATAAAGGTCTTTTAAATAGGCTATCCAATGAAAATCTGGTATTTAAAGATCCTGATAAATACTTGGACATATGTTTTGACGACGAGGAAGATTTTATCGGATTTTTAAATCTGTTGGATTATTCAAAAGAGTATATTCCCCCTGATATTAGAGCACTGTTTTTAAACCATAGAAACCATATCGTAGTTGATGCCGGCTTTCAATTTATTTTCAATCATAGTGAATTGTTCCCGCCCGATCTTTACGATACCATAGTAACCATGCTTCATGATGCAAAGCTAATTGAAAAAAATAAAGTCAGAATTATTTATGATAAAAAGATAAACAAGCTCATGATTCAATCTATTGGTAAGCTTGAGAGCATTAAAGAAATATGTATATCAGAGTTCAATAATATGGGTAATGAGCTGCGAATGCTTATCTTGGGTGATTATATAAGAAAAAGCTACTTATCAGATGTTGGTACAGAAAACTCTTTTACCCAGATAGGTATTGTACCGATTTTCGAAACCATCAGAAGAAGTTTAGGCACAAGGGCGAAGATCGGAGTCTTAACAGGCAGCTTAGTTATTCTACCCGAGGCCACATTAAATGAAATTAGGCAAATAGCAGAAAAAAGGGGTGTCAAATTTAACATCTCGCAGCTTGTTGATGGGTATGTGGCTATTAATAGTGTCAACAAAATCAGCGTTATGGTTAGTATTATTACCGGTGCATTTCAGATGGGCTTAATAGAGATATTAATAGGTACAAAGTCACTATTAGGTGAGGGTTGGGATTCCCCTAATATAAACAGTTTAATACTGGCCAGCTTTGTGGGTTCATATGTTTTATCAAATCAGATGCGAGGTAGAGCAATTCGAATAGACCCAATGAACATGAGCAAATCAGCTAATATTTGGCATCTAGTCACAGTTGAGCCCCCGAATATGTTCAAGAATAATTTTATGGTAGAGTCAGAGAAGCGCTCTAATGGTTCTGTTTATAATTCTACCGATTTCATAACATTGGAAAGAAGATTTAAAACCTTTGTAGGCCCTCATTACTCAAAGGAAGTAATTGAAAATGGCCTGAAAAGAGTCGATATCATTGCTCCCCCCTTTAACAAGGCAGGTATTGACAGAATAAATAAACAGATGCTAAACATGGCAAACGATAGAGATGGAATGAAAAAGAAATGGATGCGAGCTTTGGATGAAGACAATTACCGAGAATCCTCACATGAAATGCAAAAGCAAATAGAAATACAAAAAAAGATTAAGCCGGAAATGACTTTCACCAATCATCTTTATTCTATCCTGGTTACCATATGTTTAGCTTTATATTGGTGGCTTTTCAGAATAACCTTTTCCCCCGGTGTAATACTGAAACATTCATTTGTCTTATTTCCGGGCTTCCTAGTATATACTGCCTTAATGCTAGGTTTAATAAAAAGCAAATTATTTATTTCAAAAATTACGTCTCCTAAAAAAAGATTAAAGATTCAGTCAGAAGCAATTCTGAAAACCTTTGTACATATGGGGCTAATAAAATCAGAAGGTGTCAGAGTAAAGGTGGAAACTAAGGGAAGCGATGATTTAATAACCATTAGCCTAGTTGGCGGTACAGCACATGAAAAGGACATTTTTACAGCAGCTTTAAGAGAGATGACTACTCCAATCAAGCGGCAAAAATACTTGCTGGTTCATAAATCAAAAAGGTTGGGCAAAAGATTTCTTCTTGCTACCCCCTGCCCTGAGCTGATTGCACAAAAAAGGGAATACGTTGATTATCTGCAAAAGCAATTTAAAGCTAAAACGATTCCCTATGATGTCGTTCATACAAGAAATAAAGAAGGCAGAGAAATACTCTTAAAGGCAAGAAAGCTTTCTTTGAAAAGTATTGATGCCGCTTTATCAGAGTGCATAGAGCGGTTTGTCTCCAGGTAAATAGACACGGGGACGGTTCTCGTGTCTATTTACGTGCTTATTCTCATATCTCAACATGACTTGAGGATACAAAATCAATTCCCAAAATTTGATTGTGTGCTATAATTATTTCAGTAATTAAAGAAAGAGAAGTATTATAATGAGTATCAAACAACCTGATGTAAAATACAGTAGTTATGAAGTAGTTTCTCAAGACCCCGAAAAGCGCTGTATTAACTGTGAATTTTATAAAGCCCGGGATGATAAAATAGGAATCTGTTATGAATATGAAGTACTTCCCCAAGCAACCTGTAAATTTTTTAAAAAAAAATCAAAACCTCAAATATAGTTGCCATATAGCTGGCAACTATTATTTTATATAATTAAGGCGTGGTGATTGAAGTGAAGCTCCAAAGAGTACTATTAATCCTATTTTATATAATGAAGAATGGGAAAGCTTCAACAAAGGAATTGTGTGAGTTTCTTGAAGTATCAAAGCGTACGGTATACAGGGATATTGATGTATTGAAAACAGCCGGCGTTGAAATCATCAGTACTTCCGGGGCAGGTGGCGGACACATACTCGCAGAGAATTTTAATCTGGACAAACTGCTTTTTAGTAATCAAGAACTTGAGTCAATTCTTATGGGGAGCAATTTTCTATCCCAATTTAATAAAACGGAATTCGCTGATGTTGCCAGTGAACTTGGAAAAAAGCTCAAAGGGCTCTTGCCTACTAATGAAAAAGATGATATGGATCAGAGATGTCAAAAGGTATTGATTGATAGCACGTATTCTTATCATGAGGAAGTTTACTTCAATAAACTTAAAACCGTTGAGTCAGCGGTAAACGAGAATACTCTAATATACATAAAATACAAGAGCCCTTTGTGTGAAAAAATGTCCTTATCAGGTTATATAGCTCCTTATGGAATTATAAACTGGGTAGGTTACTGGTATCTGGCAGGCTATTGTTATGAATCGGAATGCTACAGAGTATTCAACATAGCTTTCATAGAAAATGTCCTGCATACAGGAGAAAAATTTATAAGAGATGAAGAATTCAAACTTCAGGAATTTTGGGATAAGCAAATCACCAAAAGGTAATTAATTGCATAGACCGGAGGATAAATATGCGAAAAATCAACATTCAAAAAATTATTACTCTAATATCTATATTTAGTCTTATTACTGTTTTTGTTGGTTGTTCTGAGAAGGTAACAGATAAGGTTACCGAAAGCGCTCCCAAGCCTTCTACACCATCAGAATCTCCAAAAGCACAGGAATATTTTATTAATGTAAAAGGCAACAGACCTTTTGCTATTGCATTCGATAATGATGGAGCAATGTACATGATCACAGCCCCGTCAAGTGGTGACGGAACACTCTCGAAAGTATCTGCCGATGGAACAATTAAGGAACTAGCCACTCTTGAGGGAAGCTTTATCGGGCCTGGAATTGATGTGGATGATAACGGTAATGCCTACATAACAGTAGGAAACAAGCTTCTAAAGGTTTCTCCTGAGGGTAATATTTCTGTTATTGCTGAAGGTTTCTCACGCTGTTTTGATGTAAAAATAGGCAATAATGATAATCTGTTTGTTGCAGATGATCTTGAGGATACTATCTATTCAGTATCGCCTTCCGGGGAGAAAAGCGTATTCTATAAAGGTGAAAAAAAAGGAAAATACATCATAACAAGTCTTATTTTCGATAAAAACAACAATTGTCTTTATGCAAAAGAAGATAAAAGAATACTCTCCTTCGATACCAGCCAAAATGCAGAAAATGCAAATCCTGTGTTGGTTGCAGACAACCTCGATATGTTTTATTTGTGTATGGACAGCAAAAATAACATTTATTTGAGTTCTTCCAATACCGGTAATGTCCAGAGAGTGGATGAAAATGGTAATGTCACAAGCATCAACACCTCTCCATTGGCAACACCGATTGGGTTGGCTGTCGGTGGAAAGGGTTTCGATGAAGATTACTTATATGTTTGCGTTAGTAATGGCATAGTTAAAATACCTATTTCAGACTAAACCGAATTAATCTTCGCTTACTCTACATCAACTCGTTGCCTTTCACTACCATCGGTTCTGGCTTTTTTGATATTCCCGTACATTGACGAAAAATAAATCCAATCACCTGAAACTTCAAACGTCCCAATGTCCTCTTCAATCAATTTTTTCTTCTCTGAACCATCAGCCTTCATTCTATAGAGACTATATTCATCATTGTAATCAGTAAAATACAGCCAATCATATCTTCACCAGTTTATTCTAAACTGCATGGACCCTATCTGAATGACGTCATCTTTTTCTAGCTTATACTGGCTGCTGATGGGAACACCGTTTACAAAAGTACCATTTGTGGAATCCAAATCTTTAATATATAGCTTGTTTGCCGAAAAACTGATCTGACAGTGGGCTGAAGATAGCTTACCATCCTCAGGGAAGGAAATATCCGATTTTGCCTGTACTCTTCCGATAACAATGGAGCCAAATATATCAACCATGTACACCTGATTATTCAAACGATCCATTTTAGTCAGGACAATTGTTACATCAGGTTCCTGAGGCTCCGGTTGAGAAACGGTAGAAAAATCTGTTCTATCTATAGGCATTGAAACCGTGACTGAATCATTTTCCTCATTATTCTCCACTGCGGGCTCCTGGTCAGGTTCGACCTGAGATGCGGTAATCTTATTCTTTTTCTTTCTGATCCTAAACAGAATTATTATAATACAAATTAAAACCACACCGCCGGCTATTGCAATTATCCATAAAATCCTATTACTCTGCACAGTTGAGTCCTCCTCTACATCAGCAATCTCGGGCTCTGGGGTTAGCGACGGGGAAGGTGCCACTATAAAGCCGTTGGTATTGATGGTATAACTATCACTGGCAAGACCGTCTTCAGTCCTTAACTCCAGCTTCAACACCTGTTCTTTTCCGTCCGAGACATAGTCCGTCAGGTTGGCAGTAAGAACATATCCGCTCTCAATGGATGTAATTATTTTTGAGGCGATATCGGTAGAATTTGTTTCCTCCAGACCATATACCAAATCAAGGCCACCCGGAGAATAACGGGCAAAGCTCCCAAGAGTCTTGGAGGCATCAATTCTTTTTTGGGTCGGCTTCTTATCCAACATAGCAATTGTGAAGATGGGTATATTGCATGAATCTATTTTTCTGTATACCTCATCCCGAGTAATACCTGTAGTGTAGTCATCCTCACCATCAGATAGGATAATAAGGCATTTCTTATCGTGTACCTTTTCAACTGTCTTCAAAACATCCAATCCCTTTACAATACTGGCATAGAGATTGGTGTCCTCCTTGGATTTTCTGTTTACGGCATCAATCTGTGACTCAATTTCATTTTTTGATACAATGGGGTTTGTGTAAGCATCATTTCCAACACCAAAAATGCTTGCATTGTCTTTTTCAGTAATCTGGTTCACTGTATCCTTAAGAATTTGCTTTACCGCATTCATTTTAGTATCACTCATGGACCCTGATACGTCCACCAGAAATAAATAAGTAACTCCTTCTTCTGCAGATTCAACCCTTTTTAGATCACTCACTGCCATCTTTTCATTACCGATAAAAAGCGTTAGCTGATCTGGTAGCAGTTCCTGACTAATAGATGTATTGAAGTATATCTCCATAGTTCCGTCATCATAACTGAAGCTCTCCAGATTAAGTACCAGAGGATCAAGTCCATATGCAGTCTGTGTTAAAAGCAGAAAAGCCATTACCATAATTATTAGGAATCTCTTAAAGATCTTCATATTACCACTCCTTTATGGTTATATCTTCAGTAGCATCAACAACAAAAACGGCCAGGGCAGAAAAATTATCGTTCTTACCATTGATACGCCGACTTATTCGTGCAATCATGTAATCAAGCCACTCCTGAGGTATCCCTGATTTTGCCAGATCAATTTCCATTTCTTCTTCAAGGATATATTCCCAAAAACCGTCGGTACACAGCATAAATGCTTGGAAAGGTCTGGGTGCCTCAAAAGCTGTTATATCCGGCTTTATGGCGACATCATTTCCAAGAGCTCTTAAAACCTTGTTCCTATCCTCATGAAATCGGATTTTATCCTGAGGTATTTCTCCTGAAAGCACTGCCATTTGGGAAACACTATGGTCCTTGGTCTGAAAATTCAATTTACCATTTATAAAACGATAAAATCTGGAGTCACCGGTATGGGCAACGACCATTCCCTCTGCATTGCAAAAAACCCCCACCGCGGTGCTCTTCATCTGGACCGAAGGTGTTTGCTTGGCCAGCACTTCATTGTTGGCAAGCTCAAAGAGCTTTTTGATGGCCTCAGGATTAAGGTCGGGAGCTCTCATGAATCCATTCACCAACGTGTCAGTGACAATCTGTGAGGCTACTTCACCTCCGCCATGCCCTCCAAGGCCATCGGCTACAACTCCTGCAAAAATGGTGCCTCGAAATTCGAAAAGTACACTGTCCTCATTATAGCTGCGTCCGCCCTTTTCCGAGCATTGGGCTGTTTTATAAATCATACTGATAGACTCCTTTGTAATGATAAAATTGGATATGGTTCAGGAAGCCTTTACTCTGAAGGTGTTGTTTTCACCTATGGTGAAAGTCTGCCCCGCTGAAAGAACCACTTCTTGCAGAGCATCGAGTCTTTTTCCCCCTTCAAGAAAAGTTCCCTGGGATGAACCAAGATCCTTTAGCTTTATATACAAATTATTTTTTTCAATTGATATTTCACAATGAATCCGGCTGACACCGGGTAAGGCATTTGGAAAAACAATGTTGCAATAATCCGGATTTCTTCCAAAAACGACCTTCTTATCCGATAAAGGGAAAAATACATTTTGGTAGTAGCCCGATACCCCTTCTATACCCGAAATTATAGCCGTCCCCTGTTTCTGACCGATTCCTCCATATTCAGGTATTATGTTATTATTCCTCTCATAGACTCTTTCCTTTGCTACAAAAGAAGCTTGCTTATTAGTTTCCGTAACCATGGTTTTTGCAAGAAGGTCATGCCCTGCCAGTTTATCCCTGCCAAACAAGCAGATAGCCCCATTAGCAAGGCTAATAACTCCCCCCAGGCTTATAGAAATCCAAGCACTTATAATACCGTAAGAATATTTAACGGCATTTCTTAGTAAAGCCTTATCGAGGCTTAGTGCATTTCCATTGCTATCGGTTACCTGAAGACCCAGCATACGCTTTCCAATAGTAGCTCTCCATTTTGAGGCTTCACAAAAGCTCCCATAAGCCGTACTGAAGGCAAATAGGATTAAATAGTAATCACTTATGGTTTGCAACCCAATTAATTGCCATGCAAATACATAAAGAACTATCCCAAGTAATATTCCATCCAAAATCAGAGCGCCCAGTCTTTTTCCCAGAGCGGCTTTAACATAGCTATTTGATGGACTTGTTCTTTGCATTGCAATGGGCTTACTGTCCGTTACCCCCGAGAATTTACCTACAGAATGCTCCCCTTTTAAAGCCGCCCTGAATTCTCCAATGGTTTGATATCGGTTATCTGCTTTTACCGATAAGGCCTTAACTATTGCCCTGTTCACATGCTGGGGCAAGCCCTGACATAATTCTGAAGGAGGAATCAGATCATCCTGATACATTCGCTGGGTCGCTTCGGGGGGGATTACTCCGGTAAGGCAATAATATAGTGTTCCGGCCAGAGCATATATGTCGGTAAAGGGCCCTTGCTTACCATGGCTACGATACTGCTCCTCGGGAGCAAATCCCCTTTTTAGAATTATGGAGAGGCTCTGGCTTTTTCCTTTGAGAGCGACCCTTGCGGCCCCAAAATCCAAAAGCTTCACTTTGCCGTTTTTACAAACATAAATATTGTCAGGACTGATATCCCGGTGAACGATACTCTGCCTGTGAATTTTCTCAAGGGCATCGAAAACAGGAAAGAGAAGACTGGAAGCCTCAGACCAGGGAAGCTTTCCACCCTTGCTCACAATATATCTTTTAAGATCGCAACCATCCAGATATTCCATAACATAATAAGCGGTTCGATTTTCTTCAAACAAAGCTGAAACTGAAATAATGTTGGAATCCTCATTATATTTATAAATAATCCGTGCTTCTTCAAGAAACTTATTCAGCCCGTAATGATAATGTTCCTGATTGGTATGAACAGTCATCTCTGTAGTGCCCGGAATACGGGTGGACAAGCCATCAGGCATATACTCCTTTATAGCAACCCTCTGATTCATCTTTAAATCATAGGCGACATAGGTAATACCAAAACCACCATGTCCCAAAACAGCACCCACCAGATACCGTCCATGAAGAATCGTATTCGGAGGAAGAGCAAATACAGGTTCTTGTGTAAATCCGACCATTGTTTGGCAGGAGGTACAACGCCCGTTGCTTATGTATTCTTGCATGCATTTCAAACACAATTTGTTAATGTCCAAGTTGATATCACCACCGAATATGACTTTTATTGATACCTGATTTCAAAGAGGGCTCCCTGCCTGCTACCCAGATAGAACTGCTGTCCGTTCTCCAGCTTGACGCTGTTTCCCGGTGTCAATCTTTCGTTGGAGCCTAAGAAGGTTCCATAGGAGGAGCCATCATCACTCAACAAGACTAAATTGTCTTCAATCTTCAAAGTACAGTGTTTGCGGCTAATCCCTTTAGTTGTCTGTGGAAATATGATATTAGCAATCTTTGTGTCACGTCCGAATACGGTCTTTCCATTGTTCAACGGAAAAGTTTTCCCTGCATATTCACCTGACAAACCATACAAAACAGGCTTTCCATAAACAGGAGAAGGGGCATTGACTACGTTTCCGGAGGATACCATTACAATCTGCTGAATGCCTTTGTTCATAAGAAACAGCAAGGCAACCCAGGCCAAAGCGATGAGAATATAGTGCATCAAGCTTCCATAAACACCAAAATCGATAATGACAATGCCGGAATTCCAAACAAAGTGAAGCGACACAGAAATTGCAAAATATTTTAAAAACTCGATATTAAAAAAATGTTTGCTCTCAAGCTTGCTGCTGCCTTTCACCATTGCAAGGGCACCGCCGGTAATGGCTGCCCAGGCCACATGCATGCCGGGGGCAAGTATTCCCCGAAGAATTATGGTATTAATTGAATTGCTCTCGAATGCATAGCCTGCAGATTCAATAGCAGCAAAGCCCGCGCCTACAGCACCCCCAATGAGAATACCGTTTAAGATGTATTTATTTTTATTGCCCTTTTTCAAGAAAAGTGCCAATGCTGCAACCTTTGCAGGTTCCTCGGAAAAAGGAGCAAAGCTGGCTGGACCATTAGGAACCACATAGCTGAAGAGAATCGTAAAAAGAATGGATATGACTCCACCTAAAAGGAACATCTTGATTACATCGTAAAACGGGATATTTCTTGGGACATTCAACTCCCAGAAGAAAATAAGTACGGCTATGGGAGTTGCAAAGGAACCGGCGATAATAAACATCGGCACCATTTTGGGACCGATATAACTAAGTGCAATAAAAGACAATAAAGTTATAAGCAGACCTGCTATCAAAACCCTGAAGAAAAGCCATGGTTTTTTCCATTCCGAAAGCATTTCCCATTCTTTCGGTGTACTGAGCTCGGTTCCTGCGATGAACATACGCTCCCCGTCTTGCTTATTGTGGGGTTTAAAAACATCTGAAAACACATCACCTAGCTTCAGGCTGGATTCCAGTCCTTTCTTGAAAAATACAGTATTTCCTTCCGGTTTCATGAACGTACCTCCTAGCTATTATAAAACCTTGAACATATTCTTGTGGCTTGCCAGGTAAAAGCTATCCCCTCTTTTAAGGGTATAAGGCTGATTAGGAGTAAGCTTTGTTCCATTCTCAAGATAGGTTCCATAGCTGGACTGGCAATCAATCAACAAGACAGTTCCTGCTGCCGGTCTGATTTCGCAATGAACCGAGCTGATTCCCGGCGTATCTTTTGGAAATACCACCTGGCATCTTCGGGGATCTCTTCCCATTACAATTCTGTTACGAATCTTGAAGCTGTTGTTAATAAAGAATCCGGATATACAAAGTACCTCCGGTTCGGAAGCTCCGTTAATAGCGTCTCCACCCGAGTCAGCTCCTGAGAAACCCTGTGGAGCTCCACCTTCTCCTGAAGTCTTCTTTTTCTTTGATTTAATTATATATCCCACAAGGGCCGCAGCCCCGGCCAAACCCGCAATAATAAATAGATAGGAATTGTTATTTGGGGAAGGTACTTCAGGATTGTTTTCCTCAGATGGATTTCCCGGTGAAGTATTAGGATTCGGCTCGCTCTGTGGGTCTTCCTTTCCCGAGGCAGAACCGCCTTTTTCATATTCAAAGTCCTGCTGATCCAGAAAAGCCACAATATAATCTATATGGATAGAGCCGGTATAACCGTTAGAACGGCTACCCACTTCTTCTACCGCGGTTATGGTATTAACCCCGATTACATATCCATCTTCAGTAACCAATGGACCTCCCGAGTTGCCTCCATGAATAACGGCATCAGTCTGAAAACATTCTGCTCCATCACTCACAACCTTAAGTTTACTAATAACTCCCTTGGTCAGCGTCATATCATCTATTTCAGAGGGCAAATCATCAGCATTGTCTGACATTTGATCTGCTATAGCGGGAAAACCCAAAGCATATACATCCTGAGCAATTTCCACATGTTCCGAGGATAAAAGAGGAAGTGGTATGCGCTCTGTAACGGGGCGTTCAGTTACCAGTATTGCCAGATCAGGTGACGTCCATTGAGCAACGACCTCAGCCTTAACGAAGTTCCCTTCTATCTCACCATTTTGATTGAGCCTTAAAAAATCAAGAACAAGATATACACCATCCTCACAACCTTCAATGACATGGTTGTTGGTAATGAATACTTGAGGCGCCTCACCGCTTTTACCAACTGCAAAGGCGGTTCCTATAAAGCTATTGTTACCATTGGTACAAAAGACTCGGGCAACCCCTCTCCGCGCCTCATCAATGGCAGAGGCAGCAGTAACGGGTATCGTAATTGTAAGCAGCATAACAGCTGCGATAAGGACGCAAAGCACCCTTTTAAGCATCACTTTTCCCTCCCCGTACTTTTAACCCAATCACTAGAGACATTCAATAATGATTGCAGTAAAGTTGTCCTGGCCTTTCCTGTTCTTAGATAGAATAAGGCTTTCGAGCTCAGATGCTGCCTCATATGGTATGAGCTTCATGGCGGCCAGGATTTCCTCGTCGGACAGGGTTCCGAAAACACCATCCGACATTAGAAGAATTCTATCCCCTACTGCAAGCTGTATTGGTCTTACACTCCGATCAATCTTCTCCAGTTCACCCATACCGATATAGCTTGTGAGGGCGTTGCGCTGGGGATCACTTCTGGCTTTATCCCATGAAATCTCCCCTTTTGCAGCTTTTTCATCCAGTTCCGAGGCATAGGTATGTTCCCTGTTGATCTGAGTTATGGCACCATTTCTTACGAGATATATTCGGCTATCCCCCACCGATATAAAATGGAGCTTCATTTCCTTAACCATTACTGCTACCAGGGTGGAACCACTTCTATCATTACAATTTTTTAAGAAAGCATTTACTTCTCTATTGGTATTGGAAAGCATGCTTAAAAGCTCCTGAGATTCATCCGATTGAGCAGGTCTCGTCGTAAATTGACTTAACATGGAGCGTGTCACCAGAGCACTGACCTCCGCTCCGTTAGACAACCCCCCCATACCGTCAGCCACAACGGCCAAAAGACCTTTCTCTTGGTACAAAGCCTTGTTGGACAAATCTGATATTCCAAAGCAGTCCTGCTGGCTCTCCCTTTTACCGATATTCTGCACATTTCCGATTTGGATTGAACCGGTCGGTACCACATTCATGGGCTTTTCTCCTTCTCTCAGGACTCCCCGGGCTCCCCGGGAATTATGCTGAGCAGACCTCCGTCTCTTTAACAGGAAGAAAACAAGTACCACCAATAAAAGCAATACTATCAAAGCTACCCCTAAGAGCAACGGATTTTGCACGATGCTCTCAAATAAGGATTTTGCTCCTTGAGCAGCAGGTTCTGAAACAGAAGGCTCACCTGTGACTATCGGAGTTGCGGGCAGTGCAGGGCTTGCCGTTGCCGTAGGGCTTACCGTTGCTGTAGGGCTTTCCATAATTTTATTCACTCCAATCAAACCTCTCTCCACAAAGCGGTATGAATACGAGCTTTGTTTCTCCAAGCTCGATGGTGTCATAAGGTGCTATCTCAGTGGTGTTAAAAAGAGCCTTTCCATTGAAGCGTACGATACTTCTTCCGTCTCCGGGTCTGAAATAAAAGATTTTATCCTTGGCATCGTAGCTAATAAACGCATGGTTTTCCCTGGAAATGGTATTATCTCCGTGGATGCAGATATCCATATTCTCGCCTCTGCCGATAGCGTTATTTTCTGAATGTATGCGGTAATCCCTTCCTTTATCATTTCCTTCAATGCAAACAAACCATCCTACCACAGGATCTATGCCTGTTTTGTGTTTGATAAGCGCTACTGTACGTTCATTGTCGGCACTTGCTCCTTTGTTGGGAGTTGCCATGGAGTATGTATGACCTGATGGTTGGGGTTCACGGGAAACCGGCATTGTAGGACCAACCTCCAGAGGCCGGGTCATGTTCACATTGGCTGATGAACTGTTACAGTTCGGACATTCCGGGAATTTGGACGCATCATAAAAGTGACCGTTGCTGCATTGTTTCATTTCCATAAATAAATCCTCCTTGAAATTATAAGTCAATTAAATTAAAATACTTACCATTTAAGATGGTTTGAGGTAGAAGTTGATGGGGTGATAGCTCCTGCTGCTTCTTCTGCCAACCGCAATTGGGACAGGAATCTTCTTTATTCTCAGCCTTTGACATACAGCCCATACAAAGCTGATTAGCATCAAAATGATCGCTCACTTTTGGTATTCCCCCAGGAAATCAATCTTTTATATTTACTATAAAATACTTTTTACAACTTGTGTTCCTATTGTTTATAGGAATCCTATGAAACTAGCCTCGGTTACTCATTTCAATTGCCTTTACCAAACATACAACGGTCCGGCTTCTTCACCATTGAAAAAGTTGGTATTAACCAAAATCAATTGTTGGTATTCGTCAGGAACCATAAAGTACAGTATAACCTCAACAGTATCTGTGTTCTCAAGTACAATTGGAAAATGATTCACTGATTCGGCATCAGAGTAGGAATACCCTATGGAGAAATAGCATTCTTCTGTATTTTCTTCAGCAAGAATTGCAAAGTTATAATCCGTCATTCCTAATATACCTGAGTATTCATTGGATTTAGAAAGTTCTATCTTAACTTGTAAAAAACTATTATAACCGTCGTCAGATAATCCTAATTTACTTGACTCTCCAATACTAAAATTAATATAATTCTCCACCGTCACCAATTCGCCTTGCTGTATAAATATTATGTTATCTTGATTAGTTCGTGCAATTATGGAGTCAAAAACGGTCGAATAGATGTTGCCTGATTCGGTTTCCGATTCCCAAACTGTTTCCGGATCGTAGATTTCACCCTTACCAGTCTCCAAGTTGTAACAGTATATTTTATCGTCTACAACACAGATAGAGGTTGTATCCACATCATTCAGCTTTGTTTTTTCCGAACCGTCAGTTCTGATTTTATATAAAGAACTTTTATCTGAGTTATTTCTGAAATAAATCCATTCCCCCACCACATTGATACAACTTGTTTCATCCTGATTCAAGCGGGTTCTTTCACTTCCATCGGTTTTGATTTTATAAAGCCTTCCATTATCTTCATTATTTCTATAGTAAATCCAATCATTATCAACATTAATCATAAAGCAGGAGTCCACATCGTTGATGATGGTTTTGTTACTACCGTCGATATTGATTTTACATATGTTATGCAAATCATAATCTGAGTAATATATAACGTCGTCCACAATATTAATGTTTGATGAAAAATCGCTGTTGAGCTTAGTTTTTTCACTACCATCAACTTTTATCTTATATAAACAGAACCCATCCGAAATATTGGAATAATAAATCCAATCACCCACGACAATCATATCAGAAACTTCATCATCGCAAACCAGGCTCCTTTTAGTACCGTCGGTCCTGATCTTGTAGATATTGCTTTTATCATCGTAAACTACATAATAGACCCACTCACCCACGACATTGATGTTATAAACCACGTCATCACATAGCTTTACAAAATCTCTTCCATCGCTTTTTGACTTATACAGCTTCTCATCATCATCATAATTGGCATAGTAAATCCATCCATTGCTGAAGGCTGCCTTACCTTCGTTTGCAAGATTGCCCGAAGTGTTTCCGTTTACCGTCTCAATAAGCTCCTCCTCAGAGGGTTCAACAGCTACAGGCTCGGGGTCCTGATTTGTTTCCTTGTCTTCATCTGAAGAATCATCGCTATAGGTTGAATCACCGCTGCTGCTCCAATCGCCCCTATCCCGATTGGATATTATTTTGGAAACTATCATCACTGACAATACAATAATTAATATCAAGGCAGCCGCAATAATTGGAGCTTTTATGTTCTTTTTAGGCTGAATCGGTATATCATTAACAGCAAGATTTACGGTAGGTTTTTTACCAGAATCGGAAGCCGAAGAGTGTAAAGTGTGTTGTTTAACAGGCTCAACCGGTTTTGAGGTTTTACGATCTAAGAAAAATGGGTTTAGGCCTTCGTACAGCTCACTCATACTCTGATAACGATTTTCTTGTAGAACAGCCATACCCTTAATAAGAGCTGCCTCTTGAACCTCAGTAAGAGAAATTCCCAGCTTTGACGGCGGCACAAGATTATCTTCATGCATTCTTTCCATGGATTCAGGAGGCGTTTGGCCTGTAATGGCTTTATAAATTGTGGCACAAAGAGCATAGACATCGGTCCATGGTCCCTGGCTCCCCCGGGTACGGTATTGTTCCTCAGGGGCGTATCCGGGCTTTAAAAGTACTGAAAGACTCTTTGCTCCATCAACAGAGATATCTCTTGCAGCCCCAAAATCCAAAAGCTTGATATCTCCGTTTC
>JAEYOK010000040.1 GCA_023411795.1 Bacillota bacterium
ATATGACATTGGCCGTGCCTGCGTGCAGCTTGCTTCTCCTGACTTCAAGTTCATGAGCGGCGAGACAATCACGCTTGAAGGTGGATTGGGTCTAAGACCGTAAGCTTGACAGAAAAACTTATATTTCTCAAATGACAATGTCAACTGAAATGACGTTCAGGATGGCTAATTTGCAAATAATTTCCTAAAGTCTAAAAAAAAGGTTTTGAAAAACAAAATGAAAACCGTTTATCTAAAAGGATAGACGGTTTTTTGTTATCTCGGTAAAACCGTTAACCGGACTGGAAAAGCATGGTAATACACATGAGTATTGTTTACTTATCTATATTCAGGCAGATTTCACTACCATTCAGGTCAAATCTCCCTACCATTCAGGCTTTTTTAAAAATTTTGTCGAAATTTCTGATATTCTGTAGAATGATGGATTTTATAAAGAGGTATCGCTGAATGAAGCGAGTGACACCTCAAAGTAAACCAACAGATTGAAGGGAGAATAAAGGGATGAAGAAAAAGCTCATGAGTTTATTCCTCTGTCTGTGTATGCTAATTACAATGCTACCCACTGCGGCTTATGCTTCGCAGGGCGACAGATTGAGTACAACAGCACGGACTACAGAAGAGAAGACAGAAAACCCTTTTACAGATGTAAAAAAATCCGACTGGTTTTACAACGCAGTGCAATATGCACGCGGGAAAGGATTCTTTGCAGGTACCTCTACGACAACTTTTACACCTAACGGAACCATGACCCGTAGTATGTTTGTTGCCGTTTTGGGCCGTATGGCAGGAGTTGATACCGAAAAATACAAAGGTGAATCTTCCTTTTCCGATGTAAAAGTAGATGCTTATTATGCTCCCTATGTTGCGTGGGCTGCAAAACACGGTATTACGTCAGGCGTTGGTAATGGCAAATTTGCACCTGATGAACTTATAAATCGCCAGCAGATGGCAGCATTCTTTGTACGCTATTTTGAGACCTTTGGTGTGGACTACGATACCGGAGTCAATATCACCACAATTCCGGCAGATATTGATAGCGTTGCCGATTATGCCAAAGATGCTGTTTTAAAATTGTGGAGAAACGGCTTGCTGGCAGGAGACGGAGTAAATTTTGATCCTTTGGGTAGTGCCAGCCGTGCACAGGCGGCAGCACTGTGTATGCGGACAGATGAAGTTGTTAAAACATGGTATAAGGAACCTGGTGTGCCCAAAGAGGAGACACCTGTTGTCGCTCCACCTTCCGGTGGAGGATCATCCGGTGGCAATACTACCGTCTATTACAATGTGACATTGATAGCGGGAGAAGAAACTACAACCAAGACCTATCCCTCCGGAACACTACTTAGCTCAATACCGGTTCCATATCAGGCCGGAAAATTATTTTTAGGATGGTATTATGACAATGCCTTTAGTAGCATTGTGGCAGACACCGACACACTTACAAGCAATCTAACCTTGCATGCTAAGCTTATTGAAGCCATACCGCTGACCGAGGGTGGCGAGATAAATTTTGCAACAAAGCAGGATGTTGAAACAAATTTTACCATCACAATAAATGCGGGCAGCAAGCCTGTGGTGGGTACGGATTTTAAATTCCGCAACATAACAAACCCCTCTGTTACAGATGGAACAGACGGTGTTGTGCAGGAAACTGTTTCAGTCACCGGCAGCGCAGGCAGCTTTACTGTTGCTTCTGCCAACGGTGGCTTTACTCCCGGTCATACCTATCAAATAGAGCTTCTTAATGATGGAATGACTTTTGCCGGTGAGGGCGAGGAAGTCCGTTATTTTAATTTCATTGTCCATAAGGATGAGGTCCTTAATCTGGAGCTAAATAATGATGTCAACTTTATTTCAGCATCAGATCTGTCTGAAAGCGATCGCAGTAAAGTGCTGGAATATGACGGATTGAATCAGGCTGTTATCAATTCCCGTGGTGTGACCACATTTAAGACAAATGACAGCACAGGCAGCTTTACCTATTCCGGCGGTGGCATCTCTGTTGGTGACACGGTGGCAATTTACAACGGGAAAAAGCCCGATGAGCGTACTGTGGCCGATAGCGGTGATGTTGCATATGTGAAGATTATTAAAATAGATGGCACGACATATTATTATCAATCTGCAGAGGCGGAGGATGTAATTTTCACCCCCGATGTACTGCCCATAGACCTTGATCCCGGTGATGGTGTATCTTCAAACGCCAGTGGTACACTTGTTGTTGACAGCGACAGGCTTTCCTTTGACAGCTCAAACATCCATCATTCTGAAATGGGGCTTGGTGCTGATACTGTAGTGGAGCCGGGCGACTTCCTCGCTTTCTTTAACAAAGGAGATCTGGGGGATGTAACAGCCAATAAACAGGGCTATGGTAAGATTGTCAGCGTTTCTGTAAACGGTGGTACAACCACTATTGTCTATGAGTCTGTTTCAGAGGAAACAGTACTAAAAGCCATGGAGCTATACAGCGAAAGCGAGCTGTCAGAGAGCGATATTATTGCTGCCTACGATGAGCAGCTTATCAGTCAAGCTGTGGAGTCACAGCTTAAGGCCAGCGGTTTTATCCAGGAGGCCGGAGAGTACCTTGCAACTCTTGCCGTCCAAACCGACGAGATAAAAGAGATTTTTAACAGTGGGGATAATTTGACCCTGACCGACTATACCATTACCTATAGCGATGGCACTCCCGTTAGCAAGGATGAGCTCACTCTGATGGGCAATATTGTTGATAAGGATGGCGGAGTCAAGATCAGTGTGAGCGCCAGTCCAAAGCTGGTTCACTTTAAAGGAAAGCCGGGTATCCGCGTGGAGGTTGCTGTAACATATAAGTTTGATATACAGAAATCCGGCTCCAATAAAAAAGTCGCAGTAGAACTTACTGCCTTCTTTGAGCAGGAAGTTGTCTTTGGCTTTAGTGTTAGCGGTGGAGCAGTATGGAAATGGAAATTTATTATCCCCTACATAGCTGACTACCGTATGACCGGCCACATCGACCTTGGAACTTATACCGGCGTAGGTATCACTGCTACCGCCAAGCTGGGTCAGGATGAAGAAACCTGGGGCATGGACTGGCCGCCAAAGTCCGATGCGGCATCGGCAGAAAAAGATATCATCGATCTCAGTGAGGCCATCAAAAAGAAGATGAATGCTGTAGAGACCTTATTCCCCAAGAGTGAAGGTTCTTCTTCTGGCGGTCTGGCCGAGAAATACGCCGAATTTATGAAGGATGCCAACGAAAAATGGATAGATCTTTTTGTGGTAGAGCTCTTAAACTTGAGCGGGGCGGTTGACCCCTTACACCTTCTGGCTTATGGCATCGATGTTGACTTTGTGGTGTCGGCCAATTTGAATGTTGCCATCGGTATGACCTTCCAATATGAAAACTCTAAGCGTCATTCTTTCGCCCTGTCACTGAAGAGCAAGAAGGGTGATAGTGAGACAATAGATCTAAGCACTAATGGTTATCAGTTTGATTTCTATGTTATGGGGACCCTCGGTATCCGTGCAGGTATTAGAGCCAAAGCTATGGTAGGCCTGTTTTCGACAAAATTAGCCGGAATCGGGCTGCAAATTGAAGCCGGTGCTTACGCCCGATTGTGGGGTTACTTCTACTACTCTTTGACAAACTATAAAATAGGGGGAGTATGGGTAAAGACCAGCAATTACTCCGGAGCAATGTTAGTGGAGATTGGCGCGTATTTGGATGTCAAATTCATTGCCGAGGCATTAAACGGCAAATACTCTTATGCACCCAATATCCATGCCAAAGAGTGGCCTTTCTGGTGGGCAGGTGAGCGGGAAAATGTTTATGACTTCGCCTATGAGAAAGCTCCCACATACAATATCCAAAATGTTACAACTTATACTCTACCGACTATTGTATATGATATGAAGTGGATGGATTTAAAAACCGGAGACAAAGGCGAGAATGATAAACCTAAAACCAAAAACTTTGATGAAAATACCGTTCACAACACCAAGGACGAAAAGTATTTCGTAGTGGAGCTATCAAACCCAGCCTTTACATATGACCCAGTAAATAACAAGATTAGAGTAAACACCGATTCCGGCGCGGTGGAGCAAAGCTGTGAGATGAAGATAACATGGAAGGGTGCGTCTTTGGCTGGTTCATCCGAGGTGCTTAGCCGAACTATCTCGCTCAACTGGAGCAATGATAAAGACGCAGCCACCATCGCTTTTGACACGGGCGCCGGCTCTGCCGTGCAGATGCTCTGTCTTCTTGCTGGAACAGTTCTTGAAGATAAAATGCCCAAAGAGCCCCCCACCAGACTTGGCTATGACTTTGCCGGCTGGTATACGGACGCTGCTTATGGCACCCCCTTCACAGCTACGACTATGCCGTCGGGTAACACAACCCTGTATGCCAAGTGGACACCGAAAACTGTGAGCTATACGGTGGAGCACTATCAAAAAGCTCTGGATGGCCAGTATGTGCTGATAGCAACCGACAACACCCCCACGGGTGAGGTTGACGGCTCGACTGACGCTAAAGCCAATAACTATACTGGCTTTACGGCGAAGGCCATTGAGCAGCAAAAAATAGCCTTCGACGGCTCCACTATCGTTGAGATTTACTATGACCGCAACTTATATGATTTAAAGTTCGTTTATGGCAACGGCAGCAATGACATTACGTTAAGAGCTCTATTTGGCTCCCCAATCGTAAAACCCTCCAATCCGTCTAAACCAGGCTACACCTTCAACGGCTGGAGCGCTGAGATTCCTTCCACCATGCCCGCAGGTGCGCTTACCTTCACTGCTAAGTGGGCACCAAAGACGGATACACCCTATATTGTGAAATATTATAAACAAAATTTAAACGGAACCACCTATGTGCTGGATCAGACAGAAGGAAAATCCGGAACAACAGGACAGTCCACCAATTTCAATAATACCAATACCTATATTGGATTTACGGCGCTTCCCTTCGATCAAAAGATCATCGCGGCTGATGGCAGAACAGTGATTGAGATAAAGTACAACCGTAACATATACCCCCTGTCGTGGAACGTTAATGACGGAGAACCATTGACAGAAGGCTCATATACAAAAGGTGACATAAAGTATGGCACGCCCATCGTGACGCCTCAAATGCCCACACGCGAAGGCTATATCTTCGCCGGTTGGTATAAGGATGCAGGGTTGACCGTGGCACTGGAGGACAATGCCACCATGCCAGACACCGCGCTGACACTCACCGCCAAGTGGGACGCAGCAACGGTCCGCTACAAAGTTAAGCACATCCAACAGGATTTTGATGGAAACTACCCTGAAAGCGGAAGCTTGGTGGAAGTGGAAGAAAAAGAAGGCATCACAGAACAGAACACCACTGCCGCTGCTAAGCCCTACGAAGGCTTCACGGTGCAGGACTTCACCCAGATGCCAATCGCAGCTAATGGCACTACCGTAGTGGTGATAAAATACGCCCGCAACAGCTACATCGTTGAATTCGACGGCAATGGCAACGACAATGGCGACGATTTAATGGAAGATATGGCCTTCCAGTATGGGGAAACCAAGAATTTAACCGCTAACGTATATACGCTAACCGGCCATACCTTCGTCTGCTGGAACACGAAGGCGGACGGATCCGGTACAAGCTACACTGATGCCCAATCGGTCCAAAACCTGTCGAGCGAAGTAGACGGCACTGTTACTCTCTACGCTCAATGGACTATAAACACCTACGACGTGTCGTTTGATACCAATAAGGAAATTGGCAGCTCCGAGCCGATGATTGACGTCGAAAAAATTAAGGTAACCCATGGCAGCACCTACGGCCGTCTGCCCACGGTGAGCCGCACGGGCTATACATTCGACGGATGGTACACAGAAAAGGTAGGTGGCACGGTGGTGTCGGACACAAACATAGTGACGACCCATCATACTCTCTATGCCCATTGGACTGCCTACACCTATACCGTGGAGTTCGACCCGAATAGCGGAAGCGGCGGCCCCATGGAGAACCAGGACTTCACCTATGATGTTGCGCAGAACCTGACTGAAATAGGATTTACCAAGACCGGTTATACTTTCACCGGTTGGAATACAATGGCCGACGGAAAAGGCACAAGTTATACAAACAAAGAATCGGTTATCAACTTTACCGACACGAACAATGAAACCATTACGCTATACGCACAGTGGGAGATCAACACCTATACTATTATATTTAATACCAACGATGGAAGTGGCAGCTCCGAAAAGATTAACGTTACCCATGGCAGCACATATGGCACTCTGCCCCCGGTAAGCCGAATCGGTTATGCCTTCGAGGGCTGGTTTACTGAGCTTGTCGGTGGTACAAAGGTGTCTGACACAGGTATAGTGGAGACAAGTCATACCCTCTACGCGATTTGGACACCTAACACCTACACGGTGAATTTCCATGGTCGTGATGGCGCAGAGGGCAGCATGAGCAGCCAAGTATTCGCCTATGATATCCAGCAACCTCTTAGTGCCTGTGAATTCACAAAGACCGGCTATTATCTGTCCGGCTGGGCAACTGAAGAGAATGGCATAAAGGTCTACGAGCCCGGCGAAAATGTTAAAAATCTGCGTTCCGAGCAGGGTGGTAGTGTCGACCTGTATACTATTTGGGAGCCTATGGTTTACACAGTGTTATTTGATGGAAATAAGGGCAGCGGCAGCACCGACGTCAGTGTATATTATAATAAAATATCTGTGACCTATGGTACGGCTTATGGTACTTTGCCTACCGCGTCCCGCCAAAATTACACCTTTGAAGGCTGGTACACCTCTGCAACCGAAGGTACACAAATCACGGGAGCTGAAATTTATACCATTGCGGATAATCAGACTCTTTACGCTCACTGGTCACCCGTTAAAGTTACTATCAAGTTCTGGTATTCTTCTACTGACGTAGAGCCTTTTGCCACAACAGAAACCACACGTGACGGCAACTACGTCCTTCCGGAAGCAGTTCCCACGAAAGAGAATTATGACTTCATCGGATGGTATACAACAAGCGACCCAAGATATGGCTGGAAGATAACAGAATCGAACACGTTAAGAAACAATGATTACACTACCGACCTGTACGCAGCCTGGGAGTCATCTACGAAGAATATAAATTTCTTCAGAGATGGTGTTAGTACTACGGAAGCAAAAGACTCATATTACATGCACAGTTGGCCTGAAGCTAATAAAGGCTACGGCCAAGGTTGGGCCTTTAAGGATACAGCTACACCAGAAGGAAAGGCCTTTGTCGGCTGGTATCTGGATGATGCGTTTACGCAGCCTCTTGTGGGCGATACCAAAGTAGAACTGTACAACGGCATGAATCTTTACGCTAGGTATCTGAATCTTTCTACTCTTGCAGGGTACGAAGACTATGCGGAAATCACTTCTGCGGATGATTTACAGGCCTTAGCACTAAACTATAGCTATCATACAGTTCAAACTAAGTATCTGTTTACAAGCGACATTGAACTGGAAAACTGGACGTACCCCATAGGCTATATGGAAGGGAATTGGCATGAGGCGCCCTTTTATTACAATCCATACAATTATACATGGTCTGAGATAAAACAGTGCCCAAATTTTGGAGGCGATTACTATTACAATCTAAACTTAAAAGCCGGGACAATCTTCGATGGAGGAGGCCATACAATTACCATAACAGAAACGATGACTGCGCCGTTTTTTGGCAGTAATCGTACCGGTAGTTTTAAAAATCTTACCATAGACGCAACAGCTGTTTCAGAGGTAAGAATTAATGGTGGCACTGGCCTTTTGGGGGCGACCGCAAGTGAAATCGATAATTGTCATGTAAGCTGTACGAATCTTTCTATCGGCTATGATTATCGAAACTTCTATGGAGGTGGACTTGTGGCTTATATCTCAAATGGAACGATAAAAAACAGCAGCTTTACTGGCTCTATCACATCTAAATCCATAAGAACCGGCGGCATCGTAGGGAGCGTGAGTGCACCCGGCACTATTGAGAACTGTATTGCCACAGTAGATATCAAGAATAGTCCTTATGATACGTTCAACTGGTACATCGGAGGAATTGTTGGCTATGTTTACGGCGAAAGCAGTGAAAAAACATGCACCATCACAGGCTGCGAAGTGTACTCAAATGTTGAATACCAAGAAAGCCACGAGGGAGCAGCTTTTTACATAAGTAATGTTGCATCGAGTGCAAGACTTTACGTCGGCGGCATAATGGGATACGGTAATTCTTATAACAGCGTTTCAAACTGTACTGTGGGAACAGAGCTTAACAAATTAGTCATAAGCGGTAGTAGTCCAAGTTATTACAGTGATGTATTTATAAACGTTGGTGCTGTATGCGGGTTAGGCTATAATTGCACCGATAACAGTTGGTATGTTGATGTTTATAATAACTCAGAAAAGAAAACAGTTAAAGAAACGAGTAACTAATAAATCACAGTGGCGGGCAATTGCCCGCCACTGTACTTATAAAATGTCATCCTGAACAGAAAGAAGTATAGTGAAGGATCTCATTAAATCCTTCGCAAGTAACATGCAATATACAATTTGCTTTATAAATTATGGAAAGGATAAACACATGAAACTGCGCCTGTTCTTCGTAGCAATACTAGTCACCATACTTCTAGCAACCAATTTATTGGTTGCCATGAACATGGCATTACCTGCTTTTGCAGCCGAAGCTGAGCCGGTTCGGGTGGCCATTATCGACACTGGAATATCCGAAACCGCCCTAAACGAGGAAAATCTATTCCCTGGGCAAAATTACATTCTGCCTGATCGATCGACTGCCGACACCATTGGGCATGGCACGGCAGTAGCTTCTATCATTGCAGGAAGCGAGAAGGCAGGGATACAGGGAATTTGCTTGGATGTTAAACTGGTTCCGCTGGTTTATTACATGAAAAGCGAAGATGGCAGTATTGTTAAGGGTGACACTGATATGCTGGCGCAAATAATACGGGACGCGGTCGAGGTCTACAATTGTAAGATTCTCAATATAAGCTCCGGCGTCATGACTGACACTCCGGCTTTGCGGGATGCGGTCGCATGGGTTGAGAAAAAGGGAGTATTGATTATTTCCAGTGCGGGGAATGACGGAAATGATACCGTCTATTATCCCGGGGCATACAGCAGCGTTCTGTGTGTGGGTGCGGCAAATGAAGAGAACAACGGTCCGGCAGGCTTTTCAAACCTCCATGAGGCAGTTGATATTCTGGCACCCGGTGAAAAGCTACTTGCAGCAACCATGAAGGGAAATCAGCATTTGGTTTCGGGAACCAGCTATGCCACAGCCTATGTTTCAGGTATAGCAGCCAAACTTATGACCGAATATCCTGACCTGACAGCAAAACAGGTACGTAAAATTCTTTGCCAATCTGCCGCAGATTCAAGCACTGCCGGATACGATATTGAATCAGGTTGGGGCATTGTAAATATGGATAAGGCTCTTGTCTATGCACGACAAAACCGCCTGTTCCCAATACTTGATCCGCTAAAATGGTACTTTGACAGTGTGATTAAAGATATAGAGATAGAAATACCGCAGTACAATAATCGAACTGCGGTATCTATATTTAAATCAATATCTTTGCTACTAAAAGGGTTTGGTCAAATTCATAAGCTAAGGGTTTTATTCTGAATACTTTTTTCAAAGCTCCATTTCCAATTGTATTAACACTATCAGGGATAGTCAATGAATCAAACTGTTTATTCTTATAAGGAATTGCTTTATCCTACTTAATTTGTCGAAAGCCCATAAGAAGTCCAGGAATTCGGTTCCATGGACTGTTCAGGGTCTGGTTGTACAGCCTTACCGACTGATTGTATATATCCATACTTATTGAGAGAATGGATTTTGCCGCTTGCTCATCGGAGCTGTCGCTTGATAGCAAACGTTTTTTTCGGCAGGCTGCCAGTTGATTTTCAGCGCTGTTTACGGTGTCTGTTTTGGATCGTAGTTCACGGTATACCATCAAAAACCACAGAATCAAAAACGATATTGTGCTGATGAATGCGACAACGTAGGCAATAATGGTAGTCAGACTTAACCCTCCCTTGCTCCATAGGTGAACGGACTTTTAAAGAGTATATATTACTTTAATAATAGATGAAATTTCCTAATAAAAGCTCATCTTTGCCTGAAATGTATAAGATTTTGTCCTGAAATGTAAAAGGGGCTGGGAACAGAGGAGTTTTTATGATAAATTAGTATTATGTTTTTACATAATGGGAGCTGTGACGATTTGAAAATTGCAATTTGTGACGATGATTCCTTGGAGCTTGGACGAATCTCTTCCTTTATAGAAGCATACAGGTGTGAACGTAATGTATCTCTTGCAATCAGGACATTTTATAGTGCTACAGAGCTTATCTCCCGTGTGTGCGACGAAACTTACAACCTTATATTATTGGATATTATGATGCCTGGGATAAACGGAATGGACGCCGCTCATGAGATCCGAGCCTATGATGAGGGAGTAAAAATTGCATTCCTTACCTCTTCACCGGAGTTTGCGGTGGAGAGCTATTCCGTAAGAGCTTATGACTATGTCCTTAAACCGGTTCCAAAGGACAAGCTCTTTTCTTTATTGGATGCAGCTATAGCTGAAGAACAAAAACCAATGGAAGGGCTGACAGTCAAAACAAAGTCAGGCATAATGCGCATATTATTCTCCAGAATGGCTTTTGTGGAAATCATGAACAAAAAGCTTTATTTTCATCTGGCGGACGGTAGCATTCAGGAGGCAGCTTCATCCCTTGCTGCGTTCGAGGAAAAGTTGCTTGCTCGCTCTGAGTTTGTTAAAGTTCATCGCTCTTATATTGTAAACCTTTCCCAGATGGTTGAGATTGGGCAAAAGGAGCTTATCACCAATTCTGGAAAAAACGTGCCAATTTCTCGCCAGCTTTATGCGAAAGTGCGTGGGGCATATATGAAGTATTTATTTTTGGAAAAAGGTGTGGAGTGATGTCTGTTTTTTCAGGTCTTCTAATGTGTATGACTATCCTGTTCGGTATTAGTGCCCAGATGCTTCTTTTAGATGTCCATCTTAAAAACCTAAGAAAAGCTCACCGTATATTCTTCGTTGTCGGCAATCTGTTGGTTCTTGTAACTAATCTATCACTTTCACTGGTTCTGCCGGTAGATTTGCACATGAAGCTATATGTGCTGGTCATTCACATGCCCATCTTTTTGATTTTTTGGATTACGACAGAAAGAACACCCATAAAAGTAATTTTTTCTCTTTTTACTTCAGTCTTTATGATTTATCCGGCAAATGTTGTGCTGACCATAGTTTCAAGCACTATGAAATGGCTTTATCCGGTGGGGTTTTATTTTGTCTACATTGCTGTTTGTCTAATTATGCTACTGATTATTAATTGTTATTTTAAGCCATATTTTCATTATTTGATTAATAATTATAGTGGACTTAGCTTTGTAAAGCTTTGCCTTCTTCCGCTAGCGTATTATATAGTTAACTATTGGCTGGGTTTGTATAATTATTCTTTAGTTAAAACGACAGGAATTATGTCTCTTCGTATTCTTATTTTTTTAATGACTCTAATCTCTTATGTCCTCATATTTGATATAGCAAAATCTTCTCGTGAAAAGGAAGCTTTGCAGGGATCAAAGACGGCTTTATCCTTGCTGTTAGAAAGTGCAAACCAGCAGTTGTCTGCTCTACAAGCAACACAAAAGCAAGCTGCCGTATACCGCCACGACATGAGACATCATCTGGCCCTGATTGGTGGGTTTATTGCCGATGGAGAAATCGAAAAGGCAGAAAAATATATAAGATTTACACAAGCTGATATTGATGCTATTACTCCCAAACGTTATTGTGAGAATAATACAATTAATCTGATTTTGTCATACTTTGAGGCAAGAGCCAAAAACAAGGGGGTTGTTTTTTCAGTTGATGCCCAACTGCCTCAAGTTCTTTCCATCCCGGAAACAGAACTTTGCGCACTACTCTCAAATGGCTTGGACAACGCTATTGAAGCCTCCGCGCAGGTTGCCGACGAACAATTCAGAAAAGTTATAATCAATTGCCAAAGCCACAAGAACAATCTACTAATTCATATAGAAAACAGCTTCACGGGTAAGGTGAAAATGGAGAACGGTATACCGCAAAGTCTTCGGGAGGGACATGGCTTTGGAGTAAAAAGCATAGCCATGATTGCTGAAAAATATAACGGCTACTGCTCCTTTGACGCAAAAGATGAGATATTTATCATGAGGCTTGTGCTGCCGCTAAAGGAATGTTAGCTTGATGCAGCATTATTTTTTGTCTACTCACTCACTGTATATTTCTAAATCTCCTTTAATGGATCGCTCATAGTAATCAGTTAAATATGAAACCGCTTCTTCTGTTTTTTCGCTTGTTATGAGATTAAATAGTCCGGTCATAAAATCAATGGTTAGTTGTATCCCATAAAGTCTGATGTGTCGTTCAAATAAGTTAAGGTTAGAGGGGCGAAAAGCATTATAGATTAAAGGTAAAATTGTATTTCCACTTAAAATACTCATATATCGAAAGAACTCATAAGCTACTTCAGCTGCTTCTGAGACTTTTGTGGCTTTATTGATTTCAAGTATATAGCTCTGTAATTTATTCACCTTTTCTTCGGTTAAATTATTCGCCATTTGTCTGATTGCAAAGGAGTCAAATAAGATTTTAAGTTCAATAGAAGAACGTACTTCAGGCCTGCGAAGCCTCCCTCTGTTATAATTCATCATAGAGACAAGGATGTCCACCGAGCCTTTCTGGTTGTAGTCAGCCACAAAGGTACCAACTCTCGGTTTAATTTCCAGAAAACCCTTGGCTACCATTTCTGTAATGCCGCTATGAACGATATTGCGGCTAATTCCCATAGCTTCGGCAAGCTCACGCTCTGTTAAGAGCTTTTCCCCAATTTCAAGTTCACCTGATAATATTTTAGATTCTATTTCTTGAATAAAAAGCTCTTTTAGGGTAGGTGCTTGCAATTTTTTATATTCCATATTACTCTCCTCTGGTTGTTGGTTAACCACAATAAAAATTTTAAATATAACACATTTGTTATGCAATTTGCTTAATACTTGTCGAAATTTGTATTGTTAAAAAGGTAACAGGATGTTAATATAATTATATAACTATGTTTAATATTGGTCAATCTGTTAGGGGTTACATGGAAAATGTTTGATAAAATCTCCTGGTTCAAAAAAGTCAACCACGCTGAAATCAACCAAGGTAAAGAGAAATGAAACATATATCTTTTATAGAGCGCATTGAGTTGTTTTCAAATTGGTTAAAGCATAAATCTATGTCATGAAAAAGAATTGATTATATGAAATATATAATAACAATTTGTAAAGGAGAAAATTCAAATGGCAGAATTGAGACCGAAAATTGTAAAGCTCGCAAAAGTAGTTGGTGGCGTTTCCGGTTTGGTAAATAAAATCGATGAAAACGCACCGGAGTATTACAGCTTAGCAGCGGTACTGACCGATGAGGAAGCTGACGTAGCGATTGCTGCGGGTTTGAGGAAAGAACGTACCGCTGAATATCTTGCCAAAAAGGTGGGCAGACCTCTGGAGGAAGTTCAGAAGATTGCTCAGGAGCTCGGTTGGAAGGGTATCTTTAGAGTAACTACTGATCCGGTTGACAAAAAAGATCGTTATTTCATGCAAATATTTGCCCCTGGTATTATGGAAATGTTGGTTAACAACAAGCAAATATTAAATGCACACCCGGAGGTTGGCAAGGCATTCGAAGAATACACCCGTATTCGAATGGCAAACATGTCACCATTGATGCCGGATGGTTATGGTTTAATGCGTGTTGTACCCATTGAAAGTTCTATTAAGGATATTCCCGGTGTTAATGACTATGAAAAATTGAGCTATTATTTAAATAAGTATGATAAGTTTTCTGTATCTCCCTGTTCTTGTCGTTCTTCTCGTCGTGTTATTGGAGAGGGCTGTGGCCATTTGGAAGAGGATATGTGCGTTCAGATGGGAAAAGGTGCCGAGTATTACATAAGAACCGGACGCGCAAGAGAAATCACCCGTGAAGAAGCTTGGGAGATTTTAATACGAGCTGAAGATAATGGATTGATGCATAATATGCCAAACATCGAAGAAGCCGGTGAAAGTGCGGCTATCTGTAATTGCTGTGCTTGTTCCTGCTTTGGGCTGCGTGTTGGATTGCTTTATGGAGCCAGAGATGTGGTTCGTTCCAACTTTGTTGCTAAAATTGATGAAACAAAATGCGTGGCCTGTGGTCAGTGTGTTGAAGCCTGTCCGGGAAATGCGTTGAAGCTGGGACAAAAAATTTGTACCAAGAATCCATTGCCCGAACCTGAGAAATATCGCAAAATGAGAGATTCTCTTTGGCATAAGTCTGACTGGAATTTGGATTACCGCGAAAATCGTGAAGACGTTCTGGGAACCGGTACCGCTCCGTGTAAGACAGCCTGTCCCGCTCACGTAGCTGTACAGGGTTATCTACGTTTGGCAGCGGAGGGTGATTATCAGGGCGCTTTAGCATTAATTAAGAAAGAAAATCCCTTCCCGGCTGTTTGCGGACGTATTTGTAACCATCGCTGTGAAAAAGAGTGTACACGCGGACTAATTGATGAAGCGGTAGCTATAGACGAAGTTAAACGCTTTATTGCCGACCATGATTTAAAGAAATCAACAAGATACATTCCACCAATGATTAATCAAATAGGCAGACCATATGATGAGAAAATCGCAATTATCGGTGCCGGTCCCGCCGGTATGAGCTGTGCATTCTACCTTGCTGAAAAAGGTTATAAACCTACGGTATTTGAAAAAGAGCATCGCCCGGGTGGTATGCTGATGAATGGTATCCCGTCGTTTAGACTTGAAAAAGATGTGGTTCAGGCCGAAATTGATATCCTGACCGAAATGGGTGTGGAGTTCAAATGCGGCGTTGAGGTTGGTAAAGATATTACCATTGCTCAGCTTCGTGAACAAGGTTATAAAGGCTTCTATATTGCAATCGGTGCACAGGGAGGACGTAGTCTTGGTATTCCAGGTGAAGATGCTGAAGGCGTGGAGTCAGGAATTTCCTTTGTTCGTGATGTAAACCTGGGTAAGGAAAAGAAGCTTACAGGCCGAACTGTTGTAATAGGTGGCGGAAATGTAGCGGTCGATGTTGCACGTACTGCAGTCAGAGTCGGTGCAACAGAAACTTCTATGTTCTGCCTTGAAAGTCGCGATGAAATGCCGGCCGATGGGGATGAAGTTGCAGAAGCTGAACATGAGGGCATAAAAGTTTATAATTCATGGGGACCTAAAGAAATACTGATGGAAAACAATAAGGTTAAAGGTATTGTTTTCAAGAGATGTATTTCTGTTTTTGATGAGGAACATCGTTTCGCTCCGAAATATGATGAAAACGATTTAATGACAGTTGAGTGTGAGCACGTATTACTGTCTGTCGGTCAGAGTATCGTCTGGGAAGAACTGCTTGCGGGGACCAAAGTAGAGTTCAATCGCAATGGTACTGCAAAAGCAGATCCTCTAACCTACCAGACAGCCGAACCCGATATCTTCGTGGGCGGTGATGTCTACACCGGTCCTAAATTTGCAATCGATGCAATTGCAGCAGGTAAGGAAGCTGCAATATCCCTTCACCGTTTTGTACAACCCGGACAGACATTGACTCTTGGCCGTGATCGCAGAAAATATATTTCACTTGATAAATCAAATGTTTTAATTGATGAAGACAGCTATGACCGCTCAAAGCGTCAACAGCCCGGTTATAATGAGGCAAAGGCAAGGTCCTTTGGTGACACACGTATAACCTTTACCGAAGAACAGGTTAAGAAGGAGACAGCACGTTGTCTTTCCTGTGGAGCCACAAAGGTAGATGAATATATGTGTGTTGGCTGTGGTCTTTGCACGACAAAATGTCAATTCGGAGCAATCCATATGGAAAAAGTACGTGATTGGCATGCGGGTAGCTTTGAGACAATGCCTATAAAAGTTGCCACCCATGTAGTTAAGAAAACCGGAAGAATTCTAGCTAAGCCGTTCGTAAGAAAATAGTGGTGTAATATGCATGAACTTGGTTTAATGGATGCAGTGATGAAGACTGTAGGGCGGATTGTGAAAGAGGAAGGCTTAACACATGTAAGCAGAATCGTATTAGAAATTGGCGAGCTATCGGGTGCCGTACCGCATTTTATTACAGATTGCTATAAAGCGGTTGTTGCGGACACACAGTATCAGGATACAGAGCTGGTACTTGAAATGGCTCCAGGCATAGCTCGCTGTAACGATTGTCAGATTAAATTTCGAATCGATATGGAAGAACTATGCTGCCCTACATGCTCTGGGAAAAATCTTACACCGCTGGCGGGAAAAGATCTTACAATTAAAGAAATTGAAGCATATTAACGATTTGAATCATCTGTGATTAAGGAGAAAAATGATGGAGCAAAATGCAAAAATTATTGCAGTCACTGGAAAGGGTGGAGTTGGGAAGACTTCTTTGTCAGCTGTTATTGTGAAACTGCTAACAGAGGCATTCCCGGATAAACGTATTCTGGCCATTGATGCAGATCCGGCAGTTGGCTTGGCAACAGCGCTAGGCATTGAAGTTAAGTCAACCGTTGACGACATCAGAAAAGAGTTCATTAACCAGGTTGAAACCGGCAATGCCAATGAAGCAGTAGAGCTGTTGGGTAACGCGCAATATAAAATATTTGAAACCCTGGTGGAACAGCCTAACTTCACTTTTTTAGCAATTGGCAGGCCGGAATCGGCAGGCTGTTATTGTAAAGTGAACAGTTATTTAAAGGAAGTTATTAAAATACTAAGCGACAATTTCGATTATATAGTAATTGACGGGGAGGCTGGTATCGAACAGGTTAATCGTCGCGTAATGGAAAAGGTGACTCATTTATTGCTTGTCTCGGATGCAAGTAAAAAAGGAATTCAAGTAATTGAAACCATTAACCGTGTTGCAAAAGAGCTTGTGATGTATGATGCAGTTGGAGCCGTATTCAATCGTATTCCCGGATTGGATATTAAGCAGCATCTTGATACGGGAGAAATCCCTGTGCTCGCTTATATACCATCGGACGAGACATTGGCTACCAGCGACATTAAAGGTGAGAATATTATGATGTTACCTGATAATGCTCCGATTGTCCAAGGTGCACGTGAGGCACTCGCAAAGCTAAAAATTTTGAAAGGATAGGAATTGGAATATGAAAGATTTGAAGAATCTGCTCTATTTTGAAAACCTACTGGCAGAGGCAAACAATGACTTGGCCCGGGAAGCAAAGAATAACGGTCGAATAGCCATTGGAAGTGTCTGCTATCAGATTCCGGAAGTACTCTTAAATCTACCGGGCTGCTTTAGCACAAGACTGCGTGCGCCGGGAACAACTTCCATGGAGATGGGTACATATTATATGACCAGCTTAACATGTGAATACTGCCGCGCAATCTTAGAACGAGCATTGGAAGGAAGTTATCAATTTATCGATTGTATGTTCGATCCTGCTTCATGTTCCCAGCTTGCTGATTGTATGGAAAATATGGAAGTGCTGGGTCTTGGCAGTGGAGAGAAATTCTTTATTGCGCATGTTGACACCCCCATGAAAGACGATGAAAACGGAATCAATCATTTAACCCATATGTGCCGTGTAAGTGTTCTGAATAGGCTGCAAGAGGTGTTTGGCATAGATACCTCCGACGCAGCATTGCGCGAGGCCGTGGAATTACATAACGAGGTTTGTCGTCTTATAACCGAAATGGGGCAGTATAGAAAGCTTGAGAATCCAACTATTACCGGCTATGAATTTGCGGTAATTACACTTGCAACTTACTGCTGTCCAAAAGACCTTATCCTACCTTATCTGAGAGAAACCGTAGAAGAGTTGAAGACCCGTGAACCGGACAAAACAAATCCGTATCGTGTTCGCGTTGTTGTTGCAGGTTCTGAAATTGATGATCCGATGTTTATTAAATTAATTGAAGACTCAGGTGCATATGTAGCCGTTGACCGTTTTTGCTTTGGCTCATTCCCCGGGCGTCAGGAGATTATTCTCAATGATACCGAAGATGTGTTAACGCAAATTTGTCGGCAAAACGTGCTTGAATGTCAGTGTCCACGTTATATGAATACTTCAAAGATTAATGGAAGAAAAGCATATTTGGATAAATTGGCACGGGAATATAATGCTGACGGGATTATCTTCCAACAAATGAATTTCTGTAATTTCTGGGGCTATGAAAGAGCCGGAGCAAGCCATATTCTGACACAGGAATATAACTGGCCGGTTCTAAGTATCGATCGTCCATATGTGGTTGGTAGTTCGGGACAACTTCGTACCCGTATACAGGCATTTATCGAACGTATTGAAATAAAGAAAATACAGGGAGGTGATCCTAATGGGAAAGCAAATTAACAGTGAAGCGTTAGGTAAATTTTATAAGGGTGGCAAGACCAGGACACGCCGTGAATGGCGAGGAATTAAGGATACCTGGTATGATTATACCTGTTGGCTTAAAAACTGGGGACATATGATTAAACTTCTGATGAATTTCCAATGTCTCAAAGGCTTTTTCCGTTATCGCTATATGCAGAACTATCTGGCAGTGCCTGATTTTTTGGATAGGCATACAGAAGGATTACGCGGACCTCAGCTACGAGTAGCACATAAAGAATTTGACTTTATCGTGGCGCATATGTGTCATACCATGAAAACTATTTTTGAAGCTGACCAACGCATTGGTGGTGACCCTGAGAAAAGTAAAAAAATAGTTATTCTTGATGAAAATATGATGACTCAAGTAATGAACGGTTTTCCTAATTTGCATGGGGTTTGTATGCAGATACCGCCAATTTACACCTCATCTACCATGCAACAGGAAGGTGTTCTGCATTACCTTGATAAAGCCATAGAGTTTGGGGTTCCGGGTGATGTTTGTCCAATGCCGGCAGCTGAGTTAGGTGTGGCCCTTGAGGATGATTATCCAATCTGCGGCGTTTGCGCACTACAGTGTAATACCACCTGTGACGGTTCCCTTATGGGTAACGGAATTGAGGAGCGTAGATATAATTTACCGACGTTCCAGGTAGCCGTTCCAATTCGATATACTGACCCTGCTACAAGGGATTATGCGGCAAATGAGATTAAGAATGCAATCAAGTTTATTGAAGAACAGACAGGCGAAAAATTTGACTGGGATCATTACTTCAAGACAATGAAAACCTTCAATAAAGAAACCGAATATTTCTGTGATTGGTTAGATATCAGCCGTACAGAATATCCACAGGTAATCGGTAACAACGTCGCACTATATCGAGATGCCTACTATCAAGTAGCTGGTGGTCGAGATGAGGCCTTTTTACAGAACGAGAAAGAAATATGCGAAATTATGATGAAGGCATATCATGATAAGAACCCTGTTGTCTCACAGGTACGCCATAGGGCAGTTCTCTGGGGTGTTCAGGCGCAATACTATTCCGCGTTTCCTATTTGGCTTCAGAACTGCTGGGGAATCGTACCTCTGATAGACATGTTGAGCCTTACCTCTACAGCACAATACAGTACCACTGATAAAGAACAGGCTTATTATGATATGGCCGATCTTTACGCAAAAATGAATATGCGTAACCGTTCAGAAGGTGGTTATGAGGTCGGTGTTGAAGATTTGTGGCATTTTTGCAGTGAGTTCAATGCAGATATTGTTATCATGTATGAACACATCGGATGCAAATCTATGACCGGTTATCATGGTTTGTTTGAGCAGGAAGCACAAAAACGGGGAATTCATTTAATTTGGGTAACACATGCCTTGATGGATCCACGGAAAGCTTCCAGACAAAACATGCGTTCCGAAGTTAATCGTTATATGCGGACAGTTTTAAACGAAGAACCGCTTGATCCTTCTCTTGAAGAATTTGATGACAGCAATGCCTGGTAAAAAGGAGAATATACAATGAGGTATTTTGGTGGCTGTGATGTGGGCTCTACCTACACCAAAGCTGTAATCTTAGACGAAAATGGTAAAATTGTAGCAGAAACTACAATTAGAAGTAAAATTAATGCTGAACAGTCTGCAAGGCTAGCTATGGATGAAGTTTTATCAAAAGTCGGACTAAAAACTTCAGAAGAGCTATCATATTTAATCGGCACAGGATATGGCAGAAATAAGGTACCGTTTGCAGATGAAAATATCTCTGAAATATCATGTCATGCAATGGGTGTTCATATTACTGATCCCAAAGTAAAAGCAATTATTGATATCGGCGGACAGGATATTAAGGGAATTGCAATTGATGAAGACGGAACAGTGAAAAATTTCGCTATGAATGACAAATGTGCGGCTGGGACCGGGCGATTTTATGAGGCAATGGCGCGTAGCTTTGAGATGTCATTGTCTGAGTTTTCAAGATTATCACTTACTGCAAAAAATGTAATTCCGATAACAGCCCAATGTACCGTATTTGCTGAATCTGAAGTGATCACACTTGTCGGAGAGAATAAACCGATGGATGAGATTGCTGCTGGCATTCAGATGGCTGTGGCGAAACGTTGCTTTGTAATGGCAAAAAAAGCAGGAGCTACTGATAGTATAACATTAACAGGTGGCTGTGCAAAAAACGATGGTCTGAAAAAAGCCATTGAGCAAGTTCTTCGCTTAAAAGTAGTAGATCTTACTACCGATCCTCAGCTGATGGGTGCACTTGGGGCCGCAGAATACGCGCGTCTGAAAGGCTTATCAAAATAATAAGGAGGCTGTTTTATGGCTGTTTTTTTAAAGGTAATAAGCATAATTGCAATCGTATTAGTCGCGTTGTTTTTATTGACATTGGTTGTATATTTTTTCAATCTGGATATGAAAATAGCATCTAAAATGCAACCGCTTCTCAATAAATGGTACGATCGATACAAGCGTAAACCCTTGCCATAATACATAGGTAATACTATGAAAATATATGATGAACAGATCTCAAATGTTTTAGCCCTTCTTAACGTCAAAAACGGGCAAAAACTTGAAACAAACGGCATACCTTGGCAAGATGTGGGCAAGCAAAACCTTGTATTGCGCGGAGAAATGTCATATGAGCTTGGTGCAGGGACAATGCCGGCAATCGGTTTTTTAGGTGCAACCTCATCCAAAGAGCTTGTGCCTGCCGATGCTGCAATCCTGTACGGACCGGACCTGTCGGGTATTTACGCTGATTCACCCTATGCCAGAATTACTTTGCTGCGTGTTGACGATGAGTTGATAGGCGAAGGGGAAGCGATTTATGATGCCATGCGACTTTTTATTAATACACGCTATCAGGTAAATCCGGAAGGCTTTATGAACCGTATTTCTACCGGTAGTAACCATGAACCGGTTAGGGTTAGTAAGAAGGCTTTAGAGAAGGGATTAAGCTTTGCAAAAATTGCAAAGCTTTATCTCGATGCCTATAAGGCACACCCTCAGGTAATTTCGGCACAGGTCATATTTGTAACATTGCCGGATTTTAATTACAGTGAACTGGCTAGATTGACTCAAAAAAGCAATGACATTACAGCTGCCCTTGACCACATCTTACGCGATGTAAAAATGGACTGTGCAAGCTGTAAATTGCAAACCATATGCAATGAAGTAGAAGGCATGAAAGATCTTCATTTCAGATAGACAGGGGGACGATAGACAGGGGGACGGTTCTGCTGTCTAGACACGGGGACGGTTCTCGTGACAATTTTAAAATCTACTAAGTAGGCACGGGAATGTGATTCTCGTGTCTTTTTTTTAGACAGAGGGACGGTTCTCCTGTCTAGACAGAGGGACGGTTCTCGTGTCTATTTCAAAAAACTTACATAGAGAAAATTGTTAAAGGTCATTAGTCATAAATAATGAGAAGTAACACAGAATGTCTATCGAATATTGACAAAAATACCCTACATTAGTAAACTATAACTATAGATTATGAAAAAGAGTGATGAAGATGCCAAGACATGAGAGAATAAAAAGCGGTAGCGGATATTATCATATCATGCTTCGTGGAAATGAGAGAAATTATATTTTTAAAAGCGATGTAGATAAGAAACGCTTTATGGAAATAATGCTCGAAAAGAAAGACAGGGATAGATACTTTCTGCATGCTTTTTGTCTTATGGATAATCATGTCCACTTAATGCTAAGGGAGGGATCAGAGGATGTAGCTACACTAATGAAACGTATTACTGTAAGCTACGTTCATTATTTTAATAAAAAGTACAAGAGGGTAGGGCACCTATTCCAGGACAGATTTAAAAGTGAGGCTGTAGAACAGGATAGCTATCTTTTGACTTTGGCAAGATATATACACCAAAATCCGGTGAAGGCGGGCATGGTTAAGAGAGCTTTTGACTATGAGTGGAGTAGCTATAATTATTATATAAACGATGATAATCTCTTTACAAGAATATTAGATACTGATACCCTCTTGGGTCTTCTTTCCGAAGACAAGGAAGTAGCTGTCAAGAAATATATAGAATTTATGAATGTAGAGTGCGATGAGACCTTTCTTGACCTAAAGGAAGAAGTAGAGGTAATGAATGAAGAAGATGCGAGGAAGCTTTTTCAAAAAATGATTATGCAGCATAAAAACATAAACGATGGGAAGGTACAAATACCTGATGATTTAATAAAGGAACTTAGGGAAAAGACCAATCTATCAGCTAGGATGATTGCTACTATTACCGGTTTGAACAAGGATAAGGTAAGTTACATTTTGAAGAGTTAGACAGGAGAACCGTCCCCCTGTCTATAAAATAATTTTGACGTCGAAATCTTTGTGACAACGAGGGCAATTAACAGCATGATTTCCGGTTTTTCGTGGTAAGCGAAGCATTGCTTTACAATGGGGGCATTTACGATAGCGATTAGTCCTGATCTCCTTAACTCTTACAAAAAGCAAGGAAAACTTCGACTTAATCGGTTTCCAAAGCTTTAAAAATTTCTGGTTTTCCAATTGCCTTTTATATATATTACGGGAGAAGGTTCTGTAAATCATTAGAATCAGAATAATCCAGACTAATATATCAAGAACGAAGAGCCTTATTATAGTGTTGACAAACATGATGACCAAGCTCAGTATAAGCATGGCATAATAAAGCTGATCGGCGCCATATCGACCATACATAAAACTAATTAGTTTTTCTTTGAATTTTCCCATTGTCTACTCCTTTATAGCTATAAATAGAATTTGAAGTCGTATTTATAGTATAACATACCATACCATAGAACAAACAGGGTGCCAGCAATTTGCTTATTTTATTACCTTTAACTTCCGAATAAGGTTTTCATGATGGGGAGAAAATTAATCTATTGCGATTTAAGAGCATGGGAGCTATTTCAGAGAGATGAAAAAGAATGGTAAAATACTCAGCGTGTTTGGATATATACCTGTTTATATATTGTTATCCTTTGTTTGGTTTATATTAATTGCATCGTTGCTATGCCGTGCCGAGTATTGCAACTATAGATATAACGATAAGCCGGCATGGGTGCATCAGGATAGTATACTGCTGTTGATAAGCGTATTTATAATGGTAGTTATACTGGCAGGGCTTTTGATATTAAGTAAAAGGTTAAATAAATACAATAACAGGCGTGTCTTGTTTATCATCATAAGTCTTTCGTTAATAGTTCAGCTATCACTATTATTACTTTTTCCTACCAAACAGTTTGCTGATCAGGAAGATGTGAACAGGATATCATATGACATTATTAAAGGAGATTTTGAAGCATTCAGAAAGGGAGGATATCTCTATCAATATCCCAATAATATTGGAATAACACTGTTTCTGTCACTTATATACAGAATATTTCCTCAGCCGCTTGTGGTACCGAAGCTATTAAATATAGTTTTTTCAACCATCACGTCATATTTAATATTTAAAATATTCAAAGTAGCTCAACCTAATAATCAAAACCAATATGGATATGGTATACTGATATTCTCTTGCTTCTTTCCACCGATGATATTGCTAAATAATCTTGTATACAATGATATTTTTGCCACCACATTGTTAGCCGCAGCGGTCTACTATATTATTAAGTTCACTAATACCAGAAAGTGGTATTTTCTAGTCAGCGCCGGTGTTTTACTTTCTATGGGTAATTTTCTAAGACAGGTTGGCTTAGTGTTTTTGTTGGCAATTTCAATATATCTTATTATCATTAGGATTCCGATTATGAAAACTATAGCTTTTTTAGTAGTGGTTCTTATCTTATGCAAATTACCTCTGTTTATTATAAATACTTATCTTATAGAAAACGATAAGATAACCGAACCATTAGGGAGCAATTCAATTCCGATTCACATGTGGATTCATATGGGAATGAACGAAGAAACAATCGGCTATTGGGATGGCTCATATTCCTGGAGAATCTATACTGATCAGTGCCAAAGCAACAAAAATGAAAGCATACAAGTATATAGTAAATTAATAAATGACAAGATACAGAACCTTGGAATTATAAATCTCACAAATGTCTATATTGAAAAAAATCTATGGCTATGGACAGAGGGGACATATCAGGCTGAGTATTATGGAATTGGTGCCTGGGGTCATCTTTATTCCACACCGGCAACTATAAAATATGACAGTAGTGTATATTTTCGTGATTCAATCAGATGGATATTACATGTAATAAATATTTTAATGCTAGGTCTAATATTTATAGGGCTGATGTACTCTGTTTATAAAAAGAAACACTATCCTCTATTGCTGCCGGTAATAGTATTACTAGGCTTTATAGGATTTTATACTATATGGGAGATAAAGCCCCGATATCTGTATCCTATTTACCCGTATTTGATTCTTATGGCTTATGAAGGACTTATCATATTTATAAATTTATTACCATATAGGTTAAAATCCTTTATTAAATTCAAATGATAAAACTTTTTAACCCTTGATTTTTACGTTTTTGTAAAATGAGTGATTAAAGTATTACCTGCACCAATAACATGTAAATCACTGTCCCCATACCGATGCTCAAAAGTGTGTTATTCTTCCAAAGATGAAGAATGGCCACGCACAGAACGGCAATAGCTTCGGGAATACCAAATGGGCTTGATAAAAGGGAGACATTCTTTAAACAATAGACCACAAGTAAACCAATAGCCGAATAAGGCAGCACCTTTCCCAGGTATAAAATATATCTGGGAGTTTCTTTATTCTCGGGAAATAAAATAAAGGGTAGAATTCTTGTAAGTTGAGTCGCTATAGCAATAACTGCTATCAATATTAAAGCCTGAGTGTTTGTCATAGCCATTTATCAAGCTCTCCTTTCAATGGTCTTTCGAAATATTGTCAAGGCCAGTACTATGAAGGCCATGGAAGGTATGATAAAATTATCGGGACCGAATAAGATAAGACAGAGTAATGAGAAACCCACGCCTATAACCGCCGGAATATGTTCTTTTTGCGACTTCCATTGGTTAATAAAGATAACAACAAATAATGCAGTCATAACAAAATCTATTCCACTAGTATTAAATGTAAACAATGATCCGATGAGGCCACCTGCTGCAGAGGCTGCCACCCAATAAAACTGATTAAGTAGGGTCACAAAGAACATAAAAGATGTTCTGTTAACTCCTTCCGGTGCTTCAGTAGAACAGAGTATGGAGTATGTTTCATCAGTGAGTCCCATAATTAGATAAGGTTTTTTGTTCCCCGTATTGCTATACTTTTTGAGCATAGAGATTCCATAGAATAAATGGCGTGCATTTACCACAAGGGTTATAAGAAACGCAGATAGGGGATCAAACGCCATTGTCATCAGATTGACAGCAACAAATTGCATTGAACCCGCATATATAAAAACGCTCATCAGAATAGACCAACCAAAGTGATAACCCTTACTATTTAACATTATTCCAAATACCATACCAAGAAACAGATATCCGGTCATAACCGGAATGGTATAAGGGAAAGCGGCTTTTATTGCATTTAGAGATTTTCTCATAAATACTCCTGACTTTATGTACTTTATTTATTATATCATAGACACGGGGACGGTTCTCCTGTCTATGGTGTCATATACATGACACTTGGAGAACCGTCCCCGTGTATAGACAGGAGAACCGTCCCTGTGTCTAAAATTTCGGTATTTGCCAATAAGACTAACGCTATATATAATGAGTATGTATCTTTTTACGGAGGCAATATATAAAAGGGTGAATATTATGGAAATGAAAAAGATATCAGATACAAGAATAGAAATGCGGGAGCTGGTGCTTCCAAATGATGCAAATATCTTGGGAAACCTTTTGGGTGGACGACTTCTTCACTGGGTCGATATAGCCGGAGCAATGGCGGCTTCAAGACATGCCCAGTCCGTTGTGGCAACAGCGGTTATTGACAGTGTGGAATTTAATGAGCCTGTCCGAGTAGGGGAGATGGTTGTGCTGAAGGCTCACCTTACCTGGGTAGGAAGAACTTCAATGGAGGTTCTGGTCGAAGTTTGTTCGGAGAATTATATGACAGGTCTGTTGAAGGCGACAAACAGAGCTTATATGACGTTTGTGGCACTGGATGAAAACGGTAAGCCAAAACAGGTACCCGGTCTGATTCCGGAAACAGATGAGGAGAAAGCCGAATTTGACAGAGCCGTAAAACGCCGTGAATTACGTCTTTTAAAACGTAATGAGTTAAGGGAATGCAGATGTGTATAAGCTCATTCATTGACAATTTGTAACCTAATAGATACAATAACATCTATGAATTAAATCGGTAGACATTCTCAGAGATTTTGGGATAATCGATAGGAGTGACGCATTATGTCAATTCAGGCACCAAAAGGCACCCGTGATATATTACCAGAGGACATAAATCAGTGGAACTTTGTTGAAAAGGAGTTTTCTGTTATATGCAGAAAATTTGGTTATAATGAAATTCGCATTCCTGTATTTGAGCATACAGAACTGTTTCAGCGTGGAGTTGGCGATACAACCGATATTGTCCAGAAGGAAATGTATACTTTTGAGGATAAAGCCGGTCGCAGCATCACTCTTAGACCCGAAGGCACAGCCGGAGTGGTTCGCAGCTATATTGAACATGGGATGGCTTCAATGCCACAGCCTGTAAAACTTTTTTATCAGATTACGGCATATAGATATGAAAATGTTCAGAAGGGTCGCTATAGGGAATTCCATCAGTTCGGCGTAGAGCTCCTTGGAGCCTCCGATCCTGCTGCAGACGTTGAAATTATATCTATTCTTGCGCTGTTTTTTGAGAAGCTGGGTATAAAGAATCTGAAGTTAAATCTCAACAGCATTGGCTGTCCTGAGTGCAGAACTAAATATAACAAGCTTCTTAAAGACTATCTTTCTGATAAAATTATGAATATGTGCGATACCTGTAAAACGCGCTATGATAGAAACCCCATGCGTATAATTGACTGTAAGGAAGAGTCTTGCAAAAAGCAATTAGTAAATGCTCCGGCTCTTTTAGACCATATATGTGATGATTGTCGTGCACACTTCGATTCTGTTTTGCAAAAGCTTGATGCCATAGGCATTCCTTTTGCTATTGACAAGAATATTGTCCGGGGATTAGATTACTATACGAGAACTGTATTCGAATTTGTTTCAGAAAATATAGGTACCCAGGGAACGGTTTGCGGAGGCGGACGCTATGATGGACTCGTGGAAGCCTGTGGCGGAACTGCTACTCCCGGTATCGGGTTTGCATTGGGTGTAGAGAGACTTCTCCTCGAGATGGAAAGTCAAGGTATCGAAATTCCAAAGCAAGCCGCACCCGATATTTATATTGGTTATATAGGAGAAAAGGCAGGCCTGGTAAGTGAAAAGCTTGCATGGCAGCTTCGCAAGAATAACATTGTCTGTATTAAAGATATTATGGGCAGGAGTGTTAAAGCTCAAATGAAGTATGCCGATAAGCTAGGTGCACGATATTCACTTATCTTAGGTGATACCGAGATTGAAACAAATAAAGCCCAGCTTAAGGACATGGTTAATGGCGAAATCAAGGATATAAGTCTGGATACTTTAATAGATAGACTAAAAAAGAACAAAGCTTAAAATAGATGGAGAATTAAAAGCAAAGGTTGTTTGTGCATGGGAAGGGCATGGGTATTTATATGGAGAATATACAGGGAATGAAAAGGACTCATAGATGTGCTGAGCTTACTGTTGCAGATAATGGTAAGGAAGTTGTTTTAATGGGTTGGGTTCAAAGAAGACGGGATTTAGGAGCGCTTGTTTTTGTGACCCTAAGAGATAGAAGCGGTATTATTCAGGTGGTTTTTAACAGCGACACAAATCCCGAGCTCCATGAAAAAGCATTACAGGTTAGAAGTGAATTTGTTTTAGCTGTACGCGGTACTCTTCAACTGCGAAGCCCCGAGGCTGTTAATAAAAACATGCCCACAGGTGAGTTAGAGGTTATTGCCTCAGAATTAAGGATTTTAAGTAAAAGTGAGACTCCTCCGTTTCATATCGAGGAAGACTCGGGAGCCAATGAAGTTTTGAGGCTTAAGTACAGATATTTGGACTTAAGAAGGCCGGATATTCAGAAAAAGCTCATACTTCGCCATAGAATCGCTAAGATTGCCAGGGATTATTATGACGTGAACGGCTTCATAGAAATAGAGACGCCTGTTCTGGGAAGAAGTACACCGGAAGGTGCTCGTGACTATCTTGTGCCCAGCCGAGTCCATCCCGGAAAGTTTTATGCTCTTCCACAATCACCACAGCTTTTTAAGCAGCTTTTGATGGTATCAGGCTTTGACCGGTATATTCAGATTACAAAATGCTTCAGAGACGAGGATTTAAGGGCAGACCGCCAGCCTGAGTTTACACAGATCGACTTGGAAATGAGCTTTGTGGATGTTGAGGACGTCATTAAAGTAAACGAAGGATTTATACAGAAATTATTCAGGGAAGCACTTAATCTTGATATACCCGCACCCTTTAAAAGGCTTACTTTCCAAGAGGCTATGACACGTTATGGCTCAGATAAGCCCGACACACGTTTTGGATTGGAGCTTGTTGACATATCGGATATCGCCGGGACATCAGGTTTTAAAGTGTTTACTGACGCTATTGCAAATGGCGGAAGTGTTCGCGCTATTAATGCAAAGGGTGGTGGAGCCTTCTCCAGAAAAGAGATTGATGCTCTTGGAGAGGTAGTTAAAACATATAAGGCGAAAGGTCTCGCGTGGATTGTTGTAGAAGAAAACGGAATCAAATCACCTATAGCAAAGTTTCTTTCCGAAGAAGAAACAAGTAATATAGTCAATCGTCTAAAAGCTGAAACCGGGGACCTACTACTTTTCGTAGCCGATAAGGATGAAATCGTTTGTGATGCCTTAGGTCACCTTCGTCTGGTTTTGGGCGAAAAACTCAACTTAATAGACCGTGATATTTACGATGTTTTATGGGTTACGGAGTTCCCACTTCTTGAACGTGATGAGGAGGAGAACCGCTGGGTTGCAAAGCATCATCCCTTTACATCGCCTATGGATGAGGATATAGAGTATCTTGACTCTGACCCCGGCAGGGTTAGAGCCAAGGCTTACGATATTGTAATAAATGGCTATGAGGTTGGTGGAGGCAGTATCCGTATTCATAACCAGGAACTTCAGCAGAAAATGTTTAATACTATTGGTTTTACAAATGAGCAGGCCAAGGAACGTTTTGGTTTCCTTCTGGAGGCTTTTAGATATGGAACACCTCCCCACGGTGGTTTAGCCTTTGGTTTGGACAGGTTAGTTATGCTCCTTGCAAAAACTGATAATATTAAGGATGTTATAGCTTTCCCCAAGGTACAAAATGCATCGGATTTAATGACCGGCGCACCTGATGTGGTGGACGACAAGCAACTTGATGATCTAGAAATCAAGACGGTGGCAAAAAGTGAATAAGAAGTTAATAAGAGAGATTATCGATTGGGTCGTGCACATTCTCATAGCGGTAGCTCTGGGCTTGGGCATAACAACCTTTATTGGACGACTGACGGTTGTTGATGGTAATTCCATGTCTCCTACACTTAAAAATCAAAACGTGCTTATAATAGAAAGCATTACACCACGATTTGGTACTATAAAGCAGGGAGATATAGTGGTATTAAAGATACCAGAGTTATTGGAAGGAACCAAGAAGTACGCTATTAAGCGCATTATTGCAAAGGAAAATCAACATGTGGTAATACGCGACGGTAAAGTTTTTGTAGATGGAATAGTTCTGGAAGAGAGTTATACTAACTCGAAAGAAACCTTTGCCGATGGTTCCCCTTATGCTGACATCATTGTACCCGAGGGTTGCGTATATCTTCTCGGTGATAACAGAATACCAGATAAGAGCAGGGATAGCAGAACTTTTGGGGTGGTCAGTGAAAAGAGAATTGTAGGCAAGTGCTGGGTAAGAATTTTTCCCTTTAGCCAAGCCGGTTCTGTTAAATAAATAGTTATCGCTAGACTGTGCGAAAACTATTACTTAATTAAGATTAATCAAGTTTAGCGGCAATATCCTGCAACGATTTAGCGCTCCGGGTCAACATCCTGTTTCTAGTCGCGCTCGCTACGCTAATCCGCGACGAAATGGATTTCGTCTGTTCGCATTTAAATCGCCTGCAGGTATGCCGCTTAATAAAAATTGAATAAATTAAGTATTAATAACTTATTCAATATAGTGAAAGGCGCTTAAATTGAGCGCTTTCTTCTTTTCTATACGCTTTTTTTAACTCATATGTTTTCTGCGCTCTCCCTATGATAGAATAGTATAGTATGAATTTCATTTTATTATTTTACAGCAAAAAGGAAAGAGGTACGTTATGGATAAAGACGTTCTCAAAAAGTCTATGCTTTGTGAGGCGTTTAAAGGCGCTATAGATAACGAAAAGCTAAAAGAAGCCTTTGCTGAGGCCTGCATAACCGGTCTTTGCTATTTCAAGACAGATAAAAGAGTTGAGATGTCTATCGAATGCTGTGACTGTGTTAAACCCGATGAGATAAAAGACCTTGAGAAGACTATTTCAGAACACTTGAAAACCAAAGTAAAAATTCATCCGGGATTCAAAGCAACAACTCTTGACAGATTTGAGCAATGGCACAAAGATCTTATACTAAACCACGTTAAGTCCGAGAAGGCACATTTTTCGCACTTTTTGGAAGGAGCGGAGTTCGACTTATCTGGTAGATTTCTTAAGATAGATTTAAAGAATCAGGCTGCATCTATTTTAAATGCCGCCGGAGTCGGTAAATGCATCGAAAATTCTGTGCTCAGATTATTTAATAAAGATATATCGGTGAGCTTTATTGACCCACCCGAAAATGAAAAGACTATTGATTATATGGCAAGAAAGCAGGAGCTGGAAGCCCGTATGGTAGCTGAGATGATGGCATCTCTTCCCGAGACTAATGGGAACGGTAAAAATGACCATATTCCGGAGCCCCCTCCAATATATGAATCCCCTGTTAAGTACAAATCTAGAAAGGCCAAAAACACTGAGAACGACCCCAACCTCATTTTTGGCAGGGGGATAAAAGGCCAAGTGATCAAAATGGACCATGTTGATACCAACTCCGGCCTGATAACAGTACAGGGCAGAATATTAAAAACCGAACAGAGACAGTTGAAAACAGGGAGAACCCTTTTTACCTTTGATATAACCGATTTAACATCATCACTTACCTGCAAGGTTTTCGCCGCAGATGAGGAGCTTAAGGTTATCACTGAAAAGCTGGTAAAAGGCTGTAACATTTGCCTAAGCGGAGAAGCCCAATATGATATGTATGCCAAGGAACTTGTGGTGCTTGCTAGGGATATTCGCCTCGTAGAGGTGGAAACTGAAGCCCGTATGGATACGGCTCCACAGAAGAGGGTAGAACTTCATTTACATACTCAAATGAGCCAGCTTGATGCAATAAGCGGAACCAAGGAATTAATTAAAAGAGCTGCCAAGTGGGGCCATACCGCTGTAGCCATAACTGACCACGGAGTGGTACAGGCATACCCGGAAGCCCAGGATACCGCCAATGAGCTAAAGAAAAAGCAAAATAAGGATATAAAGATACTATACGGAGTAGAAGCGTATTTTATCGCCAATGAAAGGTATAACAGCAAAGGGGAAATTGATTACAGAAACTGTGAAACCTATCATGCCGTAATTCTGGTAAAAAATCAGACGGGGTTAAAGAACCTGTACAGGATAGTGTCTGAAAGCCACCTAAATTATTACTATAAGAAGCCGCGTATTCCAAAAAGCCTTTTTGAGAAGTACAGGGAAGGCCTTCTTATAGGTAGTGCCTGTGAAGCGGGTGAACTGTTTCAGGCTGTTTTTAAAGGTGCTCCTGAAGATGAGTTAGAACGCATTGCCTCATATTATGATTATCTGGAAATTCAACCAATAGGTAATAACAAGTTCCTGATAAGGCAAGGTGAAGTTGCTGACGAGAAAGGCTTAGAAAATCTCAACAGAAGAATTGTCGAACTGGGAGAAAAACTTAATAAGCCGGTTGTGGCAACCTGTGACGTGCATTATATGGACCCGGATGATGCCATTTATCGGGAAATTCTTCAGGCCGGGCAGGGATATAAGGATGCTTCCTTCCAGGCTCCTGTTTATTTAAGGACCACTGATGAAATGTTGAGGGAGTTTACTTATCTGGGAGAAGAGAAAGCCTTTGAGGTGGTTGTGACCAACACAAACATGATAGCTGATATGATTGATGTTATTCAGCCTATACCAAGCGGAACCTTCCCTCCTCATATAGATGGAGCTGAGGATGATATAAAAAGGCTTAGTGAGGAGAAAGTCAAGGAACTGTATGGCGATCCCCTTCCGGAGCTTGTCAGGGCAAGGGTCGACAGAGAACTGGGTTCTATTATCAAAAACGGTTTTTCGGTTATGTATATAATTGCTCAAAAGCTTGTTAGAAAGTCTTTGGAGGATGGTTATCTGGTTGGTTCCCGGGGTTCGGTCGGGTCAAGCTTTGTGGCTTATCTCATAGGAATCACCGAAGTTAATTCATTACCGTCCCATTATCGTTGTGGCAAGTGTAAATATTCTGAATTTTTTGACAAGGATGCAAGCATCGGTTGTGGTTTTGACTTGCCTGACAAAAACTGCCCCGTTTGTGGTGAACCCCTTATAAAAGATGGTTACGATATTCCTTTTGAAACCTTCCTCGGTTTTGACGGAGACAAAGAGCCCGATATTGACTTGAACTTCTCAGGGGAATATCAATCCAGAGCCCATAAATATACCGAGGAGATATTTGGTGAGGGCTACACCTTTAGAGCCGGTACCATCGCAACCATTGCAGATAAAACAGCTTACGGATTCGTCAAAAACTATCTGGATGAAAAGCAGGTTGTTTCTACCCGAGCTGAGATTGAACGTCTGGCCTCGGGTTGTACAGGCATAAAGAGAACCACAGGACAACACCCCGGAGGGGTTATGATTGTGCCACATTACAAAGATATTTACGACTTTACACCTATACAAAGACCTGCTGATGATACAGGTTCGGATATTATTACCACCCACTTTGACTACCATTCAATAAGCGGCCGTATTCTTAAGCTTGATATATTGGGCCATGACGACCCCACAGTAATACGCATGCTGGAAGATTTGACAGGTGTTGATGCAAAAACCATACCAATAGGTGAAAAGAAAACTATGGGCATCTTTTCGGGTACAGAGCCTCTAGGAGTATCCCCGGAAGAAATCAGCAGCCGGGTTGGCACCTATGGTGTCCCGGAATTCGGCACTAAATTTGTCCGTCAGATGCTTATTGATACGATGCCTACTACATTTGCCGAGTTGATTCGTATATCGGGACTGTCTCACGGTACTGACGTTTGGCTAAATAACGCACAGGATTTGGTAAGAGACGGCATTACAACATTATCCAATGTTATTTGTACCCGTGATGATATTATGATTTATCTGATTCAACATGGACTGCCTTCTCTGGCTTCCTTTAAAATCATGGAGAGTGTGCGTAAGGGTAAAGGCTTAAGCCCGGAACAGGAAGAATTGATGAATCAAAACAATATACCTCAATGGTATATAGAGTCATGCAAAAAGATTAAGTACATGTTCCCTAAAGCCCATGCCGCAGCTTATGTTATGATGGCGTTCCGAATAGCCTGGTTTAAGGTATATTATCCCGAGGCTTTCTATGCGGCCTATTTTTCTGTAAGGGCTGATACTTTTGATGCGAATATAGTTTCAAAAGGTCTTGATGCAATAAAAAGAGCTATCGAGGATATAGAGCACAAGGGTAAAGCTGCAACAAATAAAGAAAAGGATATGCAGACTATTCTGGAGGTAGCCAAGGAGATGTATGCCAGAGGAATAAAATGCTTGCCTGTAGATTTATATAGATCTGAGGCAACCCGCTTTAAAATAACAGATGAAGGTATTTTACCACCGTTTACAGCCCTACAGGGGCTAGGTGTTGCAGCAGCAAACAATATTGTGGAAGCCAGAAGCGGCGCCGGAAGTTTTATTTCAATAGAGGATCTCAAAGTCAAGGCCGGAATATCAAAGTCGGTCATCGAGATACTTGAGAACCACGGTTGTCTTGAAGGCCTGGATCAAAGCAGCCAGCTATCATTGTTTTAAAGGACACAGGGGGACGGTTCATCTGTGTTCTGCTCTTGAGTATGTAATAAATGATAACACAGATGAACCGTCCCCCTGTGTTCCGTCCCCCTGTGTTGATTTATAAGTGAATTTAAAGGGAATATAATATGAAGATGAATGGAGGAATAAAGTATGTTGAAGAAGCTTGATAAAACAGTTGCTTACTTAAAAAGCAAAATTGATTATGTTCCTGAAATTGCGATTATTCTTGGTTCCGGGTTGGGCAAATTGGCAGACTTTATTGAAGATGCCAAGGTGATACCATATGAGGAGATTCCTAATTTTCCTGAAACAACGGTGGTCGGACATGAGGGCAAGCTTATTTTCGGAACCATCAAAAATCGTAAGGTTGTGGCCATGAAAGGGCGTTTCCACTACTATGAAGGAAATGAGATGGACACTGTTGTTTATCCGATACGTGTTTTTAAACACCTTGGAATAGAGAATCTCATTGTAACTAATGCTGCGGGTGGAGTAAACATAAGCTATAAGCCCGGAGATTTAATGCTGATAACAGACCATATAAGCTTATTCTGTGACAACCCGCTAAGGGGTGGGAACATCGATGAATTAGGGCCCCGATTCCCTGATATGTCGGTCGCCTATGACAGGAATCTGCGTGCTTTGGCGTCAGAGACGGCAGAAAAGCTGGGAATAGACTTAAAGTCAGGGATATACTCCTATTGCAAAGGTCCTTCTTATGAATCTCCCGCAGAAATTAAGGCATTAAGAAATATGGGTGCCGATGCGGTCGGAATGTCAACCGTTCCCGAAACCATTACCGCTAGGCATATGGCCATGAGAGTGTTGGGTATATCCTGCATAACCAATATGGCCGCTGGAATACTGGATCAGCCGTTGAATCATGCAGAGGTTATGGAAACAGGAAAACAGGTAGAAAAGAAATTTTCCGAGCTTGTAAGCGGTATTATTGAAAATTGGAGGTAAACCATGAATTCATCAATCAGAGATATATCATTAGCTGAGTCCGGACGACAAAAAATAGCATGGGTTAAAAATTATATGCCTATTTTATCGGGGTTGGAGGAAGAGTTTAAGAAAACCCGGCCTTTTGAAGGTGTTAAAATATCACTGTCCGTCCATCTTGAAGCCAAGACAGCATACTTGTCCAAGGTGTTTGCTGCGGGCGGAGCGAAAATGGCTGTTACAGGAAGTAATCCTTTGTCAACTCAGGACGATGTAGCGGCAGGACTTGTGGCCGATGGCATTGATGTATTCGCATGGTACAATTCAACACCTGAGGAGTATGAGAAGCATATTGAAATGACTCTTGCTCATGGCCCCAATATTATCATAGATGACGGTGGAGATTTGATATCGGCTCTTCATACTAAACTTACACATCTTATACCCAATGTATGGGGGGGTTGTGAGGAGACCACCACAGGTATCATAAGACTTAAGGCAATGGAACGTGAAGGGGCTTTAAAAGTTCCTATGATGGCTGTTAACGACGCAATGTGCAAGCATTTGTTTGATAATCGCTATGGTACAGGGCAGTCGGTATGGGATGGAATTAATCGCACAACCAATTTAATAATAGCCGGTAAAACTGTTGTGGTAGCAGGATACGGTTGGTGCGGTAAAGGCGTTGCCATGAGAGCTAAAGGCCTAGGTGCTAATGTTATTGTCACTGAAATTGATCATGTTAAAGCAATTGAGGCCGTTATGGACGGCTTCCATGTGATGACCATGGATGAGGCGGCTTCGCAAGGGGATGTTTTTATTACCGTTACAGGCTGTGAAAATGTTATAACAAAAACTCATTTTAATTCAATGAAAGACGGTGCCATTCTCTGTAATGCCGGACATTTTAACGTGGAAGTCAATATTCCTGATTTAGAGAGCCTTTCCACCGATATTCGCGAGTATCGTAAAAATATTATGGGTTATACAATGAAGGATGGGCGCAAGCTGTATCTACTGGGAGAAGGAAGACTTGTGAATTTGGCCTGCGGGGACGGACATCCTGCTGAAATCATGGATATGAGTTTTGCGGTACAAGCAATGAGTGCTCTTTATATTCTTGAAAACAGAGGAAAGCTTGAACCACGAGTTTTCAACATCCCTGCCAAAATAGACGAAGAAATCTCAAAGCGCAAGCTTGAAAGCTTGGGAATAAAAATTGACATATTGACCGAGGAACAGAAAAAGTATCTGGGAAGTTGGCAAATATAAATACTTGATTAAGCAAATGTTATTTAGCGGCATATCTGCAGGTATGCCGCTAAACTCTATTAATTATATAAAGTGATAGCTTTCGCACAGTATGCCCGCCTTATCTTTTCTCTATATCTATATTTCCGGATGTTGTATTTATATTGATTTGATGCTTTCCGTTACCATGGATGCCATTTAAGCTCTTTTTACCTAGGCTTTTATTATCTAAATCGAAGTGGCATTCAATATCGCCGGAAGCAACTGTAGTATTGAGAGTGAAGTCCGCTTTTGAGGGCAGTTTAAGTTCAATATCACCACTTAGTGCAGAAATATTTATTTCTTCTGTAACCTCGGATAGAGAAAGTTCTGTATATCCCGAGGTAGATTCTATATTTACTCCGCCTTTATGATTACTTATCTTTATATCTCCGGAAGTACTATTGATAATTAGTTGCTTACAGTCCATGTCTTTAATGGAGTTATTGCCTGAAGTATTCTTAATATGGACGGTACCTGCAACTGATAAATCAGATAATTCTTTGTCGCCTGAGTTTGATTCTAAGGAGATTTCCTTTGCTTTTACTTTATCAACATCTATATTTCCTGAAGTGGATGTTATGCTTAGTTTTCCATCCAGTTTAATGTCATCGAGCTTAATATCTCCTGAAGCGAGCCTTATGAAAGCACTGTCTATATCTAGATTAGATGAGGTAAAATTGCCTGATGTTCCCTCATAATTGACTTCACCACTAAAGTCCTGGGGAATGATTATATCCATTTTGGTGTTACTCAAATAGGAACCAATGGATATAGTTCTACGCTCTTCAATTAATATAGTGTTACCGTTTTTGGTAACCTCCAGCTTGGGTAATGTGTCCTCACTATTAGTTCTCACTGTTCCTTTTAGTGAGGCCTGTACTTTATTGCTATTTGAAGTTATAACCTTTGTATCAGAGCTTATAACTCGGATGGTAATAATATCAGCAGAGCCCAAATCCACTGATTTTTCTTCATCGACACCATATTCTTTGCCGATTCCAATGTTGAAATTGTCAAAGCTAAAGCCTTTGGTAAAGCCTTTGCTAAAACCGATACTGATACCTATAATAGATAGGATTGTAAAGATTATCACTATAGTGGTAATTAATCTAGCTAATTTGAAGAAGATTGACGGTCTGGCTTTAGGAGGAGCTTGCTCCGTACGCTCACCATAACCGCGTCTTTGTTTAATTGCATACGCAAGGGTTATAGGGTCTCCCAAAGATACGCATATTTCTTCTTCGGTGCGTCCGTTTTCTAATTCCTTTTTAAAATATTCCTGATACTCACTTACTGCATCGGTTCTGTCTTGCTTTGGCATATCTTCTAATGCATCGTATAATGCCATTAAGAATTCTGAACGATTCATATAAACACCGCCTGAAAAAATACTACCATCCAACTATTGGAAGACATATTGAATATATCAGAGAGCATAAACCTCTTCAAGGGCTTGAGGCATAGTTTAATTAAGCTCTAATTGATTTCTAATCCAGCTTGGATTTTTAGACGGAATTCTCCTTTTTCAGATGAATTTCAAGTCTGTCATAGCGCTGAATAGAGGGTTACAATGTTTCGCCCCTTTTGTTTGGATGCGTAAAGGGCTTTATCAGTAGCCTCTATTAGCATTGCGGGTGTTTTTCCGTCTTCGGGATAAGTCGATATTCCCACCGATATGGTTATTTGAGGATTAGACTTATTTTGAATCATATCTCTAAAACGGTCCGCAATAAGAAATGCCTTAACGGAGGTTGTATCGGGAAGAATTACGATGAATTCATCACCGCCGTAACGACCTAAAATATCGTCCTGCCTGAAGGATGTTTTTGCAAAATTGGTTAGAGATTTTATACAGAGGTCACCGTGCTGGTGTCCCATGCTGTCATTAACCTGTTTGAACCTGTCAATATCAAACATCAAAACAGATAAAGTCATACGGGGAGAGCGTTCCAAAATATTGCCAAGTTTTTCAAGAACCGCAGATTTCACTAATAGTCCGGTCATGCTATCCGTTTTAGATTTTTCCAGGAGCCTTTTGTTGGATTTTTCTATCTCTTCGACCCTTCTGAGAACTTCCGATTGAATTGATGTATTCATCCTATTTAGCTCATGGGTATTGTGCTCATAGTCTTTGAAAAATTTGCTGAGAGTATTCTTGTAAACATAAATAACACAACAAATATAGCCAAGTGCCATCAACAATAGTACCTCGATTGTGATGCTTCTCTGAATCAACCATAGACCCGTTGAGGATGAAATTATAAACATACTCGCATAGCCTGTCATATGGGTCTTTTCTTTATGGAACATATTATTTATTAACAGGACCAGGTTTATAACAAGAAAAACCAATACTACAAAGCACATCGCAGAAAACAGGTGTACGTAAACAGGTGATGACGAAAGGTAAAAACCCAGACCGGCAAAAGCAAAAGGCACGATTGAGAATACTTTTAGTGCATTTGTATCATCCTTTATGAAAAGAACAAATGAACAATCTACTATTAGTAGAATATGTGATAAAATTAATAAGGATGTTGCGTCAGATTTATTGTAGGTAGCTGTCAAAAATGCTGTTATAGTAAGTAATAAAGGTATAATGAAAGCGAGCTCAAATATCCTCATTTTAATTGACTGCATTTTAACTGCCAGGGCGTTTACAAAAACCCAAAATGAGAAGGCTAACACTAAAAGAAGAAATAATTGGTTTTCTAAATCTAAAAATAACACAAACCATACCCCCAAGTGGATTCGAATACATTTCTATATCTTACCATAAGGTAGTAGGAAAGAGAAGTTGTTTTCGACATATTACTAACAGGGTATAATAAAACACTAATTAGTAAAAATACCTAGCATAAGACCGCGAGGAGGGATTTTAATGGGATCACAAGCCCAAAAAACAACGGCTGAAAAATTGGCTGTAAAAAATGGGATTACTTTTTACAGAATAAACTCTGATAAATTCAAGACAGCCAGGGCAGACCTGTTTTTTGTTGATAATTTAGTAAAGGATAGAGCAAGCGCTAATTCAATCATCCCTTTGATAATGAAAAGAGGATGTGCAAAATATCCCAGCGTGAAAGAGCTTGAAAGTAGGCTGGAAGAGCTTTATGGGGCAGACATTGATGGTAGTGTCATAAAAAAAGGAGAATTGCAGTTTATAGGGTTTCATATGTCCCATATATCAGACAGATATTCAAATGGTGAGCCGCTTTTTGACGAATGTGGCGAGCTTTTGGCATGTATGCTTGAGAATCCTATGGTGGAGGACGGAGGCTTCAAAAAGTCCCTTTTCACTCAGGAGAGAGACAACCTGGTGGATTATATCAGGAGCCGGATAAATGACAAGATGCGGTATTCCCTGACCCGGTGTCTGGAGGAGATGTGCGAAGGTGAACCCTTTGCTATACCCGAAGACGGAACCGAAGAAGATGCTCTTCTGTTGACACCTCAAAATACCTTAGATATCTATGAAAAGATGGTTTCGACTTATCCGGCATATGCCTATATCTCGGGGCAGGTCGATGATAAGAGTATTCAGAAATTCATAGACAGCTTATTGTCCAGGGATAGAGGCAATATTAAAAAGATAGATTACACTTGTATTAGCAAGGAAGTTAAGCAGGTCAAGCGACTTGAAGAAAAAATGGATGTTAGCCAGGGTAAACTTTGTATGGGATTTCGCACCTATGTGGATCCCGGCTCCGACGATTATTTTCCTATGGTTGTCTATAACGGTATATTAGGAGGCGACACCCATTCCAAGCTTTTCAGGAATGTCAGGGAAAAAGCAAGCCTTGCCTATTACGCTCAGTCGGTTCTTGAAAAATATAAGGGCTTAATGATTATTATGAGCGGAATAGAAACTGAAAACCGCAGCAAAGCAGAAGAAATTATTATAAAACAGGTTGAAGCCATGAAACAGGGGGATTTCAATAAAGAAGATATAGAAGCAACTCAGAAGTCTCTAGAAACAGGTATGAAATCAATGCAGGATAGCCAAAGCGCTATAGTTGACTTCTTTATGAGCCAGCATCTGACCGAAAGCGGGGAAGATTTTGACTCTATGATAGAAAAGCTAAAAAGAGTGACTATTGATGATGTAGTAAGAGTTGCTCAAAATGTCAAATTGGACACAGTATATTTTCTTAGACCTGACGACAATATGCAGGAGGGAACTATATGAAATATCGCACAACAACCTCTGAAAGACTGGGGGAAACAATATATGAATATGAACACACAACAGGCCTTAAAGTATTTTTTGTCAGGAAAGCCGGTTACAATAAAAAAACTGCCATGTTTGGAACCAATTACGGCTCCATAGACAGTGTTTTCAAGGTTCCCGGCCAAGAAAAAGAAATCGAGGTACCCGATGGCATAGCGCATTTTCTGGAACACAAGCTTTTTGAGCAGGAAGATGGTAATATGCTGGATAAGTTCTCCAGATTGGGTTCTTCCCCAAATGCATTTACTTCGTTTAATCAGACTGTTTACTATTTTTCATGCACAGATCTTTTTGAAGAGAATTTCAAGATGCTTCTGGATTATGTGCAAAAGCCATGGCTGACAGATGAAAATGTTGAAAAGGAAAAAGGCATAATCGGTCAGGAAATACAGATGTACAAGGATAATGCAGACTGGAGAGTGTTCTTTAACCTTTTGGATTGCCTTTATGTTAACCATCCCATCAAGCTTGAGATAGCAGGCTCTATAGAGAGTATTTCAAAAATAAACAAGGAGCTTCTGTACGACTGCTACAATACTTTTTATACACCTTCCAACATGGTGGTAGTCGCAGTTGGCGATACTGAACCCGAAACTGTTTTCTCTATAGTCGATGATGTGATAAAATTTAAAGATAGGGGGAAGGTTGAGAAAAAATACCCCGATGAACCGGAAAAATTGAATAGGGAATATGCAGAACAAAAGCTTGCGGTCTCAATGCCGTTATTTAATATGGGTGTCAAGGATAATGTCAGAGTTACCGGATATGAGCTTCAAAAAAGAAAACTCGCCCTTTCGATAGTACTGTATTATACAATGGGCAGAAGCTCCGACTTATATGAGCGTCTTTATAAAGAGCGTCTAATAAATGATACCTTCAGGGCTGAAGTTTCTCTTAATACCGGTTATGGCTATTTAGTCTGTGGTGGACAATCCCCTGACCCTAAAAAGACAGCGTCGATTATTTCTGAAGCCCTACAAGAAGTAGCTGCTAAGGGAATCAGCCAGGAGGGCTTTAACAGAATAAAAAAATCCCATGAGGGACTTTTTGTGCGTGGATTGAACTCCGTAGACAATATTGCCCGTGAAATACTGGATTCATATTTTAGCGGGACCGAATTTTTTGATACGGTTAAAATATATGATGAGTTGGATGTAGACTACGCTAACAAAGTAGCCGGAGAGGTTTTCAACAACACTGTCGCACTGTCTGTTGTAATTCCTCAATAAAAAAATCGGTAATAAAGATATATACATGATAAAATATATAAGGTTAAAAAAGAACAAGTTTGTCGGGAGCAAACTTGTTCTATGGGTTCATAATGAATGGAGGTTACAAAACATGTTTACTACTGTTTCTGATTGGATTGGGTTTCCCGGTCTGGGAATTGAAAAAATGAACATCAATCCTGTTCTCATACCAAACCTTTTTGGCCTTGGTATTAATGTTCATTGGTATGGCATTATAATAGCTGCTGCTATCATGGTTGCTCTTACATTAGGTATGAAGCAGAGCAAAAAGTTTGGCATTAGTGAAGATGACCTAATAGATATGTTCTTAGTTGCGCTACCTGTTTCAATCATATTTGCAAGATTGTTCTTTGTGGTATTTACCTGGGAAAACTATAAAAATGATTTAATGGGAATCTTCAGAGTTTGGGAAGGCGGGCTTGCAATATATGGGGCAATTATTGGAGCCATTCTTTCCGTCTATGTTTTTTCACGCAAGAAGAAAATCGACATGTTAAATCTATGTGATTTTGCATGCGTATATCTCCCTTTGGCCCAAGCAATCGGTAGATGGGGGAATTTTACGAACCAAGAGCTGTACGGGTCGGTTACAACGCTACCATGGGGAATGACAGGCAGCAGAATAGGTCTTGATCCGGTTCATCCCACCTTTTTATATGAGTCATTGCTTAATATTATTGTGTTTATAGTTCTTCTTCAACTTCGCAAAAATAAAAAGGTTAAGGGTAGTGTGCTGGCAGTTTATCTGATGCTTTACAGTCTGGTACGTTTTATGATGGAATTCTTACGAACAGACGAGTTCGGTGTGGGTAACATCCGTTACAACCAGGTCTTTGCCGTATTGGTATTTATCGGCGCATTCGCTTGGCTGATCTATTTAACAAAACGCGCAAGGAAAGCCGAAATTGAAGCTGAAGATTCTGGACTCAGTGCATATTCCGAAGTGGTTGAGAAGTTAAAAGCCGAAGAAGAAACCGGCGCATTATTATCAGATGAAAACCTAGAGGAGAGTATCACTCGTACCGATGAAGCAAACGAAGCTTTTTCTGAGAATTCTCTGAATGAAGATACCGAAGATCTCACTAATACAAACGATGAGCCCTAAGGAAAATTAAGATGGTAACTATTGAAAAGAACAAAAGCAATTCGATTATAAAAAGTATTGACTGGATAATAATAGTGACGGTTTTGATTCTTAACGCTTTAGGCCTGTTCGCTATAAGAAGTGTTTCGACTCATTTAAATCAGCCGTCACTGTTTTCCAAGCAGCTCGTAGCGTCAATTATCGGGATAGGGTGTATGGCGCTTATTATGATGTTTGATTACAAGGATTTCAGATTCTTAAGTATCTTAGCATACATAGGAACCGTATTTCTGTTAGTCCTTGTTTTGATTATTGGAAAAGGCAGAGAAGAAACCGGAACCAAGGGCTGGATAGATCTCGGACCGGCTTCACTTCAGCCTTCGGAGCTCGGGAAGATTACTTTGGCTATAGTCGCGGCTGTTTTTCTTGAAAAGATAAGACAAGGAAACGGCGGCTTAAATTATGTATGGCTGATAGGTTCTGCTGCAAGCCTTGTGGGTTTGGTTTTACTTCAGCCCGATTTCGGAACCTCGGTTGTCTATATCTTTATGCTGGCTTGTATGATTTTTGTCTTCGGTATTAAATATAGGGTTATTCTGATAGGCTTAGGGGCATTGATTGTCTCCTTGCCCATCCTATGGTTCAGTGTTTTGGAAAAGGTATTTGACCAGTACCAAATAAATCGTATTTTGTCTTTCCTTAATCCCGATGCATATGCCAGAACCACTGATTATCAGGTGCGTATGGCCATCCGTTTTATTGGTTCCGGAATGCTTACAGGTGTGGAATCGGGTACCGAAAAAGCCGCACAGACAGTTCCGGCTGCAGCAACAGACTCGATTTTCGCTGTAATAGGCGAAGAGTGGGGCTTTGTGGGAACCGTACTATTGGTTGTGCTTTTTGTAGTTCTGCTGCTCAGATTTCTCTATGTGGCGAGATATGCCAAGGATAAGTTTGGATCATATATTGTTATAGGATTAATGGCCATGTTTTTGTTTCATTTTGTCGAGAACATAGGAATGAACATTCGTATGTTACCCGTTACAGGCATTCCGCTTCCGTTTATTAGCTACGGAGGAACATCGGTAACTGTTAACTATATAGCTATAGGTATCATTGTCAGTATTTCTATGAGACGACAACGTCCTATGTTTGAAGTATAGTAATATTAAAATTATATTACAAAATTTCAATAAGCTAATTATGGTTTAATAAAATAAAAACCGTAAAAGTATATTTTGTAGCTAATTAATTTTCACCATACTACATATTGTATTTCGCACTAGAATGAAGAAGGTGTTTCTTATGAAATGCCTTCTTTTTATATATTTGAGGGACTAAGGGAGGGGTTGACTAGTGCCGATATTAGGGGTAGAATACTAGTGAAATGGAGCGAAGTGGAGCGAAGTGGTGGAGGTGATCGGAATTGCTCATAGGGAAGTACACAAACGCGTTGGACCCAAAGGGTCGAGTATTTGTGCCTGCAGCATTCCGTGGTGATCTTGAAAACCGTTTTGTGCTCACAAGGGGATATGAAGAAAAGAGCCTCTACATCTATCCAATGGACGAATGGAAGAAATTCGTCGAAAAGCTCCAACAGCTTCCTACATCAAAGAAAGATAGCAGAATGATAATAAGACATTTCTGCGCCAATGCTACCAATTGTGATATGGACAGCCAAGGTCGCATTCTCATTCCTACAGAACTCAGAGAAAAATCAGAACTTCAAAGAGACGTGGTCTTTATTGGTATGGTCAACCGTATCGAAATTTGGAGTGCTGATAATGTTAAGGAAACTGAAGTCGAAGATATCGGTGGCTTACTTGAATCGTTGGACATTGATTTCTGATAGAAAGAGGAAGATATCATGGAGTTCCAACACAAACCCATTATGCTGGAGGAGTGCATTGAATTCCTGAATATCCGACCCGATGGAATATACGTAGACGGTACATTGGGCGGAGGAGGGCATTCATCTGAGATACTTAGACGCTTGGGACCCGAAGGCCTTTTGATAGGGTTGGATCAGGATGAAAATGCTATAAAAGCTGCAAAAAGCAGACTTTTAAATATAAGTACAAAAGCTAAAGTAATAGTTGAACACACGAACTTTGAAAACATAAGAGAAGTCTTAAAAGTGCAAAAGAAGGATTCTGTTGACGGTGTGCTGTTAGATTTGGGGGTTTCATCCCATCAGCTTGACGAAGGAGAACGTGGGTTTTCCTATCAGCATGACGCACCCCTTGACATGAGAATGAACCAAAGTGATTCATTTAATGCTCAGACTCTTGTAAACAACTGGAGTAAGGACGAAATAGCCCGGATTATCAGGGACTATGGAGAAGAAAAATGGGCTTCCAGAATCGCGGAGTTCATTGTAAAGAATCGTGAAGTACAAAAGATTAACACAACCGGACAGCTAGTTGATATCATTAAAGCAGCTGTACCGGCAGCAGCCAGGAGAGAAGGACCCCATCCTGCAAAAAGGACATTTCAGGCCTTAAGAATAGCCGTTAACAGAGAACTTGAGGTTCTGGAAAACCTATTGGGCATAGTGACCGATATATTGAGTCCAAAGGGACGGGTAGCCATCATAACCTTTCACTCTCTGGAAGACAGAATTGTTAAAAAAGCTTTTCAAGAACAAGCACAAGGCTGCATTTGTCCAAGAGATTTTCCCCAGTGTGTTTGCGGCATTAAACCGAAGCTTAGGATAATTACCCGCAAGCCTATAATACCATCAGATAGCGAGTTGGATGAAAATCCCAGGGCAAGAAGCGCGAAGCTTAGGGTGGCGGAAAAGATATAGCATATACTTAAAACTCACTATATTACTAAGGAAAAAATCCTGATTGGTATCCAAACAGGAGTAAAGTACAGAAGATTTAAAAAATACAAAAGATTTTAATGCAAAAGATTTTAAATTTACTAAGGTTTAATTGACAATTTACTAGCAGTGATAATATTTCTAACACACAAAAGAGAAAAGTCGGATTTCTTATGCAAATCCAACTAAGGTACAAAAGATTTTAAATTTACAAAAGAAGAGACAATATGATTATACTGTCATATTGTCAGAAGAAAACAAAAGATTAAGAGTTAAGAGCCTGGATTGGAATGGGGGTCATTTAGCGACCCCCAGAAACCATTCACAGGATTTTTAATTCTTAAGAAGCCAAACAGGAGGCGAAAACGTGGATAGAAACAATAGCTACATTTATGGAAGCGCTGCCCCTAAGCTCCCCGAAAGAGACGGGAGCCCCCAAAAGCAGCAAAGGATTGAGAGAAAAGTACAGAAGCAAACTCGTCCTGCTCCTAAATTTGCATCTATACCAAAAGGAAAACTGTTTTTCGCCATGATATTTATTACGGCTGTATGCTTCGTTATTCTGTATCGTTTCACTGTTATTACCGAGCTTAATACCCAGATGGGAGACCTAACAAAGAAATACGATCGACTTCGTGATGAAAATAGGATGCTGAATGTTGATATTCAAACTAGTATTAATTTGGATTATGTAAAAGAAATAGCTGAAACAAAGCTCAATATGCATAAGCCTGACCAATACCAGTTAGTTTTAGTGAATGTCCCCAAAAGTAACTATAGCGTCGTTTTGAATCATGAATATATCGATTCAACTTCTCAAAAGACTTCGATTATGGAGAAATTAATGAATACGGTCAGGGCAATAATACCCTGAAATTGAAGACAAGAAATTAAAGGGACACTAATATATATTAATGAGAAATAAGAGGGGACGATGGATTGATATTTGTTTTTTAATAGAATCAGTCGGTCACCCTTTTTTTATAGGAGACTGAATGTTGAAGGAAAGAAAGAAGCCCCATTCTTCACCCGACAGGAGTGAATCATCGGATAAACCCAGCGGCATTAAACTCAAAAAAAGAGAGTTTTTTATGCTGCTATTTTTTTCTTTTGCTCTGATTTTTCTTATTTATCGCATAGCCCACATTCAATTTGTAAAGGGTGAAGAATATCAGGAAAAGGCATATCTTAATCAGACACAAAAAAGGCAGATTAACCCTAAAAGAGGAACCATCTATGACAGAAACGGCAAAGCCCTTGCCATAAGTGCCTCTGTTGATACAGTGGGGGTAAACCCAAAGGAACTGAGGGACGAGGTTGATGGAGATCAAACAAAGCTTCTGACCATAGCCAATAAGCTTGCTGAATTGCTGGATATGGATTCTGAAACAATAATGAAAAAATTTAATACCAACTCTCGTTTTGAATTTATTAAAAAAAAGATTGACAGAAGTGTAGGAACAGAGGTAAAAAACTATGTTGCCCAAGCTTCGCTGAAAAGTATTTACATAGATGAAGATTCAAAAAGACATTATCCTAAAGGGAGTCTTGCGTCACATGTATTGGGCTTTACAGGCTCGGATGACCAGGGTCTTAATGGTATAGAACTAGTTCTCGAGAGCACTCTTAAAGGTGTTCCTGGGAAAATACTCAACGAAGTGGATGTATTAGGGCGCCAAATCAGTTTTTCCAAGGAAAGGTATATTGACGCTATTGACGGTTATGATGTTTATCTGACAATAGATGAAACTATACAGTACCTTACTGAGAAGGCAATTGACCAGGCCATGTTGGACTATAATTTAAAAAGAGGTGCTACTGCCTTAGTCATGGATGTTAACACTGCCGAGGTTCTGGCGATGGTATCTAAACCCGATTTTGATCCCAATGATCCTGATGCCCTGCCGGTCGGATTTCTTGATGAGGATTGGGGTGGTTTCAATGACGCGGAGGATAGTAATTATCTGTGGCAAACTGTGTTTAGAAACAAGGCGGTTATGGATACCTATGAACCTGGTTCGGTCTTCAAAGCCATAACAGCCTCGGCTGCAATTGAAGAGAATGTTGTGACAAGGGATACGCCTTCGTTCTGTAAGCCTATTTCTCTTGCAGGTCATACCATAGACTGCTGGAGAAAAGGAGGGCACGGTTCTCTGGACTTTTTACATGCGGTATATAATTCATGTAACCCCGTATTTGTAAAAACTGGTTTAAGCTTGGGCGTAAATAAGTTCTATGAGTATTTCCAGGCGTTTGGATTCCGGGATAAAACAGGAATAGAACTTCTTGGCGAGCCTACGGCCGAAGAATTGAAAAAAGTTCAACATACCAACCCGCAAGAAATAGATTTGGCTGTTTCATCTTTTGGACAGAGATTCCAAATAAGTCCCATTCAGCTAATTACGGCATATGCTGCAATCGCTAACGGGGGTAATTTGATGAAACCCACTATTATCAAACAAATAAGTGACAATGACGGCAATATTATTAAAAAAGTTGAGCCCCAGATTATCAGAAAGGTAATATCTGAGGAAACTTCACGTGAGGTTTGTTCAATTCTGGAAGGAGTAGTATCTGAGGGTACAGGTAAGAATGCTTATGTGGCAGGTTATCGTATCGGTGGTAAAACAGGAACCTCCCAGACGCTCCAGACAGATTCTGAAGGACGGTATATTGTGTCATTTATGGCACTTGCTCCGGCCGATAAACCTCAGATTTGCGTTCTTGTAGTTCTTGACCATCCACAAGTTGCTATGAATTTAAGGTCAGGCGGTATACTGGCTGCACCGGTGGCCGGTAAGCTGACTGAGGAGATATTGGAATATCTAAATATTGAAAGGGCATATACCGAAAAGGATAAAATTGAAATGACCCAGGAAGTTTATGTTCCTAATGTAACAGGGTTGACTTTGGCTCAGGCAGAGGAAAAATTAAAGGCTTTCGGCCTAAAATATATTAATGAAGGAAGCCAGACAGGTCCGGATGCGATTGTTTATAATCAGACACCTAAAGCTGACTTCTCAATACCACAGAATTCAACAATAATTCTTTATACCGATAAAGATAAAGCCGAGCAGCTTGTAACAATGCCTGACCTTGCTAATAAAACAGTTGATGAAGCTATGGCTGCAATGAAAAATTTAGGTCTCAACATGCGGATACGAGGTAGCGGAACAGTTCAGAAGCAGGAGATTCCTGCCGGAACACAGGTTAAAAAAGGTGAAGTGGTGGAAGTAAGTTTTGTGGAAATGATAGGGGATTAATTAAAAGGATATAATATTACCGAAGTCTTCACTCTGTAAAAAAATTATCTGGATGGGAGAGTCATATATGTTATTGAGGGATTTAATTAAAAAGACTGTGGTCATTGAGCCAATTGGTACAAAGGATCTAGACATCATCATGGATATGAATATCCGCAGCGTAACCTATGATTCAAGAAAAGCCCTTCCGGGGTCAATGTTCATCTGCATCGATGGGTTCTCAACTGATGGCCACCTGTACGCTCAGCAGGCTGTAGACAATGGAGCGATAGTACTTGTTGTGGAAAAAGCTATAAATGTCATAGGCGATGTGGCAATAATAAAAGTTCCCGACACCAGAGAGGCTCTGGCAACTATATCTGCCCAGTGGTTTGGTAATCCCTCGGAAGGTATGAACCTCATTGGAATAACAGGGACAAAAGGCAAAACCACAATAACATATATGATTCGTTCTGTACTGGAAAAGCACGGCAACACTGTCGGACTTATAGGTACGGTGGCTAATTGCATTGGAAACGAAAAAATACCGGCCAGAAGAACTACTCCTGAGTCCTATGATCTTCAGGAGATGTTTGAAAAAATGAAGGACAAAGGCGCAGACACAGTTGTAATGGAGGTATCTTCCCAGGGCCTTAAGCTTAGAAGGGTTGCATCCTGTGATTTTGATATAGGGGTCTTCACTAATTTTTCTAAGGACCATATCGGGGGCTTTGAACACCCTGACATGGAGGATTATTTTAATTCAAAAAAGAAGCTTTTTGATATGTGCAAAACAGGAATAGTGAATATTGATTCAACCTACGGAGAGAGAATAGTAAATGAAGCGCCATGCAAAATATATACTTATGCGATAAATAAAGAGGCTGATATCATGGCCAAAAATATAGCCACCTACTCGGATTCGGTTGAGTTTGACTGTATTACTCCCTGGTTTACAGAAAGATTGAAGGTTTCAGTTCCGGGCCTTTTCAGTGTTTATAATGCACTGGCGGCCATATCGGTTTGCGGGCTACTAGAAATCGAACCCAGGTTAATAAAACAAGGTCTGCTTAATCTGCATATACCGGGAAGGGCTGAGGTTGTCCCCACACCGGGAAAAGATTATGTCGTAATGATAGACTATGCCCATTCACCGGATAGTCTTGAAAATATACTTTCAACTGTCAAGGATTTTGTAAAAGGCCGCCTTATAAGTGTATTTGGTTGTGGCGGAGACAGAGACCGGTCCAAAAGACCTCTAATGGGTGAAATCTCAGGTAGAATAGCCGACTTTACCATTATTACATCAGATAACCCTAGAACAGAAAATCCAACCCAGATCTTAGCCGATATCGAAGAAGGTATTAAAGGCATAAGTGAAAAATACATCGTAATAGAGGACAGAACCGAGGCAATACGGTATGCTATGAGTAAGGCTCAAAAGGATGATATAATAATACTTTCGGGAAAAGGTCATGAAACTTACCAGATTTTCAAGGATAAAACCATACATTATGACGAGCGGGAGATAGTTGAAAATATTCTCAGAGAAGCGGGGGAATCAATTTGAAGGCTTTAGACGCTAAAACCATTGCAACGATGGTAGGGGGCAAGCTTGAGGCTTCGGAAGATATAATAATTAATCAAGTGGCCATTGATACCCGGACTTTGAAAAAGGGATCGCTGTTTGTGGCTCTAAAAGGTGAGCGTGTCGACGGACATGATTATATAGAACAAGCGATACAAAACGGAGCTTCCCTTATTTTAGCCAAAGAGGGGAAGTCGATACCGAAGGGGTGTCCTGCTATAATTGTTCACGATACTCTTGAGGCCCTTGGAAACCTGGCAAGAGAATACCGCAATATGTTTAGAATACCTGTTATAGCGGTTACAGGAAGTGTAGGGAAAACCAGTACCAAGGAAATGATAGCAGCAATTCTATCAGCTAGGTATAATGTTCATAAGAGTAAGGGCAATTTTAATAATGAGATAGGTCTTCCTCTTTCAGTATTAGAGCTTGACCAAGACCATGACGTGGCTGTTTTTGAGATGGGTATGAGAGGTTTTGATGAAATCAGTCTCCTTTCAAAAATAGTGAGCCCGGATATAGCCATTATTACAAACATCGGAATATCACATATTGAACGGCTTGGATCACGCCAGAATATTCTGAAGGCAAAGCTCGAAATTCTTGATGGCTTATCTAGTGATGGTGTAGTAATATTAAACGGAGACGATGAGCTTTTGTCGGGTTTGAAGGACTTGCTGAAGTTCAGGACACTTCTATACGGTATTGATGAGAATAAGGATATCTGGGCATATGATTTATCTTCCAGAGGGGAAGAAGGCGTATCTTTCCAGGTTAAGACTCAAAAGAACGATATGCAGCTTTTTATTCCCGCACCCGGTATTCATAATGTTCATAATGCTCTTGCAGGAATAGCCGTCGCCGAATGCCTGAATATGAGCGAAAGCGAGATCAGGGAAGGACTGTCAGGCTTTTCGGGTGAGCAGATGAGACTTTGTATAGAGGAAAAGGATGGAATAAAAATAATAAATGATTCATATAATGCCGCCCCTAGCTCAATGAAGGCGGCTATTGATGTGCTTTGCGATATATCTGCCCATAGGAGAAGATGGGTTGTCCTGGGAGATATGCTGGAGCTTGGAGATTGGGCTGAAGAGGCTCACAAAAAGATAGGAAGGCTTGTATCGAAACTTGGCATAGAATATATGGTAGGTATAGGTTCTTTGGCAAAATGGTATATCGAAGGCGCTAATGAATCCCCCGCAAATAGGACAATAACCAGATTATTCAGCACGGCCGCTGAAGCAAAACCTTATATTAAAGCCCTGACCCAGAAAGGAGACGTTCTTCTTATTAAAGGCTCCAGAATGATAAAACTGGATGTTTTGGCTAAGGAGCTACTTTCGGAAGAATTGAATTGATATGTTAAATTTACTTAAGGCAATACCATCACAAGTATTATTTTATTTTATTAGCTTCATTATAGCTTTGCTCGCAGGTAAAATAGTAATCCCTCTATTAAAAAAGCTAAAGTTTGGCCAAATTGAGAGAGAGGAAGGTCCGGAGAGCCATAAATCTAAAAATGGGACCACAACAATGGGAGGTATAATATTTCTTCTGCCCGTTGTAATATTGGGAACAATATATTGCATAAGTGATATAAGAATACTTCCCCTGATTTTAGTAACCCTGGGGTTTGCATTTGTTGGATTTATGGATGACTATTTAAAAATTGCCCGAAAGAACAACAAGGGTCTGTCTCCCAGACAGAAAATGATTGGCCTTTTAATTGTGTCCGGAATATTTACTTGGTACGCAATAACCTATTCAAAAGACGCACAGACACTGATACTTCCTTTTTTGGGGTATTATAAGCCAATAGTTATGCCGCTTTTAATTGCTATTCCATTTTGTATTTTTGTTCTAGTTGCCTTTTCTAATGCGGTTAACTTAACAGATGGTCTGGATGGACTTGCCGGCTCGGTGACCACTATAGTATTGTTGTTTTTTACCGTTGTTACTATGTTAAACAGCCAATGGGACTATATACGCGTATTCTGTTCTATTCTTGCCGGTGGTATTTTAGGATTTTTAGTTTATAACCTTTATCCTGCAAAGGTATTCATGGGTGACACAGGCTCTCTTGCCATAGGCGGGGCACTCTCTGCCGTAGCTATATTAACGGGTACGCCTGTCTTTTTAGGATTGGCAGGAATAATCTACGTTGCTGAAACATTATCTGTAATGATACAGGTTTTTTACTTTAAGAAAACAGGGAAGAGAGTATTTTTGATGGCTCCTCTTCACCACCACTTTGAGCACAAAGGATGGAGTGAAATTAAAGTGGTAAGTATATTTACTATAGTTACGTTATTTAGCAGCATTTTGGCTTTTCTTGTTATGAGGTGATTGAGTGAAAAAAAGGGAGTACGATTTTTGGATCCTCTTTACTGTGCTTGTAATGTTGGCAATGGGAACAGTTATGGTTTTCAGTGCCAGTTCATATAGTGCCGAATATTATTTAAATAATAAATACCATTTTCTAATAAGGCAGTTGCTTTGGGGCGCAGTAGGTGTAGTAGGCATGTTGGTCTTTTCCAATATTGACTATCGTAGAATTGCCGCAAGCTCACCAATACTTATGATAATCAGCACAGTTATGCTGGCTCTGGTCATGGTACCCGGCATAGGAACCGTTATTAATGAATCCAGACGTTGGTTCGATTTAAAGATCACGACATTCCAGCCATCGGAGTTCACCAAGATTGCAATAATACTGTTTCTTTCCTTTAGCCTTTCAAAAAACAGTGATAAGCTAAAGCACTTTTTTACAGGCCTCATACCTTACCTTCTTGTTGTGGGGGTAACGGACGGACTACTGTTTTTTGAGCCCCATATGAGCGCAATTATACTTATTACTTTGGTTTCAGTTATTATACTATTTTGTGCTGGAGCCAGAATAAGTCATTTCTTATTTCTTTCAGTGCCTATAGGTGTTGTGGGTTGGCAGCTTATCATAAGTAAGTCATACAGACTTGACCGAATTATAGCTTTTACCGATCCGTTTAAGTACAGTCAGGGAGAAGGCTTTCAGGTGGTTAATTCTCTTTATGCTATAGCTTCCGGTCAGTTCTTCGGAAGAGGCTTGGGAAGAAGTCTTCAGAAAAACCTGTATTTACCTGAGCCTCATAATGACTTTATCTTTGCAATCCTGGCCGAGGAGCTTGGATTTATCGGTGCTGTAACAGTGATAATTCTCTTTATGCTCTTTATATGGCGTGGTATTAAGGTGGCAATGAACGCTCCCGATATGATGGGAAGCTTAATTGCAATGGGCATAACCTCACTGATTGCATTGGAGACTATTATTAATATAGCAGTTGTGACCTCAACTATCCCTACAACAGGAATGCCGCTACCTTTTTTCAGCGCCGGAGGAACATCGACAGTATTTTTACTGACGTCTGTAGGAATTTTGCTGAACATATCTAAAGGTGCGGCTTCATCGGATTTGCGGATAATTAGGGATAATGGAGGCAGTCGAAGGTCTAATGCTCTTTCAATGAAGAAAGCTGGTGGAATATGAGATATATTATTACGGGCGGTGGTACAGGGGGACATATCAACCCCGGAATAGCCATAGCAAAGGAGATAAAAGCCCATGAGCCGGAGGCCGAAATCCTCTTTGTGGGAACTGAAAACGGCTTGGAAGGGAAATTGGTACCCAGAGAAGGGTTTGATATTAAGTTTATTGAAGTTAAGGGATTTAGAAGAAAGCTATCAATTGATACTTTCAAAACTGCCGGCAAGCTTTTAAAGAGCTTTGGCTCTATCAAAAGAATATTCAAGGAATTTAAACCTGATGCGGTTATTGGGACAGGCGGCTATGTTTGCGGGCCTGTGGTTTTTAGTGCCGCAGTAAAAAAAATTCCTACTGTTATACATGAACAGAACGCTTTTCCAGGAGTGACAAATAAGATTTTATCACGCTATGTGGATGAAGTAGCAATTAGCTTTGAGGAAGCCAGGTCAAGATTTAAAGGAAAAGCAAAAATTACGCTTACGGGGAACCCAATCAGAAACGAACTCTTTTTACTTAACAAGGAAATGGCCAGAGGAAAACTGGACTTACCAAAGGATATGCCAATGGTGGTCATTTTTGGCGGGAGCCTTGGAGCCGAGCATATTAATGAATGTGTCAGGGATATGATAAATAACCATGGCAGGGAAATAACTTATAAATTGATTCTGGCTACCGGAATGAAGCACCATGAAAAATTGATGGGTGAAATAAAAGAACCTCTTCCGGAAAATATTCAAATATTACCCTACATTTATAATATGGGTGAGGTACTGGCGGCTGCGGATCTGGCAGTTACAAGAGGTGGAGCCATTACGGTAAGCGAACTATCAGCCCTCGGAGTACCCTCTATTTTGGTACCATCTCCGTTTGTCGCTGAAAATCATCAGGAATTCAACGCTCGGACACTGGAAAGCAAAGGGGCGGCAGTTGTTATTCTGCAGAGCCAGCTCACCTCGGAAATATTATTCGGGCAAATTAAAAAACTCATTAGCGATAAAGATCTTCGAACAAAAATGGCCTCAGCTGCCAAGAAAAGCAGTATTCAGAATGCATCCGCCTCTATTTATTCTCTTATTCAGAAGGCTATTAGGACAAGAAAACACACTCAGTAACACCATTTATTTGGAAGCATATTATGAATTGTGTTCAAACTTTGCTTCCGGGGGTGTTTTGCGTGAGCAATCTCATAATTGCCGGAGGTTCAAGACTGAGCGGCATAATAGAAGTGCCAGGAGCTAAGAATGCTGTCCTGCCCGTACTTGCTGCCACGCTCTTGAATAATGGTACCAGCATACTTGAGAATTGCCCGGAGTTGGACGATGTCTTAACCATGCTTGAAATACTGTCAGCTTTAGGGTGCAAAACAAAGAAAAAGGAATCGCGAATTGAGATTGATGCTTCAAATCTTACAAGCTCGTGTATTCCTGAGTTACTGGCGAGAAGAATGCGATCATCAATAATTATTTTAGGTGCTGTTCTTGCAAGATGCGGTGAAGTGTTAGTAAGCTATCCTGGTGGATGTGAGATAGGCATGAGGCCAATTGATATGCATCTACGCGCCCTTGAGCAGATGGGCGCAGAGGTCGATGGCCTTAACCACGGAATGTTGAGGGTCAGCGCCACAAAGCTTCAAGGCTGTGAGATATTGCTGGATTACCCCAGCGTAGGGGCTACGGAAAATATCATGTTGGCAGCTTGTTTCGCCGAAGGGGAAACACTGATCAGAAATGCGGCGAAGGAGCCCGAAATTGAGGATTTACAGGAATTCCTCAAAAAAATAGGTGTTGATGTGGCCGGTGCCGGAACGGGAGTAATCAGAATCCAGGGTGTAAAGGAAATAAAAACAGAATGCGTCCATAAAATCATACCCGATCGGATTGTCGCAGGGACGTATTTATCTGCTGTGGCTGCAACCGGCGGAAGTTTAGTGGTTACAGGTGTTGAATATGATCATATAGGATCGATACTTTACTGCCTGAGACGTACCGGTTGCAAGATAAAAAGCTATCAGGGCGGAGTTGTAACCTTGGAATCTGATGGAAAGCTCAAGGCACTGGATCTGATAAGGACATCACCATACCCGGGATTTCCCACCGATATGCAGCCACAGATTGTAGCACTTTTGACTAAATGCTCAGGAACCAGTGTTATAGTTGAGACTGTTTTTGAAAACAGATTTCGCTATACAGAGCAACTCCAGAAGCTGGGGGCCGATATAAGCGTACAGGGAAGAACAGCTATAATTAGAGGTGTGGATAAGCTCACGGGTGCTGTAGTAGAAGCCAGAGACCTGAGAGGCGGAGCTGCATTGATAATAGCCGGTCTGGCAGCCGAAGGGGAAACTTGTATTTCCGGAGTCGGTTACATTGACAGAGGCTATGAAAAGGTAGAACAGGTGTTGACTAAAGTGGGTGCAAATATCAGAAGAGTTGATGATAAGCTTTAAGACATAGATTTTTACGCTGTAATAATCTATGCTATAATTGTGTTATAATCATACAGAGGTACATATGAAGAAACGGCGACGCGCGAAAAGAAGATTAATAGTGTTATTGGTTATGGTTGGGTTAGCTGTTATCCTGCTTTTCCTGCTATATGCTCCGATATTTAATATCAAGGCAATTGAAGTTGAAGGCAGTACAAATTATTCAACTGAGATAATAACCCAAGCCTCGGGGATAAAAATAGGAGAGAACGGCTTTAGATTAATTCGCTTGAAACCAGAAGCTATTTTGGAGCTCAGATTGCTTGACAGTGAGGAAAGAATAAGCCGTTTGCCTTATGTCAAAACATGTACTGTAAAGCTTAAATTTCCTGACAGGGTTACAGTTAATATAACTGAGAGAGAACCGGCGGCATATCTGGTTTACTTTGATAATTATCTTGTTGTTGATGACCAGGGTTTCGTGTTGGAGGTCCAAAACGAAAAGCCGGGGGGATTACTAAAGGAAATTAAAGGGATTAATTTCACTAAATATTCAATTGGGGGTCAATTGGAAGCATCGGACATCTCATTGATAAGGACCGGCGTTACTATATTAAACACTATAAAAACCTCGGATGAGTTAACCAACCTAAAGCTTTTTGATATATTGGACTGGGTTGATATGGTTAATAGCAGCAGTGCCATGATGTCCCTTGATAAAAGAGTAATTGTCCGTTTTGACCCTCAGGACGAGCTTCAGTATACCATCGATTTTACTAAAGAAATATTTTTTAAGAAAATCAGTTCAAAGGAAACAGGTCGGCTTGAATTCTCGGCAGGTCAAAACCCGAGCTTCATACCCGATTAAAATACAGAGATTAGGAGTGGTCCCATGATAGCTATACTTGGACTTATCGTCGGATTATTGATTGGCATTTTTATTCCATATCATATCCCTCAGGAGTATTCAAATTATGCTGCTGTTGCAATTCTGGCGGCTCTGGATTCAATTCTGGGAGGTTATTCAGCGTCACTGGACGGAAAATTTGATATTAGAATCTTTTTATCAGGTTTCTTTGCCAATTCATTTATGGCGGCTTTGCTGGCATATATCGGTGATAAATTAGGCATACAGATTCATCTTGCCGCCATATTTGCATTTGGTAACAGGATTTTCTTAAACTTTGGTCACATTAGAAGAAAACTCATAAAAGTAAATGATATCAATAGGCAATGATATTGCCCGCATTGATATTGCCCGCAATGACATTGCGTGAGATGATATTGCATCCCACAATATTATTACCTTAGATGGAATTGTCGTCAGTTTCATTGTTTGTTATTTGATTACGACACAATATATACGGTAAAATGTCATAATTTATTAAAATGACCTCAATATGTTGAGCCGGAAATGTGTTGTTTTTAATAAAATTATTGCTTTTATATGTGTTTGTTATATAATAATTATAATAATAATTTATTTGAGATGTTTACAACTATAGTTGCATACAACTGAAGCTTGATACAACTATGGATATAACGTTGTATGATACACGAGATGACTCATAAGGAGGATACAAAAGTGTTAGAATTTGACATTGATATGGATAGCTTTGCACGCCTTAAAGTCGTTGGAGTAGGCGGAGGCGGAAATAACGCCGTAAACCGTATGATAGCGGCTGGGCTTCGCGGAGTAGAGTTCATTTCTGTTAATACTGATAAACAAGCCTTATTCCTTTCTCAAGCGACTACAAAAATCCAAATAGGCGATAAGCTTACCAAAGGTCTCGGTGCGGGAGCAAATCCCGAAATTGGTGAAAAAGCAGCCAATGAAAGTCGCGATGAAATTGCTATGGCTATAAAAGATGCCGATATGGTTTTTGTTACAGCAGGTATGGGTGGCGGAACAGGAACCGGTGCAGCGCCTGTTATAGCACAGATAGCCAAAGAAATGGGTATCCTCACTGTGGGGGTAGTTACAAAGCCTTTCTTGTTTGAGGGTAAAAAGCGTATGATGCAGGCAGAAGCAGGTGTGGAAGCCTTAAAGAATGTAGTTGATACCCTTGTTACCATTCCCAATGACAGATTATTACAGATTGCTGATAAAAAAATGCCGCTGGTAAAAGCCTTCAACCTTGCAGATGATGTTTTAAAGCAAGGTGTACAGGGTATTTCAGATTTAATTGCCGTTCCAGGCTTAATTAATCTGGACTTTGCCGATGTAAAAACAATTATGCTGGATACCGGAATTGCCCACATGGGTATCGGTCGTGGAACCGGTGAGAATAAGGCTGAGGAAGCCGCAAAGCAGGCTATTGCCAGCCCATTGCTCGAAACATCTATTGAAGGAGCCAGAGGTGTGCTTCTTAATATAACCGGCGGAGCAGATTTGGGATTACAGGAAGTCAATATGGCAGCAGAGCTTATTCAGGCCTCAGCAGACCCGGAAGCAAATATTATCTTTGGTGCTGTTATCGATGACAATCTCAAGGATGAGCTGATTATTACTGTTATCGCAACCGGATTCAATAAAGCAGACATTAAGCGCCCCGGCCACTTAATTGGCTATGATACCAAGAAGCAAGCAGAACCGGTTCAAAAGAATCCTATTATAATCGACGAGGATGTTGACGGTCCGGAGATCCCTACCTTCTTGAAACGTAAGGGATTCAGATAATACATAGTTATAAGAGTTTAATTAGTTTGTGAGAATCTTCCCATTGGGACATTCCAAAATACGGATTGTCCCTTATTTTTATCCTTGATCTAGTATGGTCGGATTGAACTGTCCTGCGAGACAGGACCGTACTATACAGCTTGACATGCTAATTCCATGATTGTAAAATAATAAGGCATGCTGGTGTAGCACAGTCGGTAGTGCAGCTGATTCGTAATCAGCAGGTCGTGCGTTCAAGTCGCATCACCAGCTCCAATGGAAATCCTTAGAATTGTAAGTTCTAAGGATTTTTTTGGTTCTACGTCAATTGTTGGGGTGGAACAAAATAAAATGAAATAGCTATATGTTTCTGGCAGATGATTACTTAGATTGTCTGCCAGTTTCATTTAATAGATAATATTAAGCCATGGCATGGAGTATTCGGTTTCTAAATCTATTGAAGTTTCTTATCCCAAAAGCATTTCTCTTGATAACTTTGATTTTGTTGTTAACACCTTCGGTATAACCATTGGTATATGGAACATCAAATGAATTTAGTATCTCTTTTTGCCAGTTAGTGAATGCCCTAAAACAATCATTAAATTCAGTAAGCTTGTAACCTGAGAATAGCATATACCATTTAGCCAGTTGTTTTTTAGCTTCATAGCTATTTTTCGAATCCATCACCTTGTAAAATTCATTTTTTAATGCATAAGCATGTCGTAAACGTTCAGAGATTCTCAGCATAGATTCAACTTGATCAGCTTCACTCGGTGTTAGATTTTCAGGCCGTTTTAGAAGAAGTCTTCTGCTCCTTTTGAAATACTTTCTTCGCTGTTCATGGAACTTCTTCTGCTCAGCTTTTCTAACGTTTTCAAATGCCCAAGTTACTTGTCGAACTACATGATACTTATCTGCAATAATCTGAGCTTTTGGGAATACAGTTTTTGTAAGGCAACGGTAGGGCCCGCTCATATCTATAACTATGTATTTAACATTGCTTCGGTCATTGTATTTTAAAAAGTAGCCATACAAGTCTTCTGATTTCCGGTTAGGGAGAATATCCAGGACTTTTTTATTCTCAGGATCGGTAATAATACACTGAAACTTTTCTCCATCTGCATTTCCTTTAAATTCATCCATAGATACAACCCTCGGGAGACTTTTGTTTGAATACTTTATGTTATCAAATATCCTTGTAGCCGTCGTTGATGATACGTTTGCTGCCCTCGCTACATTTTTTACGGGACTAACCTCTCTTAAAGAATCAAGTATATTTGCAATTAATCTACTGGTTATTCTATGATACCTAGGAAGAAAGGATACTTTCTCATAAAACCGTTTATTACAATATGGGCATACATAGCGTCGTTTTCTTAAGTGAAGGATTGTATGGCTTCCAAATGAAGATATATCCTTAATCCTTTGAATACGGTAATCATGGATCTTTTCTGTGCTGCTATTGCAACTGGGACAGCTATGGATTCTTCTTGGCATTATTAGGTTAATATCCAGTTGCTTATCTTTTCTTTCGACTGAAGTAACAATTACATCTTTCAATCCGATCAATTCTTGCATATAATTTGTATAGAGCATGGGTTAAATCTCCTTTAAAAATTTAGTCTAAGCAACTTCATTTTACTTGAGATTTCAACTTCATGCTCTTTTTATGCAAAAAAAGTTGGAGCACTTGATTTTTAATCTTATAGCACCCCAACATTTATTATAGAACCT
>JAEYOK010000008.1 GCA_023411795.1 Bacillota bacterium
CACAGAGAAGAAGATTCCAAGAGAATGGATTAATGCAGAAGGTACAGGGCTTACACAGGATTATATAAATTACGCACTTCCCCTTATTGAAGGCGAGTCAAAGCCCCCTATCGTAGACGGTCTTCCTCGTTATGCAAAGCTTAAGAAAGTTTTTGCCACAAAGTAAATATTATATAAAAGAGGGTTGCCCCGCGGACAATGTTGTCCGCTTGGGCTACCCTCTTTTTTTAATGAACAGTTGTCGATAACTAATCTTAGTGTTTAATTGTTTTTCCTGCTTCAATTTCATTTATTCTTGCCCGAGCATAGGAAGCCATTTCAGATCTTGGATCAATTTCAGTTACAACAGTAAAACATCTTATAGCTTCTGCCTCGGCCTCATTTTTAGAAGGATACTGAGAAAGCGCTATGGCTTTACCGCCATAATAATATACGCTGATAGCTATATTAGGTTTCGTTTCCATTTTATCAATTATATTTATAGCCATAATAAACTCATCGGCAGACTCTTTATATACATCTAAAGAACGGGTATTTGAATTAGATTTGTAAATTGCTCTTGCCGATTCATAGAATTGTGACACCGCTTTAGGTTTACACTCATTGTTCAAGGTATTTATTTTGTTTGCTATATCTTCAGGCATATCCAGACCCGCCAGATCCCTTTCAATCTGCAACACTACTTCCTTGTATTTTCCTTCAGCAGCTAGACCCTGAAGATCGCGAAGTATGTCACTCCAATGAGTATAGTTCTCCATTTGGTCTCTTAACTGCTTTTCTGTCTCATTTGCCTTCCTTAAAGCCTCGTTAGCATCAGTAAGACGTGAATTAAGCTCAGCATTTTCTTTCTCAAGTTTTTTTAAATCAGGAGATACATCAACAGTTTTTTTGAATAAATCACCAAAATTAATATTGACAGGGCTACTTGAAGGAACAATAATCCAAACCAAGCAAATAACAAATACACCTATCAGAAATCCTAACACGTATTTCAAATAATATGTATTATTTTGCTCAGGGGAGAGCCCTTTTTTAATCCAATCCAGTGACGTGGGTGCTTTTTTTATTCGTTTTGATTTTCCGGTATTAACATCGTCTGATGATACTTTCCCATCCATTTGGTCTAAATAGCGAGAAGCCCGTATACTGTTATCATCCATCTGGATAACCTTACTAAACATCCTACGTGCATTGCTCTCATCATCCAGATTTAAGTAGCAAATACCCATAAGGTTCATTGCTTCATAGAATGCCGGGTAAATAGAAATGGCCTTTTTTAGAGCGATAATTGCAATATCTTCATTATTATTGCGTAAATCATCCAGTGCTTTATTATAGAGCTCTATCGCATTCTTCATATCCTCGGGTATTCTGCCTATCTTTTGTTCTACACTTTCAACATCAATAAATTCAAACTTTGATAATTCCTCATTAATGTTTAGCATAACACCCCTCCAAGACCTATTAGAAATACGTAAAAATATACCATGACATTGTTTTTATTGTAACATTACTCACGGTGACTCTACAAGTAATCCTTAAAAATAAAAGCATCATTGTCGAAAGCACGTAGTAACGAGTAATAAAAAAAGCAGAAAACCTTGAAAGGTTATTCTGCTTTTTTTAATTACTCATTTATTCCGCAACATTTTTTATATTTCTTACCTGAACCACATGGGCAGGGATCGTTACGTCCAACTTTTTCTGTTTCACGTTTCTTGGGTTTCTTTACACCGTCTTCTCCATGAGAAGCCATAGTTGGCTTAGCCACCTGCTCACGTTTGACCACAATATTTTCTTTTTTAATATGGAGGAGCATTTTAACAGTATCCTGCTGAATATTCCGGATCATCTCATCGAACATATCGAAGCCTTCACGCTTATACTCTATAACAGGATCTCGCTGACCGTATGCACGGAGTCCAATTCCGTATTTCAGCTGGTCCATTGCATCTATGTGATCCATCCATTTTTCATCAACAGTTCTAAGTAGTGCACGCCTCTCCAGTTCTCTGGTTAATTCTTCTCCCAGTTCGACTTCCTTGTTCTCATACAGTGCATGAACTTTTTCAATGATGAAATCCTTTATATCCTTGGCTGTTACGGTTTCCATATCAATAGTCTTTAAATCAAGGGTACCAGTGGGAAGAACAATGTTCTCTGCATAAGAAACCAGACCTTTTAAATCCCAATTGTCAGGTATATCGCTTTCCGAGCAATACATATTGACAATATTTTCAGCTACATTGTCAATCATTTTTAGGATATATTCTTTGATATTCTCTCCGTTTAGAACCTTAGCGCGCTCTGAATAGATAATCTCTCTCTGCAGGTTCATAACGTCATCATACTGAAGCACGTTCTTACGTCTCTGGAAGTTGATTCCCTCTATCTTTTTCTGAGCGCTTTCTATAGCGTTTGATAACAGCTTGGCCTCTATTGGTTGATTCTCATCAAGGCCCAGAGCACTGACCATTTTCTCCATTCTCTCTGAACCAAACAAGCGCATGAGGTCATCATCCAAGGCTATATAGAATCTGGTCTCGCCAGGATCTCCCTGTCGGCCTGCACGGCCTCTTAACTGGTTATCTATACGTCGGGACTCGTGACGTTCAGTACCTATTATTTTAAGACCGCCGACTTTAATTACCTGTTCCTTTTCTTTTTCGGTTTCAACCTTAAACCTCTCATTAAGCTCCTTAAAGATTTGGCGGGCCTTTAAAATATTTTCATCATCTGTTTCATCATAGCTTATGGAAGCCAGAATCAGCTCTTCATCCACGCCCTGTTTTCGCATTTCTTGTTTTGCGAGAAATTCGGGGTTACCACCAAGCATAATATCGGTACCACGGCCGGCCATATTGGTCGAAATGGTCACAGCACCATATTTACCAGCCTGAGCTACAATCTCAGCTTCTTTTTCATGGTATTTTGCGTTCAGGACATTATGCTTTATCCCATTCTTTTTCAGTAATCCGCTTAACATTTCAGATGTCTCAATGGAAATTGTTCCGACTAAAACCGGTTGTCCCTTTGCATGGCTTTCTTCTATATCTCTTACTACTGCTGCAAATTTACCATTTTTAGATTTATAGACCACATCGTCATGATCTTTTCTGATAACGGGAAGGTTTGTGGGGATAGGAATAACGTCCAGCTTATATATAGCTCTGAATTCTTGCTCCTCGGTAAGGGCTGTACCTGTCATACCGGCAAGCTTTTTATACATTCTAAAATAGTTCTGGAAGGTTATAGTGGCAAGAGTTTTACTCTCATGCTCAACCTTAACCCCTTCTTTGGCCTCAATGGCTTGATGTAAGCCGTCTGAATAGCGACGTCCGTACATTAAACGCCCCGTAAACTCATCAACTATAATTATTTCTCCGTCTTTAATAACATAGTCAACATCATTTTTCATAAGGCCATGAGCTTTTAGGGATTGGTTTAAATGATGGGATAAGGTCATATTCTCAACATCAGATAAATTTTCAACTCCGAAATATTTCTCTGCTTTCTCCACACCCCTGGATGTCAGCGTCGCGGTGTGAGCTTTTTCATCAACTATATAGTCATAATCCCGATCATCCAACTGCTGTTTATCATCGGTTTCTTTTACAATTACCTTAGAAAGCCTTCTTGTAAAAGCATCGGCCTTTTGGTACATATCAGTGGATTTTTCACCCTGGCCGGAAATAATAAGAGGGGTTCTGGCTTCGTCAATAAGAATTGAGTCTACTTCGTCCACAATGGCATAATTCAGATTACGTTGAACCTTGTTTTCCTTATATACTACCATATTATCTCGAAGGTAATCGAAGCCGAACTCATTGTTGGTTCCATAGGTTATATCGCAATTGTAGGCAGCTCTTCTCTGCGTATTATCCATATCATGAACAATTACGCCGACTGAAAGGCCCAGGAAATTGTATATTTTCCCCATTAACTCGGACTGATATTTTGCAAGATAATCATTTACAGTAACTAAATGAGTTCCTTCCCCCAATAGAGCATTGAGATAAAGAGGCAATGTGGCTACAAGAGTTTTACCTTCACCGGTTTTCATTTCTGCAATACGACCTTGGTGGAGTATGATTCCGCCTATCAGCTGTACCCTGAAATGACGCATCCCCAGAACCCTGACAGAAGCCTCACGCACAACTGCAAATGCTTCGGGAAGAATATCGTCCAGGGTTTCACCTTTTGCCAGCCTATCTTTGAACTCTTTAGTTTTCCCCTTTAGTTGCGAGTCGGATAGATTTTTCATTTCGGGCTCCATGCCCTCTATTTTATCTACAATAGGGTTAATCCTTTTAAGTTCCTTCTCGGAATAACTCCCAAATATCTTTTCTAAAAAACTCATTTTTCTTACTCCTTTATAGTTAGACGTTCCAAAGCAAGACGATATCCGTCTGCTCCATAATTAAGAGACCTGCTGACTCTGCTTATTGTTGCTTCACTTGCTCCTGTTTTTTCATGTATTTCTTTATATGTTTTTTTATCAGTTAACATGCCTGCTACGGCAAAACGCTGAGCAAAAGCTTTAATCTCGGTTATAGTTCCTAAATCTTCGAAAAAATTATAGCATTCCTCAATATTCTCAAGCTTTAATATAGCCTCAAACAATCTATCAGTATATTCATCCTTAAGCTTATTGTTCATATTATCAACTCCGGTTCATATAAAGTGGACATCTCTTAAAATTATCTCATTAGTGACAACTAATTGCAAGGAAATGCCATTTATAATCATAGCATAACTTTTGCATCATGAACTGTATTACCTTCTAGCATAAGAAGCCTCTTCTTAATGTCCAATCCTCCTCCATATCCGACCAACTGGCCCTTAGAACCAATAACACGATGGCACGGAATAATAATAGAAATAGGGTTCCGATTATTGGCCATTCCAACGGCACGGCAAGCCTTTCCCTTCCCTATTTGAACAGCTATATCCTTATAGCTCCTTGTCTCGCCATAGGGTATTGTTCTTAGAGCTTCCCACACCAATTTCTGAAATTCCGTTCCTTTTGTGGAAAGAGGTAAATCAAATGCTCTCCTTTTACCTTCCATGTACTCAAATATTTGCTGTGCAGCCTTCTTAATTATATCAGTTTCCAGTATATTGCCCTCTCCGGATGAATCAATAGTACCAAAAGACAAATCGGTAATCACACCATTTTCTTCTCCAATGCCTATTTTCCCGATTTCAGTTTGATAATAGAATATATTTTTCATAGAGATGCCTCCGATTAAGCATTACAACAAGCATATCACAAAGCATCAGCTAACTTCAACCTTAGTGAAGAGCCGGTCTTAAAACTTAATATAACCTAATCATTGCCTTAATAATTCAATTAAGTTAAAATGAAATAAATGGAGGACTATAAGTATGGCTAAAAACGGTTGTACCGCTCCCAAAGGGTTTAAGGCCTCCGGAGTGGCATGTGGATTAAAAAAGAACGGAAATTTGGATTTGGCTATGGTAGTCTCAGATAAGAATGCATCAGCCGCCGGTATTTTTACTACTAATGTAGTAAAAGGACATTCTCTCAAGTGGACAAGAGAAAAGATAAAGAGTGGAGAAGCCAGAGCAATTGTTATTAACAGCGGTTGTGCCAATGCATGTTTAGGTGAACGGGGCGATACCGATGCTTCATCCATGGCTTCTTATGCAGCAAATCTTATAGGATGCAAATCTGACCTCATAATGCTAGGTTCAACAGGTGTTATCGGATCTCCTCTCAACATGGAAAAGATAGAATCCGGTATTGAACAAGCTTACAATTTATTATCCTATGACGGTGGAAACTTTGCATCCAAAGCTATTATGACCACTGATACCTTTCCCAAGGAAGCTTCAAAATCCATTACAATAGGCGATAAAACGATAACAATCGGCGGTATGGCAAAAGGCTCGGGAATGATTCATCCAAATATGGCCACAATGATTTCTACTATTACAACTGATATAGCAATCTCCCCCACCCTTCTGGAAAAAGCTTTAAAAACAGTTGCTGATAGTTCTTTTAACAGAATATCTGTTGATGGCGATACCAGCGTGTGTGACCAGGTAGTTATTATGGCCAATGGAATGGCAGAAAATATACCTGTCTTATCAGAAGGTCCGGAATACCATGCCTTTTTATCGGCTCTTCTTGAAGTTTCGACTACACTTGCCAAGATGTTGGCAAAAGACGGTGAGGGAGCTACAAAACTCATTGAAATTCGGGTGGAGAATTGTAAAGACCGAGAATCAGCGCACCTTATACTAAATGCAATAGCGAAATCTCCCCTTATTAAAACCGCAATGTTTGGCCGGGATGCCAATTGTGGTAGAATTATTACAGCCGCAGGTTATTCAGGTGCCGAATTCGATCCTGATAAGGTTGATATCTATCTAGGTGATTTGTTAGTTTATAATAACGGTATAGGGCTAAACTTTGACGAAGAAAAAGCCGCGGAAATATTAAAAAAAGACGAAATTATTATTACCCTCAATTTTAAAGACGGCAGCGTTAATGACAGAATGTGGACATGTGACTTAACATTTGATTATGTCAGGATAAACGGGTCCTATAGAACTTAAAATCATTGTTAAACTATCAATTTTGTGGGTAAAGATTAGTGAGATATTAAATTGGAGGGATTCTCATGGCCGTTCAACAACTAGTTAAGTTTCATATCGCAGATGAAGTATTTGGTATTGAAATTAAGCAAATATTCAAGATACTAAAACCCCAGGAGATTTTTAAAGTTCCAAACACTCCGTCTTTTATTGAAGGACTAATAAACCTTCGCGGGAAGGTTCTGACAGTTTTCAATTTAAGAAAGCGCTTTAATATGCCTGAAAAACAAATCGACGAAAATACTAAAATTCTTATTGTTAACCATAATGATCTTCTTTTAGGTTTTACAGTTGACAGTGTATCGGAGATTGTCCGTATTCCCGATGAAGAATTTGTTGAGACTCCCCCAGAGTTGAGCAGTTTTGATAGGAGATTTCTCACCGGTGTGGCCAAGATGGATGATAAGTTAATTCTCCTCCTAAACTTAGAAAAGATTCTTACCCCTGATGAAGAGCTTCAGGTTAAGGAAATTATCCACGAGCATGGCACTGAGGTTGTTGAAAAATAATTAATCAGACATATTAAAACGAGATTCATATTTTATGAATCTCGTTTTTTTGTAACTCGCACTAAATTTCTACCGGCATGTTTTGCTTCATAAAGCGCATCGTCCGCTGTACTTATGAGTTCCTGTGCACAATGTGCAGTTTCAGGATAAGTTGAGACCCCCACACTTATGGTAATTGATGCTGATACGACACGATCGGTAATATTAAGCTGTGAAACTCCCATCCTGAGGTCTTCTGCCTTTTCCCGGGCTTGCTCTAACGAGGTGTACGGCATTAGGATGACAAATTCTTCGCCTCCGTAGCGAGCAAAAATATCTTCTTTCCTGAGAGTTTTTATAATGTATGCCGACAGTGTTTTTAAAACTAAGTCTCCAAATAGATGACCATATGTGTCATTAAATTTTTTGAAATGATCAATATCTATAATAATAAATGATAAATCATGACCCTTACTTTGGGCATTCTTGAGCTCTTCCTGAAGCTTATCATTAAAGAATAAGCGGTTATATGCCCCTGTAAGTCCGTCAAGTGTGGCCAAATCATGCATCTGTTGGTATAGCCGGGCATTTTCTATAGCAATACTGACTTGTTGAGCTATGACCTCTAAAAGTCTCATGTTCTCATCATCAAAAGCATCTTTCATACTATGCTCAATAAGTACGATTCCCAAAGCTTTACCTTTAGCTATGAGTGGTACACAAATCATTGACTGAATATTTCGTCCTCTGGTGAAAGGATAATCATCTGCTTTGACATTGTTATCTATCATAGAATGTCCTTCCTCTGTGGAAGGCTTCAGAGTTTCGCAATTAATATAATCTGAAACGATTGCCAGATCCTTCTTGTCAAAAATACTTGAGACCTGTACTTTCAACTTATTCTGAGGTCCGTAGCACAGTGCTATAGTTGAATGGAATACACCCATTACTCCTATGATTACATCATTAACGAATTTTAATAATTCATTCATATCGAATATTGAAGTAATCGCCTGAGAAATCTGCTGAAGTGTATAAAATTCTGCCAAACTTGCTGTCAGCTTAGTATTAGCCTCTTCAAGCTGGCTGTTTGACTCTCTTATCTTGTCATAATGATTTTGGATTTCTTTCTTTGCTTGTTCGAGCTGAACATATTTATCACCAAGTCGTTCTATTAATATATTGTTTTCTTCTTCACTTCTTGAATATTCATTATAAACCCCACTCCAAATAAAACAAAAAAGAGTGAATAGGATATACTGCACTACAATTATTATTGCTATGTATGAAGCATCACCAAAGAAGCTGCTCATAACAGACCTTCCCAGCCAACATATCAATATGTACTGAAAAGTAATCTGGAATACCAGCCCTAAAATGATAAATACCACAGTCTTTTTAAAGCCCCTGGTTAAACATATAAAAGCTATTGGTAAAAGGGCAACAAAATAGAAAAACGCACTATGGTACATCGTACTAATCAGGCAAACAGTTATGATAATTTCAATGGATTTAACCAAATATAAGCTTTTTCTTTCCTGATAAGCGTCCGGCTCTTTTACAAGGGAAGTTTTGATAATGCTTAATAAAATGCAGATAAAAAACAAAACCCCTTGGAGAATAGCTATATCCAGCGCAAAAGGCTGTCTTAATATGTAGATTCTAACTATTACATCCTCGAAAATTAAGCAGAAAAAAACAAGCCAGGCAAATCTCGTAATGTTTTTCTCGTATTTAGCATAATCTGAATAAGTTTTTGCATTATTTTCTTGATTGATAATCTCCAAACGCTACCTCCGCATAGCTTTAAGGGGTGCCTATTCTCCCCAAAAAATATCTATGGTATCTCCAGATTTTATGGAATCGGTGTAGTTCGCATCTTTCCCGTTAAGCTTAAGCATAATAATTCCTTTTGGCGACGTCAGATCAAAATCAATATAATTAAACACGTCTATGAACAAATAATCGGTCTTTTTCGGAGGTAAGTTAATAGGCTTTTTATTTACTATAACAGTAATTCCGTCTCTTTGAGAGAGTTTTTGCTCTACTTCCCTCAGAAAATCCTGTATATTAGTGGGTTTTATCATTTCTTCAGCTTTATTCTCGTTTTCCGAAGAATCAATAATTTCGGTTGAAATATTTGGACTTTTTCTAGGCTTACCTACAACCTGCACCCCTGGCTTAAGCTCTGCTTTTAAATCAGCGATAGCTCCATCAACGGTAAATTCCCACGATAACGGATCCATTTCGTAACGTTTAGCGATATCAAGAAGAGTGTAATCGTTAATAATATCAACTTTATCGCCATTACTAATCTCTGTGTCTAAAGAAACATCAATATCGTTAATCAATATTTTGGGTTTTATAGTTTCAGCCTGATCATTGAATTTTAGATAGATAGGTTCCTGGTCCTTTATTAAATCCCTAGCAAACACTTTTCCATCAATACCTTTTTCGGCCTGAACAACGGTTAGTTTATCCCCTGCAGAAATATAAGCATTAAGACTGGATACTTTGTCGTTAACATATATCTCAGCCGGCTTTCCAAAGCTCCCTCTTATGGTTTTGTCATTACCATTTAGAATGAATTTCAAATTCTTGCCTGACTTGCATATCAACTGGTCAGGATTAAATCCTGCTAATATCAGGGCATCAGAAACAAGCATTTTTCTTGAATTGTACATCCTAATTTTATTTCCGTTTACAGTCACATAATAGAAATCCTGTCCCTTTGTCATTGCAGTTGTAACAAGAATTCCAAGGGGAGTAATGCTATCGGGACCATCGAGTATATTTTCATCGGTGACTACATTTTTGGCTATGCTTCTATTTCTTATGGCGACTCTTTCTTTAGGTAAACCGATTGCTTCAGATAAAGCCTCGCAAAGTCCTTCTGACTGGCTTCCCCCTCCGACTAAGAATACTGCGTTGGGAGCTTTCCCGCCGTTTAACTCTAATATCTTTTCGGTGACAGTTCTGGCCAGATTCTCTATAACAGGCCTGGTAACTTCCTTAACCTCTTGCACTGTTGTACTTACCTGATTATCAAGTATATCTGTAAATGTAACATCTTTTTTATTATGGGATATATCAATTTTAATTTTTTCGGCTGTCTCAAAATCCACCAGATAGTTTTGGGCTATAGCTTCAGTGACTTCATCACCTGCAATAGGAGCCATTGCGTAAGCTATTATAGTGCCGGCCTTGGTAATGGCAATATCAGAAGTTCCTGCTCCGACATCAACGAGGGCTAGATTTAATAAGCGAAGATCCTTTGGTATAGCAAGATTAAGGGCGGCGATCGGCTCCAGAGTTAAGAAATTAATTTCCAGATTAATCCTGTTCATTACCGTATAAAGACTATCAACTACAGTCTGTGGAAGGAATGTAGCCAATACCTCAACGCCGGCTTTCTGCCCTTTATGCCCATTGAGGCTTGAAATTACATAATCATTTAAATAATAGTTTACTATACTATATCCGACACAATAAAACTGATTTTTATCTTTATCAGGCGTATTATCCTCTATATGAAGCTGGGCTTTTTGAATTCCTTCCATCTCCAGAGCACTGATAAACTGACTATCTATTTCCCTGCCTTCTTCAACTTCACGTTCAACTTTAATCTGACAGGTATTTAAAACTCGTCCGGCAGCTGCGGCTGATACTCTGGTCAGCTTATATCCAAGGCGTTTTTCCAAGGCCTCCTTTACTCTTTCCGCACCCTGGGCAACCTTGGCTATATCATGAATTTGACCGTCAAGCATGGCACGGCTATCATGTACGATCATTTCCGCAGCTTGTACATAAAAACGGTCATCTTTATTGTAACCTACCAAACCTATTATAGTACGGGTCCCTATATCAAGAGCAAAGATAACATCCTCAGGCATTACACCTTTTGTCATTTCCTCATTCAATTGCATTTATAGCCCCCATAATTAATTAATATGGTTATCCCCAATATACTATTTTATATTTTTTCTTCCATAATCGCAATACGGCATAATGCTACATATTTCGCATTTTGGCTTCCGGGCTTGACAAATTTCACGCCCATGATAAACCAAACAGTGAGAAAACTCAGCCCATTGGCTTTTCGGGAGAATTTTCATAAGGTCTTTCTCTATTATTTCAGGATTTTCTGATTTTGTAAGGCCAATACGATTCGATAACCTAGAACAATGTGTATCCACTATTACCCCCGGTTTGGAAAAAATAGTTGATAACACGACATTGGCAGTTTTTCTACCAACTCCGGGTAATTCTAAAAGCTCTTCCATGGTATCAGGAACCTTGCCATCATGGTCCCGTAAGAGCTTAATACAACATTCTTTTATGTTTTTAGCCTTGTTTCTAAAAAATCCTGTGGATTTTATATCCTGTTCAAGCTCCGTAATATCCGCCGAGGCATAATCCTGAGGAGTCCTGTACTTTTTAAACAATTCTTTAGTGACCATATTAACTCTGGCGTCTGTACACTGAGCCGCAAGCTGAGTTGCTACAAGTAGCTCCAACGGGGTTGTAAAATCAAGTGAACACTTGGCATCAGGATATAGTTTTTTTAACTCTTTTAATATAAGTCCTGCCTTTTCCTTTTTTCTCAAGTCAGGCCCTTCCTTCCTTCGAATTTTCTTTTATAATTTTTGGATTTTGCTTCACTATAAAGAGAAAGATATGCTGCTGCAGCACTGTCCCATGAGTTATCAACACTCATGGCTCTTTTTACAAGGTCTTCCCAGGCTTCATTATTTTCATAAAGACTTATCGCACGCTTAATAGCTTTTATAAGAGCTTCTTTTGAATAGCTGCCAAACATAAATCCCGTGCCTGCACCGGGGTTTTTATCCTCGTCTATAACCGTATCTGCTAATCCACCTGTTTTGTGAACCAAGGGGATAGTTCCATAGCTCATGGCTATAAGCTGGCTTAACCCGCAAGGCTCATAACGTGATGGCATAAGGAAAATATCACTTCCTGCGTATATCTTTCTGGATTTTTCCTGATTGAATTCAAGATTTATAGATACCATACCAGCGTATTTTTCTGTCAAATTCATAAAAATGTTTTCATAATATTTTTCTCCACTGCCCAGAAGGACTAACTGACCATTATTCTTTAAAATATACTCAAAAGCTGGTTCCATTAAATCTAACCCTTTGTTTTGCACAAGCCTTGAAACAACTGAAAACAGAGGAACATCTTTCTCTTCAAGTCCTAATTCTTTTTGAAGCAGGCTTTTATTCTGCTTCTTTAATTCTAAATTTTCTTTACAATAATTTAAATAAATAAGCTTGTCGGTTTCGGGATTCCAATTCTCTTTATTAATACCGTTGACAATACCCCGTAGTGCGGGCTTTCGGTTTATAAGCACCCCTTCAAGTCCAAAACCAAACCTTGTTGTGAGCATTTCATGGGCTGAGGTTTTACTAACCGCATTAATTATATCTGAATAGTTTATTCCGGCTTTCATTGGGTTAAAACAGCCGTAATACTCGACCTTATCCACCATAAATACTACATCTTTAACCCCGTACATTTTAAAAACACTTCGATCACACACTCCCTGGTACTCAAGATTATGAATGGTGTAAACAATTGAAATATCGGAAAGCTCAGGGTGTTCCCGCTCATTCTCCCGTATTACCATGGCCAGTGGTGCCGTATGCCAATCATTCAGATGGAGGATATCGGGGACAAAATTAAAGCGCTGAATCATCTCATAAACCGAAAGACAGAAAAAAGCAAAGCGTTCAGCATCATCCCTATGACCATATACTCCCTGTCTCCCGAAATAGTGATAGTTATCTATGATATAAGTGCTTACAGGCGCGTTTATTACTTCCCTGACTATACAGGTTTCATTTCTGTTACCCATTTCAACAGGATAGTCGCCTTTATATTGGGTAGGTACATCGATATCTTTGTTACCCGGAATTACAATTCGAACATCTGCTCCCAGTTCACTAAGCTTTAAAGGAAGCTCTCCAGCAACATCACCAAGTCCGCCTACCTTAATATAGGGCGAACATTCTGATGCAACAAATAAAACCTTAAGGGCATTTTCCATACTCCACCTCATTACAATAGATTTTACCATGTTAGCAACCAAAATAAACACAAATATAATTAAATAGAGATAATAGCCCTTTATTAACAGAACCTCTAACAGACATCCGCTGATGTCTATTAGAGGCTCCGTGCTCAGGATGGCCGCATTTTTGTGACAATCCATATAGTTTTTATTAAGTGTAATACTTATCTATTGTTTAGGATTCACTTGGGGTGTTGTCTCCGACCAAGGCATCTTTTCTTGACAGGTTTATACGTCCCTGCTTATCAACTTCCATAACCTTGACTATGATTTCGTCGCCAACATTGACAACATCTTCAACCTTGTTTACACGCTTGTTGTCAAGCTTGGAAATGTGAACCAGACCTTCTTTTCCAGGTAAGAATTCCACAAATGCACCGAAGGTCATTATTCGGGTAACCTTACCTGTGAATATAGCTCCGATTTCAACAGTACCGGTTATTCCCTCAATAATCTTTATTGCTTTTAATCCGGCTTCTTCGTCAGAGGTGGCCACATAAACCGAGCCGTCCTCCTCAATATCAATTTTAACACCGGTTTCAGCTATAATCTTATTGATAACCTTACCACCAGGGCCAATAACTTCACGAATCTTGTCAACATCTATCTTGGTCTGGAATATTTTCGGAGCATATTTTGATAGAGAAGTTCTAGGCTCCGATATTACAGGTAACATACACTCATCAAGTATCTGGAAACGACCTTTCTTAGTTATTTCAAAAGCCTGACGAATAATTTCATAAGAAAGTCCTTCAACCTTTATATCAACTTGAATTGCTGTAATTCCTTCTTTAGTTCCTGCAACCTTAAAGTCCATGTCACCAAAGAAATCCTCTATCCCTTGTATATCCATGAAGGTGATAAATCTATCCGGATTCTCTTCATCAACTACAAGACCTGATGAGATACCCGCAACAGGTGCCTTAATAGGTACACCGGCATCCATTAACGCCAATGTACTGGCACAAACGCTTCCTTGTGATGTTGAGCCGTTTGACATGAGAACCTCTGAAACCAGACGGATAGCATAAGGGAAATCTGTCTCATTTGGAATTACCGGTTCTAACGCTCTTTCAGCTAGAGCACCGTGACCTATTTCACGACGACCTGGGCCTCTGGATGACTTTGCCTCCCCAACAGAATATGGTGGGAAGTTATAGTGGTGCATATAGCGTTTTCCTTCTTCCATAAGATCAACGCCATCAAGCTTCTGTCCCTCACCTAACGGGCCTAAAGTGACATTTGTAAGGACTTGTGTTTGTCCTCGCTGGAAAAGCGCTGAACCATGAGTTCTGGGAAGAAGAGCAACCTCTGCCGAAAGGGGACGAATATCCATAAGGGAACGGCCATCCACACGCTTGTGCTCATCTATTATCATAGACCTTACAATCTTCTTCTGCAGCTTGTATAGAGCTTCGTCAATCTTACCGCCTTGTTCCGGGAAGGTTTCGGCAAGCTTTTCCTTTACACTTTGGCAAACGGCGTCAACCTGATTATCTCTTGTTTCTTTATCAGCATTAGTTATAGCTGCTTTCATATCATCTTTTGCCAAATCATAAACAGCAGTCCAAATATCATTGGGAACGGCAGCTGATACGTATTCAAACTTTGGTTTGCCCGCTTCTTTCACTATTGTTTCAACAAATTCAATTAATCGTTTGATTTCCTCATGGCCCTGTTTAATTGCATCAAGCATGAGCTCATCGGGAACCTGATTAGCACCGGCTTCAATCATTACAATCTTTTCTTTGTCTGCCGAAAGTGTGACATACATATCACTCTTGGCTCGTTGTTCTGTTGTTGGGTTTATAACGACTTTACCGTCAACCAGACCTAATATAACACCTGCTATCGGCCCATTAAACGGAACATCGGATATGCAAAGTGAAATTACCGTTCCCATTATTGAAGCAAACTCAGGAGAGTTATCCTGCTCCACTGACAATACGGTATTTACGATAACCACGTCATTTCTAAGATCTTTAGGGAATCTGGGGCGCATTTGTCTGTCAATTACCCTAGATACTAAGACAGCTTTTTCGGTGGGTTTTCCCTCGCGCTTGATAAATCCTCCGGGGATTTTTCCTACCGAATACAATTTTTCTTCATAATCAACGCTTAACGGGAAGAAATCTATTCCATCCCTGGGTTGCTTTGATGCGGTTACATTTGATAAAACTACTGTTTCACCATAACGGACAAGTGCCGAACCGTTGGCAAGTTGTGATAATTGGCCAACTTCGACAATAAGAGGCCGACCGGCCACTTCAAAATTAAAGACTTTTTTCATTTTGTTTTCTCCTTTTCTCTCTGCGCGTACTTTAAGTACGCTGGACTTCTTAGTACGCTGGACTAGAGTACGTTTCGCTGCGTATTTGATTAAATACGCACGTATTTGTTTTGCGCGAAGCCAAATCAAATACGCACGTATTGGATTAGCGCGAAGCCAAATCAAATACGCTAGGCAGAGGCAAAAGGTCAGGGAACAAGTTCCACAGGGCTTGAAACCTCTTCTCTGATCTTCTGCTGCCCTTGACTATTTAAAATCGTACTCATTTTATATTTCCACTAAACCACGGTGTTATTCCACGGTTTAGTTGGGTTCTAACATGCTCCATGGAATTTAATCCCATGGAAACCAAATGTTAAAAAAGGGCGGAAATCCGCCCCATTTTCTGGCCACCAAAGTAAAAATTACTTTCTAATTTCTAATTTAGCAATTATCTCACGGTATCTGTTAATATCTTTTCTGGTAAGATAATCCAATAAGCCTCTTCTTGCACCAATCATTTTAAATAGACCACGACGGGAATGATGGTCATTCTTATGAAATTTTAAGTGCTCTGTGAGGTGATTGATTCTGTCGGTCAGAAGTGCAATCTGTACTTCCGGGGACCCAGTATCACCTTCATGGGTTGCATAAGTCGCCATAATCTCTTGTTTAGTCATTCTTGCCATAATTCAAATCTCCTTTTATTAATTGCCAAAGGCCCAGTATTTGGTCGGAGTTTCCAAAAAACCGCGCATTTGGTTCATAGACCTAAACATTTTAGCATAGAAAATAGTCAAAGTAAAGAAATAAGTGTTTTTTCTTGTTTCCATTATTAAAATCCGCATATCAAAGCGAAAAGCAAGCGGTTAAGATAATGGAAACTCTCTCAAACGGTGATTGAGTACGATCTTAACGAATACAATGTCTAGGCACTTAGCTCTTAACTAATACCTTAGCATTTTTGATTATATAATTCACTCCTGATATAACCGTTAGTATAACCGCAATATACATCAGCACCAAACCAAGAGGAAAATCCGTGAAAAGGGATATAGGAAAATTCTTTATCAAAATGGCTATGATTGCTATTGTCTGTACGACGGTTTTTATCTTGCCCCACTTATCGGCGGCAATAACTACACCCTGACCGGCAGCAATAACCCGGAAACCGGTAACAATAAATTCTCTGGCTATTATAATGAATACTACCCAGACAGACAGGTTATCAGTCTTAATAAAAGCCACTAATGCCGATGTCACCAGTAGTTTATCGGCAATAGGGTCCAGAAACTTCCCCAGCTCAGTGACCATATTGCGATTTCTGGCAATATTACCATCAACCATATCGGTAATAGCAGCCACAAAAAACACAAAAGCCGCAACATATCTACCCCATTGGTCTAAGCCCATAAATTGACCGAACCAGCCAGGCACAAGAAAGAAGAGAAAAACCGGAGTTGCAAGTATTCTTGAAAGCGTTATTTTATTCGCTAGATTCATCTTAATTTTCACCATTCCTAACCATGCCCTGAGCTTCACCGATTAAGTCATATCCATCAGGACAAAGCATTTTTACAGGTATTATCATGCCGCTCTCTAAAGGTTCAGGAGAGGTAAAATAGATTATGGGATCTATTTCCGGGGTTTCGGCATAAGTTCTCCCGACGTAGAAAATGCCGTCCTCTGCCACTCCATCGACAATTGTATCATAGATTCTGTCAATACGTGAACTATTATATTTTTCAACATTTCCCTTTTGAAGTTCCATTATTTTATCACGACGAGCTTCCTTAATCTTTTTCGGGAGATGCCCTTTCATTTTATATGCGGGAGTGCCTTCTTCTTTTGAATAGGCAAATACCCCCAGATGCTCAAACTTACTCTCCTTAACAAAATCGTACAGCTCCATAAAATCTTCCTCAGCTTCACCCGGGAAACCTGTAATAAGTGATGTCCTCAAAACGATCCCCGGAACTTCACGCCTGATTTTTGCTAGAAGACTATTAATATATTCCTTGTTGCCACGTCTGCCCATGGCTTTCAAAACTCTGTCCGAAATATGCTGAATGGGTATATCCATGTACTTACATAGCTTAGCGTTGTTTTTCATCTCATTGATCAGATTGTCGTCAATCAACTCCGGATAACAGTATAATAGCCTTATACGTTCAATTCCATCAATTTCACTTAGCTCCTTAACCAGTCGAACAAGACTTTTTTCTCCATAAATATCTGTTCCATAACGTGTAACATCCTGAGCTATCAGTATTATCTCTTTTTTGCCTTTATTAACTAGAAGCCTTGCTTCTCTTAGAATATTCTCTATTGTCCGGCTTCTGAAATCACCTCTAAGACTTGGTATAATACAGTACGTACAGCGATTGTCACATCCTTCGGCGATTTTTAAATATCCAAACGGCTTATTGTCAGTTACCACACGGGTTAATTCCAGATAGTCTACACTATTGGGGGTCTTAGCAAATACCTCCCTCTGCGTGGTTTCATCATTGAGCTTCTTACTGATAATTTCAGGAATTTCTCCAATACTACCCGTTCCGACAACCACATCAACCTCGGGTATTTCTTTCAAAATATCCTCTTTATATCGTTCAGCCATACAACCTGTAACCATCAGCAACTTGAGATTTCCCTCATCCTTCAAGCGTGCGGCTTCCAGAATAGTCATTATAGCTTCTTCCTTGGCATCGCCTATAAATGCGCAGGTATTTATAATAATAGCCTCTGCAGTTTTGTGAATTGGTGTAACCTCAAATCCCGCATCCTCTAAGGAACCCAACATTATTTCACTATCAACAAGATTTTTAGGACATCCCAATGTCACAAGGCCAACTTTTTTCTTCATTCACATAGTCTCCATTAATCGTCTAAAATAAAATTATACAAGTTTAGCGGCTATACCTGCATCGATTTAGCGCTCCGGTCAAACATCCAGTTTTCTAGTCGCGCTCGCTACGCAATCCATGCTTCGCTTTAAATCGTCGCAGGAACGCCGCTTAATATCAATTTACAAACATTTATATTTGCATAGTAAATGATTTACAATCTATCGTATATTTATTTGTATTCATAATATAACATAAACGATTATTGTGGTCTAGCCATGTAAAAAGGCGGAAGATTTTATCTTCCGCCTGAATTATAACTTTTTATTTTTAAAATAACACTAAGAGCAATCCCTATTCTAATATCCTAGGCTTTCTCCAACCAATATTACTTTAATACGGTCTTTTTGCCTCTGATGACCCAAAACAGTATAGGAACAGCAAATCCGTCCTTCTGATTTGCAGTCCACACAATACCCTGTCTTAGTACACGGGGTTTTGGTATCAAGCCTTATTGAGTTGGCAGGAGCAGCTACTCTTCTGACTCTTTCCACGGCCTCATTAACATCTTTGACAATTTTGTTGATTCCTGCAATCACTATGACACTTTTAGGTCCATAAATCATTGCAGCTACACGGTTCCCTCTGCCGTCGACATTGTAAAGTTCTCCGGCTTCGGTAATTGCATTGGTACTTGTCAAATAGGTGTCGGTCGCAAATGATTTTATGAATATGTCCTCTATCTGATTCTGCGACAAACCATCCATATACCTGTCTAAGAAGCTATAGCGCCCTGACCGCAGATGCTCAATAACACCGGTTTCAAATAAGGTCATAGAGCCTCCGACAGATACCAGTTCGCCCTCTTTCATAAGATCGGCTACCATGGGGACAACTTGCTCTTTTTTTTGCACATAAAATGCCATCATATTGTTCTTAGCAAGATTCTCCATGGTTCTTGCTGCTTGTTTTTTATGAACTTCCATAATATTTTTATCCATGGCTATCCTCCTAAAAATTTTATGCTATACTACTTAACAAAAATGTTTAAAGGTATTTCCGGCTCAATTAAAACTAAACTTGGAAACCTTCAAAATTCCTTCCATACTCCTGAGTTTTTCAAGAAGCTCGGACGATACATCACTATCGACACTGACAAATGAAACCGCCTTATTTGACTTGGTGCTTCTGCTCCACTGCATAGCGGCAATATTAATATTGTTCTGTCCAAGAAGAGTTCCTACCTTACCTATAATACCGGGAACATCCATATTCTGAAGTGCAACTACATGCTTGGTAGGCTCGAAATCCAAAGTATAGCCAAAGAAATCTACTATGCGTATTGTGTCTACGGCAAATACCGTACCCGAAACAGAAATAGCATTACTCTTTCTGTAGAACTTAACAGTTATAAGATTTGTGTATTTCTCCAGTTGACTTGATTTGCTCTCAACAAGCTCAACACCCATTTCTGCAAGCTTATACTGAGCGTTTACATAATTAACCTCAGCATCGCTGACAACAGACATAAAGCCTTTTATGATTGCCAGTGTAATCGGCTTTGTAGGCTTATCTACTAAATCGCCACTGTAAGTTATCTCTATTTTATTTACTCTTTCCTGCTCGGCCTGATAGTATATTGCTCCTAATTTTTCGCCAATGCTGATATAAGGCTTCAATTCGTTTAAATCTCCCGAAATCGGAGGCATATTTACAGCCGCTACCAGTTCTCCATTTAATACAGCCTCAACATTCTTAGCAACTCCCAGTGAGCAATTTAAATTAGCTTCCTTTGTGGATGCGCCAAGATGGGGTGTCATAATAACCTGATCTAAATCAAGCAGAGGATTCCAGTAATCCTGATCCTCCGGTGCCTTGGTGAAATTAGGTTCAACCTCCTGAACGTCAAGAGCCGCTCCGGCAACATGACCAGACACAATTGCGTCATAAAGAGCTTTTTCGTCAATCATACCACCGCGGGCAACATTTACTATACGGACACCTTTTTTACATAAAGCAAGCTCACGGGCACCGATAATATTTTTGCTCTCAGGGGTCTTGGGAATATGTATAGTAATCAGATCGGATACTTTAATCAAATCATCAATGTTCTCGACCCTTGTTATTCCAAGGCTATTAACACGCTCATCGGTAATGTAGGGATCATATCCGACAACCTTCATACCTGCACCAACAAGCTTCTTCGCAACAACAGAGCCAATCTTGCCAAGACCGATAATACCAGCGGTTTTGCCATCAAGCTCTTCACCGACAAACTTGTTTCTTCTAAAATCCTTATTCTTAGCCGCATGATATGCTTGAGCCACATTTCTAAATACGGCATATACCAGCGCTACGCTCATTTCGGCAGCAGCCATAGTATTGCCGTCAGGAGTATTAACTACTGTAATACCTCTTTTTGTACATTCCTGTACATCAATATTATCAACGCCATTGCCAGCACGACCGGCAACCTTCAGATTTGTCGCTTTTGAAAGCACTTCCCCTTTTACCTTTGTGGCGCTTCTAACAATTATTGCGTCATATTGATCAATAATCTTAACAAGTTCTTCAGGAGAAATTCCGAATGGGGTATCAACTTCGAATCCCTTGCTTTTTAAATAGTCAATTCCATTTGATGCCATCTTGTCTGTCACTATAATTTTTGCCATTGTCCAACCTCCTAAAATTATTTCAATACAATCTGTTTATCTGATATGTCTTTTGCACTTAGGTCGCGTGTATTAATTCTTAGTACTAAAAAAGTCAAACCTGAATGTTTGACTTCTCCGGAGCCCTTTAAATAATGAAGCAAGAGCATGATCTCCCATGCTTTTATTTATAGCTCTGTCCTTTTGCCTGAGAGAGTCATCCGTTATTGGATTTGCCCCTTCGGCGCCTTTATAGGTCTCTCCAGAGATTCGTCCGGCTTAGGTCTTTTTTACCTGAGAGCTTTACTCCTTCGGTGTGCTTAATTAGCCACTCTCCCTAAGCCTTCATCCGGGTTATATTCAACTATTAAAAACATGATAACTCTTTAGTATACTAAAGTCAAGTGAGGTTTTGATATTTATTTAACAAATTAGAAACAAGAGGAAAAGCCTGGCGCCAGGTGCAAGATTTCACAAAATTATTCTGCTCCAAAAAGTGCATTTACAAACTCAGACGGATTAAATGGCTGCAAATCATCCATTTGCTCACCCACGCCTATGAACTTAACCGGAATATCAAGCTCTGACTTAATGGATACTATAATGCCACCCTTAGCCGTACCGTCCAGCTTGGTAAGAATAAGCCCCGACAGCTCGGATACCTCAGAGAAGGTCTTAGCCTGAGAAACAGCATTTTGACCGGTCGTCGCATCTAAAACCAACAGAGTTTCAACATCGGCTCCCGGAAGCTCCCTTCCTATAATACGGAAAATCTTCTTAAGCTCCTCCATAAGATTCTTCTTAGTATGAAGCCTTCCGGCGGTATCACAGATTAATACATCTGAGCCTTTTGATTTACAATGACTCACAGCATCAAAAATAACAGCCGATGGATCAGAGCCTTCCGAATGCTTTACAAGGTCAACTCCCGCTCTGTTTGTCCATATTTCTAACTGATCTATGGCTGCTGCCCTGAAGGTATCGGCGGCGGCTACAGTGACTTTCTTCCCCTGTGATTTAAGATAGTGAGCTATTTTGCCAATGGAAGTTGTCTTTCCGACTCCGTTAACCCCGATAATTACTATAACCGAAGGTTTTGTGGAAAGCTTTAAATCAGTGTTTTCATCTGTTAGTTTTGCAGCGATTATATTCTTTATTGCCTTACGAACACCTTCAGTGTCAGTAATTTTTTCGCTCTTAACCTTCTCTCTGAGCTCCGATATTATTTTGAGAGATGTTTCCATTCCCATGTCAGCAGTAATTAATATCTCTTCAAGCTCCTCAAAGAGTTCCTCATCGACCTTTCCAAAGGAAACCAAAACTTGATCAATTCGATGAGTTATTGATTCCCTAGTCTTTTTAAGCCCATCTTTCAGTCTGCCAAAAAAACCAACCTTAGTCTTTTCGGAAGCTATCTCCTCTGGTTGAACCATCATCTCGGGTTCTTCTATCTCATTATTAGATGTTTCCTCTACTTTTACATCTGCATTATCATCTACTACATCTTCTTTTTCAGTAGTCTTTTTACTACCCCAATTGAACCATTTATTCTTTGCCATACCATTTACCCTTTCATGCTCCTTCATTACCCGGCGTTTACTATACCATCGTCCATACGCATGGACACAACCTTTGAAACCCCATGTTCCTCCATTGTAACTCCATAGAGAATATCAGCAGATTCCATTGTTCCCTTTCTGTGGGTTATTAAAATAAATTGCAACCTATCGGTATAACGTTTTAAGTAATCAGCAAATTTATAAACATTGACATCATCCAGTGAAGCCTCTATCTCATCGAGTATATAGAAAGGTGCTGGCCGCATTCTCAAAATCGCAAAAATCAATGCTATCGCAACCATAGCCCTTTCACCGCCTGATAAAAGCATCATATTCTGAAGCTTTTTCCCCGGTGGTTGAACAATAATATCAATATTGCTTTCCAACACATTTTCGGTGTCGACTATCTGAACCTCGCCATAACCGCCCTCAAACAGTTCTTTGAAAACGGTACTAAAATTCTTATTAATTAACTCAAACTGTTCCACAAACTGCTTCTTCATCACATGGGTTATGTCCTGAATCACACGCCTAAGCTTCTCTTCAGCTTGAACCAGGTCATCATGCTGAACCTTCATAAAACCATAGCGTTCCTTTGTCTTCGAGTAATCCTCAATAGCAGCAACATTAACAGGTCCAAGTTCTCTTATCTCAGACTTAATCTCATTAATTCTATTCTGCGTTGTTCTGGCATTGCTAATCTCGCATTTTATTTCCAGAGCATTGCCATATGTCAAGCCATACTCATCCCAAAGTCTATTCTGGAAGGTTTCTAGCTCGCTCTCCATCTTTGCTTTTTTAGCTTCAAGGCGTCCTTGGCCCTCCTGTAGAGTGAGAATGGTACTGTTATGCTCGGTGACCCTGTCAAGCATACCCGATAGTTCTTCTTCTAACACTCTTCTTTCTTCCGAAATACCTTCGGCCTTAAACTCACGACCTGTCTTTTCTTCTTTTAGGCCTAGATTGATTTTTATAATTCCCTGAATCTCAGCTTGCAACTCACTTATACGTAAAATGTTTCGTTTTTTCTCTTCTTCACGTTTCGCCAGACTGGCAGTTATGCTGTTTTTCTCCTGGTTTAGAAGTACTATTTGTTCTTCTACGCTTTGTTTACTCTCAATAATGGAATTAACCGAAACCCTGTAATCGTTAATATCTATATGTAATTCGTCCCTCTTAGCCTGTTCGTCTTTATTCTTGGTCTGATGGGACAGAATTTTTTCTTTTAAGACTCCGATTTCATCTTCTATGGCCTTTACTTGTAAAGCTTCTTTATCGCTCTCTTCCTTAACCTCTTTAATCTGTCTATCTATTTCAATGTCTTGTTGTTTCATTAACTCCATACGTGCCGTTATTTTACGCATATTCTCCATTATTCCGGCAACATGGCTCTCATCCCTTAATCTGACCAATTCCAAGTCAGACAGAGCTTTCTGTTCTTTCTCATATGATGCATTTATTTCGGATAAAGCAGTTTCAACAGCGCGAATTTTATTATTTATATTTCGCTGCTCGGCTTCCATTTCTTTCAGCTCTTCTTCAAGTTCCTTTATAACGCGGTTTCGGCCTATAATACTCGATACTTTACTTCCCGTACTTCCCCCTGTCATAGACCCGCCTGTATTAATAAGCTCACCATCCAGAGTAACTATACGGAATGAGTAATCGAACTGTCTGGCCATATGAATACCCGAATCCATATTATCCACAACTACAGTTCTTCCCAACAGGTTTAAAATAATACCTGTGAACTGATCATCACACCTAACCTTATCCGAAGCAATTCCTTCAAAACCCGGCATACCCTGAATTTTAGCAATTTGCACCGGCTCCAGTGTACGGGATTTAACTGATGTTTTGGGAAGGAATGTGGCTCTTCCGAGATGATTCTGCTTTAGATATTCAATAGCTCTCTTCGCAGCAAACTCATCATCAGTGACAACATTTTGCAGCGCTCCGCCCAGAGATACTTCAACAGCGGTTTCGTATCGTTCTTCCACAGTTATCAGCTGGGCTACGGGACCATGTATACCTTGTCCGAATTGCTTGTTTTCAATACACGCTTGTTTTATAGCTTTTACACTATGGCTATATCCTTCCATGCTCGCTTCCATATCTGAAAGCACTTTATGGCGTGACTCGATAGCATGAATTCTGCGATTTACATCTTCCTGCTTTTTCTTTTGATCCTGAAGTGTGTTTTTTGTTTCAGATCTTTTCGCCTCAAGTTCACAGAGGATGTTTTTTGAAACTGTTATTTCTTCTCTAGTTTTTCTAAGCGAATAGTCCAGATCTTCTTTTTTCATTCTTTCCCGGTCTGTTTCTACAGTCGATTGACGGATATCATCTAACAGCCTGGATTTCAGTTGTCTAAAGTTGTCAGTATCATTCTTCAAATTGTTAAAACGTATTTTAGAGTCGGAGAGAATATCCTGCTTATCCATAACGGCTTGCTTGGCTTCTTCAACCAATCTTTCCCCTTCATCAAGGCGCGCTACAATACTGGCAAGAGTTTCCTCAGCTTGAGCGAGCATCTGTCCAAAATGTTCCCTATCACGGTCCATCTGAACAATACGCTTTTTCTTTTTTTCAATGTCGGCTTCAAGCTCTGACATACGGGCTTTTATTGACTCGATATCATTACCGAAATTACTATTATTAGAAGCAAGATGATTGATTTTCTCCTCGCAAAGCCTTATATGACCCTCATTTTTCTCAATATTAGTATCAAGTGTATGGATTGAACTTCTAAGTTCATCCAGCTCGGATTTTAACAGTTCGAGGCGTTCATTTTTACTTCTATTCTTGTTTTTAATATTCTCAATTCTACGATTTTCTTCATCTATTTGTGCTTTTATTTCCTGAGATTGACTATCAACTTCCTCAAGCTTGATTTTTAGCTTATCAATGGTATCTAAAAAAAGGCTTACTTCAATCCCCTTAAGCTCATTACTCAAATCTATGTAACGTCTGGCACACTCTGCCTGGCGGGCTAGAGGTTCCAGCTGGCTTTCAAGCTCGACTAAAATATCTCCGATTCGAACTAAATTCTGCCGTGTGTTTTCAAGCTTTTTTTCTGCTTCTTTTCTTCTGGCTTTATATTTTGTGATTCCGGCAGCCTCTTCAAAAACCAAACGACGTTCCTCTGACCTGGTGCTTAATATTTCATCAATACGCCCCTGGCCTATGATAGAATATCCTTCACGACCTACGCCGGTATTCATAAAAAGCTCCTGGATATCCTTTAAACGGCACTGAGTCTTGTTCAATAAATATTCACTTTCACCGGAACGATACATACGACGTGATACAGTAACTTCTGTAAAATCAACAGGAAGCATTCGATCGGAATTATCAAATGTAATGGTCACAGCTGCAAACCCAACAGGCTTTCTATGCTGGGTTCCCGCAAAAATGACATCCTCCATTTTAGAGCCTCGAAGAGTCTTAGCGCTCTGTTCTCCTAATACCCATCTTACGGCATCGGCAATGTTGCTCTTGCCGCTTCCATTAGGCCCGACAACAGAGGTTTGCCCTTTATCAAAATGTAATACTATTCTATCGGCAAAGGATTTAAAACCTTGTATCTCCAGAGTTTTTAGATACAAATCAAAGCACCTCAAGTCAATGTTTTGAGTAATATTCCGAAGCTTAGCAGATAGTCTTGGTTATACCAAGACCTTTGCCTTATTATCAGAACAAGCAGTAATATCCTCAACTTGTTTATTCAAATACCCAATGGGTATTGTATCATATTTTTATACAGAACAGAATAATTAGAGCAAAAACACTATACCTTAAGCTAAAAACTCATATTTACAACTTTATGATTTTCATAATATGAAAAAATACATCTCAGATAAAGCTCATTTACAATTACACTTACAGCAGCGTTAATGCTTGATTTATCAGATTCAATAACTTTAAGAGTAATCTCCCTATTGCCTTTTTCAACTTCTTCAATCACCCTGTTAATAAGCTCATCCTTATTCTTAACCACTAAATTATTATAAAAATAGTAATGATATTTATCAGCTGTGCAGACCGGGTAATTAGCACTATTCCACTCATGATCCTGGCCGATATCCTTATCTGAAAGGTTGAAATAGTAATACCTTATTGCATTTTCACTACCACTTTGCATTGTATCATCCCAAGTTACATCTAAATGGTAGTATTCTCCTCCGATTTTAACCAGATTCCATGCGTGTCCGACACCTCTCGATTCACCTGTAATGATTAATGATTCAACACCTGATCTATTTAACAAGATATACGCAGCTTCCGCATACCCCTCACACACAGCAATACCTAAACATAGTGCGCCATAGGCAGTATACGATTCATCACTTATTTTATTACTATTTAGGCCCTCATAATCATACTCACAATTATTTATCAGATAATCATGCACGGCAATTTCCTTTTGATATGCTGTCATTCCGGGTTTAATTATTTCATTAAGAATAGAATCCACCTTTTTTTCCATCACAGCTTGATGGTTCTTGATGGTTTCCTTACTCTTACTGTATTCAAAAGTTAAAAGCCCATCGGTTCTGTATGTTAATCCCGAATAATACAAAATCTCAGGATTTTCTCTTACACAAATATTTACAAGATCGGTTATTTCTTTGAAGGTGTCTGTATAGACGTTTTGTATCAACCATATACGCTCTTGCGCATTAGAAAGTGCCTCATATATCTGATAATAGGCCTGCTGATACCCGGCAGGTCTCTCCGGCGCACGATATTCACCCCCAACCGAACTAATGGCACCAAAGTCATCATATTGGATAAGCTTTAACGATATAGCCGTTTCCATAGAAACAATACCGGAGTCTATGAGGTCTGCAATCAAGGTCTTGCTATTGGAACATTCTGCAAAAAGAGCAGCATATACCATTCCAATCGCATCGTCCTTAATTAACTGAGCCTTATTGAAATATTTAATATTCGTTTGCCCCAGACCGGACTTATTACAAAGAGTATCAATGGAATAGATAAAATCATTTCGATCCACTGTGAACCCCATCTGCCTCAATATCATAGCAGCATAAGCAAGACCATCCAAGGGTTTTTTGGGCCCTAATGTTGTTAGGGATGTGCCGACTACAACACCTGTTTTAACTGCATATGCCATATATGGCCGAGCCCATGGTAAAACCTCGGATTGGTCCGTATAAGAAGATAGTATTTGATTGATTTCATTGTTGCTTAGCTTTTTAACTTCGGGGGTTTTTCCAAAGAAATTTAATAGAAGAGTAACTCCAATCTGTCTATCAAGCGTTACCCCTAAATCCGGATAAAAGCTATTAACGGAGGCTCCGGCAAATAAGCCCAGTTTGTAGAGCTGCCAGGACTCGTTCTCGTATCGAAATGGTGCAGCTGTAACCACTTGAGTCATCGACAGTAAACAACATAGGATTAATATAATAGCTAATGTCGCTTTTATCTTTTTCATGTAGTTTTGGCTCACTTTCCTTATGTTTCATATATCATAGCATTTTATTTGTACTAAGCTATTTGTCCTTTAGTATTCTTTGGATATTATAGCATAAAACTAATCCGAAGAATTTAAGCATTTCTTACATAATCTTTACGTTAATATTCCTTTGGGGCCGCCAAACCATATGGAATAAGATACACCTACTAAGATTCTTTGCTTCGCTCAGAATGACATATAGTAGTCGACTAAAATGAGTAAAAGTCACCGTCCCCTTTACTCATTCCCCTGACATACCTAATCAAAAAAAGTGCCTCGCTGTGAGGCACTTTTTTTAAATCAAGTTCTATCTGATATTTTTAAATACTCTGCGCGCTTCTTAATGCTTTTGTATGCCGGACGGATTATCTTCCCACCATTTAGATGTTCCTCAATTATATGGGCGCACCAGCCTACTACTCTGGATATGGCAAATATGGGGGTATTCATTTCTACCGGGATACCCAGCATATCGTAAACTAAGCCGGAATAGAAGTCGATATTTGCGCACATGGGCTTATCAATATTACGTAATTTCTTGAAAACTTCCGGAGCCAATTTCTCAACTTTCTTATGAAGCTCAAACTCATCGGTTCTACCAGTCTGCTTAGCTAATTCCTCAGCTTTCTCTTTTAAGAGAATACATCTCGGATCGGACAGGGTATAAACTGCATGGCCGATACCATAAATCAGACCAGTGCGATCAAATGCCTGTTTATTGATGATTTTAGCTAGATAATCGCTAATCTGCTCATCGCTTCCCCAATCCTTAACTTCTTTTTTAAGCTCATCCATCATACCAATTACCTTGTTGTTGGCACCACCGTGTTTGGGCCCTTTTAGGCTTCCTATAGCAGCTGCAATTGATGAATAAATATCCGTGCCCGAGGAGGATACCACATGGGTAGCAAAGGTTGAATTATTACCACCACCATGCTCAGCATGGAGCACTAAAGCCAGGTCAAGAGTCTTTGCCTCTAATTCCGTATATTCCCCTGACGGTCTTAACAGCTTAAGTATATTTTCCGAGGTACTTAACTCAGGGTTTGGATTATGGATGTAAAGGCTCTTTCCGTCAAGATAATGGGCTTTTGCCTGATATCCGTATGCAGCCATAATAGGAAACTTCGATATTAAATCTATGCTCTGTCTTAGCAAATTGGTAACGCTGGTATCGTCGGCATGATCATCATATGAATACATGGTAAGAACTAAACGTGCAAGTTTGTTCATTACATCAACACATGGTGCGTTAAGAATATTAGCTCTGACAAAATCCTCCGGTATCTTTCTTTTACTGGCCACGTTATTAGTGAATTGCTCTAATTCATTTTTGGATGGTAAATCGCCAAATATGAGGAGATAGGCACATTCTTCAAAGCCGAAACGATTTTCAGATATAAAACCATTTACCAGGTCGTATACATCAACGCCTCTGTAAACTAGGCGCCCTTCGACAGGTACTTTTTCTCCCTCGTCAAATACATATGCATGTACCTCACCAATCTCAGTAAGACCTACCAATACTCCCGAACCATCTTGATTCCTTAGGCCTCGCTTAACATTGTATTTATCGTATACTCCGGGTGCAAATCTGTTTTTTGTTTCAACAACCTCACCAGCTAAGCTATAATAAGCATCCATTTCACATTTTGACATTTCCTTATACATTGAATAACCTCCTCTAATCTCTTCTGAGTTCAGCAATCTTTTAATTTCTCAATATTTTCAAATGCATTTAGAATATGCTTTGACATGAGTCTCTCAGCTTTTTCTTTGTCCCCTGCTTCAATTGACTTCATAATAGCCATATGTTCATTTAATGCCTTCTTCGCTCTTTCATTATCCTCTAGAGATAAGCTTCGGGCTCTTTGTATATAGTGGTGAAAACTTGTTAATGTACGGTTTAATAACCTGCTTCCGCTTGCTCTAAAGATTATTTCATGAAATTTGGTATCGAGCTTAAGAATTTGATTGGTATCACCTTTATTTGTATAGAATTCCTCAAACTCAACAACCTCTTTTAATTCCTCTAATTGTTCAGGAGTTATATTGGCCGCTGCACGTTTTGCCGCTAACCCCTCGATTTTCATACGTATATCATAGATATCGCGTACATCTTCGCTTGAAAGTCCTTTTACTATAGCACCTTTGTTGGGTATATAGACCAAAAGGCCTTCAAGTTCCAATTGCCTGATGGCTTCTCTGACGGGAGTTCTTGAAACATTTAGTTCATCGGCTACTTTTGATTCATTTAAACTTCCTCCCGGCTTATACTTACCGTTAAGAATGTCATTTTCTAATTTAACAAATACCCTTCCGCTAAGGGACAAGCCGATGCTACTATCACTACTGTTTTCATAAATATTCATATTAACACCTGTAATCATATATTTATACTAGAGTGATTTGTATCATTGTATACAATTATACGATATGAGTCAATAACTTTTTGCAACTTCTGATTCTAAATATTTCATTTTGTATAAACTATAAAAAGCATCCCATGTTTTTTATAATAATTAGTGCTTTTTTATAAAGCTTTATTCAGGCATGTTTTACCATGTTTAAAAATATAATAGAAAGAAAAAACTCAAAAGTCGTTTGGCGGAAGAGAAATTTACTATGGTTCATTCTTTCATTCCGGAGAAAAAAATTAGGTGGATTGAGCCCATGCGGGGCACAAGAAAAAAGAGCGCTTAACGCGCTCTCTGTTTTAATAATGATTCTACCAATTAATATTCTTTTGTTCCGTGATATTTTGAACTGTCTTTTTCCATGTTGAATTTCTTGTTTTTCTTTTTAAGACCCGAATCATATGTAGAGTCAATCACCATCCACTGGTCTTCATCGGCAAGGTACACTTCATTCCAGGCATGATAGCCCTTAACCAAATCAGAATAGCCCTTTATAAGCTTAGTGGGAATATTCTGGCTTCTTAGCATAGCTGCAAGAACCGCTGAATAATCGTAGCAAATTCCGTTCTTTTCCTTATATATCTTTTCTATATCAGGAACATAAGTTAATTCAATATTATTTATCTTGTCATAATCATAGCTAAATGTGTCTATAACAAAATTATAAATAGCTAAAATCTTTTGCTTATCTGTCTTTAGGCCTTTTGTCAATTCAGCAGCTTTCTTGATGATTTCCATTTCAGGATTCCAGTTTACTGTTTGAACCGAAGTCGTAAATACATCCAAGGGATTCTTTATCTCAGCTGTAATACTCTTGACCTTAACCTGGCGATATCTATTGTCTGTAATGTTCTCAAACACCGAAACCTTATATTCACCATTACCCAATTGAAGAGGAAAATACTCAAAATAATCTCTGCCAAAAAGATCATAGTCATACTTTAAATCTGCATTTTGAACTCTTGTTTTTACCCGTTTGTCTTCTAACGGAATATATCTGGTTCCGACAGAGCCTTGCCCGGTTTTTGTCGTGTCAAAGTTTTCGTTGGTTTGTTCAACTTTCGCATAAGCCGGTTCATCTTTAGCATACGATGTAATGCTAAACAATAGCGTCAGAACTAAGAGCAATATTAATATTTTAGTTATCTTCATATTATCACACCAATCATTTGCATATTATTAATATATATCTACCAACAGATTACCTTTTTTAAACGAAGCATCAAAGATAGTTCTCCAAGATTTCTAAAACCTGTGGTATGCATGGTATATTATGATGACCAATTATATGCTTGGATACTGATTTTACACTTGCTGTAGCATTTGATACGGCAATACTGATGTGGGCTTGTTTCATCATATCGTAATCGTTCTCATTATCGCCGATAGCAACTACATGCCGCCATTTGTCTACATTCGCATCCATTAGTTTTTTTAGAGCTGCGCCTTTTGACACATCCTTGGCCATGATATCCAGCAACTCATTCTCAGAGAATATAATATTTATATCCTGCCTACCCAGCCTGTCCAAATCAGCCTTTATTTTCTCCAGCACCTCATGTTTATCGGCAAATATGACTTTCAGCCAATCCTTGGGAACATCCTGCCATGATCCTTCGATTCCTTCGAGACCTTCTCTTTTAAGCTGCGCCCGGACAATATCATTAAAATTATATACATAAGCCTTCCCTCGGACATTTACTTCAGCACATGCCGTTGGATAACGGGTAACTATATCCTGCAAAATTGGTGCAAGTCCTTCAGGCATTAAAGTGCTAAAAAGCACCTCTTGTGTATTAATATCAAATACCAGGGCACCATTGAAAAAAATCCCAGGTGCATTAAAGGATAGCTGGGGAAATTTTATGAGGGTTGTTCTTTCCATCCTGCCCGTGGCTACCGCAAAACTCCCGCCATGCGATACAAAGTGGGAGATAGCATCAATATTCTCTTCGGATATCATGCGTTTATCATTGAGTAATGTTCCGTCCAGATCACTGTATATAACTATGCCGTCATATTTCATGCTCTTACACCATTTCATTTAATAATTTTTGTATTTCGAGTAAGAAGTCTTTAGAATTGACTACCTTTTTATTTTCCAATACTGAAAGAGCTACCAGATCCTTCGTCATAATTCCTGATTCTATTGTTTTACAGCATGCTTCTTCAAGCTTATCTGCAAAGGAACCCAACTCCCGGATACCGTCCAACTCACCTCTTTTTCTAAGAGCCCCGGTCCATGCAAAAATCGTAGCTACTGAATTGGTCGATGTTTCCTTCCCTTCAAGGTGGCTGTAGTAATGTCGTTGGACAGTACCATGAGCAGCTTCGTATTCATAGTATCCTTCAGGGGACACCAGAACCGATGTCATCATAGCAAGGCTACCAAAAGCAGATGCTATCATATCTGACATAACATCGCCGTCATAGTTTTTGCATGCCCAGATAAAGCCTCCTTCTGAGCGCACTACTCTTGCAACCGCATCATCTATCAGGGTATAGAAATATTCTATGCCTGATTCCTTGAATCTCTGAGAATATTCAGCTTCAAAAATTTCGTTAAAGATATCTTTGAACCTATGATCATATGTTTTTGATATGGTATCCTTAGTTGCAAACCATATATCCTGCTTCTTGTCCAGTGCATAGTTAAAGCAAGAACGTGCAAAGCTTCTGATAGAATTGTCTGTGTTGTGCATACCCATAATAATTCCATCGTCAGAAAAATCATGGATAGTTTGGCGAGTTTCATGGCCATTCTTATCGGTGAAAACAAGCTCGGCTTTACCCGCGCCTTCTATCTTCATTTCAGTATTTTTATATATGTCACCATAGGCATGACGAGCTATGTTTATAGGCTTCTTCCATGTCCTAATAAATGGATTTATTCCCTTAACCAATATAGGTTCTCTGAAGACTGTTCCATCTAAAATAGCGCGTATTGTTCCGTTAGGGCTTTTCCACATTTCTTTTAAATCATATTCTATAACACGTGCAGCATTAGGGGTTATAGTAGCACACTTAACTGCCACGCCATACTTCTTGGTAGCCTCGGCTGAATCAATAGTTACTTGGTCATTGGTCTGGTCTCTGTATTTGAGGCCCAAATCATAATATTCGGTTTTAAGTTCAATGTATGGTTCAAGTAATATTTCTTTTATCCACTTCCAGATCACCCTGGTCATTTCATCCCCGTCCATCTCGACCAATGGGGTTTTCATCATAATTCTCGCCATCAGTTACCCTCCAAAATCAATACTATCCTTTATATAAAATTCTTCTTTATCCACGGCAGTTTCCCGCCGGCTTTGAGAACTTCGGCATCCATATCCGATAATGTGTGTTCAAGTTCTATTACAGTCCCTTTTGTTATATTTCTAATTACGCAGTTGCCTTTGAGATTACCGATTTCCACCACTAAATTATCACCTTCATCAAGGTTGTCGTAATCAGCAGGATTCTTAAAAGTTAACGGTACTATTCCGAAGTTAATAAGATTGGCCAGATGAATTCTGGCAAAGCTCTTCACTATAACGGCTTTCACACCTAAATACTTAGGTGCAAGAGCGGCATGCTCACGGCTCGAGCCCTGACCATAGTTTTCTCCTCCAATTATAAAGCCACCATCAGCTTCTTTTGCCTTCTTATAGAAATCCGGATCAACAGCTTCAAATACAAACTTGGATATCTCGGGAATATTGCTCCTGAAGGGCAGAATTTTCGCACCTGCAGGCATTATATGGTCTGTAGTAATATTATCGCCAACCTTAATGAGGACTTTCCCCGAAAGATTTTCGGATAGAGCATTGAATGTGGGAAGTGGCTTTATGTTAGGTCCTCTGAATATTTCAATACTTTGGGCCTCTTCAACGGGCAGAGGTTTTGTAATCATATTATCATTTATGATAAATCTGTCAGGTAACTTCATTTCGGGATAATCACCAAGATTTCTAGGGTCTGTCAAAAATCCTGTCAGCGCAGTAGCCGCAGCGGTCTCAGGGCTCACAAGATAGACCTTGGCATCTTTTGTTCCGCTTCTTCCTTCAAAATTACGATTAAAAGTACGAACCGATACGCCATTGGAACTGGGAGCGCATCCCATGCCAATACAAGCTCCGCATGCGTTTTCCATGATTCTTACTCCGGATCTTACTATATTGGTATAATCTCCCTCTTCCACAAGATGTTCTACCACTTGTCGTGATCCCGGGCTCATAAACACATGCAATGTATCTGAAACAGTTTTGCCTTTTAATGCTTTAGAAACAATCTTTAGATCTCTCAGGGACGAATTTGTGCAAGAACCGATAGCAACCTGATCAACTTTAAGCGAACCCACTTCCCTGACTCTTTTTACAGCTCCGGGGCTGTGCGGTAGTGCTACCATAGGCTCTACAGCCGATAAATCTATGCTGATAACCTCATCATAGACTGCATCATTATCAGCTTCCAGTCTCCTAAAATCTTTTTCTCTGCCTTGAGCCTTTAAAAACTCAAGAGTTATATCATCGCTTGGGAAAATACTTGTGGTGCAGCCTGTTTCGGTACCCATATTGGTTATTGTGGCGCGGTCAGGTACTCCTAAAGTCGCCACTCCATCTCCGAAATATTCAAATACTTTACCCACATTGCCCTTTACATCAACTAATCTAAGAACCTCTAAGATAACGTCTTTTGCCGATACCCATGGATTTAGCTTTCCTGTCAGCTTAATTCCAACGATTTTCGGATATTTAATTCTAAACGGTGCTCCTGCCATAGCACAAGCAACATCAAGGCCACCTGCTCCCATGGCAAAGCATCCCATACCTCCGGCTGTAGGAGTATGGCTGTCAGAACCAATCAGCGTGTTTCCGGGTATGGCAAACCGCTCCAGAAAAAGCTGATGGCAAATACCGTTTCCGGGTTTTGAAAAATAAAGACCGTATCTTTTGGCCATAGATTCTAAAAACTTGTGGTCGTCGGCATTTTTAAAATCTGTCTGAAGAGTGTTATGGTCAACAAAGCTTACGCTAAATTGGGTTTTTACCCTGTCTATTCCTATTGCTTCAAATTGAAGATAGGCCATAGTACCTGTGGCATCCTGGGTCAAGGTGTTGTCGATTCTAAGCGCTACCTCACAACCTGCCTTTGCCTCTCCTTCAATTATATGTTCCTTCAATACTTTCTCGGTTATTGTCCCTGCCATATTCTCTTCCCTCCAGCTGCTTATGTAAGGCTTCTTAATATAAAATTATTCTGTATGATTTTATCAAATAAAATTGGTATAAGCAATGTGCATAAGTAACAAAAGCTTTAGAAAGAGATACCTATCATAGTGAATTTATAGTATACTTTATAGCAAGTAAATATGAGGAGTATTTTGCAATGGACATTGAAAGTCGCGAAAGAGCTGAAAATAAGGTTTTACTATTATATTTTATGAATAAGGTTCGGATTCCCATAAGCAATATGCAATTAACGAGAATAATGCTTGAAAACCGCTATATGAATTATTTTCTTCTTCAGCAAGGTATCCACGAAATGCAATCAGATAACCTGATTGTAACCGAAACCCGTGATAATATTGACTATTACAGCCCGTCTAGCGATGGACTTAAGATGCTGGACATGTTTATTGATTTAATTCCTATAGGCATAAGAACCAGACTTGACCAGAATATAGATGCAATACGCTCGGTTATGCGTCTGGAGACCTCAGTCGTCGCTGAATATACTCTCGAAAATGAAGATGAATACGAAGTAAAATGCAGAATCCTGGAAGATTTCAAGCCTTTAATAGATATTCGTCTTTCGGTAGGCTCAAGAGAAGACGCCCGCTCCATCTGCAATAACTGGAAGACCCACGCAAAAGAGATATATCCTGAAGTAATTGCTGTCCTCTTAGGAAAAGACAAATGAGAACAGAATATATATGAACCGTCAACTTGTGTCCTTGTTAAGCGGCGCGCCTACTAGAAACAGGATGTTGGCCAGAAGCGCTAAATCGTCGCAGGCTATAGCCGCTAAAACAAAATTCTATTAAATTGACTAGTTTTAGCACAGTATGTCGATGACTTAGTAATCTACCAGCATGGATTTAATAAATGCAAAGAACTCTCGTAGATAGCTGTTAAGTAATATCACCCTTGGTGTCGGCGCAGCAATGGCATAGGCTTCAAAGCCAAATCGCTTGGCCAGAATTCTGGAACGGAATATATGAAAGTCATTTGTAATAAAAATGATTTTTTCAGTTTTATCATCCGGAATATTCATAAGTCTTCGTGAATATTCAAAATTCTCACGTGTACTGGTAGACTTATCTTCAACTATAATCTTTTCTTCGGGAATACCACTGTTTAATAGATATTCTTTCATAGCCAAAGCCTCGGCGTAGGGCTCATTGGGTCCTTGTCCCCCTGTAACAATAATATTGACATGAGAGTTCTCCTTATAGTATTCAATGGCCTTATCGAGACGAAGAATAAGAGCTAAAGTTGGTCTTCCATCGGGCCAAATACCGCAACCCAGAACAATGACCGTATCTACCTTACCTGCCTCATCAGTGCCGTGGGTATAAGGATCGGCAATAATCAAAGCTTCAATTGTGATAAAAACCAATGAACAAAGGATAACAGATACTATTATAAATCTTCGTAACTTCTTGTTTTTAAATAGATATCCTTTTACAGACATCAACATTATTGCTATAACAAAGCAACCTACTCCTATAATTGCAGGTAAAACCACTCCAAGATTCCAATCGTTGGAATAGTTGTGGGCAGAAATAGTATTATAGCACAGTAATATACCTATTAAAGTTAGTACAGTGGCCAGGGACCATTTTACGCCTTGTTTCATCTCAACCCTTTATTTTTTTCCTTCAGTTACTTCTATAGTCTTTATTACTACATCCTCTAGGGGTTTATCTTTGCCATCAGTTTTAGTTGCTGCGATTTTATCCACAACATCCATGCCTTCATATACCTGTCCGAATACTGTATGCCTAAAATCAAGACCCGGTGTACCACCGTCTTTGTAAAGCTCTGCTATATCTTTTCCAAATGGAAACCCCATCTCTTCCATTGTTTTTATTTCCGAGTCAGAGATTTCTTTATTCTGAACTATAAAGAATTGGCTACCATTTGTGTTCTCCCCTGAATTAGCCATGCTGAGAGCGCCTCTGTAGTTTTTAAGATCAAAGGAGAACTCATCTTCAAAGGGTACTCCCCAAATGCTTTCTCCGCCATATCCTGTTCCTAATGGGTCTCCACCCTGAATCATAAAATCTTCAATAACCCGGTGGAATATTACACCATCATAATATCCGTTTTTTGCATGGGTTATAAAATTCTCAACGGTTTTTGGGGCTTTCTCGGGAAATAATTTAATTTTAATGTCGCCCATATTGGTTTTTATAATTGCGGTGGTATCTCCTTCTTTAGGAGGTATAAACTGATATCCCGGTGTATATGTCACATCACCGTAGCCCTCAATACTTACTGTCGTAGGTGTCGGTTCAGGTCTTGAACCATTGTTTTTTCCCATGTTATCCTCCTTATTTGTACAACCGGCAAACAGAGTTGCTAAAAGAATGAATATTACTGCTTTTATTGCTATTTTATCTATTTTCATTTTTCCTCCCAAGCTAAAGAGCATGCTATAAGATTATAGCATGCTAATGGTACAGATTAAACCTTCACTTAATCAAAATGATATTTAACATTTCTTATAAAATCAATACATATAACTTTTTTATTTTACCACTCTCCCAAAACATTCCAACAATATGGAAATTATTGCACTCCATGTGCATAGAATAAACTGTAACTTAGTCACAGAGAATTATAGTTAAAATAGGGTATATTATTATCAGAGTAATTATTATATTTTTATATCTTTGAAGGGAGTTGGCTTAAATGTCAATTAAACATGTTACCAAAAACGAATTCGATACAGAAATACAAGATGCAAAATTACCGGTGCTTGTTGATTTCTGGGCCCCATGGTGTGGACCTTGCAAAATGCTCAGCCCGGTTCTTGATGAATTAGCGGGAGAGATGACCGGAAAGGTAAAAATTCTTAAAGTTAACGTTGATGAGGAACCGGAACTTGCAAGTAAATTTGGGGTCATGAGTATTCCCACCGTTATAGCTTTCAAGCAGGGAAAGGCCACAAACAAGGTGGTGGGTTTCAGAAGCAAGGAAGACTTTAAGAACATGATTCTTTAATCGTAAAGAATGTTCTTAATGATATATTTAACCAGACAGAGTAAAGGGAGAGACTCGGTGAGGAGGGGCTCTCCTTTTACTCTGTCTTTTTTTGCTGTGAGATTCTTACCGATTAATAAGGTAAAACCGTTTACCGTAATTACGCCCTTGTGTTATTATTAGAATATATCGGGGGGATGCAAATGCTTAACGATGTGATTATTTCAGACTTAAAAAAAGCTTTTCCGTTTGTTAATGATCTGGGTGATATACAAAAGCTTTTTTTTAGCAGACTTTATCTACAGAAATTGGATAGCGGTATGGTTTTACTGGACGAAAGCCGTGAATGCACCGGTGTTATTCTTGTTCTTTCGGGGACAATTCGAATCTACAAGCTCTCAGAGGAAGGAAAGGAAATCACTTTATATCGCATAAGCAGAGGTGAAACCTGTGTGCTTACCGTCGCCTGCCTTATGGGTTTGGGCGAAATACCCTTTCCGGTGTCAGCCTCCGCAGAACAACCATCAGAAGTCGTGTTCATCCCAATAGAGATGTTTAGAAAGTTCTTTTTTGAATCACAGTCAATCCAAAAATTCTTTTTTTCATCCATGTCAGCAAAGTTTTATTCAGTGCTGGGATTAGTTGAAAACATCACTTTTAAGCGTACAAGCGATAGGCTTTTAGATTTTATCATATCAAAAACTGCGGGAGGAGCTTATCCTCTTTATGCCACCCATGAAGCCATCGCATCGGATTTAGGGACAGCGCGGGAAGTAATAAGTCGTCTACTCAAAGACATGGAGTCAAAAGGGATTGTCAACTTAAGCAGGGGTAAAATTATCTTTAATCCATCAAAAAGCGTATAAAACACTGTAGATTTATGTAACATAGTCACTAATACAATAACCCTTTTTGATATAACATAAAATTATAAAAATTTTTATCAATTGGTTTAAAGGAGTATGGCTATGGGGAAAAAAGTTTTGATTGTAGGCGGTGTCGCCGGAGGTGCAACTGCGGCAGCAAGGCTCAGAAGGTTGGATGAGCATGCAGATATTATAATGTTTGAAAGAGGTGACTATATCTCTTTTGCCAATTGCGGTCTTCCATACTATATTGGTGATGTAATAGATGACCGAGAAGAGCTCACTCTTCAGACGCCGGAATCATTTAATAAACGCCTTAATGTAGATGTACGTATAAGAAGCGAAGTAATTCAAATAAACCGTGATAAGAAGACAGTCGATGTGAAAGAGGCTAACGGCAAAGTCTATCAGGAAAGCTATGATTATCTCATTCTTTCTCCCGGTGCCGACCCGATTATTCCACCAATAGAAGGCGCAAAATCAGAGGCTGTCTTTACCTTGAGGAATATATCGGACACATTCAGAATCAAGGACTATATAAACAGCAACAAACCCAATAACGCAGTTGTGGTAGGAGCCGGATATATAGGAATAGAAATGGCCGAAAATTTACACTCTCTCGGCTTGGATGTTACCATAATTGAGCTTTCCGATCATGTAATTCAACCCCTTGATTTGGATATGGCTGCTGAGGTTCATAAACATATAATAAAAAAAGGCGTCAAGCTATACCTGAACCATGGAGTTACTGCTCTTCACTTCAATAATGGCACTTATGATGTTGAACTCAATGAAGGCCCCAGTGTAAAGGCCGACATGGTCATTCTGGCCGTTGGTGTAAAGCCCGAAAGCGCCCTTGCTAAGAATGCAGGTCTTGAGTTAGGAACCCGAGGTTGCATCGTAACCGACAATCATATGAAAACAAACGATCCTTTTATCTACGCTGTAGGTGATGCGGTAGAAGTAGTGGATTATATATCAAAGAAAAAGGTATTTATCCCTCTTGCCTCCCCGGCTAACCGACAGGGGCGAATTGCTGCTGATAATATAGCAGGTATCGAAAGCACCTATGGCGGTACATTAGGAACCGCAATATTAAAGGCTTTTGATATGACTGTAGCAATGGTGGGTAACAACGAAAGAGCTTTAAAGGATTCGGGCATGGATTATGAAAAATCATTTACTTTCAGCGCTTCAAATGCAAGTTATTATCCCGGTGCCACCTATATGACTATAAAACTGCTATTCCAAAAACCCACTGGTAAGATATTAGGTGCTCAAATAACCGGGGTCAAGGGTGTTGACAAACGAATTGATGTCATTGCCACAGCAATAAAAGCAGGTATGACTGTCCATGACCTCACTAATCTGGAACTCTCTTATGCCCCGCCCTTTGGTTCGGCAAAGGATCCGGTAAATATGGCCGGTTATGTGGCATCAAATATTCTGAATGGCTCTATAAATGTTTTCCACTGGCATGATGTCAAAGACTTGGACCCTAATAAAGTAACCATACTTGACGTAAGAACAGAAGAAGAGTTTGCTAAAGGTACGATTGACGGTGCTATAAACATACCAGTAGATGAGCTTAGGGATCGATTTTCTGAGTTGGATAATAAAAAACCTGTCTATGCGTTCTGTCAAGTGGGCTTGCGAGGTTATATAGCTTCCCGTATTCTTACTCAAAATGGTTTTAAAAATGTATATAATCTTTCAGGTGGATACCGTTTGCTTAATATGACTGCCTCGGGTATAAACCCTCAAAATAGGTTGTCAGAGAAGAAAAGTGGCATCAATGGTACCATTGACGATAAGAAGGCAATGGAGCTGTCGGAAAAAGGGATCAATGATAACTGACATATGAAACAGGGTTGCACATAAGCAACCCTGTTTTTAAATGCAGCTATACTTTATTAATAGTATTTTCCGCGGCATTTTGCATAGTAATCTCCACGACAGTCATAGCGCTTTTCCCATTTGTCATCCTTATGGTCTTCCTTTTCGCACTTCTTGTCGTCCTTTTTATCATCCCACTTGTCATCTTCTTCGTCGTCTTTTTTGTCATCCCACTTGTCATGCTTATAGCATTTGTCGTCACATTTTTCTTCGCGCTTTTCTTCTTTCTCTTCTTCGGCGCATATTTCGAGATGCTCTGTCCTTACGACTTTGAAGGTAATTTTAACGACATCCTTTTCCAGAAGGCTACCGAATACTTTCTGACCCTTGCATATTGATTCATCGTGTAAGAAATCCTTTTCACCTTCTACAAAGGCTTCAAGAAGCTCCGCTTTGTCACCTTCCTTAATTTTGTCACATCCTATGGGTTCAATTTCTACAAACCCGCCGAATGGAATCTTAAAGGTGGCATGGAAAACAGGGCCATTGACAATTCCGTCGCACACATCCTCCACAGTCTTATATATCACGTTTTTCCAGATAAAAGCATTAAAAATGACCTTTCCTGGGATTACGTGAGCATCTGTAATAAACACCTTCTTTTCAATGTTCTCAATTTTGAATATTGGAGGACTTGGGGGCGAGATTTTAACGTCCTTCTCAACAAAAAACTGCTCTGATCCTTTTCCAATAATTACTGGAACCTGAAGAACTTTCTTTTTCATTGTTTCACTCCTTTCTATTGTTTTCTTGACTTGTCACTTTGTCGAACAAGCTCAATACATATTATTCATGCTAGTCCAAACTTGCTACTGAACCACAGAAATTTATCTTTCTAAGATTAGCTGCTATATCCTGCGCGATTTAGCGCTCCGCAGGTATGCCGCTTAATAATACGCTGGAAATATTTAACTTTTGATACCCAGTATGTCGCATGAAAAATTGATAGACAATAATAAAAACAACAGAAAGGAGATTTTTATGGACAAGAAGGGTATGAGAAGACCCGATCCCAGCGAACCACACGGCACTGAAAGCAATGAAAAACAGCACTTCGATAAAAACGAGGCTTTTCCTGTTCCTGAGCTTCAGGGAAAAGCAAAGCACACAAAGGAACATGCAAACCCAATTAAATATGATGGAAAAAAGAATACTACTTTTGATTAAAACAATAAGAGTCCTGTAAACATCACTGATACCTAAAAAAGGAGGCGCTGATAGCGTCTCCTCCAACACAGACTTTCTTATATGCCAAATTGTCCTAATAATATAATCCCATGATTACCATACTTAATATAATAGAACAAACAATTAAAATGGCAAGTACCGAAGCTACAATTCGTCTTGTCTTATTATTAAATCCCATTTTAAATCCTCCGAGAAAAAGTATATATTATTATTTTATCTTTATAATCATTATTATTCAAGAGTAAAGGAGCGGCAATCCTGATAACTCTGATGACAAAACGCTTCTTTGAGGTTATACTTTACATAAGGAAAACGGCACAGGGAGAAGTCAAATATGCTCAAAAAAATAGAAACGATACATTTAATAGGCCTTGGTGCGGTAGGCGCAACCTATGCTTCTATATTGCATCAATACGATAATAGCTGTATAAAGATTATTTTAGATATTGAAAGATTAGAACGATATAAAACCGGTACTTTAATAAATGGAAAACAATACTTCTTTGATTTAACAGTACCAAGAGCCGGGGATGAGTATGCCGAATTAATTTTAATTGCGGTTAAGGGACATCATCTAAAAGAATCAATTGAAATTATCTCTCCTATTGTCGGACCAGATACAATAATTCTTTCACTTCTTAACGGAATAACCAGTGAAGATGATTTAAGCAATATCTATGGCAAGGATAAGGTTCTTCATGGCTTTTGTGTGGGAACCGATGCAGGCAGAACAGGCAATGAAGTACATTTTAGTAATACGGGTAAGATTGTTTTTGGAGAGTATTATCCTGAGGCCAAGGGTAAAGCTAAATTAGTTTCTGAGATTTTTAACAAGGCCGGATTACCTTTTTCCATTCCTGATGATATCCGCAAGGAAATGTGGTGGAAGTTTATGATGAATGTAGGAATAAATCAGACTTCCGCAGTACTTAGAGCTCCATATGGTGTATATCAAACAATAAGTGACGCACAGGAACTTATGGCTTCTGCCTGTAGAGAGGTCATACCCTTGGCAAAGGAAGAAGGCATCATCCTAGCTGAGTCTGACATAGAGGAATTTATTAAAATATTTAAAGGGCTCTCCCCCTTTGGAAAAACATCTATGCTTCAGGATATTGAAGCAGGCCGAAAAACTGAGGTTGAGAGTTTTGCTCTCACTGTGGTTAATATGGGCAAAAAGCATGGAATCCCTACACCTGTAAATGAAATGTTATACCGCATGATAAGGGTACTTGAACAAAGATAAAATGATAGCCTGCCGGGCGCACGAAAAAACAAGCTTGGATATCTCCAAGCTTGTTCTGTGATTAATATTCTTTTATTACCAAACACTAACGCGTTTTTCCGGTGCTAGATACATATAATCTCCCGGCTTGATGTCATACGTTTCATAGAATTCTTCGAAATTACTCAGTGCAATATTAGTCCGGAATTTGTTTGGTGAATGGGTGTCCATCTGTACAAGAAGCTGATACATCTTTGGAGTCGCCGTAAAGCGCCAAACTGTGGCATTGCTCTCAAAGAACGCCTTATAATCAGCGTTAGGTATGTCCTTCATAATTTCCAGGGCACATGCAATACCACCAATATCGGCCACATTTTCAGATACGGTCAGATTACCGTTTACAATGGCACCGGGTGCTATTTCCAAACCATTATACAGGTCAATAACTCTCTGGCACTTTTGCTGGAAAGTCAGATAGTCTTCCTCAGTCCACCAATTATTCATATTGCCTTTTTCATCAAACTGAGCACCGTTATTATCAAAAGCATGGGTTATCTCGTGAGCTATGATGACACCTATACCACCAAGATTCTGTTCACGGGACCCATCAACGTCATAAAACGGTGGTTGTAGAATACCGGCAGGGAACACAATCTCGTTATTCAAAGCATTATAATAAGCATTTACAGTCTGTGGAGACATCATCCATTGAGATTTATCTACAGGCTTATCAAGAACAGTTTTTGAATAATTAACCGAAGCTGAGGTTATTGCAAAGATGTTTCCTATCAGAGAACCCCCATCTTCATAAGTCGCAAGATTGATATTTTTGTATGGATCTCCCCAGGAATCGGGATATCCTATTTTGACATTGATTGTCTTTAGCTTCTTAATAGCTGCTGCTTTTGTATTTTCGCTCATCCAATCAAGTCTATTAATACGCTTTTCAAATACGCTAATTATTTCAGCTACAATTTCTTCAACATCCTTCTTTGCTTCGGGCGAGAAATACTTTTCAACATATAGTCTGCCTAAGTAACTACTCATAACAGAATTGAGAAGATTAAAAGCAATATCCTCATCACTCATAGAACTGCTCAGCCCCATAAAGACAGTATTAAATCCCGTAATCGCATCCTGCAATTCCTTGGATAACAACGAGGCTGTACTCATTATAAAATGCACCTTTTCATAGGATTTAATGACATCAATATTTTCATTGCCAATCAAAGCTCCGGTCTTAGTCATAAGATTAACATCGGTGACTATAAGTTTATCAACAGAACCATAACCGAGGTCATTGAGGTATTTCTTTATATCAACTTTTGTAAATAATTTGGCCAGATCATCTTTGGAAACAGGATTGTAGAGATTCTCAATTTTGCTCGCCTGCTCATTACTCAGAGTGTTCATAGCTAACTCTTTCTCAAAAGCAAACACACTACTTGCGGCTGCTATAGCTTGTTCTTGTGTTAGCCCGGCATATAGAAACAGCTGGGTCATGAAGCCTTCATACATAGCTTGTATTTGCGGATTTTGGCTTAACATGTATGCTGAATTTAAACCGGTAGACAAACCCGTCCCATAGAGACTGTATTTGTTACTGTCAATCAAATCGCCAGACGGACCAAATGAAAATAAAGGATTATACCCTGTTTTATTTTCTATTTTGGCAGCTATATCCAATATATCCTGAGCTGTTTTGGCACTGTCTATCATATCCAAATATTTTCTTATAGGTTCTATTCCCTGCTTATTTCTATTTTCCATATCCAGTATTGTGCTATAAAAATCAGCCATTTTCTGTTCAATTGTTCCGTTTTTATATGTACCTGCGTTATCATATAACTCTTTAACAATTGATCGGATTTTTTGACTATTATTAAGATCCACTTCATCAAAAGACCCTAATCCCGGATATCCGGCCGGAAGTTTTGTATTAGTCAACCAATCACGATTGACTGTATAAAAGAAATCATCCCCTACTTTTGTGTCTTTAAGAGCGTCTATACGGCTTAATATTGCTTCCAGCTGTTCTTGTGTAAGATAATCGTTAGAACCAAAAAGCCCGTTTCCATAACCACTGATAATACCGGCTCTAACAAGCTTATTCACATCTCCCACAACATTTTGCGGGACATCGATAAATACAAGACTATCTCTTATTACCGGAAGTTCCCTGATGGAGCGACTTAAGAACATGGTAAATTCCAATCTGGTGGCATTCCTATGGAGATCCAGCGTTGTTCCCGAGCCCAATAGGATACCGTTGGTAACAGCAATTCCTATTTCATCACGATAACCTTCTGTTATTGTTGATGCATCTTTATATGCATCGAGATTAGCCTCAGTTTCATTTAAAGCTCCATATCCAACTGTGCTTAATATGCTAATAACTGCTTGTTCTCTCGTTACAAGACCGCTGTCGGTTGTCTTTGCCTGAACCGGTAAGATACCAAACATAAGAGTAAAACAAAGCAGAATTCCCAATAGTCTAGTTCCCAATCTCCTCATGACAAATCTCCTTTACATAATTTTACTTATTATAATACAACTCACTTTTGTCTTTGTCTGCAAATATTTAGAATATTTTTCATAAAATATACACAAGCTCTAATGACATAGATATTACAAAGGGCGGATTTTTATGGTATTAAAGTACTTAAGGCATAAGCCAACTATATATTTTTTCCTAAACGAAACCGAGCCGTCTGAAACCATCAGGGAAAAACTATGTGATAACGAAACCCCACAGTTAAGCTTCGCGTCTATCAGGGATGAAATGATATTAACAGAAAAGAGAATACTTATTGCTGACAGGAAGGGGTTCTTCGGTAAAAAAATTCGTTATATATCCATCCCCTACAGCAGTATTACTTACTACAAAATAGGAACTATAGGCGGTCTTGATCTCGATGCCGAAATATTACTAAACCTACGGGGCAACGTCAAGATTCAGCTTAGATTTCTGCGTAGCAAGGAAATCAAGGAAAGCATCCATAAAGCCTATAAAATCATTACTCAATCATTTATATGCAACTCCTGCTCCGATTAGTTGTTCCATACTAGGCATGCATTCTTTTATAGACCTTTACTATATCGCAATAACGCTCGTATACCTGATCCACAATAGTTTCCCAGCTAAAATAAAGAGATTTATTAGCATTGGCACCAACACTCTCTAACAATCCGGGGACCTCTAAAATCTCTAAAACTCTGGTCGCGATGTTTTCAGGACAATCCTTTGTTAAAAAACCGGTCACATTATCTGTGACACCTTCCGATGCATTTGAGTTCTCGATAAGTAATGCAGGGCACCCCTGGGACGCAGCCTCTCGTACGACTAAAGAAAAGGTATCATACAAAGAAGGAAATAGGAGAAAATCAGCCCTACAGTAAAGAGACCGAAGATAATCCCTATCCTGCACGGCTCCTAAAAACAAAACTCTATCGTCGATTTCAAGCTCTTGGGCCAAGGTTTTCAGGTCATTTAAAGCATAACCCTGCCCCACCATTAGCACCTTAAAAACTAATCCCTTCTTCTTCAAAATAGCCAAAGATTCCAGTAAAACCTTTGTGTTTTTCTGCCATACCATTTGTCCAACATATATAAAGACAAGCTCAGTCTCATTAAGGTTAAGCTTCTCATTTACTTTTTCTCTATCTTTTATCTTGTTTTCGGGAGGTTCGTATTCTATACCGTTAGGGACAACCTCAATTTGGCCATTAAAGCCGTATTCCCTTAAGGTGTTCGCGGTAGAATTATTTACAGTCCAAACCGAGTCAACACTATTATAAAACTCAATGACTTTTGATAAACCAAATCGAGCAATACCCTCTAATTTAAAGGACTCAAGGAAATCATCATAATACTTGGAATGGAATGAAGCAATAATCGGAATGTTTCTTTTATGAGCTATTTCAAGTGCTATTCCCCCCGAACTGAAAGGTGTATGGGTATGAACTAAATCAAAGGGCACCTTTCTGACAGTCCTCATAAAAGCCGGATCAAGATTAGGTACTCCCGTTCGATATGGATATCTGGTCAAAACTCCTACAGAAATATACCGAAGAACACTAAAATCTTCATCGTCAATATGTTTAGGATACTCAGGTGTAATTACATATCCCTTGCCATATTTTTTATTCAGCCAATATGCATAGTTCTTAGCCACATTACCAACACCATCCATAATAGGCGGAAATGATTCACTGAATTGACCGGTTACTAAGCCCATAAGAAAACCTCCAAAGGTCAAATAAAGTACTTACAACCGTAATTATATTCTATTTTTTTACATCTTCAACCATAATTACCCACTTTTAATGATGCTCTAATGCAACCATAATAATTGGGCATGATTGTATTACTTAATGTAAAAAAGTAGGCTCTATTTCCCAAAAGCCTACTTTTAACAACTTATATTATCAAGTCTTAGATATTATTATTTTTTGTACAATATCTGCAACATCTTCACACTTATCCAGCGCATTTTCCAACTGATCATAAAGAAGCTTCCATATAATAATTCTCTTCGGATCGGTTTCAAACTCAAAAAGATTTCTCATTGCATTTTGGTATGTCTTATCTCCAACCTCTTCAATATTATTAATTTCAATTATCAAGTCATTTATCTTTTTAAAGTCTTTCTTGAAGTTCTTTAGGACTTTAAATAACTCAACCAGCTTTTCACAGGCTTCGGCTACAAGGGACATAAGATTTCTGGCAGCTTCATTAACTTCCTTAACGCACATCATATAAGTGTGGTTGCCAATAGAATCTATACTATCAGTAATATTCTCGATCTCTTTTATAATCTCAACTATATCAGATCTATCAATAGGGGTGATGAATGCCTCCTCAACGAGCTTTAGACAACGGTGAACATGAATATCGGCCTCATGCTCTATTGATTTAAGATTCTGCAGTTCATTGTAATCGACAACGCCGTCCTCGAATGATTTATTTAGAGAAACAGAAGCTCTTTGGGTAAATGAAGCGGAGACCTCAAACAGTTCAAAACAATCAACATCTTTTCCGGAAAATAAGCCCATATTTTTATTCCTCCTATCAGAATATTAAAGTGAATATTTCAGCCATTACATAACCTAGTATCAAACAAGCCGGAAATGTTAACCCCCAAGCCAACAGCATTTCTTTCACAACATTCCAGTTTACATTTGAGAGTCTTCTTGCTGCTCCTGCACCCATAATCGCAGTTCCTTTTGCATTGGTTGTGCTTAACGGGATACCTAAAGCTGTTGCCCCGAGCATACAAGCTGAAGCTCCTATTTCTGCAGAAAAGCCTTGATACTTTTCCAGCTTAACCATGTCCATTCCCATAGTTTTTATTATCTTGTACCCCCCTATAGAGGTACCGATAGCCATCAGAGCCGAACACAGCAGCATAACCCAAATTGGTATATACAGACTCTCACTGGGTGGATAAACTCCTCCTACCACAAGAGCCAGTGCAAATACACCCATAAATTTCTGCCCATCCTGTGCACCATGGCTAAATGCCATTAGTGATGCAGAAATAATTTGTCCAAATGAAAAGAAGTTGTTTGCCTTATGTCGGTTTACTCCTTTGAATAAAAAAGTGACACCTTTGGTTACTATAAGACCTGATAAAAAGCCCAGTATCGTTGCGACAGCAAGACCAATAAGAACCTTTTTAAACTCATTCCATTTAAAGGCTTCTATGCCCTTTAAAGACATTCCTGCGCCCATTAACCCGGCAATAAGGGCATGACTCTCGCTGGTAGGAATTCCGTATCTCCATGCAGAAAGTGCCCAGATGACAATGGATAACTGCGCTGCTGCTAATGTGATAAGTGCGTCCTGTCCTGTCCCTATATCAACGATTTTGGCTGTGGTATTAGCAACGGCTGTCCCCATAAGGAACACACCGGCTAAGTTGAACACTGTTGCCAGCAGAACTGCCGCCTTAGGACTTAAAACTCGAGTTGAAACAACTGTTGCAATAGCATTCGGGGCATCAGTCCATCCGTTAACAAAGACCGAAGCACATACCAACAGCATAACAATGGCTAAAGCAAACATAGACTTCCCCTTTCTTTATTAAAATGGTTTGTTATTAACCTGATATAGTATTCCCTTAACAAACCCATAACATTATACCAAAGGGATATCGACAATAAAAGCGAAAATAACTTTAGTTAACCTGAGTTAACCCAAATTTAACAAAGTGTTTTAATCTTATCTCTTCTTAAAAATGCCATAACAAGAAAATGTCATAATTATGATTGCTAATAGCTGATAAATATCTACACCGGTATTGAAAAGCAGCCAGGAACAAATAACAGGATATATGATATAGAGCCCTAATCTTATTGATGAAACCACGGGCATATCTCCATACCTGTATGACGCTTGTTCCGAAATAGCTCCCGATATCGCTGCAATAGGATATAAAAAAAGAAAATATAAAGGCACTCTACTCAATCCCCCGGTAAAAAAGTACCGCATTAAAAGATTGAAGAAAACTATAGATATTCCTCCCATTGTACCAGCATATGCAGCAAATAAGGAAGCTCTTATTTTATCACCCAAAGCCTTAGAAGATGCGGGTATCAAAACAGCAAAAGGTGCTATAAATAGGATTATCAGAAATACTCCGTTATAATCCAGGGAGGAGACAGTTTTAGATAAAAGACCTATAACCAGAGTGCATGCGACAATTAACGCGGAATAAAATAAATCAGATCTATATATTTTTTCTTTGAGGAAAAAATATGACATGATTATAATAACCACAATTCCCCAGCCCGACATTGCCGTAATTATATGGGGTGGTAAAGTTTTTGATGCAATGCTTATGGGTACGGCAGATATAATATAGGAAATTAATACTCCCAGAACCCATAGGAACAATAGTTTAATATATTTTTGATCTTTTTCTTTCCTATAGTTAATCCACAGTAGGCCTTTCTTTTGAAAGACCGAGCCGATTGAGGCAAGGGTAGCTCCCAAAAGAGCAAATGCAATATTAATAAAATCCCCTCATTATAGCATTAATTTTTCAATTCTTCGTGACGCTTTATCTTCTTAGTTGTTGTCTTAATAAACTCCTCTTCCCGTATTGTAATATCCTTTATATATTTATAGCTAACCATACTCTTGTTGATGGTTCTGACCTCTTTTTCAATTATCTCCTGAACTGTTGACCCTGGTGCTATATTGTTTTTAATATCCTCATCTATTTTCTCCAGTTCGGGAACTATCTTGGCGCAGATTATCGTTTCTCCGTCAGTCTGTCCCTTTCCGAATACAAGAGATTCTTTTATGTATTTGCTTCTGTTTAAAAGTGTTTCCAACTCCTCAGGGAAAACATTCTTGCCATTTCCTGTAATAATAACATTCTTTTTACGACCCGTAATATGAACAAATCCATCTTCATCAATATATCCGCTGTCACCGGTATAAAACCAACCGTCCCTTAATACCTCAGCGGTGGCTTCAGGGTCTTTATAATAGCCCAACATAATACTCGAGCCCTTACATTTTATTTCCCCTATGCCATCTTCATCAGGGTTGTCAATAACTACCTCTAAATTAGGCAGAGGTAATCCGGCTGCTTCGTCTTTATAATAGTTATTTCTGTTAAGGGCTACTATCGGAGCACATTCAGTAAGACCATAGCCCTGCACTAATTTAATACCCAATTCTCTAAAACCCTTTGCAATTTGGGGATCAATACCGGCAGCACCGCTTATAAATATTCTTATATGTCCTCCGAGGGCTTCATGTATCTGACTGAATAATTTTCTTCGGATATCAATTTTGATTTTTCTTAGAAAATTACTTAGACCAAGGGCAAATTTAATCTTTTTCTCTCCTTTTGATTTTATGGCCTGGTTCATAATCTGTCTGTACATGGATTCAAAGACAAGTGGAACACCCAACATCATGGTACACTTGGATTCCTTAAGGTTTTTTGTTATATGTCTAAGCCCTTCGCAATAAGCTATCGTACAGCCACGGTATAGCTGGCACAAAAAGCCGCATGTACATTCATAGGTATGATGTATTGGTAGAATTGACAGAAAAGTATCGTTTTGGTCTATATAGAGCATTGAGCACATATTCATAAGATTTTCTACGATATTTTTATGGGAAAGCATTACTGCTTTAGCCGTATCCGTTGTTCCAGAAGTAAAAAGAAGCATATTCATTGCATCTTTATCAATAGAGGCGTCTATGAATTCTTTGTTTCCACCGTCTAATAATTCATGGCCTTTTTTCAATAGAAGATTAAATGATAAAATATTGCCTTCATCCTGCTCTGCTTCCATACTGATAAAATATTTTAAAGTGGAGGATTCTTTTGCCAATATTTCAATTTTGTCTTTTACATTTCCGGAATAAATTATAGCATCGGATTCTGATCGGTCAATCAATAATCTAATCTCATTTGCAGGTAGTTCTTTATCCAGAGGAACAATAACGCCCGTTCCGTTGACGACTGACAAATATGATATTGACCATTCATAACGGTTTTCACCTATTAATGCTATTTTCCCGCCCTTGAGCCCTAAGCTTAACAAGGCAGTTCCAAAAGCCTCAACATCTTTTTTATATTGCTTATATGTTATAGGGACATAATCTGCTTGATTTCTTGGTTTAGATAGGAAAGCGGCTTTATCACCGTATAGTTCAACACTGGAGTTTAGCATGTCTTTGAGGTCTTTGATTGGTCTGACTTCATATAATTTCCCGTTCTTCATTCACTAATACCTCCAAATATTTAGGTTGATTATCATTATATATCAACAATAAACATTTTAAAATAAAAAATTCAGGCCAGAATATATGGATATGTGCAATATATAGTCTATAAGCAACTTGATCCCATTATTTAGTTTTGCAAAAAACTAGACTTATTATTAATTGATTTATTAAAATAATAATGCTATGCTTAAAATGCAAAAATAACTTACAAAGACTCGAAATATTGGGCTAAAGGGAGAAGTCTCTTGAAAAGCGAAAAAATTTTGGGTATTGTTCTTATTTATATAATAATTCCTGCTTTAGCAATAATACTACTGTCATCATTGGCTATAAATCCCTCTATTGAGGATGAGAGAATCCTCGATTTGAGTAAAGGGTGGGAATATCATAACCCCGTTACTAAAGAAAATGGCGAGGTTGATTTGCCAGCGATTATTAAAGGCATACCTAAAAACACACCCCTCCAACTAACCAATGCTATTCCCGCTTCAGATATAAATAATCCAACTCTATTTTTTATAACACAGCAGCAAAAAGTAAAGATTTTTTTGGACGATCAACTTATATATGATTTCGGCTCATCTCCAAAGCAATTCGGATGGTCCCCGGGCAATAGTATACACTTTGTTTCACTACAGGGAAGTCATGAAAACAGTATAATCACAATTCAAATGTCTTCATGTCATAGAGTTTATTCCGGCATTGTCAGCAATTTTGTAATTGGTAACAGGGAAGCTCTATTGCTGGACTTTATAAAAAATGAAATCTTTCCGCTTATTGTTTCTTTATTAATGCTCTTTTTGGGGATAATACTGTTCTTCCTTTTCTCAATGATGAGCTTTTCCCGTATTAAGGATTCAAGCACTTTCTATCTTGCTCTCTTTTCTATACTAGGAGGCTTATGGTTAACATCTGAGAGAATGATTCTATTGGTATTTCTCAACGATCCGGTATTCGTCCACAATCTTGCATACATGTCACTGTATATGCTACCAATACCTTTCTTACTCTATATTAAGTCTATCTATCATCTTAAAAGAGATAGGGTACCGGTGTTATTGTCATGGACTTTTTTAGGGTTTGTTACTATAACCACCATTCTTCAGATTTTGAACATAGTTGATTTTATAACAGTTTTGCCCGTCTTCCATGCCCTTACCTTAGCATCAGCATTATATGTGTGTACAATTTCCATTAAAAAGATAAAAGAAGAGAAAAAGTCTCTTACCCTCTTTAACTTCAGCTGTCTTACTATGGCTTTCTTATACCTGTTGGACCTTCTTTCGTTTTATGTCTCCTATATCCACAAAATCAACCATATAAGTTGTTTTCAGATTGGCATGCTGCTCTTTGTTGTAATTAATATAGGGAGCTTAGGCGAGAATCTTTTTTATATAAGAGATATGAGTATAAAAAACAGATTGCTTCTATCACTTGCATACACTGACACACTCACACACTTAAAGAACCGTACTTCCTTTGATGAGATGATGAATGCATTAAATTCCAGTCTGGAAGCAGGCCTATCTCTACATCTAATTATTTTGGATATAAATAATCTTAAAACCATCAATGACACCTACGGGCATAAACAGGGTGATAATATGCTGGTAGATAGCGCAAAAATTCTGAAGGTTACCATAGGGCAGTTGGGTGAGGTATATAGAATAGGCGGTGACGAATTTGCCTGCATCATAAGAAATTCAGAAGAGTATGTTATCAATGATTACATATCCCAATTATTTGAGCAAATTGACCGTTATAATGAGAAAGCAGAGAATTATAACATAAGTATAGCCTATGGTATGGCTTCTTATAATGCTGAGCTGGATAACAATATCCACAGTCTTTTTGTACGCGCTGATAAGGCTATGTATAATAATAAAGCAAACCAGAGAATTATTAAGGTAATCGGATAAAATAAGTTTGAGTATTTTGGACTATGTTTATGTTAGGAGGATACCACTTGGAAACATTCAAAGCACTATATGATAGATTAGTAAAGGCTTCTCTCAGTAATACGCTTGATGCGGAAATCGAAAGCGTAAGATCTAATAATGAATATAGCGAAGAATCCTTAGACCAGCTTCTTCATCCGGAAAATCAGCCATTATTTATCAAGTCCGACTCGTGCAAAAACTGTTCAAACGAAAACAGCCCGGCTTGTGAAGTAGCATGCTTGTTCTCTGCAATAAAGAGGGACGATACCGGGAAGGTAGTTGTTGACCAAAACGACTGCCTGGGTTGCGGCCGTTGCATGGAAATATGTGAAAACAAAGGTCTTATTGAAAGAAAGGATCTCATCCCTATTCTAGATATACTGAATTCTAAATCGGTTCCTGTATATGCCATGATTGCCCCTGCGTTTAACGGGCAATTCACCTTGGATGTAACTGCCGGAAAGCTGCGATCTGCTTTTAAATGTCTTGGCTTCTACGGTATGCTTGAAGTTGCTATGTTCGCAGATTTGTTAACTTTAAAAGAAGCTCTCGAATTTGACCGCACAGTACATGAGGATAGTGATTTTATGCTTACAAGCTGCTGTTGCCCAATATGGGTTGCAATGATTAAGAAAATATATCATGAGCTAATCCCCCATATGCCGCCATCTGTTTCCCCTATGGTAGCATGCGGAAGAGCTATAAAAAAGATGCATCCCGATGCAGTTACTGTCTTTATCGGTCCTTGTATAGCTAAAAAAGCCGAAGCAAAAGAACAGGATATAAAAGATGCCGTTGATTATGTCTTGACCTTTCAAGAAGTAAAGGAGCTTTTTGACTTGGCTGAAATTGACTTCTCCCAACTGCCTGAAGATTTAAGGGATCATTCTTCAATGGCCGGGCGACTCTACGCCAGAACCGGAGGAGTCAGTGAAGCCGTCCAACGTACTCTGAACCGTTTGAATCCCGACAGAAAGATTAAACTGAAGGCAACTCAGGCAAATGGAGCTATAGAATGTAAGCAGCTTCTCAAAGAGATTACAGAGGGTAATATTAAGGCGAATTTTATGGAGGGAATGGGTTGCGTAGGAGGCTGTGTAGGCGGGCCTAAGGCTATCATACCCTATAAGGAAGGTACTGAGCATGTCAATGACTATGCTAATTTGGCTGCATACAAATCGCCCATTGATAATCCCCATGTTATTGAACTACTAAATCAGCTTGGTTTTGCTACAATAGAAGATTTTCTCGAAAAAGATAATATGTTTATAAGAAAATTTATATAAACCAGTCGAAAAAAACATATGCAAAAATCTATTCCAGCCCACCCAAACCTCATTTCCCAATCATATGCGATGCTATTTTACTATTTTTTGATTCGCAAAATAGCTTGTACGCATAATATGTAACAGGAATATATTGAGGAAGTTACTCTATGAGTCTAACACCTTTTGTAGATGCTCTTCCAATACCAAAGGTTCTGAAGCCTGTTGAGATATGTAAGGATAGCACCTATTACGAAGTTAGAATGCAAGACTTTTTCCATCAGTTTCATAGTGAACTCAATCCAACCAAGGTCTGGGGATATGAGGGCCAGATTCCGGGGCCCGTTATTGAAAACGAGGAAGGTAAATGCACTTATGTACAATGGATGAATAACATTGCAGATGAAAAACACATATTACCTGTTGATCATACGCTCCACGGATCCCATGAAGGTATGCCGGAAGTAAGAACAGTTGTCCACCTACACGGAGCAGAAGTAGAACCAGAAAGCGACGGGTACCCTGACGCTTGGTATACCAAAGATTTCGAAATGTGCGGTCCACGCTTTACTCAAAAAATATACAAATACCCTAACAATCAGCGCCCCACCACTCTATGGTATCATGACCATGCCCTTGGAATTACCCGATTAAATGTTTATGCCGGGTTGGCAGGAATGTACATAATCCGTAATAAAAAAGAAAGAGAACTTAATTTGCCTTCCGGAGTATATGAAATACCCTTGGTTATTCAGGATAAGACGTTTAATGAAGATGGTTCTCTTTTCTATCCAAAAAACGTACCAAATCCCCCGCCGACTTACCCGGAGGTTTCCATCACACCGGGATTTGCTGGAGATACCATTATAGTCAACGGAAAAGCTTGGCCATATCTCGATGTAGAACAGAGAAAATATCGCTTCCGCATCTTAAATGGCTCTAATGAAAGATTTTACAGAATGAGGCTATCGTCTGGTCAGGAGTTTATTCAAATTGGTTCGGACGGTGGTTTACTGGAAAAACCTGTACGGTTGGAGGAAATTACAATAGCTCCCTCTGAGCGTCTTGACCTTGTGATTGACTTTACAGAACAAGCTGTGGGTGCGAATATTACACTTACAAACACAGCAAGAACACCTTTTGACTTTGGCGCTCCACCCGATCCTAATAGTGACGGGCTTATCATGCAATTTAGAGTCAAAGAAAACACTTCCGGAGAAGATACAAGTACTGTGCCCGGAGTTCTGAGTCACATAAAAAGATATAAAGAAAAAGACATATGCAAAACAAGAGATGTAACTATTAACGTAGGAACAGATAGATTCACCCGCTTGCTGTTCATGTTGAATAATCGTGAGTTTATGGGTGGTATAGTCGAAGAACCTGTTATAGGAGAGTTGGAGTGCTGGAGAATTATCAACCCCGGTCTTGGTATTCACCCTATTCATATACATCAGATTCAATTCCAGCTACTTGACCGAATACCTTTTGATACCGATGCGTACAATCAGACCGGCCAACTGATATTAACAGGCAATCCTATACCGCCACCGGCCAATGAAAGTGGCTGGAAGGATATAATTCAGGCCTTCCCCGGACAAATAACCCGTTTGCTGATGCGATTCGGTCCTTTTACAGGAAGGTATGTATACCACTGCCACATACTGGAGCATGAAGATCATGATATGATGCGACCTTTTGATGTGGTCGAGAAAGGATGTAAACATTTCTATTGCAAGGATTGTAAAGATACTGATGGAAAATGCATGGAAAATTATGAAAGAGATACCGCCTTCCACGACCAGAAATACTACTTGACGGAGCAAGTACTCGAAGCTGAAGATCAGATGTACGATTGGAAAGACATATATTAAGTGAGTATCGTGACGGTGACTTTTCTAGAGTAAAAGTCACCGTCCCTATTACTCACTATTACTCAAATAAGACGACTTACCATATCACGTTTCTTATTTTATCTGCGGGTTTATTTTATTTTTGGGTTCATTGTAGCTGTTTAGGTTGTATTCGGCAGGACCTTCTAGGACATTACCCTTGTAGTCGAATCTTGAACCATGGCAGGGGCAATCCCAAGACTTCTCCTGTGAGTTCCACTTTAGTTCGCAGCCCATATGGGGGCAGGTAGTGTCCACCAAGTAAAAATCACCTTCCTCCTCACGATAATAGCCACAACGTTTTCCGTTGACATTTACGATGATTCCTTTACCTGACTCATCAGGAATCTCTGCTTCTCCTATAGCAAGCTTTCCTGAAATCAACTGAACGGCTACATCGGCATTTTCCTTTAAAAAATTAAATGAAACAAAGTCCTTCACTCTAAGATGACTATACAATTCCTCATAGGGAGAGCTTCCGTCTAAAATCAAATCTTTTATGATTATTGCAGCAGCAATACCATTGGTTAATCCCCATTTTCTGTATCCTGTTGCTATAAAAATGTTTTTTCTTTCAGAGTTTATATAGCCGGCATACGGAACATAGTCATGTGATATATAGTCCTGGGCTGACCACTCATATTTTACCTTGTCGGTGTTAAATGTTTTTTTAGCGAAATCCTTAAGTTTTTGATAATGATCGTCATCCTTATGCCCTACCTTGTGGTTCTCCCCTGATATCATGAGTATTTTCTCTTCAGGAATGTATCTTAGTGATATCGAAGGTTCCTCGGCATTAATAAAATGAGCATCGGGAAAGGATTCCATTTCAATTCCTATTATATAGCTTCTGTCAGGCTTAAGGCGGGCGAAATAAAAGCCCCTGCCATCGTAGCACGGATAGTGGGATGCAATAATAACGTTCTTAGCATTAATACTCTTATTGTTTTTAGTTTTGATTACACATTCCTTACCCGGATGGAAGTCAATAACCCGGGTATTTTCATAAATATGAGCGCCTTGCTTTATTGCCAGCTCTGTCAAGCCATCTAGAAAGCGTTTGGGATGAAATTGGGCCTGATTATTCATTTTAAGAGCACATAAAACATCTATGGGAATAGGTATTTCCTTTTCAAAGGAGCAATTAATACCCATCTGCTGATAGATTTCGAATTCCTTTTCCAGTTTGGGCACATATTCTTCATCCTGAGTAAACAAATATGCCGGAAGTCTTTTAAACTGGCAGTCTATATTATTTTGTACTGATATATTCTCAATAAAATCAATAGCCTCTGTGTTTGCTCTATAATATTCTTTTGCTTTTTCTAAACCATATCTTTTTTCAATGCGTGAATATGTGTAACCATGCTGAGCTGTGGCTTTTCCGGTGTTTCTTCCCGTTGTACCGAAGCCCACCTTATTTGCATCAATTAAAGTCGCATTTAAACCCGCTTTTGTCAAAAGATATAGGCAGGTCATACCTGTAATACCGCCGCCAATTACTAGATAATCAGTCGATATATCTTCTTTTAGCGCTTCATAGCTTCTTTCCTCAGAACTGGAAATCCAATAAGGTGTATTCATAATCATATCTCCTTAACATCAACATCATTTTGCTTATTGTGTGATGATTAAGCCAATAAAATACAAATACACCACAGTTTTATTTAAATTATTCCATTGAAATAAAGCCAGGCTAAGACTGCTTGTACCAAGATTATTATAGGAACACCTAATGTAAAAGAGAGATGTTTTGTTTTATGCCTGAAAAAGGACATAGATATGTATAGTCCTATGGAACCTCCCATTATAGCGATAAAAAATAGTGTCTTTTCGGGAATCCTCCTCTTTTTGTGAATAGCTGCGCTTTTATCGTATCCTGAAAGACCAAACGCCAATATATTGATTATAACTAAGTATCCAATTATCAATTCCATAATAATCTCTTTTCACTTATCATTATTTAGGTAGATTCATTTTAGCACAAATCTTGCATGTTCATGTAATAACTCCTACATTAAAGGCGCAAAGAGTCTAAAAAATCCTCTTATTATTCGTTTTGAAAATTTAATATTTTTGCATTCTTCAAGGGTAATCTGATGGCAATCATTAAATGTGGCGTCAAAATCATCCTTTATTTTTTTAATAGACTTAGTTCTGTATAGCCACACTCCACATTCAAAATGAAAATAAAGGCTTCGGTAATCAAGATTAATTGAGCCTACTGTCCCCAGTTCATCATCGCATACAAAGGCTTTTGAATGAAGGAACCCGGGGGTATATTCATATATTTTGACACTTGCTTCAATCAATATTTCATAATACGATTGAGTGACGAGGAATACATACCATTTATCAGGGATGTGAGGAGTTACAATTCTTACATCAACTCCGCTTTTAGCGGCGCGAATAAGTGTCGTCGTCATTTCATAATCCAGCACCAGATAAGGTGTATAGATATATATATATTTTTTTGCCCTTCCAATCATGTTTATATAAGTGAACTCTCCAACCGGCTCACTATCTAGAGGATTATCACCATAGGGCTGAACATAGCCCTCAATATTAAGATCTTTAAAGTTTAGTTCATTTGGCTTGAATCGTGAATAATCTTCCTGGGTCTTTGAAATGAATTCCCAAAGATGTAGAAACATCAATGTCATGCTCCAGACAGCCTCTCCTCTAATAAGAATGGCAGCATCCTTCCAGTGACCATATTTTTCGTAGGCGTTAATGTATTCATCAGCAAGGTTAATTCCCCCGGTATATGCCGTATGCCCGTCAATCACAATAATTTTTCTGTGATCCCGGTGGTTCATGCGTATCTCCAATAGCGGTGTAAAGGGGTTAAATGCATAGCATTTTATACCTTTTGCTCTCAACTTTTCATAGTATTTATTTGGAAGTGTAGTTAGACAACCCGCATCGTCGTACATGACACGTATGTCCACTCCCTGTCCGGCCTTCTCTTCAAGTATTGATAATATGGTATTCCACATTAACCCCTCTCTGATTATAAATGTTTCAATAAAAATAAAATCTTTCGCTTTTTTTAATTCCTCAATAAACGAAAGAAAAAAATCTTCACCTGAAGAGAAATACTCGGTTTCTATATTCTTATATATCGGAAATCCGGAAGCCGTGGAGATATACTGGGACTGATTCGCCACACAACTGTCCTGCATTTTCAGCTCCTCAATAATTTCCTTATCTTCATTCATAAGGGGAAGCATTCTTTCATAAATACTGTTAATCCTTTTTCGGAATTTTTTGCTAGTTACATTGGTCCTTAAAATTATATATAGAATTCCTCCGAAAACTGGAAATATCATAATCGGAAGAACCCATGCAAGTTTGTGGGCCGGATTGCTTCTTTGGCTTATAATGAAAAACACCATCGTAAGACTTAATATGCTAAACAGCGAGTAAAGGAATAAAAAGGATATTCTGAGCCTTAGTATCAAGAGTAATAGTATGGCAATCTGAGCTATCATTAGCATTGCCATTATAACTATTCTACTGAATATAACCTTCAATACCTTCTTCAAATTCATTCTCCTATACAATCCGATTAGAACAATTAAATTTTATTATTTAATATTATGTCTATTATTTATCCATAATAATATCGTAATTTTAAATAATTATTACCTCAAATTAACATGCAAGATTTATCGCTTTTTGACCACAATATTGAATGGACATCTTTTTTGATGAGCCGAATCTTTTACGGTAAGGAGGTGATAAATCATGTCTAGGCCTAAAACGCCTATTGTACCTTCAAGCCGTGAAGCTTTGACTAAATTCAAATTGGAATGTGCCCAAGAAATTGGCCATCTTCAGTATTGTAAAGAAAACAATGATCACTACAAAGGCGACCTACCTTCGAGCCAGAATGGCCATGAGGGTGGACCCATAGGTGGTCAAATGGTAAAACGTATGATAAAGATGGCTGAGGAAAGCATGAAATAACAATTTATTTTAGAAAGGAGTATATCAATGGACGACAACAGACAGAAGAACAACAGAAACAATAACAATAACAATAGGGAAAACAACAAGGAAAACAACAAGGAAAATAACAGAGAAAACTGCGAAAACAACAAAGAGTAACATTAATAGAAGCGCCTAACGAGACCGCCCGACATGGGCGGTTTTTTTTAATTGAACAAGTAAGCAGCCTGACTTGTTGGCTTGTTCTGTGGTATAATAATTACATACTTACCTTTAGGAGGAGCAATGCCAAATAGAAAACGACGCTTTGGTGACAGATATGACGGAAGAAAGATTAGAACTCTTGATCCCTTCTACAAAATAATTCCATATATTATGAAAACACGTATTGATGCTCAGAATTATTTTGAGGATAAAATGGAAATCAGCGGTACTGAAGCTTATATTATCAGAAAGAGAAAAGAAACCGGTGAACGGATTTCCTTCCTTCATGTTATCATTGCCGCTATGGTAAGAGTTATTTCCCAAAAGCCTGCTCTCAATAGATTTGTAGCAGGTCAAAAAGTGTTTGCCAGAAATGAAATACTTATTTCCTTTGTACTTAAAAAAGAATTATCTGAAGATAGTCCTGAAACCACACTAAAGGTTAAATTTAGCCCTGATGATACCTTCATGGATGTCGTTAAAAAAGTAAATAAAGCTATTGATGATAACAAGCAAGTGGATACAAAGAACGGTACCGATAAGCTTGCGAAGCTGATTATGTCTATACCCGGTCAGCTAGTTAGGTTCTTGGTATGGGTATTAAGATGTCTGGATTATATGGGGCTTATGCCAAAAATAATCAATCGTTTAAGTCCGTTCCACACCAGTGTATTTATAACCGACCTTGGATCTGTGGGAATACAACCCGTTTATCACCATCTTTATGACTTTGGTACCACAAGCGCATTTGTTGCCTTTGGTATCAAAATGAAGGAGAAGGTTATTACCTCAGATAACGAAATAGTTAATAAAAAATATGTCCGAGTTTGTGTGGTAACAGATGAAAGAATTGCTGACGGACATTTCTTTGCAACAGCATTTAAGCTATATCGCAATCTTATCAAAAACCCTGAAGTTTTAGACAGCCCTCCCGAAAAAGTAGTTGAGGATATAGAATAACATATAAAATAACTCAAAAACCTGGTGGTTTTTTATATGAAGAAGGCTCCGCCTTCTTCCCGATAAATGGGTTGTCCGGTCTAAAGACAGCCCATTTATATATTTACCCGCTTCCAAAATGTCGGAGTAAAAAGTATAAGCATAGGATATATTTCAAGTCTTCCAAAAAGCATAACAAATGAGAAAGTAATCTTACTTATATCCGAATAGTTCGCAAAGTTCCCCATAGGACCAACAATTCCCAGACCCGGACCAACATTACCTATAGCCGTGGCAACAGCAGTGAAATTTGATACCATGTCAAATCCATCCAGGGATACAATAAGGAGTGCTCCTGTAAAAATGGCGATAAAAATAAAGAAATAATTCATAACTGCTGACAGGATATCATTATCCACTATTTTTCCCCCGTACTTGACCGAATAGACCGATCTTGGGTGAATAATTCTTCCAACCTCACGCTTAATTGTCTTAAACAACAATACAAAGCGTACACACTTAATTCCTCCGGCTGTCGAACCAGCACTTGCTCCTATAAACATAAGAATGACAAGAATCGATTTGCTGAATGACGGCCAAAGATCAAAATTTGTAGATGAAAAACCTGTAGTAGTCATTATCGAACTTACCTGAAATAAAGAGTGGCGAAGGCTTTCCCCGATATTGTCAAACACTCTACCGTATATATTCCATGCTATTAGTAAAATCGCTCCAACAAAAGCAAACAGATAAAAACGGAACTCCTCATCCTTGAATATGTTTTTTATTCCGCCTTTTATTGCCTGATAATAAAGTGTAAAGTTAACACCGAAAATAAACATAAACACAGCAATTACTAATTCGTAATAAACATTATTATAGGCACCAATACTAAGATTCTTAATTGAAAATCCTCCGGTGCCAGCAGTCGAAAAAGTATGAAGCATGGCGTCATATAGAGGCATGCCCCCTATCAGTAAAAGTATAATCTGTATAAACGTCAACGCAGTATACATCAGATAAAGGATTTTAGCTGACTGACCTATTTTAGGAACTAGCTTGCCGGGATCCGGGCCGGGGCTTTCCGCCTTCATTATTTGAACCGTACTGGCTCCCGCCGCAGGTAGAACAGCCAACATCATAACCAGAACACCCATACCGCCAATCCAGTTGGTAAAGCTTCTCCAAAACAAAATACCTCTTGGAAGGCTTTCGATATCCCTTATTATGGAAGAACCTGTTGTAGTAAAGCCTGAAACGGTTTCGAAAAACGCATCAACATATGAGGGAACACTTCCGCTTAAGTAAAATGGGAGGGCCCCAAAAAGAGAAACCAGTATCCATGCGATAGAAGCGATGGCAAATCCGTCCCTGGTATAGATGTTTTTGTTCTTTACCGGTATTTTGTACATGATAAAACCTATGATGTCCATCAATATAATGGTAATCAAAAATGACACTAAATCATTCTGTTTATATATGATAGATACAAATAAGGAAGGCAGCATACTAGCCGCCCCAATAATCAAGACAATACCCAGATTTTTAGTTATCAATCTAAAGTTCATTTTTAACCTCTCATTTGCACCGCTACTTCATCTAAATCAGATATTCTTTTGTCTATTGCAATAACAATAACGCTATCTCCCTGTTTAATACAGTCATCGCCATGGGGTATGATAATGTCATTTCTCCTTGCAATGGCACCAATAATCACTCCATTTACAAACTTCAGCTTATTAAGCGGAATATTCAGAAGCTTAGTTGATTTGTTGGCTATAAACTCAAGCACTTCCGCCTTCTCATTTATGATTCTGTAGACAGTCTCGGCAGGATTATCCAAAGCACGGTTAAGTCCTCTTACATATCTTAAAATATAATTTGAGGTAATAAGTTTTGGATTTAGAATACTATCTACTCCCAATCCGGCAAATATGGCAGGATTATTTATTCTTGTTATTTTGGCAATAACCTTTTTTACTCCGCATTGCTTGGCCAAAAGCGACGATATAAGATTTTCTTCATCTCTTCCTGTAAGCGCTACAAAAGCGTCCATATCGCGCAAATTTTCTGATTCAAGAACTGCTTGATCGGTTCCGTCTCCGTTTATTATTAAAGTATCGGGAAGCATCTCAGAAAGCTCTATACACCTTTGCCTATCTATCTCAATTATCTTTACCTTTATATCGTTTTGTTTTAGTAATAGGGCAAGATAATGAGCAATTCTTCCACCACCTACCACCATGACGTTCTTTATCTTCTGAGTCAGTAATCCAATCTGCTTACAGAAGGTGGTCACATCGTTAGGCCTTCCAATAATATACAGCGTGTCGCCCTCTAGTATCTCAAAACTACCGTTGGGGATGATAACCTCTTCCCCTCTCTCAACAGCACCAATCAGGACATTACCACATATTTTTGACGGTATGTCTTTTAAGGGTATACCAATAATCGGCATACTGTGAGTTGCTTTTATTTCAATAAATTCAACCCGGCCTTTGGCAAAATGTTCAACATCAGCAGCCGAAGGAAATCTCAACAAACGCCCGATTTCACGGGATGCGGCTTGCTCGGGATTTATTATAAGATCGAGTCCGAGATCATCCTTTAATATCGACAGCTCATTAGCGTACTCCGGATCCCTTATTCTTGCCACAGTGTGCTTTGCCCCGAGTTTTTTACCGGTCAGGGCGCATACCATATTCATCTCGTCGCCGGATGTGGCTGCAATAAGGAGGTCGGCATTCTTAATACCTGCTTCCATCATGATTTTCGTACTGATACCGTTTCCCCTTATACACATAACATCGAGGTATTCGTTGGCCTTTTTCAATGCTTCAGGGTTTTTATCAATTATTGTTACGTCATGGTCTTCTTGTGACAAATGTTCTGCCAAACTATATCCAACCTTGCCATCCCCAATGATGATTATTTTCATAAAATACCTTCTTTTTTAATAACTGAGCCAATATTCTCAGAATATAAAGTTGCTATTACTTTGTCAAGTGATATTATAAATTACCTAAATATACAAAGCTTTGCCTGACTTTAAAAGATAAATACACTTCTCTCGGACTATCATCCCGGTCAACCTTTCAAGAGCTTTTGTATAATAATCCATCTGAAGCTTATACCTTTCTTTTGCTGCATCTTCATAACCATCTCTTACTTGGTCTGTTTTGAAATCTATAAGTACGATGCCGTCATACTCTTCGAAGTAGCAATCTATAACTCCTTGAAGAAGCACGGTTTCTCCTCTTAACAAGTCGCCGGATGCTTTATTAATGTCTTCGCACGATATCTCAATATTAAAAGGAATCTCCCTGCTTATACTTGATGAACTTAGCATCCTCTTTCCCAAATCGGAATTAAAAAAGTTAACTATCAATGAAAGATTAAGGCTTTCAACCTGATTTCTGGTCAAGAGATCCTTGGATACCATATGGTTTACCTGCTCAGTAATAGCCTCTATTGACGAATTATTTTTTAAAGCCTGTAAATCCAAATGCTGTATAACAAAATGCATGATAGTTCCCTTTTCCGCCCCACTAAGACCTTTCTTTTCTTCGAGAAACTTGGGCTTCTTGACAAGGGCGGTAGTATATACCGGTAAAGAATCATCACCATTATCGGATTGGGCATTAAACCGTCTCTTAAGCTCAGTAACCGAGACCTTGGCCGGAATAACAGAAGCCTCAGTGTAAGAATACTCCCAGCTCAATCTCCTATCTACCTCATCTATCAAAGGTTTATTATTCTCATAGCTATTATGTCTATCCAGCCATTGCAGAAATTCATTGTCCTTTAATTGCTCAATCTCTTTGTTTGCTACTACGTCGCTTTTGTTCCATAACTCTATGTGCCATTGGGAGGAATCTTCAATTAATTGTCCCTTGATATCTTCCTCTGAAAAAACAACTTTACGAAGCTCGTCGCAATCCCTATGCCTTAAAACCGCGGGACATATCCAATCGAGATAATTACCGCCATTAAGCATTTCATAGTCGGGAAGCTTCTCACCTTTTTCAGCTGATGCAGATAACCACTTTGTCACCTTCTTTGCGGCGTCATCTATGGCTCCGGTAATAATCAATTTCTCTCTTGCTCGGGTCAGTGCTACATATAAGACGCGCATTTCCTCAGAAAGGGTCTCCGCCTTTATCTTCACCCTGATAGCCTCTTTAGCGGCTGATGGCCATGAGATTCTCCTGGTGTAATCGACCACATCGGGGCCAAAGCCCATATCCTGATGGAGTAAAATACTATCGTTCATATCCTGTAAATTAAACTTTTTGCCGCATCCCGACAGGAAGACAACGGGGAATTCCAAACCCTTACTCTTATGGATACTCATAATCCTAACCACATTGTCATTTTCACTGAGGATTTTAGCGCTTCCCATATCTCCCTTACTGCTTTTCAGTCTGTCAATAAAGCTAATAAAATTAAACAGTCCTTTATAGCTTGTCTCTTCAAATTGCTTAGCTCTTTCAAAAAGAATTCTAAGGTTAGCCTGTCGCTGTTCCCCTCCCGGCATTGCCCCGACAATACTATAATAGCCGGTTTCGTTATAAAGTCTCCAAATAAGCTGATCGGTTGATATATACTGGGATAATTCCCTCCATTTCTTAATGTTCTCCAGAAAGGTCTCAGCTTTTCTGGCGGTCTCGCTTTCTCCTCTTTCGGCCAATTTAATTAGCCCGTCAAACAGTGAACCTTTTCGCTCCAAAAGTCTCAAATCTGTCAAATCATCGGTGGAAAAAGAAACTATCGGTGAACGTAAAACCGATAACAACGGTATGTCCTGATAAGGGTTATCTATTATCTGTAAAAGAGATAATATTATCTGAACCTCAATAGTCTTAAAAAATCCGCTCCCGGTGTCGGCGAATACCGGGATTCCTGCCACAGTCAGCTCGTCGGTAAATACATCCGACCGTTTCTTTGTGGTTCTCAATAATATGACTATATCCCTATATTCAACTTTTCTGTAACCCTTCTGCCCTTTATCATACACAAAAAAGTTATTGCCTTCTTTGTCTTTGTCCATGAGTTGATTAATCCTTCGAGCTACCATACGAGCCTCACATTGGATATTATCAAGCATTTCTTCCTCAGACTCATCTGAATTAGCTTCACTTTCGGTGCTTTCCTGTGGCAAATCATCACTTGTTTCGGCTATATCGCCCGTCTGCATCAGAAGAAGCTCCGTCATGCCTCCACAAATGACTTGCTCCTGTTCCATATCAGGATAAACCGCGCCCGGATTCAACGCTTCTTCTTCTGTATAGTCAAGCTCTCCGGCATTAACAGACATAATCTGTCTAAAAATAAAGTTTACCGAATCCACAACATTCTTTCGGCTTCTGAAATTCTTATATAAAAGAATTTTTCTATAGGGCTGACCATCTTCGGTTGAATAATTATTGTATTTATCCATGAAAAGCTCCGGTCTTGCCTGTCTAAATCTGTATATACTCTGCTTAACGTCACCTACCATAAATACGTTTGGTTTTTCTCCCTTAGAAATCATGTTGACGATAATTTCCTGAACAAGGTTACTGTCCTGATACTCGTCGACCATTATCTCTTCAAATCGTTCCCTGTAGCTTAAAGCTGTATCAGAGGGCTTTATATTGCCTTCCTCATCTATAGTTGACAGGATTCTCAGACAAAAATGCTCTAGATCATTAAAATCCAGCACAGCCTTCTTACTTTTCTTTTCGGAGTACTTTATTGAAAGCTCGGTCACCATAGATGCCAGACATTTTATTTTGGGAAAAAGTAAATTAAGATCATTTATGCAATCAGCTGAATTAGATAGCATGATTTTTTCTCTAAGCTTTTTTATTCGGGCTTTTACATTGTCGCGTATTTTTTTCACCCGGTCTTGCTTGTCAGTGTCGGCGTCTTTCGCAGCTCTTGGTAGGGTTGAAAAATTAATGGAAATAAGGCTCTCATAAACATTATCCCATATGTTCCCTGACCGTTGATTTATGTTCTTATCCAAAATCCCTGAAAGATTCGTAATACTTGATAAGTCCTCCTGAAAAACAGGCAAATACTTTTCTAAACCCATACCTGTATTGATAATTTCAAGAGCCTGGGTTAGCATATCGGCCATAGCCTTAAACTCGATTTTTACAGAGTCCAAGAGCACTTTACCCCATAGAGTTTGTGCAAAATCATGTCCATCAGGAACTCTCAAAGCTTCTGTCTTTTCTAAAAGCCATTTTTCGGGCCATGGGCTGCTCTGTATAAATGTATACAAATTCAAAACCATATCCATAAGAGCTTGGTCATCGCGGTTTCCGCCATAGCTATCTAAAAGCTCGAAAAACTCCCTGTTATCCTGTTTTTCGTACTGCTCCTCAAACAAGTCGTTAAGGGCTTCCAGCTTCATCAGTGTGCTTTCTGTCTCATCGGCGATTCTGAAATTGGGATCGATATTGATTGCCTGAAAATTGGATTGAATAACATCCTTACAAAAGGAATGAATGGTGGTAATGCTGGCTTTACCTAAAAGAGCCATTTGCCTTTGAATCAGTCGGGAGCCGGGATTTTTATCTAGGACATCTGAAATGGCAGCGGCAATTCTTTCCCTCATCTCGGTTGCAGCAGCATTTGTGAAAGTCACAATTAAAAGCCTGTCAATATCTACAGGATTCTTAGGATCTGTTATCTTTTTTATTATACGCTCGACCAGAACTGCTGTTTTACCTGCGCCGGCTGCAGCCGCAACCAACAGATTACAGTTTCTTGCCGTTATCGCTTCCAGTTGTTCACTTGTCCATTTATTTTCACTCATTGGTAATCTCCCCGGGAAACTTCCCTGCCTATCAAATCCCATACCTCATCATTGGGTTTATCATATAAAAGTTTAAAGGAGTTTTCTTTTCTGGCGGTATCGAATTGACAGATTGAAAGAAAGCCGCAATATGTGCATGAGGTAATGCCCTTCTTTTTGCAAGGCTTAATATCTACATTTCCTTTAACAATTTCATTTCCTATATTCTTTAATAAACTACGAATATATTTCCGCATTGACTTAAACTGCTCCAAAGTTGCGGCAGAGGTGTTTTTACCAATCACATCACCTTTGTTCAAAGTAGCCGGGATAATCATAGACGATCCTTCAATATTATTGTCCATATCTTTTATAAGCTTAACATCGGCCAAAATTAAGCCTTTCATTTTAAGCTTTCGCATTATGGCGGTTTCAATATCTTCCTCGCTAATGCCTTTTTTGTCCTTAATTATGGGGTCATCCACCTTAAAATAGAGCATACCACCCGGATAAACCGGGTTGTCATTTTTCTTTTCCTCGCTCTCCCAGATAGCATCCATATAAGTAATCAGCTGTATCTGTAGTCCATAGAACACATCGGAAAGCTTGAAATCCTTTGTCCCCGATTTATAGTCAATAATGCTCAGATATGTTCCATCCTGAGTTTTTAAAGCGTCAATTCTATCAATTCTACCGCTTAATTGTATCTTCTTGCCCGAATCCATCTCTATAGTTATTGGAGGGTATTTTTCTCTCTCACCAAATCCCACTTCATAATCAATAGGATCAAAGCTGCTCCTTCTGATATGTTCGGCAATAAGCCAGATGGCTCTTGCCACCACCCTCTTAAGCCTTGCAGTTAATGCGGTATATCTCTTTGATGCGGCTATTCCCATGCCCTGCATCTTTTGCAGCATCTCATCTACTATGCTTGATACCTTTTCTTTGCACCATTCTCTGTCAAAGCTGCGCCAGGTAACCTCACCTTTGGAAACTAGCTTTGAAAACCTTTCTATAACCGCATGCATGAAGGTTCCTATGTCCGGAGGGCTTAAGGTGTAAATCTTTCTTTCTTTTGCTCCCAGACCATATTGGACATAAAATGCAAATGGGCATGATGTATACTTCTCCAGTCTGGATACGCTTGATAAAACCGGATCTCCGTATAAGAGCCCGATTTTTTCATCACTTATTCTTTCAGCCTCGTTTCTATAAGTAAATGCTTCTCGGGTCGCCACACATCTCTTCTCCCAGTCCTTATCTTCGTAAAACCAGTTGTAAACGTCCTTCCAGGCCGTATGGATTTCTTCGCCATCAGCCTTTTGTCGCATTGCTGTTATTGTTTTCCTAAAGGTAGGGGTTGCCTTTGAAATCATCTCCATATCAAACTCGTTCAATTGCCTGGGAACTATATTGCTTCTCTGGCTGATTTGCGGAAATATCTTTTTAAGACGGGAAACTATGATGGACGGTCTCATAGTCCTTCCCTCATTATCTGCTATAGGCCAGCTTATTCTTAATAAGTTGCCGGCGACGGTCAGAGTCCTATAAACAAGATATTGCTCATCAAAGGCTTGCGCTCTTGTATCACTTGCCAATTCGAGGCCCAAATGGTTTAGAATCGAACGATCCTGATCTGATAAAATTCCTTCCTTTACAGCTACTGAGGGAAACACACCATCACTGACTCCTAATATATACATAGCCTTAATTTCATGGCTTCTTGACCTCTCTACGCTGCCCACCATAACCTGATCAAGGGCGGCGGGAATAGTCCCTATTTTATATTCTCCAAGACCAATTTTAAGAATCTTGCTGAACCGTTCAATTCCAAAGGTTTCATCTCCCATAACCTCAACCGTTTGGTCAAGGACATCCATTGCAATATTCCATACCTGTGAATATTCATTGGCAAGAGTAAGATCGCCCTTTTGCCTAAACACCTGAATATTGTTTTCAATAGTCTGTGGTATATCAAGCTCACACAGGAAATCATAGAGACATCCGCAAAAAATCTTTGCGCTGTTCCTTCCCTTGGTTTTTTCCCTAAATGCCAATAAAGGCTTAATCACTACATCACGTATACCATTAATCTCATCGATGGTTCTTCTTTTGTCTGCGAACCCTCTCTCATCAGGTATTAGGTCCACACTCATATCCCATGGTTTTTCCCCAGTCCATTTATTGCCGCGGATCCCGCATGCCAGAACATAGTTCTCAAGCTTGTCAATGCTGCTTTGGTCAATATTTATCAGCCCGGTTTTTAAATAGCGAAAAACACTCTCATAGGACCAGTTTTCTATGAAAATATCCAGCATCGAAAGGATTAACCTTATCAGAGGATGATTAGTAATATCAACCTTTCTGTCAATGTGATAGGGAATTTCATATTCTGAAAAAATAACCTCTATAAGCTTTTCATAGGCAGGGAGATTTCTGGTGACTACGGCAATGTCCCGATAGCGCATATTTTCATCCCGACATAGACGTATGATATCACCTGCAGCCGACTCAATCTCAGAAAATATATTCATGGCTGAAAACAGCGATAGGTTCTCTGTTTCATCATCGTAGGTTTTATAAGGATAAGAGTAAATATTCTTCTCCAGATGTTCCAGCTCAGGACTATGTTTAAACCGAGGGAGGTTACTACCTAGGAAAATCGGTTCTAAAATCATTGTATTGTTTACTTTTGCGATGTTGATAAGCTTACCATAGGCATTTTTAACCGGTGAGAAAACATCGGATTCACCGTTTAAGTCCATCTCAAGGGAATCGCAGCATAAACTGATATTCACAGTCTTGGCTTTCTTAAGAAGCTCCCCAATCATTTTATATTCCTGAGGGGTAAAGCTTGTGAAACCGTCAATCCATATTTCTACACCATCATATAAAGACGATTCTGACAGTTTTTTTGCTGCCAAAGTAAGATCGTCATCGGAGTCCCTGTATCTCTCTGAGATGATTGATTCAAATTCGCTGTACATCAGGCTTAGCTCGTTAAGCTTATCCTTAAGGGGAGTACTATCCGGAATATCACTACTTGCCTTCATCAGATGTTCGGGAGTAACACTGTATCTTTTAAACTCTGTAATCATAGAAGAAATGGTATTGACAAAACCATCCTGATTACAAGCTCCTGAAAAGACCTTGAAATTATCCCTTAGCCTGTCTAGAATCCTGTATATAATCATGGACTTTCCGGCGGGGTGTATATGAGGGTAGGTTATACCACCCTCCTCGTTAAAAATCCGGTATGCCATTCTTTGAAAGCTAAGAACCTCTGTTTTAATAATACCGCCAGCTCCAAGAGCGGATATTAGGCTCTTCTCAGCTTGAAAAGAAAATTGCTCCGGAACAAGAAAAACAAGGGGATTTTTTGCTCCTTCTTTAATTCGTGACTTTATTTCATTTAAAAAATAATGGGTTTTGCCGCTACCGGCGCGGCCATATACTACCCGTAAGCTCATAGGTCTCTCCAATAGTTTATTAATTTATTGGTATTATAGATTTTATTATACCATTGGCATGGGCCAGGGGACAAACAATGCTTGAAACATCATCTACTAAAGATATATAATATTAATGGGCAAATTATCCAATTAATGGGGAGAACGCTGTGACTAGATATTTTGTACTGTTATTATCCCTTATTTTAATTCTATCTGTTTTTTCAGGCAGCTGTTATCAATATGATACAGCAAGTATATATGCCGAGGCTCTTATTGATAAAGATGAACTCTCTATTCAAAAAGGTAATCTATCCGGAGATAATATATCTCTTACTACAGGCACGCCTACACCATCCCCAATGTTGAAGGATACACCTACACCTAAAGTAATAGAAACCCCACCAGTGGATAATCCTGTGGAATCAGTCCCCCCAACAAGTACGCCTGAACCCCAAGTGCAGATTTACGATTTACCCGATTGGTATAAGAGCATAGAAAAAGGTATAAAGGTACCAATTTTAATGTACCATAATTTATTGGAAGGCTCTGCGGCAGGAGACGGCCTTAATGTATCTGAAGCAGCATTTGAAGATCAGATGTATCATTTGAAAGCACATGGTTATAACACTATTACATTTAATGATTTATATGACCACTATATGAATGAATCACCCTTACCTGAAAATCCAGTGATTATCACCTTTGATGATGGATATGAGTCAAATTACACTATTGGATATCCAATTTTAAAAAAATACAGTTTTAACGCTTGCATTTTTATAATAACCAATGCTATTGGCAATAATGGCTACTTGGGTGAAGCACAGCTAAAAGAGATAACCTCAAGCGGGGTCATTGATATTCAAAACCATAGTGCAAGTCACTCATATGATTTACCTGTCATGTCCGAAAGTAAGATTGGATCTGAGTTGTCTGAATCAAAAATAAGACTTGAATCCATAACAGGCATAGCGGTTAATATTTTTTGTTTCCCGTGCGGTAGGTATTCTCAAAGTTTGGTAGATGAGCTAATAGAACAAGGATATTTTTTCTCAGTCACGACTAAATACGGGATAGCTACAAAAAAAGCCAATCCATTCCTTTTACCCAGAATTCGTGTAATGGGAAGCGATTCAGGTAAAGATTTAAGAGCAAAAATCGAGAAATTAACCGGAAGAGTAACAGAATTCATAGGCATACCCGAAGAAACACTCCTGACGGAGCCATCACTAGAACCGGCTATTGAACCCGATCAATCCACTGATTCCAATCCGGATACCAATTCGGATCAATCCAATTTTGATGAATCCATCGAACCTGAACCGGACCCGGCTCCGGAGGAAAATCCTCCTACTAATCCATAAAATAAATCAAATCACTCTGCTGAATAATTTTCATCTCTTCAAAATACTTGTTTTCCATAGGAATCCATAGGCTTTGAAACTTTTTATGAAGCTCAGGGCCTGATCTTGCCAGGATTCTTCTGCTTTGTTCTCCTTTATCAATGCCAAGAAAAACCTTTAGGTTGTAGATATCTATCAGCATAGGGTGCATACTGTAAACACCTTCCACAATGTTGATCCTTTTTGGAGTAACTTTGACCATGTCTTCTTCAAATGCCATCGCTTTGCAATTAAAAATGCGGTAAGTAAACTCTTGACCACTTAAAAGCCCATCAGCGACCTCTCTTTTAAACCTTACATAATCAACATTACCGCCAGTTTCCCCATACCTTTCCTCCGTTCTTAATTCAGGAGTGAGAAAAAAATGATCCATATGAAAAACATTACAGTCCCTATTCTTTTGAATCATCTCGGCTAGAGAGCTTTTACCCGCTCCACTGTTGCCGTCAATAGCTACAATCACAGTAGGCAAATTATTTAATAGCGAATCTATTTTATTGAGTATCTCGATAAAGTTTTTATTATTTTCCACGGCACATTCCTATCTTATTAATATTTCTATACTATAAAATAACACGCTGGATGCATAAGATACAAGGATATGGTTTTTTGGCACAGTTATTAATTGATGATAATAACTAATTGTTATATAATAATTGTATGTATATATTTATACATTCCTTAAAAGGTTATTTAAAGAAAAAATCCGCCTGCGTTTACCTGCAAGCGGATTGACTATCACCAGGATTTTATGGCAAGATTTACTTTGTTGTTAAATAGCACTCCACCAGCTTTATATATTGACCGTCTTTAATGGTGACATATTTTTCAGCTGTGAAATTATCATTGGACACAATGCTTTCTAAAACACCTTTTGAGTCCTTTGCCACTTCAATATAGGAACCAACAGTTCCTGTAGAAACCGCCTTGTACTCTCCTGCCGCAATATCTCTTCCAACCTTGTACATACCCTCCGAATATTTATTATCCTTAGCACTTAACTTAGGAGCTTTGTCAATAGGGTACATGGTCGAATACCTTATTTCAATATACTGCCCGTCCGATACGGTAATATATCGGGTGCCTTTAAAATTATCATTGGATATAATACTCTCTAAGGTACCACTGCTATCCTTGGTAACCTGATAGTAAGAAAGCGTATTACTCTCTGCAAATATGACATATTCTCCGGCTGTAATATCGGTGCCCACCTTGTACATGCCTGCATCAACCTTGTTGTTTCCGGTCATTGCAGTCGTTGTTGGGGAAGGTGTAACGGTAAGGCTAGGGGATGGGGTAATCGTAGGTGTTTGTGTTCGGTTTGAAGACGGTGTAGTTGTTAGAACGGTAAGCGGACTGGTGGGTGATGGTGACCCGTTTGGACCTCTATTATTGCCCATACTAGATAGTATTATCACCAAAAGGGCTAAAACTATTAGCCAGAACCACCATTTCTTAAAAATCGACTTTCCTTGCATACAAGTCCTCCTCATTCAGTTTAGTCCGATCTAGCTTAACCAAGATTACCATTATTAATCAGCCTTAATTCTTCTGATTGAAATGCCATTATTATAACGTCCCTTGTCCCACTCTTGTATTAACTTCGTAAAAAATATAATATAGACATATCAGCATTAGTACAGCAGAAATTATTCTTTAGTTGCACAAAGGAGAGAGCACATGGAATATCGTCATTTTGGCAAGCTAAATCTCAAACCTTCAGTATTGGGTTTTGGTGTGATGCGCATGCCTGTTAAAGAAGGTAAGTATGACCAGATTAACACTGAGGAAGCAATTCGAATGATTCGCTATGCAATAGATAATGGTGTTAATTATGTTGACACAGCATGGGGTTATCATGACGGGCAATCGGAACCCCTGGTAGGTCAAGCCTTAAAAGATGGTTATCGTGAAAGGGTCATGCTTGCAACTAAGAATCCGACATGGCTCATTAAAAAGACCGAGGACTGGGACTATTATCTTGATAAGCAGCTTGAAAGGCTTCAGACAGATCAAATTGATTTTTATCTCCAGCATGCACTAGATAGAAATGGCTGGGAAAAGTATAAAAAGCTTGGTTTATGGGAAAAAGCCATGGACGCAAAAAAAGCCGGCAAGATAAAATATATCGGATTTAGTTTCCATGATGGTTATGAGGTATTTGCTGATATTCTTGATACATATGATTGGGACTTTTGTCAGATCCAGTTGAACTATCTTGACACTGATTATCAAGCAGGGCTGAAAGGGCTTGAAAAAGCTGCTGCTAAAAACATAGGTGTGGTTATTATGGAACCCTTACGCGGAGGGCGTCTGACAGGAGGTCACCCCAATGACATCTTAAATAAGATGGAATCTTACCCCGTGAAGCGTAAACCCGTGGACTGGGCTTTGAGATGGGTTGCCAACCTACCCGGTGTCTCCACCATCCTTTCAGGTATGAGTACCTTTGAACAGGTGGAAGAAAACATCAAGCTTTGTAATTCTCCTGAAATGGGTCCCAATAAAATGAGGGAAGAAGAAGTAAATTTCATTACTGAGCTGGCTAATGAATGGAAATCCAAGAAACAAATCGGTTGCACAGGTTGTAATTACTGTATGCCCTGCCCCAATGGTGTTAATATACCCGGTTGCTTCAGTATATATAACTTCTTCCATTCTACTAACCCAGATTCAGAGGATAAAGCCCGAAAGGATTACAAAGAGCTGGCCACAAATAGTAACGATGCAGCCCATTGTGTGGAATGTGGTTTATGTGAAGGAGCTTGTCCACAGCATTTGCCCATAATAGAAACGCTGAAGATAATAAATAAAGAACAAAAACCTAAAGATTAAATCGAGTAGAAGGCGGTGATTAGCCGCCGTCCTCTCACAGCACCGTGCGTACCGTTCGGTACACGGCGCTTTCAATAGTTGATGTGCACAGACTGATATGCAGAGGCTAAATCATAAAAGCCCGCG
>JAEYOK010000047.1 GCA_023411795.1 Bacillota bacterium
GTAGCTATTAATGATGACCCAGCCGCATCTATTTTCAACATTGCCCATATTGGTATTGTTGGCGATTTGTACGATGTATTGCCAAAACTTATAGAGAAAATTCGAGGAGAAATCGAAAATGTATAAAACAATGAATGATTATGACGTTACGAAACTCAAGGAGTTGACTGCGCCTGATCGTGTTCTAATTGGTACTCAAATAAGTAAAGATTACTGTCACGACGAACTAGGAGGTATTAGCCATCCACCGGGAGCAATTGTACGTGTATTGAATACTGAAGAAGTTTCCGCCATTATGCGATATGCAAATTCAGAGCGCATACCGGTAGTTGTCCGGGGTAGCGGCACAGGTCTTGTTGGAGCAAGCGTTGCAACACGTGGTGGTATCATGCTGGAAACAACTAGTATGAACAAAATAATAGAACTTGATGAGGATAATCTTACTGTAACAGTACAGCCGGGTGTATTGTTAATGGATCTTGCAGCATATTGCGAGGAGCATGGATTCTTTTATCCGCCAGATCCAGGTGAAAAGAGTGCTACAATTGGGGGTAACATTAGTACCAATGCTGGTGGAATGCGTGCGGTCAAATATGGAACAACCAGGGACTATGTAAATGCACTAACAGCAGTATTACCAAGCGGTGAAGTAATTAAAACTGGTGGGAAAGTAGTTAAAAACAGCACTGGATATGGGATTAAAGATATTCTAATAGGTTCGGAGGGAACTCTGGCTGTGGTGACAGAGGCAGTTCTAAAACTACTACCATTACCAAAGATCGCTATGTCTCTTCTTGTACCTTTTTCTTCCGTTAAAGCTGCCATTGAAACGGTTCCTGCTCTCATCCGTAGTGGAAAGTCACTAACAGCAATAGAATTTATGGAGCGCGAGACATTACTCTTCTCCGAACAATTTTTAGGCAAACGGTTCCCGGATACTAAATTCCCTGCATATTTACTTCTAACAATAGATGGTAATGACCAGGAGTTTTTTAACCGTGAAATAGTGGCAATTTCTGAGTTATGTATATCACTTGGCGCAATAGACGTATATCTCGTTGATACTGACGAACGTAAAGCATCAGTATGGACAGCAAGAGGCGCATTTCTTGAAGCTATCAAGGCGTCAACAACTGAGATGGATGAATGTGATGTTGTGGTTCCACGTAGCTATGTTGCAGATTTCGTTGCTTATGTTCATAACGTCGCAAAAGAAGTATCACTAAGGCTTCCGCTGTTTGGACATGCAGGAGATGGTAACCTGCATATTTACATATGCCGTGATGAATGTGACGAAGATGAGTGGCAGAGCCGACTAAATAAGGCATTTGCACTTCTCTATAAGAGAGCAATGGAACTAGGGGGATTGGTTTCGGGAGAACATGGTATTGGCTATGCTAAGAAAAGTTATATGTCTGAAACACTTGGTGAAACTCAGATACAGATTATGCGGGGTATAAAGGCCGCATTTGACCCTAATGGTATTCTAAATCCAGATAAGTTATTTTAACAGAAAGTATAATAGGGGATTCAGATGGCATTCTGATGCCCTGTAGGAACTTATACTGAGATAATATGTCAGTGGTATTCCTGTTTTTTTGGTCTTATAATAATTATAGTATTATTAAGAAGGACAACATGATGTATCAGTTTACTCCACTTACAGAGGTTATTAATGTTGATAGTATAGTAACGGTTCATTGCTATGATTATACCCGTGATTTCACCTATCCAGGTGAATCACATGATTTCTGGGAAATGGTATTCATAGATGCAGGAGAGGTTTGCATAGTTGCTGATGACCAGTCTCATATATTGGGGCGAGGTGAAGCGATTTTTCACAAACCTGGTGAGTTCCACAATATTCGTGCCAATAATACATTTGCAAGTGTAGTAATAATAACATTTAGTTCACAAAGTTCTGCTATACATAATCTATCTGGAATGAAAATTGCAGTTACAACCGACCAAAAAGAACATATATCAGAAATAGTAAATGAATCAGCCGTTACATTTATAGATCCCCTAAACCTCATTGGTCAAAGAAAGCTCATCAAAAGGGTGGATGCTCCTTTTGGATCTGAACAGATGATAAAAACCCATCTTGAACAGCTTCTAATATCTATTATCCGTAATAAGACATATTCATCTATTTTACCTATTAATGGTGGTAAAATGTATAAAGATAACAAATTTATTGTTGAAAGAATTATACGGATACTTGAAGATAACATTAATGGCAATATAACTTTGGATGACATTTGCAACCAATTAAATTTTTCTAAATCTTATATAAAGACAACGTTCAAGAAAGCAACTGGTCGTGGAGTCCACCAAATGCACATGCAAATGAAGGTGTCTTTCTCAAAGAGACTGCTTAGTGAACAAAAACATTCTATTTCTGAAATTAGTGAGTTGCTTGGGTTTAGTTCGATACACCATTTTTCAAAGATTTTTAAACAACTAATAGGGATGCCACCACATGCATATAGGTGTTCTGTGCGTAGGCGAGCTCTTTTATAATTAAAGCTTTGGAAAAAGATTTTTAACAATTTAGCACTGTTGTTTATGACACTACAAATGAAAGGCATAGGCACTAATTATGTTAAGATTCTGTAATATCTTGGAATATCTTTTTATATAAAACAAACGACTTATTATGTAAAGACAGGTATTTGTCTGTGCTATATAATAAAATCATCAAAAACAATACTCACAAGTAATTTCCGTTAATTTTGTGCGAGTATTTATGGGGTATGGTAACAATATAAAAACTTATAGCTAATATCTATTAATTGTTCCGAATTAAAAAATTTATATTACATAAGGGGGAATTTGGAATGAAAAATTCAAAGTACGATTCAATGATTCAAGGACCAGTTACAATTGTCTTCACTCCTTTTACACAAGATGGTTCAAAGATTAATGAAGAGCAATTGAGAAAAAACGTGCAATTTATGGTTGACAACGGCATGGGAGAAGAATGTGGAGTGCTGGTCGCCGGCGGTAGCACAGGAGATTGCTATGTTCTTTCATTAGAAGAAAGAAAAAAAGTGTTTGAGATTGTCTGTGAAGCAACAAAAGGAAAATGCCCAGTATTCTGTGGAATTAACTCAACATCAACAGAAGAGGCTATTGAATTAGCTCAATATGCTGAGAAGTGTGGAGCTAAAGGAGTAATGGCAACACCACCATACTACTGGATTAATCCTACCGAAGAGACATTATTACAGCATTATAAGGCTCTGTCAGATAATATCTCAATAGGAATAATGATTTATAACAACCCAAACATTACTGCACAGGATATTTCTTTGGAAACATTAAAAAAGCTTGCTGAAATAGAAAATGTTGTTGCTTTGAAAGAGTGTTCAGGCAATACAGTAAAGTTCAAATTAGTAGTAGAGGACCTTTCTGATAAATTAGTTATAATAAATGGCGCAGGGGAATGGATTGAACCACTTGGATATCAAATGGGAACCAATGCCTTTATTACTGCATATGCAAATATGTATCCAAAGCATGTTATTGAAATCCACAAATTAGCAAGCCGTGGTAAGTATAAAGAGGCAGATGAAATAATTAAAGCATTTAAACCTTTAAAAACAATACTTTGGAATGGAACACGCCGTTA
>JAEYOK010000042.1 GCA_023411795.1 Bacillota bacterium
AACACTCCTCTGGACGCAGAACAGTTTGGAGCCATTCTAATCCTTCAGCAATATAAGGAGGAACCGTAAGTTTGCCGGGGTCAATAGCATAAATTAAATCCAAAGCGAATTCAGCTTTCTGATCAGATTTCCCATTGCGAAGTTCATCATATATTTGTTTATGTATTTCATAAAATGATTTTTCAGCATTAAGTGCGATATTTACCTTCTTAAGAAGGCTCCCAGCATCATCCCCGATATCACTTTCTTTAAGGTTATTGAACAATTTGTAATTCGCGTAGACCATACAGTCCTCAAATGTGCTAGACAAAGCTTCTGTTGACATTTCATCAAAATCAATTTTTACCGGGGTCTGATAGGCAATTCGAATAGAATACTTGTATGGGGTTTCATTTGTAAACACTTTTTGTTCTGCTCCAAGATCAATAAGCTTGTCCATATCCTTTTCCTTAATCAGCCAATCAGTGATAGCATAATTACTGCTTATTAACCCTTTGTTCCGCTCAGGGTGAGCAGCCTTATGGTGGCCGTCTGGTTCCGCAGAGTCCAAATCTGAAATTACTAAAGTTGGTAAGCACAACTTATCAATCAAAGGGCTTAACCGATGTGAATGACGACCACTTATACTAAGTATCGAAACATATCTTTGATGCAATTCAGGATAATGATCTTTTATAAAATGAGGCACTAACATGCTTTCCGCAGAACCCTCAACTAATATGGCGGCATCTGCGAAGAATAAGTCACAATGGGTTGTTTGCAGGTATCGCGTTACAAATTTGTCTGTTTCGTCTTCTTTACCAAACACATCGGATAGATTAATTACTTTAGCTGTGGCAACATTACAGTCAGCGCATTCGGGAAGTCGCTTGAAATAGCGCAAATCCGCAAAGTCCGTCTCGCGTGCGATATGGCTTGAATGTGTACTGATCACAAGCTGTGTGGAAAAATTCTTGTTGCTTTTAAGAAACATATGATTTCGCAGTACTGAGTAGGCTTTCCGTAAAAATACTTGCTGTACCTGCATATGCAAATGTGCTTCAGGCTCTTCTACCAGAACCAGATGTAATGGTTCGATTGTATCCGTATCGTCTTTTTCTTGCCGGGCTTTTCCCACCCGCATCCAACTGTCTCGAAAACTCATGAGATCGAAAACCATTGAAATAAGATTCTGGTAGCCCAAACCATTATATTTTTCCGGTAGCTTCAGTGTCCCATCATTTTTGCTAAGAGCATACTGTACGGCAGAATCATGCTTCAACGTCTCACTCGTACTCACCTTAGTTGTAATCGTGATTTTCGGATCAGTTACACCGGGATAACCCAAGCCTTCCAGTTCAGAAATTGCAGGAGCAAATTTATCGGCGAGATTTTTATCAAAGACACCTCTCGCTTGTTCGGTAACTTCCAATATTTCTAAATCCTTAGGGGTAGGGAGCTTCTCCGGATCTAAGTGCTTGTCATAATAACTACGCATCTGAGTGGATAGCTGTTTCCGTGCCCTTTCGCTATCATCGGAAGAATCCGGATCAGAAAAGCCGCGCTGAGCATCAATCATATCTATCCTAATAATACCCTTTAAAGGGTTGTCATTGAAGCATTCCATCCCGTACGGGGTTGACTGAGGCGGTTCTATTTCAGATTGTTTGGGGTCAAGCACATATGACTTGATAGCAAAATATGTAGTTAATTTTTTGTCGAGAAAATCACATAGATCTTTGGGGTATAGATTTATAAGAGATTCATCTTTTCCTTTTCCGGCAGCTTCAGTAGTGCGAGCTGCAAAATATGCCTCCCTATACTCAGCAAACAACTTTGAAATATCTTTTGGTTGAAAGGCTAGGCGAACTCCGAGCTTTCCGCCGCGCCATTTTAGTGTTGGAATAATGCTGGCAACATAGTGAATTTCGCTACTCTCCACTTCCAACCAAACATCCATCGTCGGCAAGAGGGTATCCCATTTCTCTAAATTCTCCGGCATCTTGCATTCTTTGTCTGCCCATTCTTCGCCAATCGTATTTATGGCAGTGCGCTTTGAAATAGTGAAATCATTAAAAACAAAGTCCCGCCCTGCTAAGAATTTGCCAAGTGCATCCATAGCTGACGTCTTTCCGCTATTATTAGCTCCAACGAACAGAGTAGTACTCTTGCTGAAATCTATATTACACTGTTGAAGTTTCCGAAAATTTTGAACATATATAGATGAAATCCTCATATCGACCTCTCTCTACTTTTTAATTTGGATATATGGGCATTTACGCCGTATGCATTTTTTGAGACATTATTTCACAGGATTATATAATTGCACTCCTAGCTCTCATCAAGTGCGCATTATTGCTATAACGACTTCAAGAATTGGGCTTCTCCTTCCATCTGTTCATCATGCCAGCCTGCCATCATGCACTTTTCACTTTCAAATAAAGCTTTATTAACCCTTCTGGGATTGATTGCAAGCATTCCTTTTTGTCGTTCGATTGCATATATATAGCGATGAGCATGCTCAATAATGATTTTACGAAAAAACTTACTCCAATGCTCTGAATAATTTAATTGTTCTGTTGGCATATTACTGCCGATTTGAGTTATTAGTAAGAGCGTCGGCGAAATTGGCATTATAATATATCCGTTTTTATTACCCCATCCACCATTAAAATCATAATTGTGGTCATTATAGTAGTTCAAGCATATTACGGGGTCATCGGATGTCGGAAATAATACCCCATTTGCGGCATGAATAACGTGCCATTTGTACTTTTCCGTAACCTTTACCGTTTTTGTAAGCAGATACTTCAATTCAAATAGATACATTCCTTTTCCAACAATCGATTTGCATTCCACTTTTCCCATATCTTTATTAACCGTGACTTTGATTGGCAATAGTTTTTTTTCTTCAATTATTTGCGGTTGGCTTTTAATTTTAAAAGGATGCGATTCAAGTTGTTTCGTTGCTTCTTGCAGAGTATCTCCAATTATCTTGGGCACTTCTGTGCGCCAAGCTGCCATTAGATTATTTAGATGTGCAGGCGTTCTTAAATATTGAGCAGCAATAAAACGGGAGAGCTTCGATGATTCTTCTTTATCCAAGTTATATCCATTTAACAGTTTTTCAAAAACAATTATTACAGGTGTTTCAAACTCCCTGTTAAACCATTTTTCAAAATCGTCTACTTCCTTTTCTCCTTCATTTCGCGTATAAATATCATTGCATACAGCTGTCGATTTAATCCATCTACGACTCCAATAAGGGGTTCTGGAATCAGGCACAAGTAAACTGTATGTAAAAATACTCTTACCATCCTGACTCCAATTTCTTAGGTAAAATTCCGGAACATAATGATTGTTGTGAGTAATCTTATTTGCCGACAAAATAGTGCTCCCTATATAAGATGTATTTCTTACGTTCGAAGATATTTATCGAATTACACATTATAGACATACTCTTCATATTATGAGTAATACGATTTAATTACACAATATACAATCATTTTACACCATAATACATTTAAGTTAAAGCAACATATTTCTGGCT
>JAEYOK010000024.1 GCA_023411795.1 Bacillota bacterium
AATTTGTTAATGGTGGTCGGAAGTATAGTCGTTTTGGCAACTATTCTTTTAATCCTCTCTTATATGATTTCTCTTAAACTGTATTCCAAACGCGACTTTTAATCAAAAAACCTGAACCGCGCGGAGCAGATAGTCAAGCATATCACTTCGTGCGGTTTTTGCTTTATCAATTCTCAATATCTCGCCTTAATTTATTTCAGTCACCACCGTTCTGAATAAGAGCCATGCACCGCCTTCTCCTTTGGCTAATTCAAGCAATATTGAAAAAATGCATCATGTAACGTAAATAAATGTAAATAAATCGTATTAACTAAAATAAAGGATTCATTTTCTTTTGATTAGCAATACAGATAAATCGTTTACATTTGTGCCTGTAGGACCGGTTACGATAAGCCCGTCGCATGCTTGAAGCGCATGATATGCATCATTGTTTTCCAATGTTTCAAATATATTAATGCCTTTTTGGGCTAAGAGCTTCTTTGTATCTGAATCCACATATCCTCCGGCCGCATCAGTCGGTCCATCTGTGCCATCTGAACCGATTGAAAAAACTGCTACATTTTCAAGCCCAGAGATACCATCTGCAGCCGATAGGGCGAGTTCCTGATTTCTGCCCCCTTTACCTTTACCTTTTAGCTGGACAACAGTTTCGCCACCTGATATAAATGCAAGAGATTTTTCTGATGAATTGTAGTACTGAGCGATTGAGGCCAAAAAGCTGCCTGCTTCTCTGGCTTGACATCTTAAACTTGCTGTCAGTACAATCGGCTCATAACCAAGTTCCCGGCATTTACGCTCCGCTGCAACACATAGCTGGGTAACGCTGCCTGTAATTTTAGTCCGAACATTATTTAATACCGACGGAGTCTCCTTTTTTAATAGTTCCGATATTTCTGCAGACACTGTTATACCATATTTACGTATTATTTCAACGGCTTGATCTGAAGTTGATGAATCAGGGTACGCAGGGCCTGAAGCTATCATATCTAATGGGTCCCCAATGATGTCAGACAAAACCACAGAGATAACCTGAGCCGGTTCACAAAGCTTAGCGAATTTTCCTCCCTTTACGGCCGACAAGCGCTTTCGGATGGTATTTATTTCAACAATATCGGCACCGGAGGCAAGAAGCTGCTTAGTTAAATTTTCGAGTTCATTTTCTTTAATCAAAGGCTTCTCAAAAAGGGCTGAACCACCACCCGATATAAGAAACAGTACCTTGTCTTCAGGTGATAATCCTGAGACCATCTTTATTGCCGCTTCTGTTGCAGCAAAGGAATTAGCATCCGGAATGGGGTGGCCCGCCTCCATAATGCGAATATTAAGCAAATCTCCTTGAGAATGATCATATTTTGTTATTACTATACCTTCATCAATCCGGCTACCTAGAAGTTCACATGCAGCCTTTGCCATAGACCAGGCCGCCTTACCTATTGATACCAACAGTAATTTCCCACCCGATAAGTCCTCATACTGTAAAGCTTTCTTTACCGCAGTATTTGGGAGAGCCTCATTAATAGCTGATTCTATTATCATATTTGAATCATTTCTCAAGCTCATAAGGATTTCCTCCTAACTTGTTGCGTTAATAAGCGGCGTGCCTAGGCTACAGCTGCTAAAACTGCAAAGTTTTATTTAAGGAAACGCTGAAGTTCAGACTTCGGCGCATATATCAATAAAACACTAATACTTATTTTATAATATTTTAATACTACCGAAAGATATATACAAGGTATACATTGATAATTGATGCTATTCCGACAACAAGCGTACCCAGTGTCTGGATACGTTTATTATGGTCAACAAAAGAAGTGATCTAAATAAAAAAAGCAACCAGCCCTATCTTGTATAATTGATAGGGCTGAGTTACTTTTCTTCCGGTAAAACCATCGATAAGGAGGAGATTTCTACTCCGGTGATGCCAATCTTAGGCAGATTCCAAAATTATATAATTATAGTGCTAGTGTCTTAAAAAGCTCTCTATATGGTGAGGCCTTCCTGTAAAAAACAGGTGGCTTTCCTATAAGTGAATCGATTTCATACCAGCCTCCGTGGCACTCATTACCGGTCCAAAAATGAACCCATTCATCTTCAGGAAGATAAACACGCCACTTGGTCACTTCTTTTTCTACTACCGGGGCTACAAGAACATCCCGGCCAAGTAAGTACTGATATTTGAGAGTATAGACCAGAGAATCCTGTTCGTAATGCATAAAGAGAGGTCTCATGACAGGTGTTCCAAAAGCCGAGTTTTCTTCCACACATGCTTTGATGTAAGGAGCCAATGTACTGTATACCATGCTCATCCGTGCAAAATGGTCAAGAACTTCATTATCATAATCGAACTGAACATTGTCATCGGGTCGGTTTCCTTCATGGCTCCGCATAACAGGTGAAAAGGCGCATAGCTCCGCCCATCTCATTAAGAGCTCTTTACTTCTCTTGAAATCGAGCATAGTTGTGTAACCGCCTATATCGCTATGACAGATTCCAAAGCCCGATAATGCAAGGGAGAGAGTAGCGGGGATAACTGAAGCCAAGCCATCGTCAAGACTCCAACCAACGTGCTGATCCCCATTCCACATAAGGGTGGAATAACGTACCGTCTCTGTATGTCCGGCTCTTGTGAAAAAGAAAATCTCTCCGACTTTTCCGGCTTCTTCTATGGCTTCCCTGTTTGCTTTCGCCCATAGTGCCGGCCATTTGTTATGAACTATTTCGGCATCCTCGCCACTATGTAGTACGGCATCAACCGGGAGATATTCGCCGAAATCAGCCATCCATCCGGACAATCCGAAATCGATCATATTCCGTTTAATAACATTTTTAATCCATTCAAAAGCATCCGGATTGGTTAAGTCAAGCATTGCAGCAGGAAATGTAGTAATTGTGACTCTATAATCCTCACCATCTTTATTTTTAACAGTATAACCCTTCTGGGAAGCTTCTCTATAAAGATTTCCCTCTATAGCTAAGAATGGATTTATATAGCCCAGGAAACGAATACCTTTTTGGGCAAGCTGAGGCATGGCCTTATCCAGATTTGGATAAAGCTTTTTATCCCATTCCCAATTCCACATTAACTGCTTGCCAAAGGATGTGATTCTTCTGCCTTCCCAATCCTGGCACCAAACCCCTGCAATTTTCATTCCACGCCCTTCAGCTTTTCTAACTTTTTCAAGCAGTATATCGGTGCCTCCTTGAATTCCCAATATAACGCCTTCATACACCCATTCGGGAAGCTCCGGCTGCCTGCCCAGTATATCGGACATGCTTTTAAGAAGCTCTGTAAAACTATCATTTTTACCAATTATAATTTTTCTGGGAACATCACGGACAGTAATCCTATTTGATTTATCCTTGCTGAAATCAAACTCCATATAGGCATCCGAATCAATATGGAAGAACATCTTTTTACTGGTTACAAAGGTGGGCTGTGAATAATATGTCTCATATCTATTAAAAGCCATAATATCATCCGGCTTTTTGCGTAACACCTTTCGTCTGAAAACCTTTAAGAGCATCCTGTTTAAGCACTGGTGCTCAGCCACCCATATTCTTACCTTCTGTCCTTTTAGGTCAAAATGAGTAAACTGTTCACCGCAGCCATATACATGTTCACTAGGATCGGATACAAAGTCAAGCCATAATCTATTGACCGGTTTTCCGATATTATTAAATAACAGCTCCAGTTTATTTCCAATCTTAGTAATTATAACCTCTACCCGGTATACCTCTTCCTCATCAAAAAACACTATTGATACCGAGTTTTCACCCTGTTTCACCGTGTATTCGCTAAGAGGTCTTTTACTCTTTAGTCTATCCTTTATTCGGAAAGAGCCTCTTTTCATCATGTAGGATGCTGTTCCTGAACCGGCTGTGAGAAAAGGCTTCGTCTTTGTATGACGTAGGATTTCTTGTTCTTCCAGTAATACTGAAAAACCTTGATAAGACTCTATAAGTTTCACGATATTTCCCCCTAATTTTTGGTCATCTCTTACTTCTTTATTCTTTACGTCATGTCAATTCTTCACAGACCTGTTGCGTCCTTTTCAGCAATCTAAGAGAGGATTTACCGCAGTACCAAACAATTTACCGATATTTAATGGATTTTACCTCACATCCAGGTTAAGAGCTTTATCTATCGTGTTTTTCCCTATGAGCAGGCCTTTTTTAATTTTTTCAACAGAGCCTTCCCAGACAGGATCTTCATGCTCAATACTGATGACACCATCGTATCCAACCTCAAACAGACGAGAAATAATATTATTCCAATTTAGCTCTCCAAGACCGGGGATACGATATCTCCACCAATTAAAATCGCTAAGTATGCCTCGTCTTTTAAGTTCATTCCATAAAATTTCTGTATCCTTACCATGGACATGAACGATTTTCTCTTTAAATTCAAGAATGAAATCATAAGGATCTATCATCTCCCATACTAAATGAGAAGGATCATAGGCAATACCAAGTCTATTTGACGGTAACCTGTCAAATAGCTCATGAAGTAAATATGGAGAAATAGCTATGTTTCCCATTAAAGGACACAATTCAAATGCGATATTGACATTTTTCTTATCTGCATAGTCCAGGATTCCGGTAAAAAGCTCGGTTATCCTGTCAATACTCCCAATAGGACGTTTACGAATACCGTCATGAGCATTAAATTTATCTGCCCAGTCCCACCCACGGTCAATACCGGTAGATGTTATAACTTTTTTTATACCAAATTTTGATGCCATATCTATTCTCTTTATCAGCTCATCATAGTGGTGCTTTCCCTCATCAGGAAGAAGATAATTTCTGCAATATATAAATGCTGAAATACCCACTTTCCCATCAGTCAGAATTCTTTCGATATTGCCCTCATCAAGAGGTGTAGTAGGACCGATTTCGAGCTGGGTAAAGCCATTTTCCCCCGCCCAGTCAGCTATTTGCAATAAATCCATCCCATCTTTTCCAATTAAGCTGCTTGTAATAAAACCAATGTTCATTTTACCCCTCCTAAAGTATTAGTTAATAATCCTATCCTTTAACCGCACCGGCTGTAAGACCGGCAACGATTTGTTTCTGGCATAATATTACTACTATCAGAATAGGCAATGTGGCGACTATTGAAGCCGCAGCCATATCTCCCCATGGAAGAGTATATTCACCCGGCATCATAGCAATAGCTATAGGCACTGTCCTCATTTCTTTCTTTGTAGTGAAGATAATAGCAAACATAAATTCGTTCCATGCGCCAATAAAAGCTATTATTGCAGTGGTAAAAACCCCCGGTGCTATAAGAGGCAAGAGTACTAATCTCACAGCTTGAAACCGTGTTGCACCATCAACCATGGCAGAATGCTCGAGATCTATGGGTATTTTTCCAATAAACGCATTTAAAGTCCATATTGATATGGGTAAGGTGATAACTATACTTGGAATAATTAATCCTGAATATGTATTTATAAGCCCTGCTTTTTTGAACGTCATAAATAACGGTGTCGCTATCGCAATCAAAGGAAACATATTAGTACATAAGATAAAATTATTCCAAAATTGTTTTCCGGTAAAGTTTATCCTTGTAAATGCATAGGAAGCTGGGATTGCAACTATTACACCGATAAGGGTTGCAAGTGATGCAACAACAACACTGTTTAAAAGATATGCCCCAAAATTATGATTCGTAAATACGATTTTATAAAAATCCAAACTTACCCTATGAGGAATGAATTCGGGAGGCATTAGATTTATATCTGCAGGATTCCTTATAGAAGTGATAAACTGCCAAAGGAATGGAAAAGTAATTGCGAACACAAGCAGGGTAAAAATAAAAAACCCGGGTACTTTGCTTAAATCTAATTTTTTCATTTTACTTCCCCCTAATCCTTGTTCTTGAACATACGTATATAAATTAAGCTGATAATAAATATTAAAATAAATATGACAGTAGACAAAGCCGAACCAAGACCAAAGTTCATGTCCTTAAATAGATAGATATACGATGAATATAGTAAGGTATTAGTTGAGTTGGCCGGGCCGCCTCCTGTCATAGAATATACGATATCAAATATTCTCAGTGCCGACATGGTGCGGAAAAGTAACGATACCAGTATCATAGGTTTTATCATAGGAAGAGTAATTGTAAAAAATTGCCGTACTTTATTTGCCCCATCCACCTCAGCTGCCTCATACAGCTCCGCCGGAATTATTTGCAGACCCGCCAGAAGCAATAAGGCAACGAAAGGAAACTGCTTCCATGTGTCTGCTACAATAACCGCAAACATTGCCCATCCGGTTTTTGCAAGAAATGCAAAGGATTCCGTTGGCCCAACAATTCCTAGAATTCTTAAAACTGCATTTAGAACACCCAATTGGCCATCGAAAATAAAGCGGAACATCTGAGCAACGACTATACCCGGAATAGCCCATGGTATAAGTACTGAAGTTCTGATAATGGTAACGCCTCTCTTGGCCTTATTCATCAACATAGCACAAACAAGTCCGATAAACATCTGAAGTGCTACGGAACAAACAGCAAATACTAATGTGTTCTTCAGTGAATCATAGAATTCAGGCATTGTAAATATTTTTATGTAATTATCAAAGCCTATGTATTTTTGATTTAATGGATCGGTCAGATTATAATACTGAAGACTATAACCAAAGGTCTGTATGATTGGAACAATGCTCACTATCACAATTAGAATAATAGCTGGCATAATTAAAGCATATCCCAGTAGATTTTCTTTTTTCTGCGTAATAATACTAATTGGCTTTTGTCTGGCAACCATGCTCTCACCACTTTCAGTGTTAAGCTTAGGATGGATGAAAAAATTCCACCCTAAGCCTATTCACATTTGATCAAATAACTAAAAATTTTACTTAATTAAATCTGCCATACCTGTTTCTAGAGTTTTTAAAGCTTCTTCATAGGAAACTGTCTTGGAGAGCGCTTTATGGAAGTTTACAGCAATCAGGCTGGACATTGCAGGATAATCAGGTGCAGAAGGTCTTGATGTAGCATAATCAACTGATTTAGCAACCTCACTAAATATAGGAAGCTGTGTTTTTACATCGGCATCCTCATAAACTGATTTCCATGCCGGCAGAGTTGCTGTACCAAGAGTACGGGTTTTTTCTCCTTCAGGACCACATACGTATTGGGCAAATTTGACTGCTGCTTCGGGTACATCAGTTACACTGCTAACTGCCAGATTCCATCCACCTACTGTAGGTCCGGGAACTGTGCCACTAGGTCCTACTGGGAATGTGGTTATAGCAAATTTATCCTTAATTACTGATGTTTCGCTCTTATTCATCTGATTGTATGATCCTGGCCAAGCGATTAAGAAGAGAGCTTTGCCCTGTTCATAAATAGCGACTGAATCTGCTGGTTTATGAGCAAGTACGTCTTCGGGAGAAATTTTTTCATCTATTAATTGACGCATAAATTTAAGTGCTTCAATGGAATTTTGTGAATTAATTACAACTTTACCATCAACGATGTCGTTTCCACCATTGGACTTAATGAAGGTTAAAGCATTACATACAATTGGCTCACCCTGGAATGCTTGGAATAGGAATCCATATTCAATTCCGTTCTTACCAATATTCTCTTTTGACATCTGGACCAATTCATCCCATGTCTTCGGAGGTGTTGGAACAAGATCTTTTCTGTAATAGAAAAGCTGTACATCGGTATACATCGGGTATGCCCAAATCTTGTTCTGATATGTAACGGTCGATATAGGACCACCTAAATAATTGTCTTTGTTGATATTAGCGGTTTGATCCATAAGCCATCCTGCAGATGCAAACTGTGTAGTCCAGATAACGTCCATGTTAAATACATCGGGGTCATCCTGTCCGGCTGCGAGTGATGTAATCAAGCCTTTTTTAACGTCGTCAGAGTTTCCGGGTATTTCCTGCAAATCGATCTTAATGCCGGAATTTTGAGCTTCAAAATCTGCTACAATTTTTGCCGCTGTTCCGGTTTGATCCTGCATGCAAACCCAAGTTACAATCTGCTCTTTAACAGATTGAGAAGCGCTTGGTGTAGGCTCAGATGCCGACTGAGAAGGAGTTGGCTGTGTTCCTGCTTGCTGTGTACCACAGGCGCTCAAGGAAGTCACTAGTACTACAACCAAAAGGACAAGGGATAGAATTTTGAATGACTTTTTCATTTCGAATCCTCCTTAATTTTTGGTTTTACCCTTACTGCTAATATCATAAAATATCCAGACATGCCATAGTATTTGGCTTATCAGCGGATATTGCAGCCACACTTTCTGATCGGAGCGAAACTGATGCTTTTAGTCCGGCCATGGTTGTCGCTAATACAGTGATGGCGTCATCAAAGCCAACCTGTACATTTCCTGTGCCCTCAATAGCTGATATAAAGTGTTCAACTGTGATTTTTTCCGGAAATACAAAATCGCGTTGCTGATCTTCAGGAAACTCAATTTGCATATCACCGTCCGGTGTGTTGACCGTTACGACTCCTTGAGTTTCCCAGAGCTGAAAGTCCCTTATGAAGCCCTTCGGGCCAAAACCATCAATGGGTGAAAATGAACCAATGCCGTTTTTAATTCCCCAGCATACAGTAATCATTCCGATATCACCTGAAGCAAACTCAATGGTGATTAATCCGGTATCCGGGGCCTTATTTGCTATTTCTGCATATTTTTCATCGTCTTTGGCATAGGTCATTTGTCTGGCTGTAACCTTTACCGGTTTGCTGCCAAAAGCCCATTGCATGATATCTACAAAATGGCATGACATATCCATCATAGGACCGCAATTACCTTTTTCAGCGTCATGCATCGCAATTTTCGGACGGCGTTCCCTTATATCTGTAAACCTCAGAACAGCCGGTCTACCTATTAAATCTAAATCCATAATTTTTTTCAGAGACCGAAGATTTCTGAAGTTTCGATATTGATGACCAACCGCAAGTATTTTGTTTCTTTCTTTAGCAAGAATGCCTAATTCCTCGGCCTTCTTGTAATCCAGATCAAAGGGCTTCTCTGTAAGCACATGCAATCCGCTTCGAATAGCTTCCATAGCGTAATCAGCATGGAAATAAGCAGGAATACATATAAAAACCATATCTGCCCCTGATGTATTCAGCGCCTCATTAAGGGTTGTCGCAAGATTTGGTGCACTATGTCCCTTTAACTTTTCAGCCAAAGCAACCGCACGTTTATCATCAATATCATAAATACTGACAACCTTAACGCCCAATTCAGTCAATGCTTTAGCGTATACAGAACCTCTGTCCCCGGCACCGATTATTACCGCTTGATGCATAATGCCTTCCCCTTTCAGTCTATTTGCCGAATTGTTTATCTTCCAGTTCGGCAACCTTAGCTTTTGCGTTGGTTAACCATCCCTTACGCCATTCCTCTAAATCCTGAGTAAATTCTGTGTTTACGAAAGCCTTTGTCATCTCAATGCCAAGCCAGTCGGCAATAAACCATCCCCCCATACAAAGAATATTTGCATCGTTTATTGCCCGGCTCATCTTGGCACTGTATACACTTTCACAAACCGATGCTGTAATACCTTTGAATTTATTGGCGACTACAGACATCCCCATTCCTGTACCACAGCACAAAATTCCTCTATCATATTTACCTTGCTGTACAGCAGATGCGACAATAGGAGCAGTTTCAAAAAAAGGTATTGCTTTATCAACATCCTGAGTTCCCAGATCATCAACCTGGTATCCACTATCTATCAGATATTTTTTAACTGCTTCCTTTAATGTAAATCCCGATTTATCAGAGCCCACTGCAATTCTCATGTTCATTATCTCCTTCTATTTTTTATTCGATATCACTTTCAGTGTTTTTTCTACGATATTTTCTGCGGTTAGTCCGAAGTGTTCTGCTAATTCATCGATTTTTCCAACCTCACCGAAGCGATCTTCTATGCCGACTCTTTCCATATAAACGGGATAATTACTACCCAGCATTTCACTAACAGCTGAATAAAGCCCCCCTATTACATTGTGATTCTCTGCTGTTACTACCGCGCCGGTCTTCTTAACAGAACGTAAAATTGTTTCCTCATCAAGTGGCTTAATAGTATGTACATTGATGATTTCCGGATGTATACCTTGAGACTCAAGTATCTTCGCGGCATCAAGCGCTTTGTGCATCATGATACCGGTAGCGAGAATAGTAACATCACTCCCTTCATGTACAACGTCTGCTTTAAATAGGTCAAAATCGTATGTTTGGTCAAATATATCAGGTTGTGGTTTTCTAAATAGCCTTAAATAAACAGGTCCATTATAATCAACTATTTTGGGCATAGCTTTTCTTAACTGTGTTTCATCCACGGGTTCGAAAATTACCATAGTCGGAATAGAACGAAGTACTCCTATGTCTTCAAACGGCATATGAGTTCCGCCATTCAGCTCGGCTGAAATCCCAGGATCTGTACCAACAATCTTGACATTTTGCTTCGCATAGGCGATGGAAATAGCAACCTGATCACAAATACGTCTTGATGCGAATACTGCGAAGGATGTGATAAACGGTACAAACCCATATGATGATAAACCGGCTGCAACCGAAGCCATATTTGCCTCAGCAACGCCTACATCAAAAGCCCTGTCCGGATACTTTTCCCTAAGATTTATTGTTCCTGATGCTTTTGCGAGATCTGCATCAATAATACATATTCTTTTATCTTTTTCCATCAGAGAATCTAATTCACTTGCAAATACCTGTCTCATCTCCATTAGAAAGCACCTCCTACTCTAATTCATTCATTGCGGAAACATATTGTTCATGGGTAATTGGCATGTTATGGTTTGAGGTACCTGCTGCTTCAATAAAAGATACCCCTTTTCCCTTTATAGTGTTAAGGATAATCATCGATGGCTTTTCTTTCTCTTTTTTAGCTGATTTAATTGCCTCAAGAATAGCATTACAATCATGTCCGTCTACCGCGACGGTATTCCAACCGAACGCACGCCATTTGTCCTCAAGATCACCTAAAGAATTTATAGTAGAAACATAACCATCGATTTGCATTTTATTAGAATCAGTAAATACTATAAGATTATTTAGCTTTTTATGGGCTGCCAGCATTGCAGCTTCCCATATTTGTCCTTCCTGTGATTCACCGTCACCAATAATTGAATATATAGTAGCGTTATCCTGCTTAATCTTGGAGCCGATTGCGGCTCCTACCGCACAGGATAATCCTTGCCCAAGAGAGCCTGCTGTCATATCAATGCCTATTGTCCTGTTCATATCACAATGGCTTGGCAGATTTGTCCCCAGCTTATTCAGTGTAGTCAGCTCACTTTCAGGAAAGTATCCTTTCGCAGAAAGAGCCGCATAAACAGCCGGTCCTGCATGACCTTTTGAAACAACTAATCGATCTCTTCCTTCCATTTTCGGATTGTGTGGATCAATGTTCATTACATCTCCGAAATAAAGCACACTGAGCACGTCGGCAATTGAAAGACATCCTCCGAGATGCCCCACACCTATTGAGTGAATGGAAGTCAGCATAAGCCTTCTAATCTGTTTACTTCTTTCTTTTAGATTCTCCATATAAATCTCCCCATTCCCGCCATACGGCATCTATTTGATTTCATGTATTGTCAAGTTTTCACCGGTTATTCCGGGGAAAGCAGTATTTCCTGTGGCTCTAACGAAATCAGGATGAGCAATCATCCACTTATTCTGAGCCTTTAGCAACCTGTCTTCATCGGATATTTCGATATCAAGCCTTTCGAAAGGAATATTAGTTCCTTTTTCCAGAATAACAATACATTTAAAGCCAGTTTCATTGATTTTACACGGTGCGAAATGAAGTGTACGTGGATACAATTCGACAATAGCGCCTACAGGCAAATAAAATGCATCAATCCTAGAGGTGTGAATATTATTATCAATAATATTCTCTGCACTTCCCAGAAACAAAACGGCTCCGGTACTTGTAATATTTATTTCTGCACATTTATGATACTCAAGGGCGTTAAGCTGAGAACTAAATCCGTTGCAGAATCCCGCCTGAACTTCCATCCCCCCGAAAACCTTGTTTTGAAATACAGAAATAATAGGGTCTTGCTCTAACATAGAAAAGGATGCTGTATATGTATTTCCTTTATCGGGCATTTGTGTTTGGTGTTCAAGGACAGAGAGCATACCTGACGGATCGACATTATTTAAAATGCGCCCATACTTCTTGAAAGCAGAATCATAAATTTCGTATATATGTACTTCAGGATTGGCTTCTCTGATTCTATTAATCATGGTAAAATTCCATCCTTTTACTCAATGATCTCAAAATTCATAATCTTGGCAAATCTTCTCAAAGTATTTGTATGGTCCCCATATAGCATTACTACGTGATGTGCCACCCCTGTTGACGTTACAATATCAAGCACTTCGTTAACAGGCTTTTGAAGCTTAACCTTACAATAGGTTCCTTTCAATTCCTTCTTAGTGGAAACAGCCTCACCGCTTTGCAGGAAGAGTCTTGTCCTTCCACGGGCTGTATCTATGCGGAATATTGTCACCTTTCCGGTCTTCAAAACAAAATCTGCAGTTACGCCTCTACCTGCTGCAAAATATGTATCAAGGCTCTTAACCGATTCGCCATCCCAGAGACATTCAGGGGCAACTCCACAATGCCACATTAAAGCAAAATTATTTTCAAAATCTACCTGTGAGAAATCAGCAAAGAAAGGTGGTTGGTCGCTTATTGCTTTACAAGCCAATAATGAAATAGCTCCTTCCACGTCGCCTTCACAAGCTATGATACGATCTCTTGCCCCTAGTATACTCATAGCTGCACAAGGTGATATTCCAAAGCTGTTAGCGAATTCTGGCCAACATCTTACTGCAAGTGCGTCAAGTTTGTTTTTATCTAGGAATTTTTCCATCGAGGTCGATAGTCTATCAACTTTATCAATTTGGTCTGCGGTTATTCCTGAACAATTAAAAATACAGCCGGAATCGTATTTCTTTTCATCAGCATTTTCGTATAACTCTGATAATTCATAATGGTCAATCAGGACACCTGTCTGCTGGAAAAATGACAAGTCGTCAACTGATAAATTATAGAACCCATGTGCATGATAGCCAGCTATACCCACATGGGCATTGGATATAATGCTCTTCATTCTAAGTGCGTTTATCCAGTCCATATCAATTGAATCCGATACAATACAGCTAAAATTATCGTTGCCGGCTTTGTAAAGGTTTGATGCGTTCAGATTAAGTCCACATACAGAATTTAATCTGATTTTTCCTCCGTTATAAGGCAACTCATTGAAAGCCCAGAGCAACAGCGGCCTCTTAACATATTTATCAAGAATAAGTGCCAAATGTCCCAAGTGGAATGTACCACTGATGATAGCAAGTCCGTCAAGTCCTTTAGACGCAAGGGTTTTTCCTGCTTCTTGAGCATCTTCTATTGAAATGACCAAATCATCGATAAACTCCCAATTGACATTATTAATATCTCTTAGACTTACTTTCTGCTTGTCATATAACTCCTTTGCAGCTTTAAAATCATAAGTCTCTCTTGCTAAACATACTACGCCAATGGTGACATTCTTTTTCATTTTAATATCCCTCCAACAAATTAATGAAATCCGCCTTCAGTATAAAAGGTTCTTAATGCCATAATACCGGCACATTTGTTTTCAAGGGTCATATTAAATTCACTTTCTTTTATAACTGTTTCCCTATAATCATCAGTGCCTATCATCATCTCATGGTTCAGCCAGTCTAGATAATTTTTATTGCGAAACATTTTTCCATAAAGTATGATTTTTTGGGGATCGATTGCGTAAATGATAACCTTTAAAACATCGGCCAGGTGTATAATCGAATGTCTTATGATTTTCTCTATCTTTTCATCTCCGCTTAATGCAGCTTCGATAATTAAGTCAAAGTTTACGTTTTCAATATCTCCGTCTGTCATTTTATAAAGCTGTGGTGTTTTTTCTATAGAGTAGATTGATTTAACATCATTTTCTATTGCCTCAGGTGAAGCAATTGTCTCAAGACAGCCTCTTTTACCGCATTTACAGAGCTTTCCATTCTTTGCAACAGGAATATGTCCTAATTCGGAGCACTTCCCGTTTCCGCCTAAATGTGCCTCCGAATTAATAGTTACAGCTCCGCCAATACCAATTTCAGCACGGAGAAAGAGCATTGATGACGGTCTTGGCTTTCGGGTCATAAAAATATGCGCTTCAGACAAGCTTCGCACGTTATTTTCCATCGTAACACGATAGCCTGTTTTCTCTTCAAACATTTTATAAAGCGGAATATTATTATCCCTAAGGGCGCCGAACGAATGGATACTTATTTTTCTGTCTCTATCAACAATACCCCGTATTGCAACCCCAAGGCCTACTATAGAGTTCGACTCTAATCTATACTTCTTAACTAGCGCTTTCAGCTCATTGGACACAAAGTCCACCATTGCTTCCACAGGCATTTTAGTATCATTGGGAATACTCTTGTGAAATAAAACAGTACCATCAAGATAAACAGCTGAAAGAATAATATCATGCAAATTTATAGATACCCCAAGACCTATAAAACTCTTCGAGTTAATCTCAACAATTACTTCCTTACGCCCTGCCGAACCTGCTCCGGGCAACGTTTCTCCTTCCCGGAGCAAGCCTTCTTTAATCATGTCCCCAATTATAAGTGTAATTGCAGCGGGGGTCAGCATTAATTTCTCGGCAATCCGTTTTCTTGAGAGTCCGCCTTCTTCATGAAGTAAATTCAAAATTGCACTTCTATTTGATTGTTTGACTCTGACCATATTGTCACCTTTAAGTGCCATATCAATCTCCTTAATTTCTTCTACATTAGACCATGATAAAGTTCGTAAAGCATCTGATCGGTTATCTCAACGGGGCTGTTCTTAATATTAGGATGTCTGCTTTCTTTGACAAGGTTATCAATGTCATTTTCAGTAAGCATCAAATCCTTTAAGTCACAGCGAACTCCTAGAGTTTTCTTTAGTGAGAAAATATAATCTGCTAAATCATTCGCATCCTTGAATCCGAGCATAGAAGCAAATTGATTAAGTCTACCACCGTCACCGGCACCAATAATTCTGACAAAGTAATCCTGGGTCAGAATGCAGGCTTCTCCATGAGGTATATGATATTTATTTGTTAAGACAAAAGAGCAGGCATGGGACGGGCCGGTCTTTGGAAGATTAAATCCTAATCCTGCAATTAATGAAGCCTCTGCCATCCTTTCCTTTGCTTCTTTATCTAGAGTCGTAGAACAAGCTTTCTCCAGCCATTGAAAAATTGTTCGTGCCGAGCTTACACAAAGAGCATCTGAAATCGGTTGATGGTTGATGCTATAATAGCCTTCTACAGCATGGGACAAAGCATCCAATCCTGTAATGGCTGATATCTTAGCCGGAACAGAATATGTAAGTTCAGGATCTACTATAGCGATTTTCGCATAGAAAAACGGGCTTAATAAAGGAGCTTTAACACCGGTTTCTTCGTTTGATAATACACTAACTGCCGTAACCTCGCTTCCGGTTCCTGCCGTAGATGGAATGGAAATTAACGGTAAAGTCTGACCCGGAAGTGGTACTCCTGTTCCATGATATTTTGTTATAGAGTCATTGAGTGGTGCAACTGCCGCAGCAGCCTTGGCGCAATCTATGCTGCTTCCTCCACCCATTGCAATGACACAGTCAGCATTACTTGTCCTAATGATTGCAGCGCATTCATCCACATTGACAACAGTCGGGTTCGGTCTTGTGCCACTATAGGTGCTAAGAATTAAACCTTCACAGATATCTATTAATTCTTTAGCTGTACCAATATCTTCTAACACCTTATCACATACTAATACAGCTCTATTATATCCAAGTTGCTTCAGATATTCCGGTAACTTTTTTCTTTCACCATTCCCAAAATAAATCTTTACAGGTTGTACATATTCCCACTTCATACTGCTTCACTCCTAATATGATTTATTACGCTTACCTTTTCTTTGCTACGTTGTTCATAAAGAAGACAAGCCGCACTGCCTAGAACAATAATGCTGCCTACTAGATGACTGGTCTTAAAAGTTTTATCTAAAAATATCATTTCAAGTATCAGTGAAAATACCGGAACAAGTAATAGAATAACCTTTACTATCCAAACAGGTAGAGCACGAAGGCTCTTGTAATAGAATAAATAAATAAGGCACTGTCCAAGAGCTGTTAAAATCAATATAAACCAAATATTACTTTCAAAAGCGAGCCCTGTATTATTTAAACTGCCGGTAAAAAGTGCCGTTACGAGGAATATTATCATTGTTACAAAATTATTGTAGTAGGCTATTACATCATTAGAAATATTGACATTCTTTTGGGATTGAATATGCTTTATCAAAAACGCATTTGTCGTAACAAAAGCCGCGCTTAGGAAAAAGAATATATCAGTAAGCTGGAACTGCATATCCAGTGGATTTACCTGTAAAATAATCAGAACACCGATTAGCATAGTCACAGTGTAAATCCAGTCCTTTTTTGAAAATTTAGTTTTATAGAGAAAAAGTGATACAAAGTTAACCATGAGAATGTCTGTTTTTAGTAGTACAGTTCCTGTTGCCGAAGATCCAAATCGTAATCCTATGAAAGCGGTGATATCAAGTAAAAATCCTAAAATACCAACACAGATGAGCTTTGGAAAGAGATTCCCTACATGAAAAAGTTGTTTAAAAGTTCCTTTGAAAAACATAACAGAGGTCAAGAGAGCAAATGTAATGAGCCTAACAACGACACCCGTAATAAGCGGATTTATTGCTTTGTTAGCAACGCCTGCCGTCACATAATATATAGCCCATATTCCCGAGAGAACCAAAACATTTGTATATTTTTTCATGGACTTTTAACCTCTATTGATTAATCAATTTAATCAATTAAAGTTTAACCTTTATTTTCTTATAAGTCAATAGATTTTTAAATGAGTAACAGGGACGGTGACTTTTACTCATTTTTATGATTAATGAGTAAAAGTCACCGTCCCCTCTACTCACTCTACTCAGAAGCAAGTCAACTGCACTTAATTATTGTTTTTCTGTGGTCGGGAGAGAACTTGATCCTTTTATTATTAGCCCCCCAGTGTAACATCACAATTCTGATACCATCTCATAGCTTCAAGGAAATGTTCCTCATTATAGCTTGGCCAATAATCATTAATAATGTAAAAATCAGAATAAACAGACTGAGCAGGTAAGAATCCACTTAACCTTCTATGCCCTCCCCACCTGATTATTAAATCAACCCTTGGAATCTCATATGATGCCAAACGCTTATTTTCGATGAGATTGTTTAAATCCCATTCCCAATCATAATTTACAAGGAAGTTTATATTTATCAAACCACGCCCAAAATGGACTCTTGTATTAGCATACTTAGTTAGTTCATTAGGAAATGCTTTTGAATCCGTATTACCTATAATCAATAAGTTTGCATCCCTATCCTTTAGAAGTTCAACAGCCTCTACGCATGCTTTTGTAAATGCGGCCCGCTGTTCCACCTCTCTTTTATTATTATCTTTAGTAAACCCATAAAATGTCGCTTCCTTTATTCCATATTGAAGCATAATTTCATAAAGTCTAAAACCAGGCCAAATGCCATGCTGATACCCTTCTTTTTTATGAAACCCATTTTGCTCCGCCCATCTTCTGTTGCCATCTGGTATTATACCAATATGTGAAGGAATTCTCTTAAATGTTTCCATTTCGCGCCTCTTCATCAAAGATACTTTAGTAATCATTTTAACCATTAGAAATAATTTATAATCATTTTAATAATATTCTGGATAAAGATAGCCTCATCAAGAGCAAGATAAAAAAACAAGGCTTCTTGCTAAAATTCTGCAGAGAGCCTTGTTTGTCTTATTAATATTACTACTGTTTTTATTTTTTCTTTACTGGAATCCAAATCTCGCTGTAGTAGTTTTCATCTTGATTTCTCTTGGGGTAATCCGCGGCATTAGTATACATTTCAATATTGTAGTCACCTGCAATTTCATAATCCTTACAATTAGGCAGCCATTCTGAAAATATCTTTTGATTCACATCCTGCAAGGCTTTGGGCATTGCACCCTTGCAGGCAAAAACAGCCCAGGTATGCTTAGGAATATTTAATGTAACGCATCCATCAGGTACTTCTTTAGAAGGATTATATTGATCTGCAATCAAATATTCAAATTGATCTGTTCCAGTATTTTCACCGTAGCATACTCCATACATTCCACATACAATTTCACCTTTACCCGTTTTATAATGTTCCTTCCAAAACTCAGGGATTTCATCTTTTGCTGTGCTGTATTTGAATACCTTCGATACGCCCATTACTGTAAATGAATCTTTTTCAACAATTTTGTAATCCATAGTATAACCACCTTCCAAAATTAATTTGATTTTAAGCGAAGCAAACGATTTAATCATTGCTCCATCTTTCCGAACAGCGGTAGGCGTGACACCGTGGAAACGAGTAAAAGCTTTTGTAAAACTATCCGGGGAGTCATAACCATATTTCAAAGCTATGTCAATTATCTTGTCATCTCCAGAAATTAGCTCACTGCCGGCAAGAGCTAATCTCCTTAGTCTGATATACTCGCCGATTGTAATACCACAAAGCATTGAAAAACCTTTCTGGAAATAAAATGGTGATAAAAATGCTTTTTTCGCAATACAATCAATTGACAGCTCTTCTGTTATGTTATCATCAATATAGCTGATAGCTTCACCTATACCTTCAATCCATCCCATAATCACTACCTCCTCTCTTCGATATAATCATATCAATCTTGGAACTGTCTTCCCCGATTTTTAGTGTTATGTTTTGTCAAGTATAAGAGCTAGTCATTTAACCCTCGAGAATTATTCTTGCTAATGCAATCGCAAGCTCTAATATGTTTTTACATGCATTAATTTTAGTATGATACCCGGAGCTTTTTGTTGTTTTCTGGCGGATTACAATAACATCGGCTTCACTATCTTCAGAATGCTCCACAACAATGCCTTTTGGAACATCCACCTGCTTTATATAGTTTTTAAGACCATAACCATTTTTTGCGGTTATGACACAATAGAAGTAAGGATAAATGGCGTCAACCGTATTTATATTAATTTGAGCCAATATACCGTAAAAATCATCAGGTGCATTATCGAATATAATATTAAACCTGCAGTCTTTCGGAAAATCCTTGCCTTCCTTATCTTTCTGTAAATTCAATGACGGAACCAGATTCTCACCTTCATGTTTTATCTTTGTAAAGTGCCTTTCCAATTCAATAATCAAATCTGTTTTTATGTATAGATTATTTTGGTGTCCTTTTTTCCTCATTCCGTTAAACCATAAGGATAATATGAGTATGACAGAGTCTATAATAAATATATTTGAAGCAGTTTTACCTATCAGCACCTGTAGAATTGCAGATACCAGAAGCAGTACAATTGCAGCCACTCCAAAAAGTAAGCATCCCACGCCATTGCTGATATCCATTGCATCTTTGTCCCATTTATTGATATTAGCTTTCATCCGCTTAATCTGATAGACCTTATCCATACCGGTCCTGGCCCAGTTGTCATCTTGCCGTTTTAAAACTGTAGCCGGCAAGCAGGAGTACCCTTTTACCAGATTCAAAATTGCGGCAAATATTATGAGAAAAGCTCCTGGCCAAAGGCTGATTGTAAGAATCTGAAAGACAAATCCGGCAGCAATACAGCCTATATACAGTATGATTCTTGTTGTATATGAAAGATTCTTAAAAAAATAGAACTGTAATGTACCCTGATCCTCAGGTAACGGAAATCCCGGTATTCTTCTATTCTTCATATTATGCTCCTTCCCTGAACGCTCATCCTCTTTGAATCCCAAATCGATACTAATTCATCACATCCATGAGCATTAAAATACAGCGGGCATGCTCCCTGACAAACGGCAAAATCTCCGCATTCTCTACATTCTGCCGGAGCGGCTCTTTTATCTCTTATATATTCACTTCGCTTATTAAACCATATCTTCTCAAAGCCTTCCTCTAATAGATTACCTATGGGCTCAGGCCAGCTGGAGCAGGGTAAAATATTCCCTTTAGGATCAATTGATAATAAGCCTTCGCAGGCACTGCAGCCTTTATTCCCAAATCCGGCGGTAACAGGGTTAAATAGGCACATTGGTGTTGGCGAGTACCACATATACTCTACACCAGCTTTTTTAGATATGGATTGAAGCGTTTTAACTATATTTCCAATCTCCTGATATTCTACAGTCAGATCCTGCGCTTCACCGCGCCCTGATGGAATAACCAGATTTGAAGAGAAACGTTCAACACCTAAATCCTTACAGAACTCCGGGTATCTCCCCAAATTATCTTTATTCATAGTACATATGGTAAAGTGGGGGTGGACGATAATACCGGCATCTTTTAATGCTTTTAATCCATTTATGGAGGCCTGATGAGAACCTTTAACCCCGGTAATCGCATCATGCTCCTCGGCAATTGCAGATTCAATACTTACCTGTGCTGAAGAAAGCCCTGCGCCAGCAAATTCCTTCGCTTTATGCGGAGTAATCAAAGTTCCGTTGGTTATAAGATTAACCCTCATTTTATTATGACTTGATGCATAGTGTATGAGCTCGCAGAGGTCTTTATAGGTTGTCGGCTCTCCTCCGGTAAAGGAAACACTGGGAACCTCTGCCTCATATCGAATAATATCAAGAACTCTTTTAAAACCTGCCGTGTCAAGCTGATTTTCAACCTCTTTTTGAGTACAGGCAGCATAGCAGAACCGGCATTTAATATTACAGGCATATGTTAACGCCACCTCAGACAGTATTGGCAGCTTTATATATCCCAGTCCGAATTCAGTTCTCTGAATGGCAGGTGTATTATAATTTTCACATACCGCGCCGTTCCACATAAGTGAAAAGTCTGTAAAAAATCGCTCCAATTGATCCTCTGTTTCAGATAAATTAGGTCTGGCTTTAATAATGTCCTGTACAGACCCGCCTGATAGGATATGGTCTATAACTCTGGCTCCGGTGGAATTAAGCTTAAATGCCTGATTTGGCATACGAATCAATACATTGTCCTTTAGACGCATATGAACGTAAGGCTTAATTCTTATTAAAAAGTCATCAACCCATGCCAGTTTATGTTCGGGCTTATGCTTACGCTTTAACATTATTACCTTGCACCTCCACTGACACATGCAGAGTGGCAGGCTGAATGGCAGGCCGAATGACATGCTGAATGGCAGGCATCATGACATGCATCATGGCAGGCTGAATGACACGCTGAGTGACATGCATCATGGCATGCGAAAACGCCCTTATCGGTATCTACCATTGATTTAAATGTGGTATTGTTTGTTTTAACATTAAAACTATTTTGATAATTGCGGTATCTTCTGTGATTATTGATGTGATTATTGATGAAATAATAGTAATACCAATAATTATCATACTCATCACTATAATAGTCTTCTTCATGATTTTGCTCTGAGTTATATGCATCTTCAAATTTTTTCTTATAGTATTCCTTTGTAGCCTCAACATCACAATTCCATGTCTTAGCCCGAACATCATCCACGAGCCATTTCAAGATGCTTTCTATCTCTTGCTCGCTGATTTCTTCATCTGAGGCAGCCGAATATAAAAGCTTTTCATACTGAGGGAAGCCGGTTAAGTCAAGATCTTTTATCTGCCTTACTCTTAGGGGCTCTATAGATATTTCCTCCAAGTAGCCTTTGTCGATCATTTTGTATAGAATCATAGAAAGGATTGCATCATAGGGTATTCCTATAAGCACACCCGCTTCCACCTCATCAAGATCGGTAACAACAAAACCGTCTTTTCTGAAAGAAGCCACCTCTAGGGTAGGGGGAGCCCAATCGTCTCTCGCCCATTTAATCTCTTTGGTTTCAGACCGCGCCTTGACTACTGAACGATGCTTTCGTCCAACAAACAGGAATGTTCCTATAAGCAATATAGAAAACACAATAAGCATCACAGTTCTCTGAGCGGATTCATCCAAATTGAGCCCATCGGTGTCATATCCCCACCCATCATAATCCGGCTGGTAGGAATTATCGGTATACGGATAATCAATCTCATCTTCATAAGGTAATTTGCTACCGTAATCCGACATTTCACTAAACAGCTTTTCAGAAATATATTGTTGGATTCTGAAATGATATCGTTGTGAAGGATTATTTTTATGTAGTAATACTTGGACCCGGGGTACCGAGTCCAGCACCTCAACCCTGTAATCTATCAGATATTCTTCGTTCATCCAGACTTCGGTAGCAAAATCATTTTGAAGAAGTAATTGCTCAACTTCCTCTCGGGTGTTTGATTCATCTGGATACTCCAGAGGGTAATCGATTTTGACAGTATAATGCTCCATGGCTTCATCAAACTGGAGAGGCGCCCAATCAAAAACCACCAAAGATTTACCTTCTTCTGATGTGGTTTTGGCAAGATATCCGGCTTCGGCCATATCAGCAGAAAATCGTATTTTATAAGTAAGGTATTCGCCTCCAAGACGGGTATTCCGGGAGTTGATAATATCATATTTTCCGCTTCCCAGATCTATAATATCTATATCATAAGCAGTATTATCATCTTTAACAACACAGGAAAAATCATTATCAAAATCAGGAATAAGACGGTCAAACCCTTCTAAGGTAAATGCCAGCATGGTTTTCCCTGGTACAAGATTATAACGTACAGTATATGTAACAATTGCTTTGCCCGAAGGCTGTAAGATAACATCGGTTTCAACAAAACCAAGATTAGCAATTTCCGAAGCGTTTACTGGTAGTGTCGGTAAAAAAACCAAAACTAAAAGTAAAATTAGAACCAAACGTTTCTTCATATTCTACCTTTCTCCTAACCAACAAATAGTAACTAATCAACAACATGATAAACAATAAACCCTTTTTATTCTAATCTAATATCAATAATTTTGCAAAGAATTCCAGTATGTCCTATTTATCATTATCTTAAAATATACCCAACTTCAACCCACATCCTTAATTTCAATTTCGTTTTTGTCTGAAACATGATTATAAAACAAAGCTGTGGCCAGCAAACCTAACATCAATAATACAATACTTAGAACAAAAGGTAACACTCTTGATATATCGCTTAATAACCCTCCTATATATCCAAATGGTACGCTAACCAGCATTACAGTCGTCTGAAGCAAGGCCATAATTCCTGACCTCTCCACAGGGTCGACATGGATAGCTACCAATGACTCTCTAAGTGTATGTAAAACAGCACCCCCCAGTGCTTCAAAGATAAGAGATATCACTAATATTACATATCCCAATACGTTAGTTTTTGTTATTAAAATTAACAATACACAACCTATTATCGAACTCAAAAAGCCTCCATATAGTGGCCATTTAAGTCTTCTCTGATTTATACGTGAGATAACTGTAAAAAATAAAAAAATGGAAAGTATATTCTTAACCATGGGAAAGATAGGTAATAATGTGTCCGGAACACCTATACGACGAGATGCGATAATCTGCCAGAAAGTTATTCCCACCATACCTACTATTTCAACTAAGATACTTATGATTACGGCAAATATCGTACCACGGGAAGTGATCATCTTATGTATTGCACTTTTGTAGCCCGATAACAGCCCGCTCCATGACATGTTTTGGGTTGACTCACGCTTGATTTTGCCTACAGCCGTTTCAGTAGAGAACTTAAATAAAATAATAAGCTTTGCAGTCATTATAATAAAAGCATTGATATAGAGTATTCGTATTGCCGGTACCATTGTCAGTTTAGATACAAGAATTGAGGAAATCGGTGCAAAAAGCGCCGATAGATTGCCGGCTATTATTACCAACGAGTATATCTGAGTTATTTTATCTCTGGGTGCATCCTCTATTAGCAGACAATCCCAAGATACGGTCGTTATCTTCATCGTACCGTTAAGCAATGCAGCTACAACAAAGAACCAAAAGCCTTGACTGAAGGCCCATATAAGGCAAGGTATGCTCCAAGCCAGAAAGTCAAATATCGCTGTACTCTTTCTGCGCCCCATTTTGTCAATGATAGCACCTGATAAAAATGCAAAAATCATCTGTGAAAACATATATATTGACGTTACAATTCCCACTTGTACATCATTCATGCCAAAAGCCAGCATGTATACTGATGCATATGGCAGACACAGATTCATTGAAAGGCCCCACATTGGTTCAGTATAAACACATGCCCTGGGATTACCGCGTAAATCGACCAGAGTACGAATCAGTTGATTTTTTAATAATCTATTCTTCACTTCATAAGAATCTCCTTACTGTTTTTCCAGTTGTATTTTCATTTTAATTCCTTAATTAACAATTAACAAGAAGAATTGGCATAATTAATATGACTGAAGCGTTTTATTTTCACATTTTGAGAAATACTAAACTGGAATATCAGTTTATAGGAGGACTTTCATTGGTTGGTATATTATTGGCATTGCTGGCAGGATTATTAATGAGTGTTCAAGGTGTATTTAACACCCGTGTAATGGATTCTTCAAATATTTGGGCAACAAATAGTTGGGTGCAACTAACAGCTTTTATAGTTAGCATTGGAGTTTGGTTTTTCACAGGACGAGAAGAGTTATTTTCAGTGTTTAATGTCGAAAATAAACTTTATTTATTTGGTGGCGTCATCGGAGCGTTTATTACGTTTACTGTTATAAAAAGCATATCCGGTTTAGGTCCCGCATATGCGACAATGTTAATCCTATTAGCTCAACTTGTGGTTTCTTGTATAATAGAAGCTTTTGGTTTTTTTGGTGCCGAGAAGGTGAGTTTTGACTGGAGTAAACTAATTGGTGTCGCTCTAATGATTGCTGGAATTATTATTTTTAAGAAGTAAAAACTCTGTTGACAGTCAAATTTTTCTGTGCTATACTTTTTAAAACAGCAAAGGTGCTGGGACTAATCCTAGCGCTTTTGCTGTTTTTTATTTAATTATTTGGAAGGAGTATCATTATGAAAAATTGAATATTTACCGGAATATTACATATGTATTTATTATTCGTTGTAAAGTACCTGCTAAAAATTTTCCAAGTATTTAACGACTTAGATTTTGGATAACCTGATTGAGTAATCACGTTGTATATAAATGGCAAAGGCGCCAAACCGCTACCGGTTTGCGCCTTTTTTATTTATATACAACAAGGCCTCACCATCGGCAATCTATGTAAATTTTATAATAAATTGAAAGAGGTGTTTATATGGAAACAAAAATTATTCTTGATACCATTTGGGTTGTTTTCGCTGCTGTACTCGTATTCTTTATGAATCTTGGGTTTGCAACAGTGGAAAGTGGTCTTGCACGGCAAAAGAATGTGGTGAATATACTATCGAAAAACTTTATTGTTTTTGCCGTATCTTCGTTAGGCTTTCTCGTCTTAGGATGGGGTCTAATGTTTGGAGATGGAAATGGGTTCATTGGTTTAAAAGGTTTGTTTATGGCCAGTGGTGCCGACAACTCTCCTGCTGTAGGGGACGCATATCAAGGGGTTTATTCTGCAATCTCATGGGCCAGTGTTCCTTTTTGGACTAAGTTTTTCTTCCAGCTTGTTTTCTGCGGAACTGCTGCTACTATCGTTTCCGGCGCAGTGGCAGAGCGAATAAAGTATATCTCTTTTATTGTATTTTCATTAATCCTTACTTTGTTTATTTACCCCATAGTAGGCCATTGGATTTGGGGCGGCGGATTTTTGGCACAATTGGGCATGCTGGACTTTGCAGGAGGATCAACAGTTCACTCCGTCGGTGGATGGGCTGCGCTGGCCGGTGTAATAATTCTTGGACCCAGGATTGGTAAATATATGGCTGACGGTAAGATACGCCCTATTCCGGGTCATAATATGGGCCTTGCAACCATTGGTGCTTTCGTTTTGTGGTTCGGCTGGTTTGGGTTTAATGGCGGTTCCACAATGGCTGCAGACCCCATGGCAATATCGCACATATTAGTAACAACTAACACTGCTGGCATCATGGCAATATTGACTGCGACGGTAACCGCATGGATTGTAATTGGAAAGCCAGATTTAGGAATGTCAATAAACGGTCTTTTGGCTGGACTTGTCGCAATCACGCCTTGTGCTGCTTATGTAAGCGTTACAAGCTCCATAATTATCGGAGCAATTTCGGGAATTCTTGTTGTATTAAGTGTAATGTTCTTTGACCGAAAAAAAATAGATGATCCAGTAGGCGCATTATCGGTCCACCTTGTACACGGTGTACTCGGTACATTATTTGTCGGTTTGTTCGCACAGGATGGTATAGCAGGTATCAGTACGCCAAATGGATTGTTTTTTGGCGGCGGGTTCGAATTATTAGGTAAGCAGGCTTTAGGTGTTCTGTGTGTCGGTCTGTTTGTTTTCCCCGCATCCATCCTTGTATGGTTGGCAATCAAATATACAATGGGTCTCCGCGTTTCTGAAAAGGAAGAGATTGAAGGATTGGATATCGGTGAGCATGGCAATCAGGGCTATCCCGATTTTGTAACCACTGATTACACCGACGCCATGGAACATCATGAAGCCACACCTGCAGCTGTATCCGGATCTGTCACACCTGAGGAAGCAATACCGGTACAGATTTTACACGCACCACAAAGTACGGCTGCTCCTTCAAGCAATAAATATACAAAGATTGATATAATAACAAAGCAAAATAAATTCGAAGCCTTAAAAGATGCGATGGATAAAATCGGCATAACAGGTATGACAGTCACTAACGTACTGGGTTACGGTATTCAGGGCGGAGTAACGGAATACTATCGTGGCGTTGAATTTGAAACCCATCTGCTGCCAAAAATTAAGGTTGAGATTGTCGTAAGCAAAATACCTGTAAGAACAGTTATCGAAACTGCCAAAAAAGTTCTTTACACCGGGCATATCGGAGACGGAAAGATCTTCATCTATAACGTTGATAACGTTATTAAGGTCCGTACCGGTGAAGAAGGCTATGACGCTTTACAAGATGTAGAATAAATAATACATAATAAAGGAAAAAATAATGCAAACCTAATACTAAGAAGCAGCTACTGGAACTTATTTCAGTAGCTGCTTTTATGCAGTGGAGGCAGCGAGAAATCTCATTTTGTCAAAATGCATAAATATTGTGTAGCACCTAGTTTTTTATGATGATTGACAACTAATTAACAATATTATATAATTTTTATGAACCAATTCATAAAAATCGAGGTGTGCTTATGCCAAAGCTAATACCCGATGCAAAAACTAAGATTATCTCTATCGCCAAAAATCAATTGTTTAAAAAGGGTTATACCGGTCTTATGCTCCGCGATGTTGCTGACCAATGCGGAATGGCCGTCGGAACCATATATAACTATTTCTCCAGTAAAGAAATACTTGTCGCCTCAATTATGGCCGAAGATTGGCTTAGTTCTCTTGAAAAAATGAAGGAAAGCTGTAAAATTGCCTCTACTGTGGAGCAAGGGGTCAGAGCCATATACAAAGCGATTGGCGAATATGTACAAACTTATGAAGGTATCTGGACAGAATATAAAGGTGTACTAAGTAGTTATGGGAAGCGCCATGTTTTATTACGCAACCAATTATCCGAATTATTGTCTGATTTACTGCTGCGCCTTGGCAGAAATGAGGATATTGAATTATGTCCGTTGCTTGCTGAAACAGTTTTAACTTGTGCCATGCAAAGAGATATTGATTATTCTGTGTTATCTAAAGCGATTAGTCGCTTATTTTCATAATAATGATATACTGGAGGTAAACTTATGAGCAGTTTTGAAAACCTACGAATTGTCGATAATTTTTATCAGACCTCGGCCTTTTTCCCAATGCCTACTGCTTTAATCGGTACACTCACAGAAGATGGCATGACAACCTTGGGCCCTTATTCACTGATACAACCCTATTATGTGGCCGGAAAAGATTATTATGCTATGCTATTATGCTGCCGTAACTCATCCAATACGGCACAAAATATTTTACGAACCGGAAAATGCAGTATCAACTTCATTACCGATGATAAAAAGTATTTTAAAGAGACTGTCAGATTAGGCTTCCCCGGCGATACACCTGAGGAGAAGATGAAAGATTGTATTTTTACTTTGGAAGAAGGTCTAATGGCTGAAGAAAATCCTTCCGGAAAATTCCCCAAGGTTGTAGCCGAGTCATATCAAGTAATGGAGTGCACCTGGATGAGCCAACTTGACAACGCCCAAAATGATGCCCCGGGTCAACTAAATGGTTATCCGCCTCCATACCACGACTTTAATGGTATCACCTCTGAGTTCGGTGCCCATTTTATTCTTCGCATCGATAAAATCTTAATGAAGCCAAAATATCGCAAAGCCATAATAGATGGTGTATCGGCCAAGGGCTTTCCTCGTGTTCCTGTGGATTACGGATATAGGGATTCGAAAAACTTCTGGTATACCCGTTTCCGTCGGCCACACCCGGAGCTTCTGCCTGTAAGGGAAGGAAGTATACAATCGGTGCGTTATGCGGCTGACCGAATAGATGACAAAATAAAATTCACCGAAGAAGCTTGTGCTAAGCTAGTAAAAGTGCCACGAATATTCCTTCCCACTGCTCTTAAAGGCTGTGTGAATTGGGCAAAAGAGCATGGTGTAGAGGTTATAGATGCCGAACACATGGATCTTATAAATGACAAGCGTTCCAAAGAAAAGCAAGGTAAGGCCTAATATATTATTATTAAAATTTGGGGGTATTTTATATGAAAATTGTTCTTGCGGGTGCTTTTGGAAAACTGGGAACTGATATTTTAAAATCACTGGTACGTGAAGGTCATACTGTTGTGGCAGCGGATATGGTCATACGTGATATTCCTGAAATTGAAGGTAAATATACCACAAAAAAAATCGATGTGACCAATGCCACCTCTTTGGCAGGTCTTTGTGAAGGAATGGACGCTGTTATTACCACAGTAGGACTAACCGCTACATCAGCCACCCTTACCAACTATGAAATTGACTATCAGGGGAACTTGAACTTATTAAACGAAGCTAAGAGGGCCGGGGTCAGAAAGTTTGCCTATACCTCGGTCATTAAGGCTGACACCGATAAAACTGTCCCAATGCTCCATGCCAAGGCAATGTTTGAGAATGAATTAAAGAAAAGTGGGATTCCCTATGTAATCTTTCGCCCCACTGGCTACTTTTACGACATAGCTAAAGTATTTATGCCCATGATTGAAAAAGGTGAGGTTACCTTACTGGGTAATAAGGCAGTCTATGCCAATGTAATAGACACCACAGATCTGGCTGATTTTATTGTATTAAATATAAATAATGAAAATAAAACTTATGATGTAGGAGGCACCGAAACCTACAGCTATGAAGAAATGGCAAATATGTTTTTTGCTGCGGCAGGTAAAACTCCGGTTATCAAACGAGCTCCGGAATGGTTGTTCTCTGTTCTGGCTTTTATAAACAAGCTAAAAAAGAACGGCAAGGAAGCTATCATCCGTTTTTCAAAGTGGACACTGACCCACGATTTGGTGGGAGACAACCAATTTGGAAAACTAAGCTTCAAAGAGTATGTTAAAAGCCGCTATAGTGGAGGTGAAAAATAATGAGTTTTTCAGAGGCTTGGTCAATCGCCTTTCCCCAATCAATGCTTATTATTGTTATGGTATGCGCCGTCCTTTCGGCTGTAGGCTTCTATAAATTCGTGTACTTTCTTTCAATAGGATATGGGTTGGCAGTTGCCGGAAGCGGTATAGCGATGCTATTTGTTTACGGATCAGGTATGAGTATACCTATGATACTCCTCTGTGGTCTTTTTATTGCATATGGCGTTCGTCTCAGCGGCTACTTACTGGTAAGAGAAATTAAAAGTGCTACATATAGAAAAACACTGAATCAAGCAGCCGCAAGTGAAAAACCAATGCCATTTTTCGTTAAATCAGTTATTTGGATAGCATGCTTTTCGATGTATACCTGTCAGGTGTCTCCCGTATTATACAGACTAGATGCAAATTCTGGTGTTGGTATAATGCCTATTATTAGTGTAATCATCATGGCCGTTGCACTTATTATCGAAACCACAGCGGATCAGCAAAAAACTGCTGCTAAAAAAGTGGACCCCAATAGGTTTTGCGATACCGGATTATATAAGATAGTTCGCTGTCCTAATTACTTAGGTGAAGTATTATTCTGGACAGGTGTATTAATTTCTGGTTTTGGCGCATTACGAGGCATATTTCAGTGGGCTATTGCCATCTTAGGATACATATTATTAGTATATGTAATGTTCAGTGGTGCAAAGCGACTTGAGGGGCGGCAGAACCAAAATTATGGTGCTGACCCTGAGTATCAGTCCTATGTAAAGAAAACACCTATTCTAATACCTCTGGTGCCTTTATATTCATTGCAGAAGATTAATTTCATTAAATAAGCTTTCTTAATTAGTCAGCTATACAAGGAGGAAGAATAATGAATGGTATTACTGTGACTATGGCTCTGGTAGACTTTATCCCGGTAGCTCTGTTTTTTGCCGCTGCGGTTATTCTACAACGGGATTTGTACAACAAGATGGTAAAAGGTGCCTATGCTTTACTGGCATCGGGTTCCATTCTTGTTTTAATAGGCGGTATATATAAGGCAGGATGGAAAATCTTATATGCATTAAAAATCTGCGATTTTCAGGCACTGGACATTTCATTCTTCCCCATGCAGGCTCCGGGCTTCCTTCTGGTATTCTTGGCGCTGGCAGGCATGTTCACTAAATATAACAAGGAGGCCGGCGCGTGTGCGAGCGGTAACTCTAAATTGATGTGCATTGCAACTATTCCTGTTTATACCGGTAATATTATTTTTATTATTTGCCAGACCTTAGGTTGTGCGGGTACCCAGTGGTGTTTGCTTGCCCTTGCACTCCGTATGAAGAAAAAATCGGCTGCCTTGCTCTTTGTGGTGTCCTTTGTTTTTATGCTGGGAATGGGTTATCTGTCATCCAAGTTTGATGATTCCTCATCAATGCATTGGATTGCACAAAGCGTAAATATTGTGTCCCAGGGAGCGCTTCTGGGCGGCGTTGTAATCCTACACCGCTCAGGATTAGGCCGAAAGGATGCGGTCATCTAGATAATAGGGGCCTTCCAGATTATCGATTCCTATTGAAATCAGTAAATCCGCTAATTCCTTGGAATCAACACCATCTGCGATGACGGTTGCCTTCAATTGCCTCATCATCGCAATGATACTATTTAGTACGGATAGGCCCTTATCATTGCCCAGACAAGCCTTAACAATAGATTTATCCAACTTTACAAATTTAAATTTAATCTGTTTAAAATGTTCAATATTGCTGTACCCTGTACCGTATTGATCAAGAATAAAGGTTGCTCCATGCTTGTTCAACTCAAGAATATTTCGCATGATTACAGGTTGGTTATAGAAAGCCATAACCGTTGACAACTCAATCCCAATCCGGCCAAAATCAACCCTATGCTTTTCGAGAAATAAATAACATTGTTCAATGAAGTCTTCCTGCATCATCTGTGTAACAGGTAAGCTGACGTTCATATATTCGATGCTATCTTCATCAGAGGGATGGTTCTCCAGATATATGCATATATCCTCAAAAATTCTTTTATGTATTCTGTTTAACTGCCGGTAATCTGTAGTTTCATTATCCAATTCATATGGTGATACATACACCGGCGGGTTCATATTAAGCTTAATCAGGGGCTCTCTGGATATAATTCTATTTTGGGATACAGAGTAAACCGGCATGAAGCAAATCTCGTACTGAGAGCTTTCTATGATATCCCAAAGCCTTTTTGTCTTTTCAGTCCGTTGCTCCTTCAGTTTTACATTCAGGTCGGATACTGTGAGAAAAACACGTTCGGAATTAATCATATTCTCGCTATAATACTTTATATAATATGAGATATCGTTAATTTCTTTAATATCTCCGGGAGAAGAAAGCTCGAGCATCTGAACTGAGATTGACAGCTCGGTATTCAAGACATCCCATTTTGAAGATTCGAATTTTGAAGCAATGCTTTTCATTAAACGCTCTTTCTCATCAGATGTATAGTCATATCTCATCATAATTGCATATAAGCCATCCTCAAGATTGTAAACCCTTTTTTCACTACCCAAGGATTTTAAATATTGAGAAACTTCGTCAAGAAGAGCAATCCAGCAATTAAAACCAAAGGTATAGTTTATAATAGTTTTATTTTCCAGCTTGATTAAAAGTATCGTAAAAGGATACTTATTAGTCAAGTCCAACTGAGATTGTTTAATCAATGCGTAATTTGTAAGTAACCCTGAAGAGTCCACCAGTACATCTTCTGTGTTCTGGATTGCAATAAAAATCAGAAAATAACATAAGGCGATACATAAGCTTTGTATCATAATATCAAGATACAAATCCAATAGAATAATCGGCACCATTGCGATACTCAAAGCAATGAACATATATCGTATTCTTTTTTCAAATAATTTTTTATAATGAATATTATATGCTATGTTTAATATCAGATAATAAACTGATTGAAAGAAGAGAAAGATAAAACCGATACCATGGCGGTAAATTCCATTGTCATCTACATAAAATACTAGTTTCGTCCAGTTATTTGTCAAAAGTAAAATAACTGTTAGGCAAACAGGTGTATATAGAATTATTTTCTCTTTTACTTCTAATTTTTTTCTCTTGCCAATCAATGTGAGTTCATATAAAGAGGTCAGAAAAGGAATACTATTCTGCATTATGAAGTAAATATATAAGCTAAGATAAATTAACCATATAGGATACTTATCAGTGTGATTGATTGCTTCTTCGCTGATAATATCAAACAAGCAACATGTTAATCCTGCCCAGAGCGTAATCTCATAGAACCTGCTTTGGTCATCCTTGATATGCTTCTTTACATAAAACAGGTATAACGTACAGATGTATATTATTAGTGCACAATAAATGTAATGATATTGAGCCAAAAGAAATCCTCCCTTAATCAGTTTAAGCTCATCCAATATGCCTAATTTGATATGATACATTCTTATTTTTGATGAAATCAATAAAATCCGTCGGCGGAAGTGGTTTGGAGAAGTAGTACCCCTGTAGGTAATTCACACCGAGCTTCTCAAGTACATCAGCTTGTTCCTTGGTTTCCACTCCTTCGGCAATCATCTCGATATTCAGGCTCTTTATCATAGCAATGGTACTTTCCAATGTCACCCTACCATAATCACTTTTGAAATAATTCCAGACGAGATGCTTGTCCAGTTTTACAAAATGAAACGGAAGTTCAAGAATATAGTTAACATTGGAATAACCACTTCCATAATCATCAAGGGCAAAGAACATTCCGTGCTTCTCCATCTCCTGAAACAGAATACGTAAAACTTCCGGTGTTTTGACTGCAACTGTTTCAGTAATCTCAAGGCATATTTGGTTTGGGCTAATCTGATATTTTTTCATCATAGAAAATAATTGCTCTTGCAGACTTCTTTGCATACATTGTACCACTGAGAGGTTTACCTCTATGTACTGTATTCCTGCCGTATTAATTCTTGTATTCTTAAAAAAAGAACATACCATTTCAAATATCTGCATACCAAGCTTGGTAATTGTTCCATCGCGCTCTGTTAAGGGGATAAACTCGTCGGGAGGAATAAAGCCAAGTTCCGGGTCTCTTAACCGAACAAGCGCTTCTGCTGAAAAAAAACGTTTATCTTTAACCGAATAAATAGGTTGATAATAAACTTCAAAGGAATGGTTGACCATTGCATGAGTAATCGCTTTCCTGACTTGCTGCTCACGTTTATAACTGTTGAAACTGATTTCACTGATGTCGGACTGCTTATCACTTTGAGAATATGGGGAAACAATCAAATGATCAATATAATCACATACATCTGAATACTCGTTAATGTGTTCAGGGAGTTTAATTTGCCAAATTCTTGCCGATAGCTTGATATTTATATCGTTAATATGCCAATTATCCACAAATCGGTTAGCGACTTTATTCCTTATCTCTGAATATCGGTTATCAAAATGTTTTGTAGAAAGTAATGCATAGCAGCCATCTCTTATATAGAAGTTTTCATCTGCTTTCAACTCGTCACGGATAAAAAGGGCTACCTCTTTAATAATATTTTTCAAATAGACATACCCCAGAGTATAATTGATACGGGTTGTATCCTCTAGCATTATTAGAGTAATAGAAGCAGATGTGTTGGCTTTATATATAATCTGAAGCCTTTCATAAAAAGTGTTTTGATTGTACATCTGTGTCGTTCCGTCAATGACCTCATTTCGGTTTTGAAGGACCATAATAAGAATCAACTCACAGACAGCGGTGTAAAAGCTCTGAACAAGATATTGAGGATATAAGGTCTGCACATACAAGCTTATCACATAAACAAAAATGAAGGAACCCACTGCCCGGGATACAGTACGATCCACTATCTTCATATAACGGAAGGCATAAATGGTCCAAAACACCATAGTTGTTAACGCCATGATATACAGTATTGCCAGTCCTGTCCCTCGATGATAAACCAGGTTGGTATCAATATCAAACATTTTGCGGGTAAAGGGGTTAAGAAGTATCATTAAGTTTGTTAATATAAAAGGCAGAAAAATAAATAATTTTTTCCACAGAGGCAAGTGCTTCTCTATTCCGGTCAGTATCAATACATAAATGGTATAGATATACACCTTATTATTGTTTAAAAGATAATAGAGATTTGTAACAAAAAAACTATACCATTGAGAATATATTTCAGGGTGGCCGATTGACAGAGAGCTTGCTATATCTAAAGCTGTGGTCAGCAAGCTGTTGATAAGCATAACAAATAATACCTTGCTTTTGGAATCACGAAGATTCTTAAAAAATATAAATACAGCAAGGTTTATGATGTTAAGTAAAAGAGCAACATAATCATATTGCAGTATATACATGGTTTATCCCAATCCTTTGGCATTATGCTTTTTAGCATCCTGCAATGTCATATAATAATACGAATTCCAGTATATTTTGCTATATTACTTATATATTTGCCCTTTTATCAATGCCATAAACGCTTATTTTTCATCTTCATCTTATTTTGCTAAACATATCCGTCATCAATATGCTTGTACTATTCCCAAACATAACTTGTCATTGTCAATGACCCAAGCTCACAGGATTTATTAAAAACACTGACCTTGTCATCTGCATCTACAGCTCCGAGCACATAAAGCAAAGGATAAAAATGATCCGGGGTTGGTACTGCGAGCTTAGCAATATCAAGTATTTCATTAAATCTCAGAATATTATTGTGATTCTTCTTTGAAATATTTTCGTATATAAAATCATCGAATTTATATGCCCAATCAAAGCCCTTATTTCCCATATCCCAATCGACTAATCTTAAATTGTGAACTATATTACCTGAACCAAATATAAGAACACCTTTATCCCTTAAGCTCCTTAATTCCCTACCTATTTTGTAATGTGTTTCAGGAGGAGCACCGGCATCTATACTTATTTGAAATACCGGTACATCTCTATCCGGATACATATGAACTAATACCGACCATGTCCCATGGTCAATTCCCCAAGAATTATCATATTCCGTCTCCTTTGAAATCAGCTCCTTAGAGAGCTTAGCAATGCCGGGTGAGCCGGGCGGATTGTAGATAACTTCATATAACTCTTTTGGAAAACCATACATATCATATACCGTCCTGGGTGATTCCCCATTCATAATTTTAGTACCCTTTGTATACCAATGGGCTGATATTGATAATATTACATCCGGTTTTGGTATCCTTTCAGCTATCTCTCTCCAGGTCCTAGAATATTCATTATCTTCAATTGCATTCATTGGTGACCCATGACCTACAAAAATAGTCGGCATCTTTGACATTATTTCTCACATTCCTCTCTAAGTTTCCCTTCGTCAATTTATGTTTTCTGTTAAGAATATTGTATAACAGAATATAAAGTATTTTGACTATTATTTTTACTATTAACAAAAAGGGGTAGTTCCATAATAATACTATTTTGAAACAACCCCAAATAACTTAATCTATCCGATATAAATTTGAATCAAGCCTTATTCCAGTCAATTACTTGCTGCCTAAGCCAATCTGTCCACGCTTCCATTCCTTCACCTGTCTTGGCTGATATAGGGAAAATTTTCAGCTTAGGATTGCGCATATGTGCGTATTCCTTGACCTTATCCATATCGAAATCAAAATATGGCATTACATCAATTTTATTAATGATAAGAACATCACATACGGTAAATATCAGCGGATACTTAAGAGGCTTATCATGTCCCTCAGGTACCGAGAGAATCATCACGTTCTTTACTGCTCCGGTATCGAACTCGGCAGGACAAACCAAGTTGCCCACGTTTTCCAGCACTACCAGGTCCAGATCCTCTGTTCCGATCTCTTTTAGACCCTGTTCGGTCATGCCGGCATCCAGATGGCACATACCCCCGGTATGGAGCTGAATGGATTTCACTCCGGTTGTAGCGATTTTTTCAGCATCTACAGCAGAGTCAATATCGGCCTCCATTACGCCGATGCGTATCTCATCTTTGAGCGTTTCGATGGTACGCATAAGCGTAGTGGTTTTTCCACTTCCGGGAGAAGACATAAGGTTAAGCAGGAAGGTTTTTTCCTTCTTCAATGCCGAGCGGACACGTTCTGCTTCCTTGTCGTTATCTGCAAAAATGCTCTCTTTTATTTCTATAATCCTGACTTTTTCCATATCAAATTCCCCCCTAACAAGCTTCAATGTTTTTCATATTGATTTCATTTCCCTGTACAAGTTGAGTCTGTTCGCTGCCACAGAATGGGCATTTTCGTCCATACTGTACTGTCTCGTAGGTCTTCTTGCAACTATCACAAAGGGTCACCGCAGGTATTGTGTCAATAATGAGTTCTGTATCCTTTAGCAGCTCGGTCTTCTTCACTGCCCAATTCCAACAGTCAATGAGCTCCTTCGTCACTACACCGGATACCTCGCCCAATTCCAAAGTAACTGCTGTAACATTCGTGAGCATATTTTCACTGCCTACACGTTCCACGGTCTTTATGATATGGAAGACCATTCCCAATTCGTGCATCTTACTTACCCTTCTTACTTCTGAACTTAATCTTAATAGCGCGCTTGATCATATTCGGGAGTATAATTTTCAACTTGTCATCGGAGTTCACCATGGTGCTACATTCGGGCAGTTCACGGTGTAGGTGGATAGCGTCGAATGCGCACTTAGTAGTACAAATACCACATCCGATACACTTATTCGGATCAACCACCGATGCGCCGCAGCTAAGGCAACGAGCGGTCTCTGCTTTCACCTGCTCCTCAGTAAAACCAATACGATTATCCCTGAAGGTCTTAGCCAACGCTTCGTTATAGCCGACGCGTTGTCTCGGAGTGTTATCAAAGTTCTCCATATCAAGGGCTAAATTGTTTTTGTCTAATTCCTTGAACTGCCTACGATTGCGTCCGATAGTGAGGCTGGTGTTAGGTTGTACAAATCGGTGCAACGAGATAGCGCCTTCTTTTCCTGCTGCTATGGCATCGATAACAAATTTTTGACCTGTATAAGCATCTCCTCCAACGAAGATATCGGGATCTGAAGTCTGATATGTTACAGGATCGGCCTTTACGGTGCCATTAGAGTTGAACTCAACCTTAGTATCAACAAGCATTTGCTGCCAATCGGCCTTCTGACCTATACAGTATAAAACGGTAGTACACTCTTCAGTTTCGGTGATGCTTTCGTCATAAGTAGGTGCGAAACGACCCTCACTATTCTTCACAGACAAACACTTTTTAAATGTAATACCGGTAGTTTTACCATTTTCGGAGAGGACTTTTACAGGACCCCATCCAGCTTTAATTATTATGCCCTCATGCTCGCACTCGCTGCGGTCTTCCTCACCACACGGCATCTCATCATAACCTTCGAGACAGTACATGGTAACACTCTCAGCATTGCAGCGAACGGCAGTACGTGCCACATCGCAGGCAACATTACCGCCTCCTATAACAACTACCTTACCCGAGAGTTTACCTTCGCCGGAAAGGTTTACATCGCGTATAAAATCGATACCGGCAATTACACCTTCACTATCCTCACCTGGAATATTCAGTTTGCCTCCGCTTTGGAGACCTACAGCCACATAGAAGCCCTTATATCCCATACGGCGCAGTTCGGGGATGGTAACATCCTTGCCAACCTCGACGCCGCACTTGAACTCAACACCCATCTGACGCAGAATATCGATTTCAGCATCCACGACATCTTTTTCCAGACGGAAGCTGGGTATTCCATTCATTAACATACCACCGGGTCTGCACTCCTTCTCGAACACAGTAGGCTTGTATCCCTTCTCTGCGAGATAATATGCACAGCTCATGCCGGCCGGGCCACCACCGATAATGGCGATTTTCTCATCAAAACCTCCGCCAATCTTAGGAATGACTGGGTCGGGAATGAAGCGTGTATTCGTATCCAAATCCAGTTGGGCAATGAAGCGCTTAACTTCATCAACAGCAACAGCCTGATCCACGGTACCACGGGTACATGCATCCTCACAACGACGGTTACAGATTCGACCGCAGACTGCCGGGAAAGGATTCTCACGCTTGATTAGCTGTAATGCTTCACGGTACTTGCCCTGGGCTGCCAGATTCAAATAACCCTGTACGGCAATATGTGCGGGGCAGGCAGTCTTACAGGGTGATGTTCCGGTATCATAGCAATTTATGCGATTTTTATCGCGGTAATCTACACTCCATTTTTCCGGTCCCCAAGGTGTCAAATCAGGAAGTTCCACACGTGGATATTCTATCTGACCATCCTTTGTACACAATTTCTGACCTAATTTAACGGCACCTGCAGGGCAATACTCAACACAGCGGCCACAGGCAACACATTTGTCAGTCTCTACTTTTGCTATGTAAGCACTACGGCTTAAGTTTGGAGTGTTAAAGAGTTGAGATGTACGCAAAGCGTTACATATGTTTACATTACAATTACATATAGCGAAAATTTTATGCTCTCCGTCTATATTTGTAATCTGATGGACGAAACCATTTTCTTCGGCCTGTTTGAGAATATCAAGAACTTCGTCGTAACTTATGTACTCACCGCGATCTGTCTCGACAACATAGTCAGCCATATCGCCCACGGCGATGCACCAGCTATCCGGATCGTCACCACAGCCTTCGCCCAGCTTGGCACGGCTGGCACGACAGGAGCACATACTCTTGGCATACTTACCTTCATATTTTTTCAGCCAGTGTGAAATATGTTCTACGCTTACAGATTGATTTTCTGTCTCAATGGCCTTTTCCACCGGTATAACATGCATACCTATTCCCGCGCCTCCGGGTGGTACCATAGGTGTGATTTTCTCCAGCGGAATAAATGTCATGCGTTCGAAAAATAATGCAACTTCGGGATTCTCTTCAATCTGGGATTTGCGCATATTAAGGAACTCTGCACTACCGGGAACAAAAAGCGGCAACACATATTGCTTTTCATGCTTGGGATTTTCCCAATTGTACTCGATGAGGCCAATATATGCCATCTCATTTAACATCTTCTCCAGATATTTTTCATCCTTACCTGTTATTTTCACAAGTTCCGGAAGAGTCTTGGGCTTACGTATCCCCATTTTTAGAGCGATATCAGCCATTTCATCGGTAACTAAGCTAGCGAGCCCCCAATATTCGGGATCATTACCTGTTATGCCTTTCAATCTTGCAGGAATACGGGAAGTAATCATCCTGCCAAGCTTAATGATTTTCTCTCGAGGTGCTTCAGTTCGGGGAATCTCAAAAGACAACTTGCTCTCATCGAATGGCATGCCGGATTCGGTTTGCTTAATCATAATTGTTTTCTCCTTCTCTTGATTATTAGCATATAAGACGCATTATTGCGTCAAAAATCGTGGTTTTATATAAAATCGTTCCTCTGACAGATTTCACATACCAATTATCGATTATTCAAGATGGGCCAGATAATCCACAATACCCTCAGCCAGTAGATTATAAGCACCATCCCCGTCACCGGCTTGAATCAGTTCAATAAATTGCTCCAAACGGTCAATTGCAAAAGAAGCACCATAAATACGTAGATAATTAGTCCAAAATGCGATGGAAATATCGTGAACGGTATTCATAAAAAGCGTCAGAATACTCTTGCCGCTTAAAATACATATTTCACGATGCCATAGGAAAAAGCGTTCTGCCAGCTCTTCCTCATCTGTGCTTTGACAATTGTTACGTATATCTTCGGTTATAGATCTTAAATTGTTAATATCATCAGTAGTGTGGTTCAGACTAAGCACACGAAATGCCATACCCTCGATAGCAAGACGAAGGTCCAGGATGGCTATAGTAATCTCACGGCTTAACTCATTCCCATTAAAATGAACAATGGCATTAAGAGTTTCGATATTGCCGGTTTTCATATAGTCAGTTACGAAAAGACCAGATTTAGGTCTACCTTCTATTAATCCCATATCTTCAAGTTTTTCAAATCCAGAATGAACTACCGTCTTTCCAATACCCATCTCAGATGCCAAATCTCGCTCCGAGGGTAGCTTATCCCCTGGATTCCATTTTCCTGAAAGGATTCCTCCGGTAATCTTTTCTACAAAAATTTCTTTATTTGTTTTTGCAGATTTCTTATAAACATGAATCATTAATAGCTCCTATGAGCATTGATATCATATATTATATCTGGTCGGACCAGATTAATATAATTTTAACAAACTTATTTCATTGTGTCAAATATACTATTTTTATTCGCATTTCTCTTACCTTGTATTAATACACTTGAGCACCGGTTCGAGATTTTCCTCTTTTACTCCGTCAAAACCGTTTTCAATAGTTGCGATTGATTCATTGGTTCTTTCATCCTTGTCCTTACGGTTCTTTAGTATCTTTACAAACATTGATAGCATGATTTTATCCATACCCTTTAGTTCTTTCAAAGGGAAGCACCCGCCGCGCAAATAAAAAAACGGCAGGTTATCTATCTTATTTCTTGCAAGTACTGTTTCCGTACTGGGCTCAGCAGTTCGCCCGGTACCCGATCCACAGACAACCTTAATGTTATACTTACGCATTTTATCAAGGCCTTGTATCTTCCCTACCTTCATCCAGCCAAGAAAAATAATCTCTTCATCATTTCTAATCTTTAAAAATTCCTTTACTTGGTAAGCCTTGAATCCTGTCTTTGCGGCAAGGATGTCAGCATACCTCTTGGTGAAACCTGTCTTTGATTCATAAACAATTATCATTTCTCTTTCTCCTTTCTGAGTTATTATTATTTTTCCCTTAATGCTACTATTAGGACTCCTTGTGGTAGATATTCTTTTACCAGTCTTATTACATCAGTAAGTCTCATTCTACTTATTTCCTTGTAGTTTTATTCTTGGGCTATCTATATTTGAATATTTTGTACAATCTCATTAAAACGTTTGGTTGCCAAAGCACTTGTTTTGCCTTTTATGCAAAAAGATAGCCCAGCAAGCTTTGGTACAACACGCTCAACTATAATCTGCCCATCTTTCATTTTTGATTTCAATGTTTCAAAGGCTTCGAGAAACCGTTTATCGTTCTTTGCCCGGTTGTAAAATGACAAAACATAGACATACACAAAAAGGTTGTAGTTTCTGAAGGGATATTCGACCTGCATAAATAATGTGCCAATTCCATAATGGCAAGGTCCGATAGGCTTCCGAATATTCCAGTGTTCCAATAAAAAATCCACAGCCTTGTCAAGTGCGGGTTCATTGTTGCAATAACTACTAAAACGAAAAGCATTTAGAGCAGTAAGTGTTGGAAAAGGGTTCGAATATTCGGTTTCAGGACCTCGACCAAAGAAGAATTTATTACATCGCCACCCACCATCTGAATATTGAATATCCAAAAGATGATGGAATGTTTTTTGCAGCTTGGCATCTGATGCTAAACCCATGTGGCAAAGCGTATTGGCGGCATTAATCGTCTGACAGGGATAAATGGAACCTTCAGGATACAACTTAAATCGTCCATCCTCCCGCCAAGTGCTGAAAATTAACTCCGCAATATCTTTCAAGATAGGTTCTGTAGGCCTCATGCCTAATTCTAATAAATACATTGCGCTTTCTAAAGTTGAGAATGGTGCCCCCTTGATTAAGCGCTTATGGTGTCGTCCAATAATCCGCTCCGTTATCATACCTATGAGACAGTATCGCTTCAACATCAGACGCATATTGATCACTATCAGTCATATTATAATCCTTTTCAATGAAATACTTGGCTTGGCAATCACTATTTGAATTAATCTCTTTGTGCACCCGACTCCCATTCATATTTAGCAAGGCAGGTAATATAGTTCTTCCCTCTTATAAGCCAGTACTCTAAGTAGGTTAAGAATAATATACATAGGATTTACCAAAAATTCAACTATGGCACACTCGAATTATTAGAAAATGTTGTCAAAATAGAACTCTTATCTACCTTATCAAAAGCTTTCTTATTTTTTACCATAAAAGGAAGTACACACAGATTAATTTAGCACCGCAATACCAATATTTAAATAAGTGGCAAAGAGGAGCCATAGCAAATAAGGTATCATCAGATATCCCGCAATTTTATTAATTCTATAAAACCTTATAATTGTTATTAATACTAAAACATCTAGTAAAAGAATAACTATGACGGATATCCAATACCACTCAAAGCGAAAGAATATGATTGGCCAAAGAAAATTAACAAACAGCTGTACCCAATAAAGATTGATAGCCCTTTTCCGTTCAGGTGTTTGTTGCGTTTGGTAAATGATATATGCTGCAATTCCCATCAAAAGATAAAGCACAGGCCAAATCACACCAAAAAGCCACCCTGGTGGTGACAATGGCGGTTTTATGAATGATGAATATTCTTGCCCTGCGTTACCGGAAAATAAGTTGCCGAGCATTCCTGCCAACTGGGTAATAAGCACGATTATGAGAAGTTGAGACCAATCAATTTTCTTAGCCATATAATCACCCTCGTTATTATTGTATGTGGGTTATTATTGGTTTATTAAATGTCTTTACCTAAGACAACCTTTTCGTGACAGGGGGACGGGGGTATTGTCACACTTTAATATTTAAATAGCAACATGTTATATATCTCTCTCACTTTTTGTTCTTGATACTCTAAGTATGAAAAATACCTCTATGATGTCTTATACCATAGAAGTATTTTTGAGTCAGTAACCCCGTCCCCTTGTCACATTATCAATTCTTATAAATGGTTCGTTGATGTTCTCATCAATGAGCAATTTATATTTTCCCGGCCTGCGATATGTATTTCCATGCACTTCTTTCCTACGATATCTGCGTAACATATCTATATCAAGTTCCGCCACATATACTCCTTCTTCTTCACCAGCCTCAAAAACGCAAGTATCTCTTGATTCCGGTAATTCAGGAAGGTAAGCCACCCCATCAAATAAAGTAGAATGTCCATTGCAATCCGGCTGGTTACAAGGGTAATTACAGGTAGCAATTGCAACCATATTCTCAAATGCACGTCCTCTTAACTGTGATAGCCGGTTTATTTCCATTGGGCACGCATTAGGAACAAGCAAAAGTTCTGCTCCCTTTAACATTAAAATTCGGGCACTCTCTGGGAATTCTCTATCATAACAGATCATAGATCCCACCTTAATGATACCTTCTTCTGTATCAAGATCTGCCACAAAAAACTCATCGCCACCATCCAGCATGCATTCATCGCCAAAGTCACATGTATGGACTTTTGAGTATTTGTACATTAGCGTTCCATGGCGATTAAAAAGACAAATTGTGTTTCGTGGCCTTGGGTGGTGCTTTTCAAGAAATGTAATTCCTATAGCCATGCCAAGCTCTTTTGCCAGATATTCAAAAGTTTTTACAAATTCACTTTCAGAAGAAATAGCCATTTTTGCTAACTGTCCTTCATTCTGCGGAACCCTATATCCGTTATTCCACATCTCAGGGAAAAGTGCTATGTCTGCTCCTTTTTCTTTCGCTGATTTACATGCATCTATTCCCTTTTCTAAATTTACTGTCATGCTTTCTGTAGGCATAATCTGCAAAAATGCTATTTTCATGCGATGTTCTCTCCTCATTGCGGTTCAACTCATTCATGTTTCTGAGCTCTATATTTTTAGAACCCGTTCCAGAAAACGTTATTCTCCTTCCACGGATGTACGCTTACCCGTTTTCCCTCTTTAGCTGTGATATATTCTGCAAATACCCGTTGATGGTTTCACCTTCCTGTATTCCCCAATCCTCATGCAGAATCTCCACCACATGTTCATATGCTTTTATTGCGCCTTGTTTATCACCCTTGAGAATACATAGCTGGGCTATGCTATCATAGTCATCAGTAAAACGCGGTGCTTTTTCCAGTTGAACCGCCTTTGTGAAATCTGCAATGGCACGGTCATACTCAGCTCGTTTCGCGTATGCGTCGCCACGAGAACTCCAGGCAAACCAACAGTCCCCATATTTTGAAACCATATCATCCCAGCACTTCTCCGCTTCCTCCCGGTTTCCCCCTTTTTCATTTATCCAACCTTTATAGAGCAGATAATGATAGCTGTCCTTTACGTTACGCATTTGTTCAAGGGTCTCCTTGGCTTCATCAAGCCGTCCATCGGCAATAAGATTATCCAGTAGCCAAAGATATCCGGCATGATATTGGGGATGTTCTCTAACAAACTGCTTATAGTAGCGGATGATGTCCGTATGATTGGTGCAGCACCAATCCCATAAAACACCGTGGGCAGCTTTACTTAGAACGCAGTGATTCACTTTCTTCTCCGGTTCAATTTCCAGGGCCTGCTTTGCACATCCTGCTGCAAGATTATGATAGCTCTCTGCCCGAAGATTATATAATTCTGCACGCATAGTGAGGCATCTACCCCGTGTTTCTATGTCGAGACAACCTTTTTTCAACTGTCCTTCCGCATAGGAAAAGTCCTCATCAGTCAGGTCAGTATGACACTCCATCATTTGCTCAATTCGCCGCAAATGGGTCTCCATACTGCTCTCAAACAGTTCATCGATTGTTATACCCAATATGGCTGTCAGATCTGGGAGCAATACAATGTCTGGGTAGCTCAAACCATTTTCCCATTTTGATATAGCCTGTGCCGTCACATTCAGCTTTTCCGCAAGCTTTTCCTGCGTCAAATCACTACGCAGGCGGAAAGTCCGGATTTGTTTTGCAATTTGGTTTTCCATAAGGTAATCGCCTCCTTCGTTATGGCTTAATTATAGAAAAAGGTCACCCAATTTAACATCGACGGACTGGTGGAATACATACAACCCATAGTTGAATTTTATCACGACACGTCCCCTTGTCACGTGCAAAGCTCAATGATATAATCCGCCGCCTGTTCCGGGCTTCTATTTGATACATCAACTTTGACGGTCTTCAATGCTTCATAAAATGGAATGCGCTCTATGCTTCTTTGTATAACATCTTCCATCCGAATTCCGGCTTCAACATCCTTTGTCAGACGGGTCCGTAGTTCCTGTTGGCTACATACCAAAGATATCAAATGAATCTTACAGTTCGAGGTTTCTATGCGGGACAGGATATCATTAATGATAACCTGTTCATGCATAACCCAGCAAAATACAACATTCTCAATGGCTGAACACCCTAAAAAATTATTCAAAAGAAAGCATATGTTTTCCATCACCATTTGCTTAGTCTCGTCAGTCACTAGAAACGGGTGCATATCCCAACACCAATCCCCATCAAGAAACACACTGTTGTTGAGCTTGTACTTCATGATACGACAGATTGTTGATTTGCCTACGCCCATTGTGCCGCCGATTAGATAAATGTTTTTCATAGTATCTCCCTGTAGTTAGCTCTCAAATTTTAAGTAAACCATGTCTATCAGCTGTTTTCCCTCTTCATATATTGGATGATCGTAATGGTCAGTAAAAAAATTCTTTATCCTGTGGGATTCTGTAAAACCGCAGCTTTTATAAAAATTTAAAATATTCGTACAATCACCCGTTCCGACAAGCAAAACATTACAATCCGCATAGTGGGACAATACAAATTCTATCAACTTTTTTCCATAACCTTTTCTCTGATAATCGGGATCTACGGCAATATTTTTGAGTTCATAGATTCCGTCTGATTCTTTTGTCACAACACATTCCGCTTTCACTCCACCGTCATCCAAGATAAACATGTCGCCGCGCTCAAGATATTTATCCACCATACTTTCCTGTTCGTCAGCTAGCAAAAGCAAGTCAATATAGTCCTTCTTGCTTTCAAAAACTTGTTTTATATACATAAGAATGTACCTCCATAAACCGAAAGTTCTATCCGTATCAAATTCCGCTTTCATATGCTTTTCCTGGCACTCTTGGCATGGTGACAATGGGACGGGGTTGTTGTCACCTGTGACAAGGGGACGGGGTTGTTGTCATATTAATCTTTTTGTCACTATTTTTAAGTTTTCCATAATCTATATCTTCCTCTTACAAAATTTCATTTTAAAATATTGCTTTATATTTTTTTAACTGAATATATTTTACTAGCGCTGATTACAATAAGTTAATAAATCAATTCAATCATTCGGTGTAGTGGTATTTCATGGGTACCTGCCATATATCTTAATGGCAATCAAAACTACCACAAGTGAATAAAAGATGATTAATACTAGATTGAATCAGTAACTGAGTTGTTTGAAATTATCTCCAATCAACTGAAGTCTGTTGGTGAGGTGAAAAAATAAAAAACAAATAAAGTGTTGATTTTCTCTATTGTTGCATATTGCTCCTCTTATAAACATGCGACATATTGCCATGATATATGCAACCTAAATTCTTGTCAATACGAATAATAAATACCATACTAATAAAGCAAAGGGCATAATATACTCGTAGCAACAAGAATGTCACTCTTTAATCATTGAATGATAATATGATTCGATTCTTCTTTTGATTTATAACCCTCTAATTACAAAAATACCCCTACGATATCTTATACCATAGAGGTGTTTTTATGTGACAATAACCCCGTCCCCCTGTCACCCCTGTCACTCTTTCATATATTTCTCAATATTTCTTATAGTTTTTTCATCAAGAAAATGTTCTATTTTTTCGACCTGTTCGGTTTCATCACTGGATTGATTTATTAGGCATAAAAACTCATTTAAGATATCATGCCTGTATAGCAAGTATTCCCCTACTGCAAGCCCCTTGACTGTGGGTTTTATATAACCATACCTTTCGGATACTACCAATTCTAAACATTTTAAATTACTGACCATTTTTGTGGCGGAGGATGGCTTCACATTAAGACTGTCAGCGAGGTCTTTTATACGTACCACATCCTGTTTTTTTATCATTCTACATATCATTTCGAGATAATCTTCCATGGATGAGGTAATCTGTGTATTATCATGTAACTGGTATCCTTTTAAAGTGTAGAAATCAGAATTGCTGCTCATATATTTTGTAATTCCTTTCAGCTCTGATTGCAGATTTTTTATCTTTAGGCTTGTAACACATTTAATGCTTCTCCCATATAATGGGATTAAGAAACTAAGTTTCCTTATCCTAAACATATTACGAGGTGTCGAATTTTATGAATAGTATAAGCTCATTAAAAGATTTAAAGCAAGGCCAAACAGCAAAAGTAAAATCATTATTATCTACGGGTAATATTCGAAGAAGATTGCAGGATATCGGTCTTATTGAAGGAACCGATGTGGAATGTCTACAGAAAAGCCCGGCTGGGGACCCGGTAGCATACTTAATCAGAGGAGCGGTCATTGCTCTTAGGTCTGAGGATTCTTCTGATGTTTTGATCTATTTATAACATACCATAAAAGGGGGAGGTAAATTTGGGTCTGACAAATGACTCTACAGGAATTAAGGCGGTTGGTTCCGAACTGATTATTAAGAAGTTAACACCTGATGATAAGGTTATTGCAGTGGCAGGTAATCCAAACGTCGGCAAAAGTACAGTCTTTAATAACTTAACAGGATTAAATCAACATACAGGTAACTGGCCCGGAAAGACAGTTACCAATGCCCAAGGATATTGCTATTATGGGGATTCGACTTATGTTTTGGTCGATATCCCCGGTACATATTCCCTTATGGCACATTCGGCTGAAGAAGAAGTAGCTCGAGACTTTATCTGTTTCGGTAATCCAGACGCAGTTATAGTCGTTTGCGATGCCACATGTCTGGAACGCAATTTTAATCTTGTGCTGCAAACATTAGAGATCACCGAAAGGGTTGTAATTTGTGTTAACCTAATGGATGAAGCCAAGAAGAAGAACATAAGAATTGATTTAGGTGCAATATCTGAAAAGCTCGGTGTACCAGTAATAGGGACCATTGCTAGAAAGAAAAAGACCTTAGATAAACTAATGCATACCGTACAGCAACTATTAAGCACAGCAAAAGAACAGACTCGATTTAAAGTAAAATATCCGAAACCGATTGAAGACGCTATTACTCTTTTGGAGCCTATTATTATACAAAAGATCGGTAAAAAGATTAATCCACGTTGGCTAAGCTTGAAGCTGCTTGATTATGATAAAACGTTAATCACTACTCTTAATGATTATCTTGGTTATGAGCTGCTTGACGATGAAGATATCAATGAAGGCCTAGCTAAAGCTAAACAGATTTTATCGGATAGCGGAATTGCTAGCGAAACTTTACGGGATAAAATCGTTGCCAGCTTAGTTCTGACTGCAGAAGACATATGTTCTGACACAGTTCTTTTTGATAAAAATAATTATAACGCGAGAGATAGGAAAATCGATAAAATACTGACTAACAAATGGACCGGTTTTCCAATTATGATTGCCCTGCTCATAGGTGTTTTCTGGCTAACAATAACAGGTGCAAACTATCCTTCCGGTTTGCTGGCAGACGGTCTATTCTGGATTCAAGACAGAATTACCGATGCTTTTCAATATATAGGCGCACCGGATTGGCTGCATGGGGCACTTGTTCTTGGTGTATACCGTGTATTGGCTTGGGTTATTTCGGTCATGCTACCGCCGATGGCGATTTTCTTTCCATTGTTTACCTTGCTTGAGGACTTAGGCTATCTACCACGTGTTGCTTTTAATTTGGATAAATACTTTAAAAAAAGCTGTGCCTGCGGAAAACAAGCTCTGACCATGTGTATGGGATTTGGATGCAACGCAGCAGGCATTATCGGATGTCGAATTATTGATTCACCCCGCGAACGCTTAATCGCCATGATTACTAATAATTTTGTACCTTGTAACGGTAGGTTCCCAACTTTAATTGCAATACTAACCATGTTTTTTGTAGGTGCAGCCGCAGGACCGTTTGAATCCGTATTTTCGGCTGTCTTACTTACCGGTTTTATTGTTTTAGGCATTTTTATGACTTTTACAGTCTCAAAGATATTGTCAAAGACGATTTTAAAAGGTGTTCCTTCCTCTTTTACACTGGAGCTACCACCGTACCGTAAACCTCAAATTGGCAAGGTCATAGTCCGGTCTATCTTTGACAGAACACTTTTTGTTCTCGGAAGAGCTGTGGTAGTTGCAGCACCAGCCGGCCTTATTATATGGATTATGGCTAATATATCGATCGGTGATATGACATTGCTAGCCCACTGCTCAGGCTTCTTAGATCCGTTCGCAAAAATGTTAGGAATGGACGGTGTTATTCTTTTAGCATTTATTTTAGGTTTTCCAGCCAATGAAATTGTCCTCCCTATTATTATCATGGCATATATGGCATCCGGTAGTCTAATGGAATTAGATAGTCTATGGGACTTAAAGCAATTATTGGTCGCTAACGGCTGGACTTGGATTACAGCAATCAGTACCATGCTATTTTCTTTGATGCACTGGCCTTGTTCCACAACCTGCCTTACCATTAAGAAAGAAACGCAAAGCTGGAAATGGACAGCAATCTCCTTTGTTGTACCGACTCTGATTGGGATTATCGTTTGTCTTATGTTTGCTAATATTGCACGGCTTTTTATATAACAAAAAAACAATAACCCTTCAGTTCTTGCTTTAAGATTGAGGGGTTATTGTTTTATTCATTGGTTACACTATCAGTTTGGGAGTATACAGAGGGATTTTTTGTGACAACAACCCCGTCCCCTTGTCACTTGTCCAAAATAATAAAGTCATAAGCATATCGTTGAGGACAATTTAGGGACCCCATACTCTTTTAGCGGTTTTTCGAGCCAAATAACATCGAGCCAATTCCCTTTCTTATACCCAACATTGTGGTATATCCCGACTTCTGTGAACCCAAACGCTTTATGAAGCCCTATGCTTTTATCGTTCGGTAAAGTAATTCCTGCGTAAGCACTATAATATTCATACTTATTCAACGCTTCAAATAAATTCTTGTATAATGCTTTCCCAATCCCTTTATGGTGGTAATTAGGCGCAACATAAATAGAAACATCCACACTATATTTATATGCCGACCGTGCGCGATGTTTTGAGGCGTATGCATAGCCTGCAACTCTCCCATCGACCTCGCAAACAAGATAGGGAAAATCCTTTTTAATACCTTCAATTCTCTCCTCAAATTCTTCTAGTGTCGGCACTTCTGTTTCAAAGGTGATTACTGTATCAGTTATATAGGGGGCATAAATAGCAAGTATATCAGCCACATCCGTTTTACTTACAGGTCGTATTAACATATTCATTTTTTTTCATCACCTTTCCTAATTATATCTACTATACATTATCATTCAGGTTGATGCTATATATGTCACTTTTTCTGAATTGATTTCTTCACTGCTAAACAGTAGCAAACCCCTTTTGGTGCAATAATCTGATGCTGACTGTTAATACGGTTATACTCATCAAAAAACTCTGCGGAGGCCTCAATACTATTATAATGCTCATATATTAAGAAACCGTTTTTCTCCAGTATCTTCTCGACTTCTTCATAAGAATACTTTGATTGCATCTGCTCGTTAGCAGCTCTAGCCATCTCCTGATTTTTTACTGATTCGATACCTTCCTCGTAAATAGGGTAATCAAAACATATAGAAGACCCTTCGCTCCACAAATCAGAAATATTCTGCAACAAACATGCAAACTCCTCTTTTTTTAAATAATAACTAATTCCTAGCATACTCCCAAAAGAAGTTTTTTCTAGGTTGAATCCACTATTTATAAGTGAATTTTTCCAGGCACTTTGAGCGATATCACAAGCTATATACATTGTTTTACATTTTTCTTCTAGACAGTTATTTTCTATTCTGTTCCTCTTATCATCAATCATATCCGGTAAATCCAGTTCATACAGTTTTAGATCTGCGTATGCTGTTCGTAGAGAGTATGTATCATAACCGGAAGCAAAAATTATATATTGCTTGCATCCTCTCATTACAGCATTATCAAGGGATCGTTCACAGAATTTGCTTCTTGCCAGTACCGAAGGGGACAACTGCTTGTCCACTATATATCTCAATGCTTCACTATCCGTTCCGATAAACCCTGGATTGAAATATTGTATTCCCTTTGACATATTATCAGAAATAGCATCATACTCATCTTTTGAAAGAATCTTGTCAGCTATTTCATCGCAAAACACCCATCTTATATTATTTTTATAATGGTATGCTCTTGCAAAACAACTTACTTTTGCAGTCATGTTTTTCATTTAAATGTCCTCTCTTTCATAAGCGTATAATTCTTAATACACCCCACGCAAAATAAATACAAGTCTTTTAAAAATGTACAAAATGTGTTAATGTAAGACTAACGAAAATATTTTTTTACTTCTTTTTACTTCTTTTTACTAACGCCCATTTTATACGTGTTTCGAGATCCCCAAATTTTATATTACACTCATAGTGTGATTTATACGTGTTGACGACTTTATTATCTTGTAGTATCCTTGCAATATACACATGGCAGAAAAAGCAAAATTCCATATATTTAAAAGAGGGATTTTACTGAATTTTCTGAATTCTTAACTTAATATTTAGGAGGAAGCTATGAACGAAGAGAAAATACCCCTAAAATCAAGAGTGTGGCTCGCTGGTGCAGATGGCTTGTGTGCAACGCTGTCCGGGCTTGTTACAGGCGGAGGTCTGACTTATTTCTTTACACGCTGGATGGGACTTGATGTTGGTAAGGCATCACTTGTCTGGATTCTTTTTGGAATTTGGAATGCTTTTAATGATCCGCTTTTTGGGTACATCTCAGACAAAACAAAATCAAAAATCGGAAGAAGACTTCCCTACATAAGATATGGTTCTTTTTTTTACGCCGCAATTTTTATTCTAAGTTGGATAAAATTCCCGTTTGCTGGCAATCAGTGGGCAATGTTTGCACAAATGCTCACCTCGCTGTTTTTATTTGATACCCTCTACACATCAATTGCAACTGCTCTCTATGTTATGCCTTATGAAATGGCAGTATCCAACAAGGCACGTGGCTCGATTTTTGTCTGGAAAATCGTCTTCAGCCTTGTCTCACTTTCAGCACCACTCGTAATACTTCCGTTAATTCAACCGGAGCCGGGTCAAGATGCAACCAGATTCCAGATAATTATGGCTGCCATTGGAATTGTTGCAGGACTGGTTATATTCTTCAGTACTTTTTTCTATTCTGAAAAAGGTTATGTTAAAGAACAGGAACAGCCACCATTTTTTAAGTCACTTATTATATGCTTTAAAAATAAGCCTTTCGTAATTTTCGAAGTACTTAGCTTTACGGTTGTGTATATTCAGACTTCGCTTATGCAAGGTGTTCTTTACTATTTTGCCGAGTTTAAAGAAGTGTCGATGGTTCCTTGTTATGCTGCTCTCGCAATAGGTGTTGTGGCTGGGGTTATTCTGTACATAAACAAGAATAGCACCTGGGGACTTCGAAAATGTGTAATATTTATGTGTTCTACATTCTCACTCAGTTGCTTTGCTATGTCGTTCTTCGGTGGAAATACTATTGTGGCAATAATCGGATTTTTCATAACAGGCCTTGGCTTTGCAGGCGGAATGTACCTTGTGCCACTCATGAATGGTGATGTTATTGACTTTGATGAAAATTTAACCTCAGTCCGTCGTGAGGGTATGTACGCCGGAGTCAACAGCTTTATCACAAAGCCGGCTATCAGCCTTGCCAATGCTGCTTTTGTCGAAATAATTGCTGCATTTGGTTACATACAGGATGCACCTTCGGGAACACAGTCTGCAAGTGCACAATCCGGTATTCTGATAGCCTGGATGCTGATACCTGCCATACTTCTTCTAATATGTTTCTTTTCGATGTTCGCATATCCTCTGCACGGAGAATCTTGGAAACAAAAGAAAGATGAACTGGAACATCTGCATATTGAAAAAGAAAAAGAGTATCTTAAGAGCCTCGGATTCAGCGAATAGTTATATCAATCATTACCTCCGTACCGGTAGAATAGTAGAACTATACATATAAAGGAGTTAATACAAATGGAGCGTTCTAAAGCTATCTTTGGAAATGAAATTTCGAAAAAGAACTATAATAAAGGACTAAAAAATAAAAAGAACTTTATTAAAAAATTCGGAGATGATGCAAATACAATTTATCATCTTGCAGTCAACGATAATGAGGTCATAGGCCCTTTTTTAGGCGTTAAAAATATTGTTACATCAGATAAAAGTGAATCTGTTGACAAAAAAAAAGGTATTGTTATCGGAAATATCAGAATGGGCTTTGGCCATTATAGAATTTCAATGGCTATGGCATCCGCGGCCCGCTCCATGGGTTATACTCCTTATTGGTTTGATCTGAACTCCTTCAAGGAAACCACAGGAGGAAAGATTATTGATCATCAGAATTCTCTTTATTCAATGGGTTCACGTTTATCACAAAAAAGCTCCCTGTTTAACAAGCTGTATTGGGAACCTTTGAATTCTGAAGGATTTAAAAAGCTGTCATATAATTCATCAGACCAAAAGGTGGCAGAACTCATGACGCCAATATTCAAGGAGCTTCCAAAGGATATCCCGTTTATTGCAACTCATGCGTGGCCTGCACAAGCTGCTGTTCACGCGGGGTTAACCAGGGTTGTAAATGCAATTCCGGATAACTGGCCGATGGCATTACATCTGGCAGAAGGTTCAATACATACTGTTCAAACTCCATCTTCATTTTTAGGATATAAGACATTAAAGGGTATGGATGGCGATAAGATTTTAAATCCTATACCTACAGGCGAATTATATGAGGTTGGACATTATATCGACCATGAATTAGTTTGCAACTTAAATGAAGATTGTGAGAAGAGAATCAAACGAATTAAAGATAACAAAGCAAAGAGAATTTTGCTGACAGTTGGTGGAGCAGGAGCACAAAAAGAAATTTTTGCTAAAATTATTCAGAAAGTTCTTCCTCTGGTTAAGCAAAACAAAGCTGTCCTATACATAAACGTTGGCGATCATAAGAATGTTTGGGATACTTTGGCCCATGAGATACCCGAACTAGATTCAATGGCAGTTAAATATTTTGATGATTGGAAGAAAACCTGTGATTTCGCTCAAAATGCCATTAATAACGAAGTTAGCGGCGTCCATGCTTTCTTCAATAAAGAAATATTTGCAGCTGTATATGCATCTAACTTACTTATGAGATCTACTGATATATTAGTTACAAAGCCTAGTGAGTTAGCGTACTATCCTGTACCAAAGCTAATGATTAAGCGTGTAGGTGGACATGAAGCATGGGGCGCTATCCGAGCAGCAGAAATAGGCGATGGTACTATCGAATGTGGCGAATTGGGAAGAGCTCTTCAGATGCTCGATCTGATGCTTACTAATGATGAGATTCTTACTATGCTGACAGAAAATATTATTAAAGCAAATAAAATTGGTATTTATAATGGAGCATACAGAGTAGTAGAATTAGCAACTAAATAAAAGAATATTTGAAGATTAGGAAAATAATTGGCTGAGACTTTGATTTCTTCGTCGAAAACTATTGGACTTTAGTGTATTATTTAAGTACTGGGACAATTGCGCATTTCTAATAGGGGGGTATTTAAATGAGCAAGCAGGATATTATTAAAAAGAATGAGCAGGAAGTAACTGCCATTCTATTGAAAATCAACAAATGGTTCTTTCTTGTATTTCCACTATGCATTACTCTTAATCTCCTAAAAATTCTGGCCATACCATGGAATTTTGCAATACTCATCTGTGCCGTCGGTATTCCGATTTGTTCTATTCCATTGGTCTATAATGCCTTAAAACTAAATACGCATATTTTAAAGTACATCTATGTCTTTGTATTTTTACTATTACAGACTTTTCTATTTAGTACTAACTATATGACGGTTGTTTTTTTCTGGCTGGTACCAATAGCCATAGCCTGCTTATACTTTGACACTAAACTACTAAAAATTACGTTTATTGCATTAATACCTGGTATTTTAATTGGTGAAATCGTTGCTTCAAATCTCAAGATTATGATGGAAGCCGGATTTCAATGGATTCCCTTACATATGGTTAGCTTTGTTATTCAATTTGGTATATTACTTCCAATTTTTCTTTCTTTCGCAAACCGTGCTAAGAATATGCTCAACCAGTCAGGTAATCTTTTGGTAGACCTGGAAAAACAATTTGAAGAGAATGAAAAATCTTCATGTAATTTAGCCCAGTCTGTAACCGAATTGCTAAAAATAAGTGATGAGGCGAATAAAGCCATCAAAACCATTTCAAAATCTATAGATGGCATCGAAAATGAATCGGCAGAAATTGTTGAAAAAGCAGGCACTACTAATGAAAATGTTGACAAAATTATTGATGAAGTATCAAGCACAATACAGGAATCTCAGAATGTTTTGCAAGATGTTTATGCTATGACAAGTATATCTGAAAAGAATAAAAATGAGCTTATGAACTCTTTGCACGAGATGCAGCAGATTGAGATTTCTACCGAAAAGAGTAAAAATGTAATTCATTATCTATCTGTCCAGGCTAAGGAGATATTAACTGTAGTAAATAGTATTACAGACATCGCAACGCAAACTAATTTATTGGCATTAAACGCCAGTATTGAGGCTGCAAGGGCAGGAGAGTCAGGCAAGGGCTTTGCTGTGGTTGCCGATGAAGTTAGAAAGCTTTCTAATCAAGTAACAGATTCTGCTCAGAATATTAAAGACTTAATAAATAAAATTAATGACAATGTAAATGAGGCTGTCTATTGTATTTCAGATACCTATACTATGGTTGCTTCGGGCTTGGAATTGACAAATAAAACAGTAAACAATTTTGATAATATTCTAAGCACTCAAAATGATGTTATCAAAAGGATAGACAACATAACAAAATTGACTCAGAGCTTTAAAAATTATGGTGAATTAATAAAGGACTCCATGGTAGCTTTAACGGTAGAAAATGAAAATAACTATGGGAATATTTCAACCATATGTTCTTCTATCGATGAATTAATGAAACTTTTTAATGATATTATTGAATATATTAAGAATGTAGAGTCTGAATCATTAGTACTGGCTCAGAAGAGTCATTGTTCTCTGATTTAAAAAGAGTGGGAGATAAAACAAAATGGAAAGTGAATTAAAAAATACTGTTAACCTTATAGCAAAAGATGGTCAAAAAATCAACGTGTATTGCTGGGAAGATGTTGAAAAACCAAGAGCAGTTGTACAAATATTTCATGGTATGGCAGAACATGCTGCAAGATATGACAGATTTGCAAAGTATTTAAATTCACTGGGGATTGTCGCTTTTGCAGATGATCATCGAGGTCATGGAGTAACCGGAACTACAAACGGAAACTTAGGCTCGCTCGGAAGAGATGGTTTTAACAAAGTAGTTGAAGATGAAGACATGATTACTCAAATGATAAAAGTGAAATACCCTAATCTTCCGGTGTTTGTATTTGCACATAGTTTTGGTTCATTTGTCGGGCAAGAGTACATAACCAGATACTCGAACAATATAAAAGGAATAATTCTGTGTGGATCGGCCGCTCAGATAGGGGCAAAATTTGTTGCTGCTAAGGCAATAGCTGCAATATATAAAACTATATTTGGTGCCGAAAAAGAAGCTAAATTCCTGTACAATTTATCATTTGGAAGCTATAACAAGAGAATAGCTCCCGGAGATAAAACCAATTGGCTCAGCCGTGACTTGGATGAAGTAACAAAATATGCAGCGGATCCCTATTGTGGTTTCCCGTGTTCAGGCGACTTCTACTATTATTTTTGTGATGGATTAACAAAACTATATAAAACCGATAAGCTGAACAATATATCAAAAGAATTGCCTATCTACATTATTGCAGGACAGGAAGACCCTGTCGGAGAATATGGCAAAAACGTAACAAAGCTTTATGACATTTATAAGGGCCTAAATATAAAAGATTTAGAAATAAAATTATATGAAGGCGCAAGGCATGAACTGTTAAATGAAACGAACCGGGATGAGGTATCAAGAGACATTCTATGTTGGTTAGATGCCCATATGGGTTAATTGATTTCTCAGGACATTTTAAACCGGTTGATGTTCGTATGTTAAATCCTTAAGAGTTGTATTAAGCTGCAAAACGCACTTCATACAACTCTTTTTAGGCTCTTTCTTGCTTTGGTAGAATAGATGAGAATTGAGCGCTACTTGTTCAATTTTGCGTAAATATATGTATCCTTCCAAATAGGCTTATTGTTATCGTCTTTCCAAAAGTATACATTTTCCTTTAAGTGAGCTTCTCTCATAAATCCTAATGACTCCAGCAAACTCCATGAACTAAGATTTTGCGGATCACATTCTGCATAAATTCTATGTATACCATTAGCAAATGCCAGTTCAATTAACTTAACGCAGCTTTCTTTTGCATATCCCTTGCCCCAATATTCCTTATTAAACACAAATCCAATTTCAAGGGATTCAAAATCTCTTTTTCCTAAATAAACATTCCCTATCATTTTGTTTTTACTCTTTAATTCAACAGCAATCATTTCCTCTGTTGAGATTCTCCATTGAAGGTTATCTTTCACTTCACTCATGGTCATCACTTTATAAGGTTCGTATTTAATAACATCCGTATCAGATAAATATTCATATAAATCTTCCAAATCACGATTTTCATATCTTCTTAAAATCAGTCTTTCTGTTTCAGCAATGATACTTTTCATTTTTAAGTACTTCCTTCATAGGTATTCTTATCGACTCTGGTAATCGATATTTTTATTTTGCCATCAGAATAAGGCCAGCCCCACACACTACCATTCCAATTATTTGACGCAAACTAAGAGCTTCTTTGTATAAGAGAAATCCGACGACTAACAAAACACAAGCCAATGTTATGCTGGCAAATAAATGTGCTATGCTTATTTTCCATCCGGCACGATAAACACACAAAAAGCCGAATTCTAGGCCAACAATTGCAACTCCCAGAGCATAGGTCGTCCAATTTACTTTTGATAGTTCCATAAAAAGATTCTTCTTTTCACTGGTAAGAAAATACATAATAACTGAGCAAATCATAGCTATGAGGTAAGTAACAGAAAGAGATGCAAATGAGTTGATATTAGTTGGCGTTGATTTTGCACTGATGTTATAAATTGTATTTGATACAACAACAATCAGAATTGGCCATATCATATTCCACATGGTAAAAACCTCCCGAAGAAAATAAGAAACCGTAAGCAAGTTAGCTTCGCATACGGCAGATGCTCATACAATAATAATACAATTTTTCATTTATTCTACATTAAAAAACTATGGATTACAAGGTTTATGAACTGCTGGAAATAATAAAAGATTTAAATCATTTTTCAAAAGTATTCTTCAATAACAATGCGTCTTTCTCTACCATTGGTCCCTCTGAGATCACACATCCTTTGACGTTAAAATCCTTTATGGCTTTTAGACACTCTACATAGTTGAAATCACTCTCTAACAATGGAAGATGGTTTCTCTCGCCTTTTTCATTGTAGCTTATTCCACCCATATGTATATGCAAATCATCTAAAGCAGATCTGCCTAACTCATCCAGCACATATTGAAGTATTTTGGCAAAATCATCATAGCCTTTTAAACTCCCATTCTGCCTAGCATGTATATGAGAAAAGTCAATACATAGCTTGCAGGAACTTACTTCTTTACAGAGAGAAACTAATTCCTCAAGTGTCCCAAACTGGGTTCCTTTTCCTGTAGTCTCCAACCTATAATCTATCCCTCTATATGGAAGTTTCAATAAGTTTTCTTTTATAGTATTATAAGTATCCTCCTTCGAATCCTTTAAATAAAAACCCGGATGAAATATTAAACTCTTTCCCTTAACCTTTGATAACCCTTCCATTGCATTTATTATTCTTTCAATTGACTGTTCTTGCTTTTCATATTCATCTGCATTTAGATTTATATAATGTGAACCATGGGCTGACAGATAAACATCATTGTCTATCTTAGCTTTTAAAATTATATGCTTATTTTTATCTGTCACATTGACACTTTTCACAAAAAGAAGTTCCAAAGCGTCAAGCCCAATTGATTTTATATATTCAATGCCAGAGGCATAGTTAATTTTTTTTGATCCGCTTCCTATTGGCAACCCTGATATTCCAAATAGCAGTTTATCCATATTTACTACCCTGCACTACAACCACAGAAAATCTTTATCACCTTTCTCACCACCTCCTTAGCCTAGGAAGCGACTTCCTGTATATTATGCGCTTTCAGTTAAATTACTCCTCCAAAACCTTTTTGTATGGTGCAATCATACCATCATTCATTTTGTTTCCTATCTTACCTTCAGCTTTGGAGAAGAAATTAGGGCACCCACAAGGTACATTTTTAACACTGTGCCTTTTTTCTTTTGAGGGAAGTAATATAATCCATGCTTGCTTCTGATTAAACTGAAAAATCGTGAAAATCAAAAGTCAAGCCTGATAGTAGATGTGAATGAATAAAAGCGAACAAGGCACTCTACGATATTATAACATAGAGTGCCTTACTTAGTAATAACGGTATTCAATTCTCAGTGTTTCTGAAAAGAAGCCTTTAGACTATTTCTTGTATCCGCATTTTGGGCACACGCCATTTTCATTTAACGCAATACCGCATAACGCGCAGCGGTCGATGTCCTTCTTGGGCTCGTACTCTTCTGTAGCTCCGTTAACTCCGCTTGTAAACGTAAGCTTCACGATGTTCAGCTTGTCCTTCAGTAAATCGTATACGATTTTAATCATGCCCTCAACTGTCATAGTTTCTTTTGTGACGACCAAACGACATTCAGGGTATGCTGTTGCAAGCTCGGTCTTAAAAGCCGGACCTTTTTGCTTATTAGACGGTGCACCATTCCTAATACCTTGTGCTTCGTAAACGCCGAGAATCGCAGGAAGCAACGGATCGTCTTCCCTTAAAACCAGCGCATGGTCAAAGTTCTGTAAAACTTCCCAAGCGGTTTTTTTGATTTCATTACAAGGAAATACCATATTGACTCCCATGTTGACAGTGTCTTCAACCTCAATTGTCAGTATTCCCGTATGTCCGTGCAAATACTGTGCTTCGCCCTTGAACCCATAAAACCTGTGTGCATACTGCAGGTCAAGCGTAGTAAAACTTCTCATAACTATTATCCCCTTTTTTATATTTACGGGAGTTTTTTTGCTCCCGTATGTGTACATATCTGTTTTACCTGGTTGTCTATCTCCATCCTCTACTTTTTATTTAATTTATTACATTCGAGACAGGTTCCCTTGAAAACTATATCATGCCCAATAAACGTAAACCCGTGAGTTTCCTTAATGCTTTTTTCTAAATCTACGATAAACTCCATCTCCACATCAAAGACCTGACCACACCTTATGCATCTTGCGTGATAATGCTCGTGACATAGATAATCAAAACGGTCGGCTCCGTTAGGAATTTCGACTTTACGGATTTCGCCAATATCGGATAGGAGATTAAGATTCCTATATACCGTCCCTCTGCTGATATGGGGGTACTTCATCACAATCATCTCGTAGACTTCCTCAGCCGTAACATGACGCCGAAACTCTTTTACCACTTCAAGAACTAAAGAGCGCTGAGTAGTGTTGCGCTTATTCATGATACAATCAATCCTTGTTGATACAAATTACTAATTAGGATTATATCTCAATTAATGAATTTTGTCAATAACATAAAGGCCGCAAGATATAATGGTCAGTAATAAGCTTCATCCTTAAGGACAATAAACACCACCGTGGTAGCAATAATAAGACCTTGCATTTAATGATAATAATTTTCCTATGGATTCAGTTGCCTTCTCCATATCCAGAGTAAACTGCGGGTTTGCGATAACAGGCTCACCGCTCTCAAGTGCAATTGCATCACCAGTTATTATAATCGAGTCTTTTTCCAAAAGGAGCGAAATATGTCCGGGTGTATGTCCCGGCGTGGCAAGAATACTGCACCCTCCGCACCAATCCATACGTTCTCCATCATGTAAAAAAAAGTCTACCTGAACCGGCTCAACCCGGCGTAGCATATCACAAAACGCCTTGCCAAAGCCCTGCTGTTCCGGTGGTAGTATTTTCTGCATTTCTTCTGCTTGGCGCAATCGCAACGGTTTTTCCTGGGCAGAAATATATGGTGCTTCAACAGCAGAAGCGTATATTTTCACATTAGGGTTTATCCTTTTAAGAGCGGCAGCCGCTCCCATATGGTCATGATCATGATGAGTCAATACAAGTCCGGTTATTTGCTCTACTGACAACCCGTTTCTTCGCAGCTCTTTTTCAATGTATGGTAATGAACCAATAAAACCGCAGTCGACAAGAATAATATTCTGCTTATCCCAAAGCAATGTAGGATGAACTGTATTTTCCTTATTCCCAAATGGCATGGTTATAGAAAAATTTAAAACCTTGTATTCCATAATAGTTTAATCTCCCCCTGATGAAAACTAATCTATATTACCAGATAAATGGAATTACTCTATACTTTATCCGTACTTTATAATCAGAGTAACCTTCCAAACCCTTCTCTAATACTTTTTCCTCATTTATAATTCGTTTAACCATAATTACAGGATATATTAAGAAAACAATAAATGAAATTAAAGAACCAAGCACTAATGGCATAGATAAAAACAGTAGCAAAGTTGATAAATACATAGGATGCCTCACAAACCCATACAATCCCGTATCAATAACCTTTTGATTTTCCTGTATTTCGATTGTTCTAGATAGATATGTATTTTCACGTAATACCTCCACATAAAACAGATACGCAAATAAAAATACAACAGCTGCAACTATTGTAATCCACTTAGGTATTATTAGCCATTGGTAACGATAATCTAGCCCTGCGACAACAAAACCACAGATAAACATTAGACCACCAAATATAATTATACTCTTTTGCTCGATCTCTTTTTCTTTTGAATTGAGGCGCTTTCGTAAAAGTTCAGGATTCTTAATTATCAACACAATTCCTGCGATAAGCATAGGGATAAAAAGTATCCCCATTAACAACCATGCGTTCCAATACTTAAGCGTTCCTGCCGGAATAAACAGTAACATGGAAAATAACAATACGCCTAATAGATATTTCACGATTGTTTGGATAAAAAGCTTCTTATTCATCTATATCATCTCCATCCTTATGGTTTCTATTTGTTCTTCATTCCTACAACATAATCAATCGAGTAGGGCGAATTTAATCGCCCTCTCACACCACCGTGCATGCCGTTCGGCACACGGCGGTTCAATTCAAACTTAAAATATGCCTATGCTCTGCATAGTAATCAAGACAACTGACTAAGCCTC
>JAEYOK010000046.1 GCA_023411795.1 Bacillota bacterium
GTGACAACAACCCCGTCCCCCTGTCACTTTACAAATTAAAACTCAGCGTTTTTAACTGTTCTCGGGTAGGGAAGGACGTCTCTGATATTCTGCATACCGGTCATATACATCAACATACGTTCAAAGCCTAAACCGAAGCCTGCATGACGGGTTCCGCCAAAGCGACGGGTATCAAGATACCAGCTATAATCTTCTTTATTGAGCCCCATCTCATCCATCCTCTTGACAAGGGCATCATAACGCTCTTCTCTCTGGCTTCCACCTATGATTTCGCCTACGCCCGGCACCAAAAGGTCCATTGCGGCAACAGTTTTATTATCGTCATTTAACTTCATATAGAAAGCTTTTATCTCTTTTGGATAATTTATGACAAAAACAGGTTTCTTCATAATATTCTCAGTTAAATAACGCTCATGCTCAGTTTGTAAATCGGCTCCCCATTTAACCGGGTACTGGAATACATGACCGCTTTTTTCAAGAAGTTCCACAGCTTCTGTATATGTTATACAACCGAAATCTGAATTTATAATACCATTGAGCCTTTCATACAGGCCTTTATCTATAAACTCATTAAAGAATTCCATCTCTTCTTTGGCATTTTCCATTACATATCCGATTACATATCTAATCATATCTTCAGCCAATTTCATATCATCCTTAAGATCGGCGAAGGCAATTTCCGGCTCTATCATCCAAAACTCAGCCGCATGCCGGGTTGTGTTACTGTTTTCAGCCCGGAATGTAGGCCCGAAGGTATAAACCTTTCCAAAAGCCATTGCATAGGGTTCAACAGCAAGCTGACCGCTAACTGTGAGTGATGTGTGTTTCCCGAAAAAGTCCTGGCTGTAATCCACATCGCCACTTTGGGTCTTTGGTGGGTTTGCTAAGTCCAAAGTAGTTACTTGGAACATCTCACCCGCTCCCTCACAATCACTTGATGTAACTATCGGAGTGTGAACATATACAAATCCTCTATCCTGGAAAAAGCGATGTATGGCATAGGCCAAAACAGAGCGAACTTTGAACACCGCAGAGAAAGTATTGGTTCTTGGTCTTAAATGTGCAATCGTTCTGAGATACTCAAAAGTATGTCTTTTTTTCTGCAAAGGATATTCAGGCAGTGATGTACCCTCAATTTCAACGGCTGTAGCTTTGATTTCAAATGGTTGCTTAGCCTGAGGAGTTTCGACCACATTGCCCCTAACTATTATTGAACTGCCAATATTAAGATGGGCAATCTCATAAAAATTGCTGAGACTGTCATCAAAAACGATTTGAAGATTTTTGAAAAATGATCCATCGTTAATCTCAATAAATCCAAAGGTTTTTGTATCACGTATAGTACGTATCCATCCGCAGACTTGAACTTCTTTGTCTGCAAGTTCCTTAAAGGTCTTGTTAAGCTCGCGTATTTCTATTCTGTCCACTCGTAATCAACTCCATCTTTAAAATGATACTTATTTTTCTACAATTATTTAATTATATCATAAGCTCTGCAAATAGCAATTTATACTATGTGGTTTAGGCAGACTGTGCAGTTATTATCTCAAACAAGGAAGCTAACAAATCAGATTCCAGATCCATAGCCTGCAGTGCACCAAGCAAGATAGTTTTATCCTTGTACCTTTCAAAGGTTCTATATACTTCATCCTTTAAATCAAACTCAATACGAGCATTATTAAGTATATCGAACGCTTGCTTCTTAATATTATTTTGAGCTATGTTTCCTGAGGATATCAGCGTTATTCCTATATCAACCGAGGTATCGACAGATTGAATATCCAATTCAATCATATTATTATCTACAATGTAAAGCTTTTTAAAAGATACTTTCTTCCCCTGTTGGACAACTATGATATCATCAGTATCTTCAAAACCTATAAATTTAATATTGTAAGCTCGATTTGTCGGAACCACGCTTTTGTCTCCAATAAATCCTCTGATTACAAATTCAGATTTTACTCCCCATTTGAACTCCATGTTCGTATAAGCTTCAAGTATATTGTCGCAAGTGTTGCCAGTATAATTATCTTCATAAAGACTAAAGCTACCGTCGGCCCCTGCGAAAACTCGAATCTCCATTTCAGAGGGATTATCTGTTGAGTTTCTGACAGATGATTCTGCTGCCATAGGAATTATTGAACCGGCTTTAGCTAAAATAGGCATAGAGGTAATATCTCTATATAAGTTCAACTTCCTTCCTCCATGGTAAACCCTACCTGTAAAGAAATCATAATATATGCCCTCCGGTAGCCATGCTTTAAAAAGCCCCATCTTTAGCCTTGGATTCATAGGCCTTGTAACAGGACATGCAATCAGATCCCCAAAATAATATTCATTGTGTACCTCATAGGCTTCCCCATCCTCAGGATTGCGGTAATACATTGGTTGGATTAATGGTTCACTTTTTTTGCTAAACCTTCTGTTCATAGTGTAAATATATGGTATAAGTTGGTGTCTAAGCCGGAGAAATCTCTTCATAGTGTTTTCAACAGTTAAGTTGTACTGCCAGGGCTCTTTTACGTAAAAAGGATTAGCACAGCTATGAATTCTCATAATCGGAGAAAAAACTCCAAACTGAATCCACCTTGCAGCCAGTTCATCATCCTTTACTCCATGCATATGCCCGCCAATATCGTGGCTCCACCATCCATATCCTGCATTGGATGCAGTTGCAGTAAAGTAAGGTTGGAAATCTAATGTTTCCCAGGTGGCATAGGTGTCTCCCGAAAAACCTATTGGATACCTGTGGCTTCCTATACCGGCATACCGTGAAAGAATCAAAGCTCTTTTACCGTTTCGTCCATTATCCAGAAAGTGATAATGGTTTAGCATCCATAAAGGATCAAGTCCTTCAATCTTCGAAAACGCCCCTTGCTGCCAGTCTATCCACCAAAAGGCTATTCCTATATCCTCATTGGGATGATGAAGGAACTTAAAATATGCCTTGGTAAATTCGGGGTCTGTAATATCAAAATTTATCTTATCCTCGTTTTCACTATCTACACCGAGCTCTCTAGCCATTTCAGGGTACATCTCTTCAAAAGCTCTTACACCCTCAGCAGGATGAACATTAAGGGTTACCTGTAGACCTTTTTTGTTCAGCCAGTCAATGAATCCTTTGGGATCAGGGAATAAACTCTTGTTCCAAGTATAACCGGTCCACCCGCTGCCATACTTGGGATCGACTTCGGTTATATGCCAATCCATATCCAGTACAGCTACAGAAAAGGGTAATCCTTCATCTTCAAACTTTTCAATAAGGGCCTTGTAGCCGGATTCATTATAGCGATAGAACCTACTCCACCAATTACCTAAAGCATATCGCGGCAGCATGGGTGTTTCTCCGCATAATTTGAAAAAATCCTTAAGGCAGGCAAGATAATCTCTTCCATATCCAAAGAAATAAATATCGACACAAGCACTGATCCGGGGCGAAACCCATCCATTTTCCTGTATAATTAGGGACTTACTGTCATCCAGAATTGCAAAACCATTTCTGGATAGAAGACCATTTTCAAGAGGAACAGCCCCATTTGCCTCATCCAAAGTCCGGGCTGTACCCTTTAAATTATCTGCTGCCTCTCCAAACCGCCATAAACTACGGTAATGACTTAAATTTCCTTTAACCTGAATACTTAGACTGCTTTGACTGAAGGCACTTTTGTTATATATCAGATGAAGACTGTCAGTTATGATCTCCAAACCCATTTCATCATCTTTTATTCTATATTCGACCAATGGAAAATCCCGGTTTATTACAGTTTGAGTGGCCCGGTCTTCAAATATTCCGTTCTCATTGTATTCAAGTCTTATTAATTGAGATGTCAATATAGTAAACCGATATTTTTCGCCTTGAATCATTGATTCCTTTGGCGCTGCCGGTTTAATAGGAAAATTGAAGTTTGGCATAGTCTTATCCATAAAATCGCCATCCATTAAAGCTTATTTTACATATTCATAAATAAAGGTAGCATAATATCCCTTTTTTGTCATCCCTCGTCACATAATTACTTAAAAATCGAAGTGGCCATCGATATTATAAAAGGTGCAGTTAAAATGGATAGTAGTGTTGATACTGTGACACATTTAGAAGCAAAAATAGCATCCTTATCAAACTTCTCGGCGAAAATCGTCGTGTTTGCTGCACAAGGCATGGCAAGAGCGGTAACCAGTACAGAAGCAGGTAATGACGGTACTCCTATTAAAAGTGCCAAAACTAAATATATCAGAGGCATTGCTACAAGCCTTATTATTGAAGCGAGATAAACACGCCAATCACTAAAAACGGTAATCAAATTAGACGTGCTCATAACTCCTCCGATTATAAGCATTGATAGAGGCATAGTCATATTACCTACAGCTTGTACAGCTCCCTGAATGGCCTCAGGAACAGGTATACTAAAAAGGAAGATAATCAGTCCTACATAAAGCGCTATAATTGACGGATTCACAAGTAGCTTTTTTATAACCTGTTTTGTTGAACCCTTACCCCCATACATCATATATCCAAAGCTCCAGAGAACAGTATGAAAGGTTACTATATAAAATGAACCATAGAATACGCCATTATCACCGAAAACAGCTTTCAAAAGCGGCAGACCCATATAGCCACAATTTGAAAAGATAGCTGTAAAGCGAAGGACAGGTACCATCTTTTCATTGAATTTTCCATACAAAAACTTGGATAACACAATAGAGAGAACAAACATTCCCACACCTGTTCCAATTATCCATAGAACGTTAACAAGGCGTTCCTTTGAAAATTCTATAAAGAATGAATTAAAAACCATCATCGGGGAGCTTACAAATAGCAAAACATCAGAAAGTTTTTTAGTTCCGACCGAATCAATTATTTTAAATTTTCCAGCCACCAGTCCTATGATAAGGATAATAAAAAGAATGATAACCTGGTTTAGTATTATGCCATATTCCATGTTGGGACCTCCAAAAAAGTGTTTATTCTCTCTATCACATTTTAGCTTAATGCTACCAATAGAACAAGTAAACTTGTTCTATTGAACAAATTTAATATTGTACCAGATTTGTCCACATAGTCGTGGCCAAGGCCAAGCCAACTTAAATTTCCTACGTATAAGAACCCCACCCACCAGGTAATCGCAGATTCCCGGTGGGTGCCCGGGAACCTTGTTATTTCATAATAAGAACCCTCGGGAGCTATACTCCCTCAGAACCTTGTTATTTCATAATCGAGTAGAAGGCGGTGATTAGCCGCCGTCCTCTCACAGCACCGTGCGTACCGTTCGGTACACGGCGCTTTCAATAGTTGATGTGCACAGACTGATATGCAGAGGCTAAATCATAAAAGCCCG
>JAEYOK010000004.1 GCA_023411795.1 Bacillota bacterium
TTCCTAAAAAGGTTTAGACTAGAATGAAACACCGTAATTATTCATAGCAACAGGTTAAAGAATTTGGTATAGCGAACTTCCCATTATTTTCATCAGCGGCTTCGAAGCGAACTTCGCATTATGTTTAGACTACATCCTCCTTGGAGTATAGCAATGAGAAATTGGAGTAAAAGCAAATGAAAATCGAGTATATTCTTGTTTTGAAAGAAAAAAACAACCCAAAGACCACTAATATCAAACCAAGAATTCAAAAGGTACTTAAAAAGTGCTACGACAACGTTAGTGCAAATAGCTTTATAATCAAATATAAACGGACTGATTATGTGATTGATTATGAGTGTGTCACGCATAGAACTCATACAGAAGGTAATAATAGTGCGGTTTATTATTTAACTTTTTCATGTGGAGCTTCAAATAATGAGACTATTGCCTCAGTTTTGGATTCTGTACATGGATGCTTTATGTCAAAAATCAATTCCGGTGAATCAAAATTCCATGTAACGATTTCTTATGATGAACGAGCCTTGTATTTTTGTTCAAGAGCATATCCTTATTTTATTGAGTTTGAGTCGAAATTAAGATGTTTGATACTCAAATTGCTAACTCAGACATTTGGTACTTTATGGGCTCAAAAAACGCTGACAGAAGAGCAAATTAGGACGATCAAAGAAAAAACACATGGTGGAAATTTAGAAAGAATAGCTTCTGAAGCACTATATGAAATGGACTTTTCAACATTAGAAGCTTATTTGTTTGCAAAAACAAGAAAGGTTTCCCCCGAACACGTTATTGATAATGATCTTAATCCTAATTTATTGGAAGAGCTTGACACGGGCAGAATAGGTGCCATCCTTGATTTAGCTCGTCCAAAGTCAAATTGGGAGCGATATTTCTCTGATAAAATTGTAATCGAACAACTTGAAGACAAGCTTACAATTATTCGAGAAGAGCGGAACAAGATTGCTCATATAAAGCACTATTATAAGAAAGATTCCGATGAAGATAAACAGATATTATCTGGCTTTAATGTTAAATTAGAAGAGGCCACTCGTTCTATAGAAGTTTCTGATTTGACAGCAGAAGGCATTGATGCAATTACTACATTTAGCTCGTTCTTAGGTGATTTATTGTCGATTTCAAGTTCATTATCAAGTTTTTCTACTGCAATAAGTGCGCTTCAAGCAAGCGAGCCTAAAACTGATTTGTTTCCTGCATTAAGTGCATTTCAAGCAAGTGTGCAAGCGAGCGTGCCTAAAACTGATTTATTTCCTGCAATAAGTGTACTTCAAGCAATCGTGCAAGCAAGCTTGCCTAAAACCGATTTGTTTCCTGCAATAAGTGCGCTTCAAGCAAGCGTGCAAGCAAGCGTGCCTAAAACTGATTTATTTCCTGCAATAAGTGCGCTTCAAGCAGGGGTGCAAGCAAGCATGCCTAAAACTGAATTGCAGGGATTAAGAACATTCGTACTTAAGAAGGAAAATAAAGACGATTAGTTATACTTCGAGAAGATCTTCGGATAATGTTTAGCCCAAGCGGTTAACCAAACTTCACATTATGTTAACCCAAGCGGCAAACCGAACTTCCAATTATGTTTACTAGCATTAAGAAGAGAATTTTTCAAAATGTAGAACCATGCTTGATGACTTTTGCGACCAAGCTGAATGCCGGGGCCGGATGGGGGGCGACCGGACCGGGGCTTTTCCACTGAGGCCGAAACGATTCCGCTGAATATAATATCGTCCGTAAGCGAGGAATGCACGCGAAACGTCAGCGTTCCCCGGTAGACGCCGCTTGGTGCCGCGTTGTATGCGTCCCTGGAAATCAGAACGCGTACGTCAAACGTCTGGCCGCTATTGGAGGCGTGAATTTGGGCGGGCGGCGCAAACTTCACCGTGCTGGGCAGTGTGACCCCGGCATTGCGCGTATGCGTCAGCGGGGCTGCAAGCAGATCCACCGATAAAATCTCGCCATCATAGAGCAGCAGATCGCCAAAGCCGATCGGCCAATCAGTGTATCTGTCTGCCCATATGGAATAATAGCATGTTGGGGGTGCGTGAAGTGATACACTGGTTCCAATTTGGCAGTTACCTGCGTGGTGGATGTCGCGGCCAAAGCGCCAGAGAAGGGGCACGCCGCTGCAAGCAGTATGAGCACGGCTAAAGTACCGCAGATGCGTCTCAATTTACTGCCCATGGGTGCGCCCCCTTTCTTATTCCCTGATGCATACCGTGCTTAACTTAAATAACCGACTCTGCATATTTGAGGTTGAGAATACATGGGTTTTTCTGTCTTTTACGACCTTGCACTCCATTTCGTCAAAGATAGTGCCTACAAAAGCAGTGGAGTTACCATCACCATTGGGGACAAGAAGAATCGGGCCAGTTTCTATTGTCTATAAGGATTTATTATGCTAGTATGTAAATAATTATATATTTTCCATAGAAAGGGTAAGTGGAATGAAACAAGTATCTTATGTATGTCTCGCATTACTCCTTGCTCTCTCTCTTACCGCTTGCGGCCAAAAAGCAGATGCAAACCCGAAAGGCAATTTGAACGGCGTAGAACAGCAACAAACCGAACCTGATAGTAAAGCATTTCAACCTGATTATTCACCTGAACAAAAAAACTTCTTGGGCAATACTGCAGCGAATTTGATGCAGGGCGCTTATGTCGCTAAACAAGGCGACTGGATTTACTATTTTAACGGTGTTAAGGGGATACAGAAAAGAAACGACGTAACTGGTGAGACAAAAGATGTGACCTCTGAATCAGGATCTCAGATCAGCGTGCAAGGAGATTATATTTATTTCATAAATGATATTAGCAACGACGATTTGGGTGAGTTGTGTAGGATAAGAACCGACGGCGAGGACTTCTCCATAATAGCGAATGATCTTGAGTGTGTAAAAAGCGATTATATCCACAATGCCTTTTATAGTATCGCAGGTGATACTGTTTACTTCTGTCAGTATATTCGACAACCTAACGGCGATACAAAAAAATTTCTGTGCAAGATGAACCTTGAAGGTTCAGAAATCCAACCACTTTTTGAAGCCGATTTTCTTTATGGCACAACCGAAACACATGTTATTTTTGAACTTGATGACAGCGAAAAGGTAAATGCAATCCTGCTTGAAGGGGGCACTGACGAAATAATTGAATTCAAATACAAATACACTAAGAGCATATTTGACGGGGGCGGGGATGATTACCGCTCCTTGGACATGAATATCTCATTTGAAGGGGATGCATTGTACTATTATTATGGAAAAAAGTTTTATCAAGCCAAGATTGAAAGTCCGGATCAATTTAATGAAATAGCGGACATTGAAGATCTCATTGAAAAAAGCACTCAGAAGCTGGATGGACCTGAAACATCAACCATGAACGCATATAATGGTAACCTTTTCTTTTGGAAAGGCGGATTAGTCAAAGTTGATGTAAAAACTGGCGAAGTAAAGCAACTAAATGAATCAGCTGCTCACAGCATCAACGTAGTGGATGACAAATGGGTTTATTACCGTGATAAAGAGGGGCTGAACCGAGTAAGTTGGCAGGGCACCGGATGGGAACTGCTTGCGAATAAAATCTGATGATAAAGTTCTGCTCTGGGGGGATTACTATCTAATCTTACAATTGGAGAGTAGTTCCCTTCCCCATACAAAAGACCATCTCGTAATTCTAGTGATGTATTCCGTGAGTTTAATTGGAAAATAGACAGAAATATCGGAGTATTGGCAAATGAGGAAAAATGGGTTAATACGAAAAATTGTCTATGTTATAGGAACAATAATTCTTGTCATATCACTATTGATTGGCATATTTGTTTTCAAAAACTTAAGTGATTACGGACGTTTTAAAGAAGAATATAATCAGAAGAATAATGCAGAAAATTTGCCTGCTGCCACTGATGCTCCCGGTTTATCACCAGAAATTAGTGAACTGATTAATTCACATAGTCCTGTATTAAAAACGGCAGAAACAGATCTAAGCAATGTGGTTTTGAATTTAGACGACGCGCACTATAATGAATTTGAAAATTATATCAGAGACATTAAGGTTACATATTTGTATGAAGACATGTTCGGCATAGAAGAAGCCTTTCAAAAATACAAGCAGTTACAGTTCCCTGTTGTAAGCCATAGTGGAGACATTTTAGATAGTAACGGTCATATCGATGCTTCGGAATTAAAGAGAAAAATCTTAGTCAACAATGAAATATATCTTAAAAATGATGAAGATATTGGAATTAAATACTACAAAGAGGTTGAAGATAAAGACTTAACACAAATATGTGAAATTATTGCGGAAACAGTCGAATATCACAGTCAGAATAATTTGATAAACGTTGATAAAGTCAGCTGCAACTTATCCACATTGAAAGTGTTTGTAAATGCTACACCAGATATGGCATATGTGACAGATGATAATTGTTTAGTTATTATTCCGGATATGATAGGTGTTCTGCAAATAATGAACCCGGATCAGGATAGCTTTAGAGATACGATCATTCATGAAACAATGCACATATTTCAACACGCTTGTATTGATATGAAAAATGCTTACGATTATGAAAAAAACTACGGCAACAGCTACTCATGGGAAGAATTGCAGATCAACCCATTAATGTGGCTCTGGTATATTGAAGCTTCAGCTGAGAAAAATAACACCAATTATACAGGAGATAAGCCAAGTACTTACCATAATATGATTGGCTATTTAGAAAGCCTAAGTTTATCAACTATTTTAAAGGATGATGTGCTAGTTAATCAGACGGAGAGAATGACTTTAAATACGGGAAGACTAGAACCATTGTTTAAACAATTTGAATGCAAAAACGAACAAGATCAGAATGAAATAATTAAGATGATGTATTCAATAGAAATTATGCAATCCGATTGCCCGGATTTTCTCAGCCTTTATCAAAAAAGATATGGTGAGGAGTTAGCCGGTCAGGATAAGGATGTCTATAATCACACCACGAAAAATAGCATATTAACCACTTTGACCAAGGCGTTTTATTTAAACTTAGCCAAACAAGTTTCAGAAGAAAACATACCTTTGCACGATGTTTTCTTTCTGATAACGGTTTTCGAAAATGACATCAACAGCCATGTAATGTACAACAATATGGAACGCTTCGAATATATAAAAGATTTCTTAAAAGTGTATATCGATATTCAAGATACTTTCTTCAAAGCCCTATCCCAAAGTAGCAACTATGATATTGAAAAAGTATTAGACGCGTACAGCGACTATGGACTGACCATATTGAAGGACGGAGAAAAAGCGCCTAACTACCGCCTTGATTGGCTAGCTCAAGATAAGCGCGAGTATATCCTTTCCAGAGATGAATTTTTGCGCGATATGTGTACAGGCAATATTCGAAATAGTTTTTCTATAATGCTAGAAGCGCAAAATTCTTAAACTTACCACGATTTGAGCAATAGCCATTGTAATAGTAATTTCATCTGCTGTTGTTAAGCTCACCTCCGTTCCGAGGATTGGGGTAAGAATAAAAGCGTCCCTGCAAACCTTAATAACTAAGGAGATTTTTATGAGCAGAACAAGGTTACTTCAAACAGCATGTTTAGTTGTCTTGGTAGCTTCCATGATCGTTGGCTTGCTCGCAGGGTGCAGCAGAAGAATTTCGAGTCCTATGGTCAGAGGTAACGTAACGACTTCACCAAATTCAACATCGGCACAGGAGACGCTTGATACGGCTCAACAGATGCCCGAAAGCATCCCGAATGGTGAATTGGGCAAAGTGGAGACTCTTCTCGACGTGACGGTCACAATACCTTGGGGATACTTCGATAAGGACTTCGACCCTGAGGCGTATAACGAAGAAAATGGGTACATCAGCACAACGGTGCATGAGAACGGCAACGTGTCGTTAACGATGAGCAAGGCCCGGTACGATGAGGTGCTTTCGGAAAGGGCCGCTGGCATAGAGGATCACTTCAACAGGATTTTGATCAACGGCATACAATCTCCCTATGTAAAGGCCATTACCTCGACGGACGGATACCGGAAAGTCGCGGTAGACGTCGACAGAGCCGGCTATAAAAAAGATGTCGGTTACACCTGCTATATGGTGTGGTCGAGCGCGGAGCTGTATCAGTATTATTGGGGCGAGCAGCCGCGCTGTGAGATCGAAGTCTACGACGTTCAGACCGGCGAATTGATAGAAACCGTCGTTTATCCCAAGAATAATACGGCCTCCGCAGGCGAATCTCCTGCCCCCTCTGCCGAAGCGACACCCGCATCCGCTGCAGCTGCGGTAGACCCCAAGTTCGATTTTATGACCGACGATAATTTAAAAGAGGCTCAGAAAGCGGATGTTAACCTCGATGGCAAAGCGGATACCGTTCAGCTCTACTGCCCCTACAGCTCCGGAGGGGAATTTGAAAAATACGCGCTTAAAATTGGCGATACGAATATTTGTATTGATCAGTACGGATATGAACTGTATTTAGGGTTTGCGGATATCGACAAAAACGACAAATTTAACGAGATTGCCGTAAGCATCATCGGCGATAGTGATTTTGCACAGACCTCGTTTTTCCGGTACGACGGAAAGTCCATCATGAAACTTGGGACTATAGACGGTTTTTACGGAGAATATCGTTCAGGCTCATATTCTTCCACTGGCAAAGTAACGGTCAATGGTTCCGGTACCGTCAGGACGATGGCGAGAGGGGATATACTCCACACATGGTCCTATGACGATGAATATATCATTAATAATAATACACTCAAGCAAGTGCCTAGGGACCTGTACTTGATGAATTGCGAAGTGACAGTAATAAAGCAAATCACGCTTAAGAAATCACGTACAGATGCCAATCCCGGTATCACCTTAAAAGTAGGGGAAGTTGTCATCATTAAAGAAACGGATAATAAGAGTTGGTGCTCCGTCGTGAACAGCAAGGGAGAGACAGGATGGTTTGAGGTATATGATTACGATATGATAAAAGGTACGGATTTAAGCGCTGCCGAATTCTTCGATGGATTAGATTACGCCGGTTGAAAACAAGCTTTGTTTTAATACTATAACCCGTAGCGTGGCAAAGACCTACTCTGCGAGTTAGTTTCTGCCTATTCTATTGTCCAAGTTATCCCCGTTCCATCTTTGGAAGCAAACATGCACAATGAAAAAGTCCAGATTATCTGGGCTTTTTCGTGTTTTGGGGATGATTCTGCCAGCACGGGACCGCCCGATAACCGCTTTAACCCAAACTTCGGATTATGTTTAACCCGAGCGGATATCTAAACTTCGCATTATGTTTATTTAACGGTATACTCTGGAAGACCATCATAAGTTGCTACTTTATTCCGGCCTTTGCTTTTAGCTGCATATAGTGCCGAATCCGCAGCTCTTAACAGTTCATCGGAGCTACCATGTTGCAAGCTCAGGCCTGCTAGGCCGCAACTGAACGTTACTTTGTCTATTTCGTATAGGGAAGAAGCCTCCATTTTTTTTCGCATATTCTCGCAAATCTGATATGATTCCTGTACGCAATATCCTTTGAATAAGATTGCAAACTCATCTCCTCCTATTCGAAAGACTTGGATAGCTTCTTTTTTGTTGCTCTTTAGTATCTGTGCTAAGCAAATCAAGACTCGATCCCCTGTAACGTGACCATAGACATCATTTACCCGTTTGAAACTATCTACGTCTATAATAGCCAATGAAAGGCACAGATTAGAGGTTCTGCACTCTTCCATTAATTCTTGCATAAATTCATCAAATGTCTTTCGGTTATATAGCCCAGTGAATGCATCAAGCTTTAGTTGCTCCTCCATACTTTGTTGTTTATTGTGGAAACACATTAAGGCTATGAGGTTATCATGTCCATATCGAATCAATACTCTTGCCAAGAGATAGGAACATAGAAGCATATCCCATGCGACGAATACATCCATGAGTACGTTGCTGGCAAATCTTTCTTCGACATATAGTTTGGCACCACTAATTAGCAGCGCAAGGGTGCCCATTAAAAAAATACGAAGGGTGATTTTTGCATTAGAAAAAATGGCAGAACCCAAAACTGATAGAGCGTAAGAGCCGAACAATATGGTGGTAATTTTATGCGTTAACGAAAGATAGAATGAAAAAATTACAAAAAGCGTCAGGGATATATACTCTTTGAAAACAAGTGGAACCCTATTTGAGCGTACCAGAAAGTCTACAACAACATTTATGGCTGATAAGCCGATGAACGGCAGTATAATATAATCCCTCAGGTAAATATCTGGTGGATAAGCGAGAACTTCTCGCGCTGCAAAATACCATACAACATGAGCCAACGTAATAACGGCAACCGTTGCAAAGCCTGCATTCACAATAAAATGGCACCACTTTATTGGATTAGAGAAGCTCTCAACTTTATCCAGGTTGTAATCTACATCCCTATTCAAAGCGTTAATCCCCCTTAACGACGCTGTAACTTGTGTTGCATAATACATGATTCGGCATTTTACCGATATTCGCTAGTGCCGTGCAACTATTTTGCGGGTTGAATAAGCCCGAAGTAAAACAAATGGATTTTTAAAACGGTATTATCTAAGGCGGGAAATAAGGTAGCCATAGTGACCGTTCATCCTATTTCGCTCTCCCCCGTACACCCAGAGGGAACAAGCTCCGAGACAGAGCTGGTAGGCAATCTGCTGAGAATAATGTCCTCTTTCCCGAACTTCCGATTATGTTTAGCACTGGCGCGAAGCAACGGGAGTATGCGGCAGGCAGTGTTGAAGGGGATACTTGATGATATGATGCAAGAGGAATGCATAGAAAAATAAAAAGCCCCGCCGATAAACGACGGGGCCAAGAGATAATTCAAACTGAGGCCTACTACAATATGGATATGCTTATTCAAATTGTAGCTGTACTGTTTCTTCCCCGGTATTCCATGTCATTTCTATCGAGAACTCCTTGGCAAACTGGAGAATCAACTGATAATCCTCATCGGTATAATTATCTCTTTGAAGAGCAAGACCTAGAGAATATCCCTTTACAGAAGAATCCAAATCATCTACTTCGAATGGATATTCGGACACTCCAGTATATAGGTATGCCGTCAACCCTTCATTTAACTTAACGATCGGTAAAAACTTCTCAATTACACGATTGGTCTTATTTTTACATAAGACACTAATCACAACAAAAGGCCAAGTTCTGCTTGGGTCATTAGGATCCTGCTGCCTTTCAATATCCAGTTTTTCTAGACGAAAATCTACATATTCGCTAGCATCAGTTTCCAAATCCTTAGCCTGTCCTTCATAGAAATTTTCTACACCGCTTGTCGTTGGTGGTAGAGGGTCTTTGATACCACTCGAGCACCCACCGACGAAACTGCTAACAATTATGAGCATTGCAAACAGAGCAAATCGTTGGAATTTATTAGTTACCATGGGGCCTCGCTTACAGGATAATTCCCCGCCATATAATATTGATACGCTCTAGTTCTTATAACCGAAGCATTATTATAGTTTGCGCTTTGTTGACTGGTAAATGGCGCATAGCTCGGCGGCACTTCATCTCTAATTCCTTGACGAGCATATCCAGCCGTATCAAAATACTGAGACCAATAGTGTTTAAATGAATCGCGTTTTGCAGTTCGATAGGCAAGCACAAACGCAACGCCGTTCCATACTTCCCCATCGCAATAATGTACTAGGTGTGACACCATTGTTCGCGCTTGTACCGGCCTGCTTACATCAATAGCTGAACCGACGAGCGATACTATGCTAAGCACGATACTCACTACTGGCATGCTGAACCCAAGTATAAGCGCCAATGTAGATGTCCCGATGGACGCATACGACACCCAATTTCCAGAAGCGGTAGTATACATCGGAACTGATCTGGTACTCGTGTAGATTCTTACGTCACCAACGTCAGATTGAATTGCGAACTCTGAAATACCCTGCCTGTTCTCTTCATATGGAATTTTTCTAATCATCTCAGGAAGGATGATTACCTCTGTTTTGTACTGCCTGGCTCAATTATTTTTGAACCATTTGTATCAACAGCTAAGGTTGTCTGAGATACCAACAAAAGAGCAAGTGCCAACAAAAGAGAGATTGAACGTTTCATGTTGCTTCTCCTTTCTTTGTGTAGAATACAGATACAACAAATGTATAATCACCTTCAATAATTTACTACTTATCTCTTTCTACCATATAAACACATTAAGCAACAGCAAATGGGACAATATGGAAGTGTGTTTACATATTATTCATAAATAGATTGTTAAACGCGGCATTATAGCATATCGTTCATCACCCGCAGTGGAAAAAGACCAGGTCACTCAAAACAGATTGGATATCCTTGGCAGGCACAAGAAGCGAAATGAAGTGTGAAAACATGAAATGAAAAGCCCCGTCGCAAAAACGACGAGGCATATATGAAGGACCAGCCCACGCAAAAAAAAACATGGGCGGTGAAGTTAGTATGGACTTAGTGGGCGCGAGTATTACGGCTAAAGCATTACGGCGTGCCGGTCGCTCCGTCCATATGAGGATAACGCAAGCGTTAATACGAAACAGGGCAACCGACGCTATAGAAAACAGTATAGAATAGATTACCCCTTGCGAAAAGTCTTGGATTTTACTTATACAGTAAATATAAGTTTGTAACGCAATGCCACATAACGGGCAGCGGTCGATATCCTTTTGGGGCTCGTACTCTTCTGTAGCGCCATTTACTCCGCTTGTAGACACGAGCTTCACGATGTTCAGCTTATCCTATAACCCTGAAACCTTAAGATTTCTAAATGCGGATTCCATAATTACTAGCACAGGTAGTGTTCAGGGCAATAATTTATTCCAGTATTGTGGAAATAACCCCGTAAATACGTCGGATCCTTCCGGACATTTTCTGATATTGGTCTCGCTGTTATAACATAATAATAGGAATTAGATGTATGAATGGTAATATAGAGAAATATGTTGATAGCCTAATGGTATCTATTCCTAGTGGTATAGAGCATTTGAGAGATTATCGGGATCAACAGAAATGGATTAGTACGGATTCTAAAATGAGCATACCTGGGCTAAAAGCAAATTTGACAGAAATAGAAAGAAAAGTTGATATAAAATCTTTTTTCCTTGCTAAATATCCCGTGACAAAAAGTCTATATGAAATGATAACCCAAAAAGTACTGAGCAATGTAGAGTTGAACTCCATTCCTATGGTAGATGTATCTTGGTACGATGCTATTTCATTTTGCAATCTGCTTTCCAAGGAATGTGGATTAAAAGAGTGTTACACATTTGACCATAATGGCAGTAATGTGTTTTGTGATTGGAATGCCATCGGATATAGATTGCCAAGTGATGCAGAGTGGCAGTATGCATGTAAAGCAGGAACAATCGGATATAGATATGGAGAAGTTATGGATATCGCTTGGTACATTCAGAATTCGGAAGGACGGGTTCATGAGGTAGGTAAAAAAGAGCCAAATCAATGGGGATTGTACGATATGTTAGGAAACGCATGGGAATGGTGCTGGGATTTGTATGATGAAAAAACATATGGCCCATACCGTATTTTCCGTGGTGGGAGTTGTAGCGAATCGGCTAGAGGATGTGGTGCTACATGCCGTCGTCGTGGTCATCCGTCGTTTCGCATTGATGACTTAGGATTCCGTTTAGCCAAATCTATTTAATAGCATACTTTACGCCAGGGTAACGCTTTAGGTGCCAATTGTTATCTTCTCAAGGCACCATGAACTTCGTTTAATATGCATGTAGGGATGAAGCGGTTAACAATTTTGCATTTGGTTTAGTGAAACCACATCGACCAACTTCCGATTATCCATAGCCCGAACGGTTACTTAACTTCGCATTATGTTTAACCCATGCGGTTAACATGCCGACAAGAGAATTTATGGAGGGTACTCTATGAAGATTGTAACGATATGTGGAAGTATGCGATTCGATTCTGAAATGAAAAATATTGCAAGAGACTTAGAAACTGACAATAATTTCTGTGTTATTCAATGTATTTACAATGAGAATTGTTGCCATTTAGGAAGCGAAGCGACCAAAAAAATTATACAAGCACATTATAAAAAGATCGATTTGAGCGATGCAATATATGTTGTTAATATTGGTGGATATATTGGAGAATCTGTAAAGGAAGAGATTAAGTATGCCTTATCAAAAAATAAGGAGATTATCTACCATCAGTAAATTCCAATTTATCGAGGGGTTTGACTTCACAATATGTTTATCCCGGCGCGATGAAGTGAACTTCCGATTATGTTTATCCCAATCATTATGTTTGAATTGTCCTGCTAAACACTTCACTAAAATAAAACTAATTTTTGAGGCTACATATAATTAACAGAATGCGAAGTTGTAAGTGGCTATTGTGGTACTGGCGACAGTGGTGGCCCAATTTGGACTTACAATACAAAGTATTATGCAGTAGGGGTAATGCAAATCTGTTTAGCATAAATGTATCAAGGATATCATTATATGCCTCTATTGCCCCTCCTTGCTCGGCCATTAACTTCAAAGTCTCTTCGCCAAGTTCAACAGGTGGTTGCAACGCATTAGTAATGGATGCCTTGTCTGAATTATCCATATCATTGGCAGCTAAAGCTGTAGAGATTAAACCAAATACTAGCACACAGGCAACAAGTATTGAAATAAGCTTTTTCATTTTTCTCTCTCCTTTTTACTTCAGTGTAGTGATGGCAGCTATGTATCCCTGTCGTACTGTTTCTCTGAATGGCTTAGTTATATTCTCTTGCAAATGCTTAATAATTCTGTATTGACCAGGTATCACATCTATGTGATTATTCAAATCCACAACAGTTTCAACACTAGTATCAGGGTATAGTATATACCCCATTAATGGAAATAAATAAGCATCATGCAAAGGTACAATATACCATTTATCCTTAAATGCTATTTCCAGCTCATAACCAACCCCATATAGATATTCAAAATCACTTTCATTTTGTAGATCTAACACTACTGGATTCTGACTAATCTTATATGTAGGTTGTGCCACTAAGGTGACATCCTCCAAGATATCAGCCGTTCGAGGATCAAATGTTGATTCTTGCAACTGATATTTCATGATAAATTCTGCTGTTGCAGAGTTTTCTTTGATTATGAATATCACAGCAATTATCAGAAGAACCGCGATTATAACCAAAATAAAAAGAAACACTTTACGATTACTTGTTATGCAATTAGCCACCTCCTAAACCTCCTAAGCTCAAAATACTCCAAACTAAGAACCATATCATTCTTTGCATCACCCCTCATCTATGTAATTGAGTCTTGAGCATCGCAACTTGCTTTCTACTTATAAAACACCTATGCACAAACTGAATGGGACAAGCTTGATATTATGTTACAAATTGTTCATATTTTACTGATTTTAACATTTTTATATAAGCTGAGCGAGAGGCAGTAGGATGTTGTTTTTCCAGCGAATTTTTCCCGTATCGCCGCCGATGCGTGCAGATTTGCGCATGCTATAATCCTGTCGTCGATATTTCTCCCTGCTGATTGGCACGCCAATTCATAGATAAACAGAAATAATTGTGCGAAATCCATATAGTTATCCGAACTCATTATGTATCAGCGGCAACAACACGAATTTCCCATTATGTTTATCATTAGAGATGAAGTGAACTTCCGATTATGTTTATCACGGCGCGATGAAATGAACTTCCGATTATGTTTATCCCGGCACGATGAAATGAACTTCCGATTATGTTTAGCACCGCCACTGACGTGAGCTTCGTGATGGAAAAGTCACGTGTAGTCGAAGGCAAAGCATATAGAGACTATCGTGTTGATGTCGAGAAACAAATAAGCTTGAATGTATATAGAGGTG
>JAEYOK010000006.1 GCA_023411795.1 Bacillota bacterium
GTTTATTATTTTTATCATAGAAAATACATTTTACTGATAAAGAATGCGGAATTGAATCATTATTTTTTACGGTACAAGTCACTTTAAATACGGCAGAGTTAACGGTATAAGAATCGCCAGCTAATACCACTTTTGAAAAATCGCCATTGTCAATTTCGAAGTCTGATGCAGTGTAGTTTGTCTGGTCTGGTGTTGAGTCGGGTGTCTGCACTATAGGGCGCGTCACCTTACCAGTAAACCTATCTACAACCAACTTTGTTGAAGTATCAATATAAAACCTGTTGGAAAGCGAATAAAAGATAATACCGACAAGGAATATCACGCTTGCTATTATTATAGCCTTTGAGGTTTTCATTTCCATCACCCAATGGAATTATATAACAATATAGCAAGAATATCAAAGTTTATCTTAATTAAGAACAAACGTTCTTTTGACGTTTCTAAAAGGTTTTTATTTTGCGGTAATAAAGAACATGTTGTTAAATATAAAAACCCCTCAAAACCGATTTTAGAGGGGATAGTGACAATATATGAGTTCTATTTCCTTTCATTTATCGAGCTCTTTAAGTATTTTAGTTAGCTTTTCATGTTCTCGTTCCATAAAGCCGGCGGTTTCGCTTATGTATCCTTCATTCAATAGGTCTCTTGATACCTTTATGGCCTCATCGATATTGAAGCCTCTCATAGTTATTTCTAAAAGTCTTTTGAACCAATTGCAAATATTAAAACTCATACTTTTCTGAACAATCCATATTTTTTCAATATATTCTTGTATAGAGTCTTTCTTACGTTCTTCTCCCACTCTATTGGCAACATTTAGTTGCAAAACACGATATTTATATTTTCCAATAGCTTTCTCATATTCTCTAATTGCAGGAGCTATATACTGTCTAATATAAAAGTCAATAAAATCGAATAACGGAGCAATAGCACTATTTTTAAAACCCCATCCCCTTTTGTTATTTTGCAGAAGCCCAGCATTATCTATCTTTTTATGAAGCTTATAATCAGGGCAATCATTATAATAGCTGGATATGGTATCGAAATCCGCAAGCCCTAGTTCCTCTAAAAGCTGAACATTGGCGGTGAGGCTTTCAAATGTGCTGAATGGTTGAAAATTCATAAATCCTATTTCAACATGAATTCCATAGCGTAGAAAAAGTTTTACTGTTTCTTTTGCTTCGTCAACTGTACATTTTTTGTTATATAAGTTAAGATCATCTTGACTTCCACTCTCTACTCCTACGAAAACCCTAAAAAGACCTGAATCCACCAAAAGATCCATTACCTCTGACGTGACTTTACGTATAAAATCTGGCCTGAAATTTGCTTCATACCATATATAATTATCAAGTGATATGATACCTTCACATAATTGCTTTAATCTATTCAGTTTTACATCGGGAGCTTCAATCTCAGCATCACTAAAATGAAAATAAAATTTACTTTTTTCATTAAAATAATTAATCTCGTTTATAACACTTTCGATATTCCGACCTTGCCATTTCTTGTGAAATATCTTATTACTACAAAAATTACAGTTCGCAATGCAGCCCAGACTTGTAGTAAGCAATACTGGATTTCTTTCAGTGTTATCCTCACTGGTGGTAAAATCATTGATATTAAACTCTTTGATATTGCTTTTTGTTATAATCTGTTCCCCCTGCCGGTAGACAATCCCATCAATACCATCAAAGCCGATCCCAGATGCTAAACACTCAGCTATCTCAATCCATGTATCAAATGGCTCGCCACCAATGGCTATTATATCTACATAGTCTTCATTCTCTATGATACTCTTAGCGGTTTTTACGTCTTGGATTACTCCTGTTCCCAAGCCGATCAACGCTCCTGGTTTTTTGCTTTTTGCCCACTCTATAACTTTTGTATCATTTGAAAGGGCCAAAATAATAAGTTCCGGATCAAAACTATCAAGCTTTTCATAATCAAGACTTTCATGATCACAATACACCATAACACTATGACCTTTAGCCATAAGCATGTTAGCCATGTATCCTATATCACTTCGTTCGTAAATTTTCATACCTTCTAAAAACCCTACATTTTCAGGGTTTACACCAATAAAAAGTATTCTTTTGCTCATGTTTAACCTCCATGCTTTATTGAATGTATCTATTGCATATCTCATTAGTCGCAACGCCACCTACAATATCATGCAAACTATTTCTTCCCCTAAAGAAATCAATGTTGATAATAGCTTCTTTGCCTTTTTGAATATTCTCATTTAAGGGCATTAGTTCATTGAGATTGATTGGTTTGATTAGGCTATCTACCATCTTTTGTGCCTCGTTAAAATCAACATCAGGTCGTTTTATATGTATCGGGAGATCCGCAACCTTTGAATTAAACACCTGGACTTTCCACTTTGGAAATGCTTCTAATAACTCCATAACTTCCGGAATATTAATTCGGTCTGAAAGTATTTTAAATGCTTCATAAATTGCATAACATTTTTGAATAGAACTCTTCAATGTTTCAGAGGTGAAATGAATACTGTCAGACATGCTTGATTTGATGTTTTCAAAAAGACGTAACTGAGTAATATAACTATCCTCATTCTTGTAAAATCCCTGTTCGTCTAAGTTCATCTTAAATAAACCCTCGTCATCTAATACCGCAAACCCAAAACAGCCATCTATGATTAATGTATCAACATAATCTATGTAATACTTAAGCCCAGCATCATAGAGTACACTTATTGGCACCTTCTTTTCATTAAAACATTCTTTTGGGGTCTTTTTAATATCTTTAAGATCTTCCGCTTTTGACAGCTCATCGATCATAGATAAATAAATGTCGGGATAATCTTCTGCAAAGATAGAGATATCATCACCTTCAATTTCAGTCAGATAGTACTCAGACAGGAATTCTAATATGTCAAATTTATTGGCATTTGTGGGTGCTTCACGCTGATCAATCCAGATAGGTTGAAGCTGTTGTTCGGTTAATTTATTTATGATGTCAAGCCTTTCTTCGGGTGTAAAATCAGATAACTTTTTATTGTCAGGTGTAACATAATATCCATTTGCGTTTTCAGCCCAATAATACCTAAGTTGAAGAGGGTTTGTAATCCTCTGATTCTTATAGCATTCAAACATCTCGTTGTAGGGAGTATCTATCCCTTTTCTGTATTGGTCAACATAGTATTGGACAGCCTCTAAAATGATCTCTGAATAGGAAACCTCTTGGTTTAGCTTGTGCTGCATATCTTTTTCTTTTATTTCTTTGTACTGTTTTTTAGTTACAATCATGGGCTTGAATCTGTTTTCGCTATGCTCAATTTCAGCTAATGTTATATCCTGCAATATCATAAATAATTTTAAAAAGCTGACTTCGAAATCTTTTAAATAAAGGGAGTACAACACAGCTGTATTGCGTAAATAGTCGAAAACGTTTTTGTAATCATTGTATGCCTTTATGTCAGACGATGTTGTTAGTCTATCTACCATCATATCTCTTTCATGCTTCGAGAAGAGTTCTTCCGGTTCTCTTATCCCTTCATATATATCTGGATTAATTAATGCCTGCTTATAGACATGCAGCATACTCTTTATCATAAGTTTACCGACTTCCTCACCTGTTAAACCTGACCTGATCAATGTCTTAATATCATTATTTTTCACGCTTTTCTCTCCTTTACAATCTCTAGTAATATGTCAATTTTTCTCTCAAGATTTAAAGCCTCATGCGCCTTCAGAATACTTGATATAATATAGTTTTCTTTTAACGCTTGGTCTTTTGTAATATCTCCATTCCTGAGACGTTCAAGAACACTAACCAACTCACCAATAATCTCATCAGCGTTTAAATTTGTACTGATTTTAGTTTCTTGAAATTCCACCAGCTCATCTTTTAATTCATTAATAAATTTCAGTTTATAGTCTAAGAGCTTATCGGGACTTAAATCAGATAGGTTTTTGCCTTCTAGCGCAGTATTGATGTTCTTAAGTGTATCGCCTAACTGCTTTATCCTGGCCTCTCGTAGCATATAGTAGCTTTCAAATAACTCGTTTAGTTTTTCAGCCTTCAACTCAGTTATTTTGTCTTTTAGCTCTTTGTTCCATGTAGTCAACGTCGCTTTCGATACATTTATTTCTTTGGCAATGATGCTATATGGGTAACCTTTAGCTCTCATTTCTATAAACTGCGTTTTTTTCTCGTTTTTCTGGACATCAGATATATTGTTTTCTTTCATAGAAATCACTCTTTCTGCATGTTTTGAGCATGAAATACCGGTTAAAGTTGGTCTATTTGCTCATTACCTCTTCGTATTCCTCGAGCTTAAATTCAATATCACACTTTTCACGTTCAAGGTATTTTTTTAAGTCCTCAATGAGAATAATCCAGAGATCGTCGGTCTCAAAAATAATTTCACAGTGTTCGATATCCGGGCGAAAACTATGATATGCTCTACCATTTTCAAATTCAAATATCAGGTTTATTATGTCGGTCCCTGTGTCAAGATCGTCAAGATACTCTTTATCTTCATTAATGGCAATAGTCTTTACTCCTGACAGTGACATGTCATTTACCATGATGTCACGGCCTCCAATGTCTGATATGACCTTTAATACTTTGTCAATATTGTACTTTACTAATTCAAACCTCATAATTATGTACCTTCTTTCTGGCTTAGCCTGATTTAATTTATTGGTATTTATATTAAATTGAGTTTCCTCAATGAATTTTCACATCTGCTTTAACCTTTCCAGATAAGCAATGACACCTTCAACAAGCTCTGTAGGGTTCATGCCTTTTATCCAGTCATATGTGCATTCGTCAATCATTCTATTGTTCTTCAAAACCTCGTACAATTGCCAACGGTCAAAACCTTGCGCTTGGCGTTTAAGATTGCTCTCAGCACGTTTTAAGCCTTTCCCTCGGCCGAATGCTTTTCTTGCAATATCCGGGTTGTTAGCTAAGCAGGTTAGCAGTTCATGTTCATATAGAACAACTACACCTTTATGTATTGGAATTTGTAACACTTCCATGTCTCACCTCTCAATTTCATAAAACTTCATATACCGCTTATCAAACCTCATTTGAAGTAGTCCCGTTTGCCCGCTCCGTTGCTTTGCAATGATAATATTTATGTCAACCCATAAGGCCGATAGGTTTTCTTTGGCCTTCGGATCATGAAGGAAAATTACATTGTCTGCGTCTTGTTCAAGACTTCCGGATTCTCTTAAATCGTTCAATGATGGAGCTATTGCTTTTTGGCCCTCTCGGCTCATTTGACTTAATGCAATAATAGGAATGTTTAATTCAAGGGAAAGAAGCTTTAAGCATCTTGATACATATTCAACTTCATGCCGGCGGCTCTCAGTCCTAGTTGCTGATTTTAAGAGTTGTAGGTAATCTATTATTAAAAGGTCAAGTTGGTTTCGTTCTTTAAGCCGTCTGCATTTATTTTCAAGCTCTTGTATGGTTTTTGTTTGGTCAATCGTAATAGGAAGCTTACCTAATTCTTTTGTTATATGAGGAATCTGTTTCCATTCATCTTTTAAATCTTTAGGTCTGCGAAGTTTATTGCCTTCGATATTACCTTCGATTGAACAAAACCGCTTAGCTAGTTGTAGATTTGACATTTCAAGGCTAACAAGTAAAACATTTGCCCCCTGCTTTGCTGTATTTCTTGCCACGTTCAAAGCTAGTCCGGTTTTTCCAGCTCCCGGCGCAGCTGCCAGTATCGTCAATTCTGCCTGCCATAAACCGCCGGTTATTCCGTCTAAATCTCTCCAGCCAAACTTAAGGTTATCTCCTGTAGCTTCCCGCTCCAATTCGTCCGGGAAGTCAACCATAACGTCAAATAGGCTCTTGGTTTTGTTTTTATGGTCAGAGCAGGGAATCTCTACATTTATGTTTTTTACGATATCCCCGATTTCTTCAGGAGCAATATACCTTGCATCTTGAAGCTTAATTAATGCGTTCTGTATTGCTGTCATTGCTTTCCTACGTACTGAATCAGTAAGAATAGCATCAATGAGTGAATCATATCCCCCAGGTATCAAGTTCATGGTAAGTTCACACAATATAGCCATGTCATGCCCTTGTGAGCTGAGATTTACAATGTCAGTCTTTTTACGGCCTTCATAAAGTGTAGTGCAGCTTTTATATATTGCTCTAGCAGTTGAATCAGTAAAATCAACTGGTGTCAACCCTCGGACAATACAAGCTTCAATAACATCAGAATCGCTGATTATGTTCCCGATAAGGTTTCTCTCAATCTCTGAATTTGCCTGTATAATTTGTGTATCCAGCATATATATCACTTCCTGTTCCTTGCTTCTCCTGATTGGCACCATAATTTTTATCGAGATAATCGACATACCCTGAATTAAAGAATGTTGATCCATACATGGTGTATTGAGGATCCTTCCCTGTCATTTCTTTTTTGTACCGTTCTATAGCTCTTAAGATTTCATCAGGTCCAATTTTAAATAGCTTTTCTTTTTGTGTATTACTGACTTTCCCTTTGCCTTTATGCTTAGGATATAAGAGCCATATTTTTTCAAAGAAATCATCAATATAGTTTTTCTTTATATTTTCTTTAGAGTATTTATTTATATGGTCAACTAATTCGTTCCCTGTCCGGTCAACTAATTCGTTCCCTGTCAACTCTACTAATTCGCTGGGTGGTGCATTTTTATCCCCTGTCAACGGTTTAGTTGATACCCCTTCCCAAACCTCAAAATCTTTATTAAAAGCTATAATTCTTGGTGAAGTAAACGAGGCAGGCTTTTTAACGATAATGAGCTTATTTTTTATAAGACAAGAAAGCTCGCGCCCTATTTGTTTACGGTGGATACCGGTCAATTTTGAAATAAAGGTCTCAGAAAGTTCATGTTCCTTGCGTGCAAAACCATATGTATAGCGGAAAACAATTAAAAGTATTCTCCATTGTGTCCCATTTAATTGATACTTTGCCAATGCCTCTAATATTTCATTTGATATCCGTGTATAACCCTGTTCCAGTTGTGGATTTGCCATCATTAGCACCTTCTTTTAAGGCGTCTTTTGTTTATACTCAAAGCTCTGTAGTGAATCTGGGGATACTTCGCTGCTAGTCCATATAGCCGGTCTTTTTCCAATGGGTCAGCACGTCTTCCCCAGTAGATATCCGCCAGCTGTTTTGTTACGGTTTTCATTTCTTGATCTGGCAATGTACATACATTATTCATAACATCACCTAATCAATTCGCCTGATCCGTGGCTCGTCATGATCTATATGTTTTAAATTTGATAACGATTGTCGTTCAATCCATTGGTCGATGAAATCAAGGTCAATGAGTATTGCAGACTTTTCATTGCCAATTCTTATGCCTGCTAATTCACCTTCTAGGAAAAGCAAACGTGCTTTGTATGGGGATAAGAGACCATTTGTTTTTGATGATATTTCTTTCAACTTGCACATTCTTCTCATTTTCAATCCTCCTTTTTAGTCTCTTCGGGGAAGAGTATATCTTCTGGTATTCCTAAGACGATAGAAATATCTTTTTTCCATCTTGGAAAGAATGGCTGATATCCATTTATAGCCCTGTTTAACTGCGATTGGTTTATGTTCGCCATTCTTGCCAATGCAGATTGACTGATATTTCTTCCCTCCATTATTTTCCTTAACATTTCTAAAACCTCCTTGATTTATCATTGGTTTCATGATATCATAATTTCATAAATAGATGTTCTTAAAATATATTTACGAATTTAATGAAAAAAACTATTTATGAATTGGAGTATGAAAAATGAAAGTGGAATGCACACCTAAATTTAAACTGCATAATAACGAAAATGATAATATGTATAGACTCGAAATATATTTAGTGTTTACTAAAGATTATGGTGACGGATTAGGGGGAATTTCTGAATCAAAAAGAATAGAAAAATCTTTTGAATTGGGAAGCTTACTGATTAACACGATTGATAATTCAACATTTTTAGATGTTCTTTTTAACAGATCAACATTTGATAGTGTTAATATTAAAGATAAATCAATTACTAAAACAGAAAAAGCCAACGCTTATGATAATTATAAAAGCCAGATTGAAAGTAGCCTTTTACGTTTATCAAGTTGTGTTGACAGGGTTTTACGAATTGACGACATTGATATAGTGAAAGATTCTAAAGGTAAACATATTACTTTTGATATAAGCGGTAGGAACATTTTGCAGGCATATAAGCGGTTAGCGTTACTTGATATAAACGATTTAAGCGATATAGAAAAAAATAATATAGTTCTTAGAAACGAAATAAAAACAACTGTTGAATATCATTTATATATACTGGAAAACGGAGAGAAGATATCAATTCAAAATATAAATGATCTTGACTATTTAAAGAAAACCGACATCCTCTTCGAAACTGCATACAGCTTTAGTTCGATTATAGATTTATTATACTTTGAATTTTATGAGATGGTAAAAAAAAATGTACCCGTCCGAAAATGTTTATTATGTAACAGCTGGTTTATACCAAGGGAGAAAAGAGATAGGTTGTATTGCAACAGAATTTATAAAGGTGGAAAAACTTGCAAACAATTAGGTGCAATTGAAAGATATAATGAGAAGACAAAACAAGATGAAGCTCTAATTGAATTTAAGAGAGCTCGTGATAGAAGGCTTAAGAGGAAAACAGAAGATTGTGATAATGATTATGTTACCTGGACACGAAATGCAGAAATTAAAAGGGAAGAATATTTAAACAATATAATAACCAAAGATGATTTTATTAAATGGCTCAATAGCGATAGACTAAAAAAGAAAGGAGAAAAAAATAAATGATTGGGAAAGGAAGCATAGAAAAACGTGACCAAGAAGGCTACACATGGCGGCTCGTCGTATGCAATGGATACACAAAAGCAGGAAAAAAAGACAGGCATAAAAAGACCATACATGTTGAAGGCCGGACCATTGATGCACGCCGCAAGGCTGCTGAACGTGAGCTTTCATTATTTCTCGCTGAAACTGAGAAGGGTGATTTTGTGCAACCCAAAAAGCTTACCCTTGATGAATTTTCTACCCAATGGCTTACCGATTACGCCGAAAAGCAGCTACAACCTAAAACCGTCCGAGATTATAGACAATATTTAAAGCTTCGTATACTCCCCGCTCTCGGTCACAAAAAGCTGCAAGACATAAAGCCTGTTCACTTGTTAAAGTTCTATAACAATATGCAGGAAGAAGGAGCGCGGCAGGATAAACAGTCAGGAATACTTTCATCTAACACAATAAAACGCTACCATGCATTATTATCATCTATGTTGGAAAAAGCCGTACAATGGCAGCTTATTTCTTATAATCCGGCTTCTAAAGTTGAACCACCAAAAGCAAAACAATCAGAAATGCAATGCTTTGATGTTGAGAAAGCTTCTATCCTTCTTAATGCCCTTGATAATGAGCCTTTAAAGTTTCAATTACTTGTTAAGCTTGCAATAGTAACAGGCCTTCGCCGTGGTGAATTGATGGGCTTACAATGGAAGTATGTTGATACAGATAAAGGAACTCTACAAGTGAAATACTCTCTATCCTATGTTCCAGGCAAAGAACTATTTTTGAAAGAACCCAAGAACAGTAATTCAAAAAGAATGATAGCTATACCTAAGTTTGTTGTATCGTTACTAATGGCTTATGAGAAGGAGCAAAAAGCCCAAAAGCTAAAGGTTGGCGATCAATGGATTAAAGAATCTGATTATGTTTTTACTACTTGGAACGGCTCCCCCATGCACCCCGATACTATAAGCTCATGGTTTTCAGATTTTCTTAAGAGACATAATAAAGCCATAGAGAAAGACCATACCATACAAAAGGAAGAAAAAGAACGGCTTACATTACCGGTACTGAATTTCCACAGTTTAAGGCATACAGCTGCAACCTTGTTAATTGATAAAGGTGTAAATGTCAAAGCAGTATCTGCCAGGTTAGGACATGCTCAAACTTCTACCACAGCAAATATATATGCTCATGCTCTCCAGAGTGCTGACAGGCAAGCAGCCGATATAATGGAAGACATCCTTGCAGGAAGCATGAAGCTAATTAGTTACTGATTAAAGAATATAAATCTAATAGTCCATAAAAAACAGCCCCCCGCTTTTGCGAGAGGCTTTCATTTTTATATGGTTATAGGTTGTTGAAATACTTTCTAATTGGGAAATTAGTCTCTGCTAATAAAGAAAACAACCGTTCCAACACTTCGTTACTAATTTTGCCTATAACTACATAATTGCTTTTCTTTTCGTTAAAGTAATATAGTTGATCGGCTTTTATGTACCCTTCTTCATTATTACCGTTTTCGATAGTTGAATCCGAGGGTTTGACCAATACATTACAATTAAAGCTTAATTTGCGACTCTTATGTTCTTCACTTTTAAATGACGACATCACGTTGCATATTATATCGTAGTCAAGGCCCTGAATTTTGCCACCTTCATCGTTTATTACCACAAATGAATGTCGGCTCATAACGCCATCGTTGTTGCGGTATCCATTGACCAAAATGATATCGCCAACCTCACACATAATCATGCCCCCGGAAAATCATTTTTCGCACTCATAGAAAACTTTTGTCTTGCCGTTAATTACATCTTCTGACCAATTAAATGGTGTAACATCTTCAAACGCTTCTGTAGATGACATGATGACTGTCTTTCTGTCTTCCAATAGGCTTAAATCAAATGATTTATGCTTTTTTTCATCCATAGTTACACCTCCTAGCACTACTAAATAAACTACAGATATTATATATTATACCAATACAGATATAATAATCAACATAAAACTAGTGTTCGATAATATTATACCACCGTTTCATATATATTATATCGTCATTTTTTACAAATCTTGATAACTGTTTCGTAAATCGATTCAATTATTTAACTGTATGGGAAGTATTTTTTATATTAAAAATGTTCTCAATTAGGGCGGTAGTCCCCAAATAGTCCCCAAAACTTCACTTTTTATACATTGGTAAAAAATAGAAAACCTTGAAAGCGTTATGCCATCAAGGTTTTATGGAGCTGGAGGACGGATTTGAACCCCCGACCTGCTGATTACAAATCAGCTGCTCTACCAGCTGAGCTACTCCAGCACAATATTATGGGTAAAATGGTGACCCCTAGGGGATTCGAACCCCTGAACCCGCCGTGAGAGGGCGATGTCTTGACCACTTGACCAAGGGGCCACATACCATTTGTCCGAAAACCGAACAATGACTATTTTAACGGCTAATCAGCTTCTTGTCAAGAATTTTTATTTTTCTTTTATTCTCATTTTTATTTTTCTTTTATTCTCATACTTCTCACTCAGTTTTTATTTTCATCTCTCTTTATAAAGGGAAACTCATTTATATATTATAATTGTATCTCCCCCCAACATCGGATTAAACATCCTGTATATGGAGGGATATTTATTATGCTTATTCAATTAAATTTGTTGTAATTTACAAAGTATGATAGAATGCGATATGACAGTCTAATATTAGTAATCCGTAGTGTTTATAATCGGATTATTATTTATATTGATTTACATCGGAGGTTTTAGGGGGAAATGAAAAAAACACGTTTATTAGGATTGGTTTTAGTATTGATGATACTTGTGCAGATGTTTGCCAACAATCCGGGCATTCTTGCAAGCGTACAGGTACAGGCTGAAGGTTCCGGCAGCCCGTCTCAATTTATAACTGCTATTAAGGTGACTGATTTGGCAGGAAATCCGCTGGGTACAGTGACCCCAACCACTAGCGTAAAAATTACGTACGATTATGACGTTGATAATCTGACAGATGCCAGTACCTATACTTTTGATTTGCCCGCTGCAGTCGCCCGCCCTGTTGCCCTGCAGTCAGGTACGTTAACTAGCAAAGACGAGGTATTTGCAGACTATAACATCGATGTAACAGGAAAGATTACTATTAACTTTAAAGAACATGTAAAGAGTTTGTCCGATGTCAAAGGATATTTTGAGGTTCTAATTAAATTTTCCGAACATCCCACAGGAGGCCCTCAGATTGTGGATTTTGATATCGGAGGAAGTAAAACAATAAGCATAACCATTACGTTCTCTGCCCCTGATCCGGTAGCCCCGACTATCACAAAAAAGATTAAAAACAAAGCAGCACTTACTACTGACAGTACGAAAATTGAATGGGAGGTTACCGTGGATCCGGGCAAGCCCAAGCCCGCCGACCTTAAGGTTGTCGATACGCTTAATGAAAATTTGCAATATGAGACCGGCAGTATCAGCGTATCTCCAGCGGAATCATATACCGTTGACTATACCGGCAAGAATTTGACCATTGATTTCCCGGCTCTGTCACAACCGGTTACAATAACCTACACAACAATCATGACACCGACTACATCCACGCCTGATGTAAACAAAGGCCGAATTAATGTTGTATATGAAAATGTTGCCAAACTATATCAGGGAGAATCTACAACTCCTATCGCCACCAAAAGCGATAAATACGAGCAGACAACCAAATGGATTAAAAAGTCGGGGGTTAAGACCGGCGAACGTACCATTGAGTGGACCATCACAGTAAACGAGGATAAGCAAAGCCTGCCGGCAAGTGCCACGGTAACCGATGCGCTTGCTTCATACCTCACAGTTATTGGCACACCTCAATTGAAAATAAATAACGATGCTTTTAAAGATATCAATGATGCCTCTTATATGGCAGTGGGTACATATTCATACATCCACCCCAACATTATATATACCTTTAATCAAACAACGCAGGACACATATATCATTAAATTTACTACAGAGATTAATGAAGCCTATTTTACACAGCACGCAGGTAACTTAAACGTTCCTAACACCGCCGTCCTGAAGGATTATGGCTTGGGTACCGATTTAAAAGGGACTGCCTCTAACGGTATAGGAGTCGGCTCGGCAGCTTTACAAAAGCAAACCGTCGGCAGTTATAACTCAGCGACACGGGAACTGAAATGGAAAATTACAGCCAATCAAAACAAGGTACAGATCAACAGCTCCATGCTGACCGATACCCTTACAACTTCCGGGCAAATTATTAAGGATGGAACTCTTATAGTGACCGGAGGCGGAAAAGGCTGGACTCTCCAAAAGTTGGCGGATGGAGAAATACCCGATTCTGACGGTGAATACATTTATACACCCAACAGCACGAGTCCTACTGGGTTCAAGCTTTTTCTCGGTGACCTGGTCAAAGACAGCGACCCGGTTGTAGTTAATTTTACCAGCATTGTAAATAATCCTGACCATTATGCTGGAAATGGCACGGTAAACCATTCCAACAGTTCTAAACTTACTGGCACTAATATTAATGATGTCACCGCTAATGCGAATCACACAGTTACAAGCAATGTCATTAGAAAGAGCAATGCTGGTTACGACAACGACGGAGACATTGGCTATGATTACACCACCCACACTTTTTCATGGAAAATTACCGTAAACGAAAATAAGATGCCTATGTCTAACGCAACGGTCACAGATATGATCCAAGCCGGTCATGCTTATGTGGACGGTTCTCTGAAGATCCGGAAGACCAGCGATACAAACTGGACGAACTCTGTTTGGAATGTTGAGGCTAACGGAGACCTCTCCTTCCTTATTAATGGTGGAAACCTATTTACCGATACCTATGAAATTAAATTTAAAACAAAAATAAATGATCCGGAATTCTTTAAGAAAAATCAGGACCGGGCATTCAGAAATAAAGCCAAACTGATATTTGATGCGTTTGAAGTTGAAGACAGAAGTATAGAGGTCGAAGCTACAAAGACCATCACCAATAAGCTGCTGGATAAAACCATGATAGGAAACGCCTTTCTCACGGCTCCAAACTATGTGGATTGGTCGGTAGCTATTAATGGTGGTCAGCAAACACTTCACGGAGCTGAGTTAACAGATAAGTTAGAGGCTTTCCTTGAACTGGATACCGACACAGTTAAGCTATATGCCGGGGATGTAGCCCCCGGAAACGGTAATATTACCAAGGATACTTCAAGAGAAATCTCCAAGGACCAATATCATGTCAGCTATAATTACGAAACAAACGAGTTTAAGGTGACTATGCCCACACCCTTAACAGACGCATATGTACTGGAATTCCGTACCTATATCCGTGAATCGGGAAAATCATTGTCTATTCAAAATACTATGAGTCTTAAAGCCGAATCAATTGAAGAGAAGGACGATATGATTCATGGCATTGAATATATCTCCGGTGGCAGCGCATCCGGAACCAATGGCTCAGTAAAAATTGTCAAGATTGACGCTAAAACCGGAAATCCCATACCGGGAGCCAAATTTAAAATAACAGGCGGAGCGGATTATTATGGGAATATACGTACACAAGTGCTTGAAACTAATATAAACGGCGAGATTGTGTTTGAACGTTTAAAATTTGAACGTGAATACACAATTTCAGAAGCAGAGCCAGCACCCAACTACCTGCCCAGCGACAGGACCGAGACCTTTACAATCCCCTCAGGCCCCAGCGCTGATGAAAAGAATCGGACATATACATTTTATAATAACCATGAAAGCAACGCCGCAGATATTGTGTTATACAAAATGACCTCGGGCAACCGACCTTTAGGAAGCGCAGAATTTACCCTCTATGACTACGATGGCCATGGGAATAACCTTACAGCAATGAGTGATTCTACTACAGGAGAGGTTATATTCAATAATATTCCGACCGGAACATACATTGTCAAGGAAACCAAAGCGCCTTCCGGATTTATCAAATTTGAGGAGACCATTACAGTTACGGTTACCGCAGGTTCAGGCGGTCCGGCTACAGTCAGCTTTAATCCCTCTGACACCATCATCAATACCGCCATTCCAAGCACCCCATTTGGCTCAATCATTGTAAATAAGATGGACGGTGAGGGAACTGCATTGGAAGGTGCAAAATTTGAACTTACCAACAGTTTGGGCCATGTGCTGTACACCGCAACATCCAATTCCTCCGGGGAAGCCCGCTTCGGGTATGTGTTCTTCGGCTCCTACACTCTTCGTGAAACAAGCGCACCCGAGGGTTATGTGATTGATCCTCAGGAAGTAAAAGTAATTGTCACTAGCACAATCCCCTTGTCCTACACTTTCGTCAACGAGAAGGAAACTGATGAAATCCCGGCCATCAAGGGAGAACTTGAGGTTCTTAAAACAGATACCGCCGGTACTCCCCTTTCGGGGGCTGAGTTTGGCCTTTATAACATACAAGGCACGCTACTTACCTCCGCTGTTTCTAACTCCCAAGGCAGCGTGCGTTTCACTGATATAGCAGCCGGAAGCTACATCCTTAAGGAGCTGCGTGCTCCGCAGGGATATCTCCTCAACCCCCAGAGCGTAAATGTGACTGTGGAAAACAATGATGTACAGCGCTTTACCTTTGAAAATCAGAAGGTCACATCTGAAACCATATGGGGCAGTATTCATATAAGAAAAATTGACGAAAACAGCTCGCCATTGCCGGGCGCAACCTTCGTACTGTATAATGCAAGTGGCGTAGCTGTACAAACTGTCCAATCAGACAGCAACGGTATGGTTAAATTTGACAATCTACCTCTTGGCACCTACACAATAAAAGAAACACAGTCCCCAGAGGGGTACAGACTGGTAACTGAAAGTAAGGATTTAACGGTATCTTCGGCTAAAGTACAACAGCTTGGCTTTCGGAATGTGCCTGATGACTTCCCGATAGATGAAGAGAAAATCCCCGAAGGATGGGTAGATATTGAAAATCCCGATATACCTGGGGGTATACTTCCACAGGCCGGTTTCTTTATGGATACACTGTTCACACTGATATTGGGTAGTTTATTAATTTTAGCGGGCTCCATCATGTTGATTCTGCGCAAGCGCAGTAGTGCAAGATAAACAGATTTATAAGAAATAATACTGTCGTGTGGGCGGCCTTTGGCCGCCTATGCTTACCTTATGGCTAAAGGGGTAGATTATAATAGGGATAGACATGAAAAACTTAGACGAACATACAGACAGAATTGATCTTGACGAATTACGACTCTTCCTTAAGAGAGAGAGACATCGCCGAGAAAAACGCTTTGTGGTAGCTGCGTGGACTTTAATCATATTAGGGAGCTTCATCATGGTTACCGCTCTTGGCTTAAAGCTGTATACCTATTGGCAGCAAAATGCCCTTATTTATGAGTATGAGCACCATACTGCCACGCTACCGCAACCAACAAACACCCAAAAACCTGAGCCATCTTCAGAGCCTGCTCTCCCAAGCCCTACCAGCATACCGACAGTAATTGAGAATCCCGATGAGGGTAAGACTATTTTTCCTTCGAAAAAGCCTGAAGCCACCGCTATTCTAAGTATTCCAAAAATCAAGGTTAAGGTAGCAGTAAGCGAGGGTACCAAAAAGGAAATTTTAAAGTATGCAGCCGGGCATTTTACCGGTACCGCAAATCCGGGAGAATCCGGCAATTATGCGCTCATCGCGCATCGCAGCTATACTTACGGACAATTCTTCAATCGTCTTGACGAGCTTAAACCCGGTGATGAGGTATATGTAACATCCGGTTCAAATAATTTTACATATGTGATTACTGAGACCTTTGTTGTAGAACCTCAGGATATTTGGGTTTTGGCTCCAACTAAGGATGCAGTTATTACCCTTATAACATGTACGCCTATAAGAATTGCGACCCATAGGCTTATTGTAAGGGGCGTATTAAAATAGCTTAGAAATAATTAAAACTAATAATTTCGTCCAATGATTTCTTTCTTCTCTCCGGCTTTTCATCGGGATACCCAATAGTCAGCATTGTTAGTAGTTCATGTGTTTCGGGACATTTTAACAATTCCTCTGTTTCTTTAGTATGTTCTCTTTTATATGACCCTATCCAACATGTTCCAATACCATAATGCCATGCAGCAAGTATTATATTTTCTGTTGCGGCACTTGCATCCTCAAATATGCAATGGGCATTCTTATCACAAAATACTGCTATTACAGCATAGGCATCTTTTATGAACTTACCGTATTTTATTATCTCGGTAAGCCTCTCTTTAATTTTCTGATCGGTTACAACGACAAATTTCCAAGGTTGTTGGTTGTGTCCGGATGGAGCTAGTCTGCCACAATCAAGAATATCCATAAGAATATCATTAGGTATCTCTTTTTTCTGATAGCTTCTTATACTTCTTCTTGTTTTCATTACCTCAATAGCGTTCATGTTGACTCCCTTTCTCTTTTTTTATTCTCTTCTTTGATTCTTTTTCTGATTTTTTCTTGTCTTTCTCGGAGGCTTTACCTTTGCTTTTTATTGATTTAGCTCCAATATGCTTAAGAATCTTCTCTGATTCTTTCTTTTTCTTAGCTCTGTTTTTTATTTGCTCCGGTTCAATGCTTACTATATCATTATCCTCATTTTCATCAATGATAATAAAATCTATTTGTCTTGTTTCGGTACTTGCTTTAACCAATTGCACACTTACCTTGTCACCAATACGATAAATCTTTTTTGTTCTCTCCCCTATGAGACAAAGCGCTCGTTCATTGTAACTATAATAATCATCATCCATGGAACTTAAGCGTACCAAACCTTCAATTGTATTATCGAGTTCAACAAACATACCAAAAGCCGTAATATTAGCGATTGTACCTTGGAATTGCTCTCCTACCTTATCCATCATAAACTCAGCTTTCTTTAGCTCAACACAATCCCTTTCAGCGTCCTGAGCAGCTCTTTCGCGTTCAGAGCTTGCCTGGGCTATGCTGTGTAGAATACTCCTATAATGTTCTATTCTTCTCTCATTAAGCTTTCCGTTTATTTGCTCTTTCATTATACGATGAATTATCAAGTCCGGATAACGCCTTATTGGTGAAGTAAAATGTGAATAATACTCTGCCGCGAGTCCAAAATGCCAATCATGGATGTCACTGTATCTGGCTTTTTGAAGCGACCTTAAAATAATCATATTAATAGCTTTTTCTTCGGGCTTACCTTTTATTTGGTTCATAACATCTTGAAGAGCTTTTGGATGAACATCGCGATAACCCTTTAATTTATAACCAAAGGTTCCCAGAACCATGTTTAAATTTTCCATTTTATCAGGATCCGGGTCTTCGTGTATTCTATAAACAAACGGAATCCCAATCCAGTAAAAATGCTCAGATACTACTTCATTACATAGAAGCATGAATTCTTCTATTATACTGTTTGCCAGGGTTATTTTATAACGTTTTATATCAACTGTTTTACCGTTTTCATCAACGATTACCTTGGCTTCATCAAAATCAAAATCAACTGATCCACGGCGCTTTCTCTTTTCTTTAAGAATCATGGCCAAAGCCTTCATATTTTCGAAATCTATCAGATGATCTTTGTAGCGCACTTTTAACTCTTCATCATCTTCTTCAAGAATCTTATACACATTAGTATAGGTCATGCGTTCATTTATATGAATAACGCTTTCAAATATGTCATGGTTAACCACATTCCCGCTGGAATCAATATCAATAAATACACTAAATGCAAGACGGTCCACATTGGAATTCAAGCTACATATATTATTAGAGAGCTCTCTTGGAAGCATTGGTATAACCCTGTCAGGAAAATACACGCTGGTGCCTCTTAAAAGAGCTTCATTGTCAAGAGCTGACCCTTCCTTAACGTAATGTGTTACATCTGCAATATGAACACCTAATCTGTAAATACCCTCAGATAGAATTTCAATAGAGACTGCATCATCTAGGTCACGGGCATCTTCCCCGTCGATTGTAACCATCCTGAGTGCCCTCAAGTCTCTTCTGTTTTTAAATTCATCTTCATTAACCTTATCTGGAACCGATTTAACTTCTTCAATTACATTTTCGGGAAACTCATAAGGGATGCCATAAGCACGTATTATTGACATGACGTCAACACCTTTTTCTCCCTCGTCTCCCAGTATCTCAATAATGTGCCCCTCGGCATTTCTGTTTTTTTCAGGCCACTTTGTTATTTCTACAACAACCTTTTGCCCTTTTTGAGCACCGTTAATAAACTCCTTAGGGATAAAAATATCGCCTGATAATCGAACATGATCGGGTATAACAAAACCAAAATGGTCACTCTTGTCGAATTTGCCCACTATAGTTTTGTTTACATGCTCTATAATACTAATTATTTCACCTTCCTGGCGCCTATCCTTGGTTGCATTTTTGCTAGGCCTTGCAAGTACTCTATCGCCATGCATTGCTCCATTAATATCGTTTGCAGGAATAAAGACATCCTCATCTCCGGTATCCGGTAAAACAAAGCCAAAGCCTTTGACATTTCCCTGGAATTTGCCTACTATAAGACCCATTCGCTCAGGAACCCCATATCTCTCTTTCCTAGTTTTGATTACCAAGCCGTCGGATTCCATTTCTTTAAGAAGTTCCTGCAATTCGCCTCTATCATCAGAAGGAACATCAAGAACCACTGCTAATTCCTCAAATTTAAGAGGCTTATAGATTTGCTCCCTCATAAAAGACAAAATTCGATTTTTTCTTTCATCCATTATTTCTTTAAACATTGCTTACCATCCTTTTAAAAAGGAAGACGGCTAGTGGCCGTCATCGTTTTTGTTAATATTATTCATCAAAAATTTGCCAAGTATACTTTTAAGTATACTTTTTATACTTTGTATGCTTTATTTAAACATGATGTATTCATAATCCCAATTGGTCACTAATTTCTTTAAGAGCTTCAATGGAAAGAGCGGCAAACTCCTCAAGAGTCAAGCCTATCTCGGAACAGGTGGCTATTTGTTCTCTATTAGCTCCTCGGGCAAAACCTTTCTGATAATAACGATTAATAACAAAATCTACATCTACATCTTTGAGTTTTTTATCAGGTAGAATCAATGCACAGGCTGTTATTAGACCAGCCATAGGATCTGAGCAAAAGAGTGCCTTATCTATCTTTCTTCTGCGAGGAATATTATTGGCAGGGTTATGTGCACGGACCGCGTAAACTACCGTATTATCAAAGTTCAACGCTTCAAGAATATCTCCGCCCATATTTCCATGCAGGCTCATATCTCCCTGTATTCTTTCATAATCAATGTCATGAACAAGTCCAGTAATTCCCCAAAGATTTATATATTCATTAAAATGTATAGCTAGTTTTCGCATGATTGCCTCAACGGCAAGGCTGTGCTTAATAATATTTTCATTCTCTATTCTCAGTTTTAATTCTTCCATAGCTATGTTTCGATCCAATGTTATAAATCCTCCCCCCTATTAAGCTAGTAACTTCATTATATCATAGTGATAATTATATAAATATATTTAAATGTTGCTTTAGGGGAAAATAATATGTACAATATTCCTCATGGGTTAATCCCATGCCAGTTCGCAAAATCCTGGCAAGGTCTAAGCCTTAAACAAAACTACGAAGTTCCGGTTACTTAGAATAAAAGCCGGTGTTTGTTTTGCAAACATATAGGAGTATGATGAAGCTTTCCCCAAAAATGATTGTTCAATCCGCATTAATTGCTGCAGTTTATTCTGCTCTGACCATTCTGTTAGGCTCTTTTGGTTATGGACCTATTCAATTCCGTATAGCAGAGACCTTAACTGTACTTCCGGCAATTCTACCTTCTTCTATATCTGGTCTATTTATCGGTTGTATACTGGCAAATTGGCTTGGTGGATTCGGCATTGTCGATATTTTTTTTGGTAGCCTTGCAACTCTATTAGCGGGCCTCTGCACCCGAATGCTAAGAAAATATAGTCTTTTATATCCATTACCGCCAGTGTTATTTAACGCGATTATTGTGGGCGGGTATGTATATATTCTTTATGATAAAACCTATCCTTTGCTTTTAACAATGTTGTTTATAGGTTTATCAGAGCTTATTATCTGTTATGGAATAGGCTTACCTCTTATAACATTTATTAAGAAGAATTCCACGCTTAAGAAAATACTCGAAATATAATTAATGGTTTGTTAATGTCGCTTTTGAAGGTGGTATATATCGCTGTGGTTAACTTTTTTTATTTCTTTTAAAGGAGCTATCATGAGATTAATTGGTATTGGCCAAGTCGGAAATGACGATATTTTAGCTAAAGCGATATATGATGTTGAGGGCAGGAAACTACTCAATGCCGGAGTATCATTAAGACCTGCTATTGTTCAGAAGCTTTATGAAAAAGGCGTTTCCAATTTATATATAGATGATGAAATATCAGAAGGAATTGAAGTTGACAATCTGTTGTGTGAAGAAACGAGAACACAAGCCAAGTTTATTGTACGTGAAGAAATGACCAGGCTATCCAAAAACAAGACAATGGATTATTCAAGAATAAATGGAATAGTAAATACTATTGTTGATGAAATTCTTTCCCATAAAGTTGATATGATTAACGTAAAAGATATACGTATGCAGGACGAACATACCTTTGCTCACTGTGTAAATGTATGTATAATGTCTATTGCATTGGCCACAAAGCTATCTCTCCCGGTTTCTAAGGTTAAAAATATAGCAATTGGTGCAATGCTACATGATATTGGAAAAGCTTTTCTTCCCCCTGAACTCATAAACAAAACAGATTCTTTGACTGAATCTGAAATGGTCGAAATGAAAAAACACCCCCTTATTGGCTATAACCTTATTAAAGACAATCAAGACACACCTTCAACTACAAAGGTAGCCGTCCTTATGCACCATGAACATATTAACGGAGGCGGTTATCCAATGAACCTATCTGGAGATAAAATACATTATTCTGCCCGTATCCTAACTGTTTGCGATGAGTTTGACAGTGCTATTAACGATAAAAAAAATGATAAAATCCTACATACTACTGATGCTGTTGAGTACTTAATCGGAGCATCCGGGCACGTTTTTGACAAAACTATAGTTGATGAATTTATTAAGATGATTCCTATTTATAGTGAAGGTAGCATCGTTTTGCTTAGTAACGGAACGATTGGAATAGTTATTAAAAATAATCCTGTAAACCTGACTCGTCCTGTAGTTCGTGTATTTTATAATCCAAAGACTAAAACAAAATTAAAGAAAGTCAATATTATTGATCTAAGAACAGAATTATCAATTAAAATTCTTAGAGAGATTAAAACCAATATTAAGGAAATTGTTCAAGATTAAAGCCCTATTCACTCATGAAATAGGGCTTCAACAACTATTTAGTATTCCATTCCAACTTTTAAAACTTCCATCTCTTCAGGAATCATATAGTGCTTTTTCTTAGGTAGAACACTATAAAGCGCTTTCTCAAAGCTTTCTGAAGTAATACATCCCGTTTCTTTTATAAGCTTACCTAAAAGATACACATTTGAATACGTTTTATTCCCAATTTCATTTGCCAATTCTGTAGCAGGAATCTCAAATACCTTGATATCATCTCTTTTTATTTCCTTATGAACCAAAGAACTATCTGTAATCAATACTCCGCCAGGCTTTAGCCAGCTTTCAAACTTCTCAAGTGAAGGATTATTCATAACTATCAAAGCTGAACAGGAATTGAGCACAGGAGATGCAATGGATTCCTCTGATATTACTACCATACAATTGGCTGTTCCGCCTCTCATCTCCGGTCCATAAGAAGGTAAAAACGATACTTCCTTATCCTTAATCATACCGGCATGTGCCAGCAGTCTTCCGGCTGAAAGAATACCCTGCCCGCCGAAGCCGGCAATAATTATCTCATGAAGAAACATATTTTATACCTCCAAGTCCGCACCGACAAATACGCCAAGGGGATAATGCGGAATCATTTCATTCTCAATACGCTTTAATGCTTCATTAGGATCCAGGCCCCAGTTTGTTGGACATGTTGAAAGAATCTCAATCATTGAGAAGCCCTTTCCGGCCAACTGCACTTTAAATGCCTTTTTAACAGCTTCCTTAGCTTTTTTGATGTGCTTTACATCGTGCATAGAAACTCGTTCTATATATGCCGGACCTTCCAATGTCGCTAACATTTCTGATACTCTAATAGGAAATCCGTTTACTTTAGGATCTCTACCAAATGGAGATGTGGTGGTCACCTGACCCAACAATGTGGTTGGAGCCATTTGGCCTGAAGTCATTCCGTAAATAGTATTATTAATGAAGATAACTGTTATATTTTCACCTCTGGTTGCGGCATGAACTATCTCCGCAGTACCTATTGCCGCCAAATCGCCATCACCTTGATATGTGAATACTGCATGATTGGGTAAACTCCTTTTTATGCCTGTAGCAACTGCCGGAGCACGGCCATGAGGTGCCTGAACCATATCGCAATTAAAATACAGATAGTTATTATATGCGCAACCTACAGGTGAAACACCAACGGTTTTCCCCTCTATATCCAAATCATCAATGGCTTCTGCTACTAATCTGTGGGCTATTCCATGGGTGCAACCCGGACAATAATGCATCGGAACATCCACTAATGCGTGTGGTGCTTTAAAAACAACTGCCATTTACTGTTCTCCTCTCTTTTTTTAGATACCGGATTATTAGCTATGCTTTTCTTTAATTTCATTTACTTTGGTCATAATATTATTAATGGTAGGAATCATACCACCCATTCTTCCGGTAAAGTATACGGGCTTCCTTCCGTCTATAGTAAGCCTTACATCTTCGACCATTTGTCCCGAACTCATTTCAACAGTCAAGAAAGCCTTCGGTATATTCAATACCTTCTCAAAAGCTTCAGTCGGGAATGGGAATAATGTAATAGGTCTAATAAGTCCTAATTTAATACCTTGATTAGCAGCTTCCTTAATTACGCCTTTGCATATACGGGCTACAGATCCGTATGCAACCAGAATAATCTCGGCATCCTCACAGTTGTAAAGTTCATAACGCTGTTCTTTTTCAGATATCAGCTTATACTTGTTCTGAAAACCGATATTCCACTGTTCGAGAACTGCAGGATCCAGATGTATCGAAGTTATCATATTATGTTCACGCTTGTTCTCATGTCCGTTGGTTGCCCATGATTTATCGAAAGCTTCGACCTTCTCTTCGTCGCGGAAATTTACAACTTCCATCATTTGGCCAAGGACACCGTCGCCGAGAATCATAGTCATGATACGGTAACGATCTGAAATATTGAATGCTTCAACAGTTAGCTCGTATAGCTCTTGAATACTCGCCGGTGCAAGAACCACTATATGATAATCACCGTGTCCTCCACCTTTTGTTGCCTGAAAATAATCACTTTGAGAAGGCTGGATACCGCCTAGACCCGGGCCTCCACGCATAATATTGACGATTACTGCTGGTAATTGTGCACCCGCTATGTAGGATATACCTTCCTGTTTAAGACTTATTCCGGGGCTTGAGGATGATGTTAAAACACGGTGTCCTGTACTGGCAGCACCATATACCATATTTATTGCAGCTACTTCACTCTCTGCTTGAAGGAATACTCCACCAACCGCAGGCATCCTTTTTGCCATATAGTGCATAAGCTCAGTCTGGGGTGTTATAGGATATCCGAAATAATGTCTGCATCCCGCTCTTATTGCAGCTTCAGCAATAACTTCATTGCCTTTCATTAAAAGCTTTTGTCCCATGTTGCTCCTCCTTCATTTTTCTACTGTAATTACGCAATCCGGACATACGGTAGCACAAAAAGCACATCCTATACATTTGTCCATCTCTACTACTTCGGCTGGGTAATAACCCTTTGCGTTTAATTTTTCAGGGTTTTCTTTAATGATTTTCTTAGGGCAAACCTGAATGCATAAGCCACAACCCTTACATCGTTCTTCCCTAAAAGTAACCTTGGCCATATTTGCTGCTCCTTTTATATACAATGTTATCTTGCTAAAAAACTATTATTAAATAAGTTTAAGTTTATTTTATAATATTGTCAATAATGTAGTTGATTACATTAAAGTGATAATGCTTTGCTTAAACAAATTATCTTCTCGGAAAACATTACTTCTAAAACCTTATGGTTATTTCACAAAAAATATAACGCCGAAGCTACTTGCTTCGGCGTTTAAACTAATCAATCGTTTAGGGGAGATTGATTACTTTAGTAAATATTGGTCTTTATTTAAGTATGCCCTAAGCAAGAACATTACTGCTTGCTCACGGGTACAAGTATCATTTGGTCCAAAATTACCTTTTCCATCGCCAACGGTAATCTTGTATTTTGCCATGAATTTTGCAGGGTTTATTCCATATGCTAAGAATCCTGCTTGATCTTTAAAATTAGCTACTTCCTTTACATCATTTGCAATAAAAACCGGAGTAATATCACTAAAACAAGCGGTAATTGTTCTGGTAATCATGGCTGCCATTTGCTGCCGAAGTAGCTTGCCCTTGGGTTCAAATATAGTTCCATCCCCTGCCCCGGCTGTTATTCCAAGGTTAAATGCTTTTAATATTTGAGGATTTGTAGTATCTTTAAATGTTTTTGTAGGATGAACTTCAGCCTTTTTGCCTGTTACTATTTCGTAAAAATTAACAGCAACCTCGGCAAATTCCTCACGGGTAATTGGATCATTCATTTTACCCTTTATATTATCTGTAATGAACCCTAATTCAGCCGCCTTATCAAGCTCACCTACAGCCCATGGACTTGCGGATTCATATGCAGGTGTACCAATCTTTACAATATTGGAATATGGAGAAACTACACGTGGACTTTCAACCGGTTCATAAACATATAATACTCTGAAATAATAATCATTCTCTTCTATTACAATCTGATCAACAATATCTTTTTCAATAGGATCAAAGTAATCACTTGTGCCAAAAGTAATTGCTTCCCACCAGTCTTGTCCTTCCTTTTCAGAATACCATTGACCGTTTCCAACTTTGAAATCAACCTTTATGCCTATTGGATATGCTTCGTTGATTTTAGCAACGGTGGCAGGATTAGTCCAGCTTAAAGCAAAATATGGTCTGCCACTACTTTCATATTTTTTTAACTCAACTTTCAGATTTTGTGGAGCATCTAAATTTTTAGGGGGTTGAGATTGAGTTCCTCCACCTATAGATACCTCATTCGAATATGGCGAAGTAATAAAAGCATCACCTTCAGCCGCATTATAATCTCTAAAGGCGAATCTCATTCTAAAAGTATATTTTTTGTTTGCAAGATTAATATCCTCATCATTATCATACCCAAAAGACCAATGGGTAAAAAATACTTCCTGTACTTCGTTTTCATCTGATGTTAAACCACCTACATCTCCAAAAAAACTATCTTCGGTATCTTCATTTTCATCATAAGTATTATCGTTTACTTTAGGTACATCAAAATGCCAAGGACCATCATTAACTTTCCAATCAATGCAATAATATAGAGTTCCATCCCATTCTTCATTTTCCATAGCTTGTACTATACTATCCGGTATAGTCCACCGTAACCTAATCTCCTGATCAAAATATGTGTTTACTTTCTGAGGCGCTTCCAGAGTGACAGGGTTTTCAGCGAAGCTGAAAACAGATACAGGTACTACTAATAAAATAGCAAGAAACAGAGCAATCAACCTTTTTTTCATAATTAGTCCCTCCTAAAATACTATAAAATGCATTACTGCTATTTAGGTTTACATGTTATACATTTCATAACGTCCTCATTATAGTGCTCATCACATACCCAAGCACCGCATTGATGACAACGATTAAAAAATACCTTTGACTCTTGCCAAGCTATATTTATTGCATGATCTACAGAATGCGAATTATATATCTCTTTCGTATACTTTTTATCTCCTGCGTTACAATAGAATATAATTCTGAATCCGCCTCTTATGCTTGAAATATCAAATTTTCCGGGCAAAGTGTTATCAACACTATAATTCATATCTTTACCTTTCCTGATCTATATTAAAAAATCGAAGGAAGTATCTATAATTAATTTTTTAATGTATAATTAGAAAAGATTAAAAGAAAATCCTTTTATTAAATTTATTAGATAATGATATTATATTTTTTATTACCACAACTGTAATCACCCTGAGGGTGATTTGTAGAAAATATGGGGTTATTGTATGAAAATACTCAAAAGGGCTTTTTTACTATTACTTGTATTAATCATTTTTACAGCATGTGGGAAAACAAGACTCCTCGATCCTAGTAATCCTGTCTTCATTACGTTATGGCATAATTACGGTGGACAGATGGAGAATTCCATGAATGATATTATCGATGAATTTAATAGTACTATAGGTTATGAACAAGGAATTATTATTAATATTACTTCTGTATCCAGTTCCTCGGCACTATATGATAAGATTGCTGATTCGGCCGAAGAAATACCCGGTTCCTCTGAGCTTCCAAACATAACAACCGGTTATCCAAAATCTGCTCTTGTTCTTCTGAAAAATGATAAACTTGTAGACCTAAAAGAATATTTTTCTGAGGAAGAGTTAAATCAGTACTTACCGCAATTCATAAAAGAAGGTATGGTATCCGATAAGCTTGCAGTTTTCCCGACGGCTAAATCAACTGAAGTTCTCTTTCTTAACAAAACCCTGTTTGATCGTTTTACTGAAGCAACAGGTATTGGTATGGATTACTTGTCAACATTCGAAGGTATTTCTGATGCGGCCATCAAGTACTATGAATGGACAGATACCCAGACTCCTGATATACCTAATGATGGAAAGGCCTTCTATACTTCAGATTCCTGGTTTAATATTGCACAAGTAGGTATGAATCAGTTCGGCGACGACTTTATTTTAGATGAAGCCATTAATTATTCGGACAATTTTAAAAAGATATGGAATGCATATTTTGAAGCCGGTGTCAAAGGTGGATTTGCAATCTATGACGGTTACTCTTCTGATCTTGCTAAAACAGGAGAAATTGTCTGTTCAACCGGTTCTACCGCCGGAATTCTCTTCTATGGGGATACAATTACTTATCAAGATAACACAACAGAAAAAGTTGAATACGAAATTCTACCCTATCCGGTATTCAAAGGTGGAGAAAAAGTTGCATTACAACGCGGTGGTGGAATGATAGTAACTAAATCTACAAAGGAAAAGGAATATGCTTCGGCAGTATTTTTAAAATGGTTTACAGAACCGGAGCAAAATATGAAATTCATCTCTGAAACTGGCTACCTTCCGGTCACTAAACAAGCCTTTGAAACTAAAATTGACGAAAACATTAATAACGCCACTAATAAAAACATAAAGAAGCTTCTGAGAACAGCAGTCACAATGTATAATAATTATGATTTTTATACACCTCCTGTTTTCGATGAGTTTGATTTAATTGAAAAGTCTTATACGCAGAACATTAAGAAATCAACTGTTGATGCTAGAGCCAAATACTTGTCGCTTTTAGATATAATGAGTGCCGAGGAAGCATACAAAAAAGTATCAGAGGATACTTTCTTAACTTTTACAAGAATAAAATAAAGCAAGAGGTGAACACAACTGGGTATCCAGAAATTTATGCTTTTTTACCGAGACCTTAAAGATAAAATTGTTAAGCTTGGCAAAGAGGGTAAGTCATTGCGCCGACGTCTCATTGTTTTTTCTGTTCTTTTTTTAATGACCATTCTAACAGCGGTTTTTGCCATTCTCTTAATCTCCGGTGTTTTTAACATAGGTAATAAGCAGACAAAAGTACTATTTGAAAATGAACTAAATTATATAACCGAAGACATTTATAGGGATTATGGAAGTATTTCGATTAGGAGCGCAGATCTTGCTGAAGCTCTTAATAAAAATATTGAGGAAACACTAAAAGAGAAATCTATAGAGGCTAACGACCTAAAATACCATCCCGAAATATATACCGAGCTGTTGGATTCAGAATGCCAAACATTAATTACAGCGCTTTTACGTACAAAAAGCAGCGGGGTATTTATTATTCTTGACGGTACCGTAAATCCGAAACTCCCGGATTCAGATTATTCAAAAGCAGGAATTTACATTCGCAACATGGAGCCAAATATTATTAATTTTGAATCGCCTTACTTACACATGCTACGTGGTTCCTCAGAAATTGCAAAGAGCAACCAGTTACGTATACATTCACAATGGTCAATGGAGTTTGATATAAAAGATGATGCCTATTTTGTAGAGACTATAAACACTGCAAGGAGCAATAGTTCATTACCTCTTTCAAAGCTATATTATTGGAGCCCTAATATGTCTTTGCCCAATACTACCGACAAAGTAATGCTCTGTTCTGTTCCTTTAATAGCTTCTGATGGTACAGTATACGGTATATGCGGTTTTGAAATCAGCTCTTTACTTTTTAAAATGTCTTATAGCCCTAACAATCCAATTCACGATACAAGTTTCATTTTGTTGTCTTCATTTGAAAACGATTTAATTGACTGCTCATCCTCTTTTATGGCAGCAAAGTACCCTGCTATTGTAAGAAATGGCCTTACTAACACGAAGCTAAGTTATCAAATTAAACCAAATTCTCTTTACAATTACTTTAGCTCTACAAATCAATTTATGGGTGTACATAAAAATATAGCCCTTTATGCTGATGATTCGCCATATAAGGATGATGAATGGGTCGTAAGCGTTATGGTTCCGGAAAAAGATTACGAAAGGGCTCTTGATAATATTAACCAGCGAATTATTCTGTTGTTACTGTTATTACTATTAATAGGAATTGCAGCATCTTTCTGGTTCAGTAAGTTTTATCTTAAACCAATAAACGAGACCATCAGCAAAATGAAACAAACAAATACTTCAAAAATTGAAAAAACAAACATCTTAGAGATTGATGATCTTTTGGAATTCCTCTCCCAACAAGACAGCAAAATCACAGTAAAAAATCTTAAAGAGAATAATGCTGTCTCGGACCCCCAAAACACCGATACGTTCAGGGAATTTCTTAAGAATATTGATACCCTATCCCCTGCCGAGAAAGTCGTGTTTAACCTTTATATGGAGGGTTATACCGGTAAAGAAATTGCTGAAAAGTTGTACTTGAGTATTAATACAATAAAAACCCATAACAAGAGAATATACGAAAAAATGAATGTATCCTCCCGAAATGAGCTTATGGTATATATTAAAATGATGAAGGAAATGGAATCAAAAGGGTAACGTAATATTTTTGTGTAGAATAATAACCGGATGATCTATTCTTCCTTCAAGCTGTCCCTCAATACCTTCCATTATACCGGATGCAAAAAATGGGATTCCGGTTTCATCAGAAATATCCTGTGCAAGCTCCGCACCGTACAGAATATCTTCAATGGTCGTTTCGTCTAAGAAATGAGTATTGTTTATAATACCTGTAAATTTTAATCTGGAGGCTTCTTCAATCTCACGGATATAGATCAATGTATCGGAAAGATTTGTTGTCATTGGTCTGGATCGATTAAAAACAAAAAACATATCATAATCATCATGAGGAATATCACTGTGATAGCGTCCTAAAACCCTGGACCCTTCTTCATCTCCCCCTACATCCAATATAATACTGCGTGATTTATTACGAAGTGCCGCAGTTATCTCAGGACCAATTACAGGTACATCAACATTGGTATTCGCATACATCGGTGCAACTGTCTTAATTCCGGATGCTTCAAGGGCTTCTTTAGCATCAACGCTTCTGAAAAAAGGATTTACAATATCCATATCTGCAATAAGAACATCTCTGTTTATCCTATTAAGGCAGAATGCCGTGTTTACTGAAATCTCTGATTTACCGCTTCCATAGTGACCGCTGAAAACTATTACTCTTTTATTAAAATTTGCTTCTTTCATACTATTATATTTTCACTCTCTTATCTCAAATTCTTTTCTGCCCTCTTTATATCTATCATTCCCGTATGAATCAATTATCACAAAGCAGGGAAAATCTTTTACTTCTATCCTTCTAATAGCCTCTGTACCAAGATCCGAGAAAGCAATAACCTCTTGATTTATTATACATGAAGAAATCAAAGCGGCAGCCCCGCCGACAGCTCCGAAATATATAGCACCGTATTTTTTTATAGCTTCCACCACATTCGAATCACGAAGGCCCTTGCCAATCATTCCTCTTAACCCTGATTCTATCAAGCGTGGTGAATATAAATCCATTCTTCCGCTTGTAGTCGGACCTGCCGAACCTATTACATGACCTTCGGGTGCAGGACATGGTCCCACGTAATATATAGTCTGACCCTTTATATCAAAAGGAAGTGGTTTACCTTCATCAAGCAAAGCTACCAATCGTTTATGAGCGGCATCTCGAGCTGTATATAATACACCCGATATTAAGACTTCTTCCCCTGCTTTTAATTCTTTTACTTCGTCATCTTTTAATGGTAAGGTTACATATCTTTTTGACATTTATAGTCCTCACTTAATATGCAGAATACTGAATTTTGGCTTCTTTAGTATATTTCCCATCCTCATCATAAATGATCAGATTGGGCAGGATTTTTAATCCGGGGTTTCCATTTTTAAGCCCTTTGACTAAAATCATCGAGGGTTCCTTTTCTATCTTGGCACAAACCATTCGAAGTATTTTGGGTTCAATATTTACTTTTCTCATTCCTTCAAGGATATCTGTAAGTCTTTCGGGCCGATGAACCATATAAAACTCTCCTTGAGGTTTAAGTAACTCGGCACTACTTTTTAAAACATCCTCCAACGTACAATATATTTCATGCCTTGCTATAGCTTTTGTGTCGGCAATATTTGTATGACCGCTTCCAGCACGGGTATATGGAGGATTTGTAACTACAATATCATAGGTGGCCGCACCAAAGATAGAGATAGCTTCCTTTATATCGCCTTTTACAATTTCAATTATATCACCAAGAGCATTGCCATCAATACTTCGTTGGGCCATATCTGCAATATTTGATTGAATTTCAAGTCCTGAAATCTTTTTAGCTTTAGTCTTTGCTGACAGAAGAACAGATATTATTCCGGTTCCCGTACCCATGTCTATTATACTTTGGCCCTTTTTTGCCGTAACAAAATTTGATAAAAGCACTGCGTCCATTCCAAAGCGGAATGAACCCTTCTTCTGCAGCAGAAAAAGCCCGTTTAATTGTAAGTCTTCCAGTGTCTCATCAGGCATAATATCAAATCCCATACAGATTTCTCCTAAAACTATCTTCGACCAATATAACAAAAGAGCCAAGCCCAGTGGCCTGACTCCTTCAAAAACTTTTAAATTTACTTAGGTTGTGGAGCCTCTACAGGACAAACATTTGCACATGAACCACAATCTATGCATGAATCCTCATCAATTACATATTTGCCATCGCCTTCAGATATGCAACCTACAGGACACTCAGCCTCACATGCGGCACAGCTGATACAATCATTACTAATACAATATGCCACGTCGTACACCTCCCGCTTACTGAAATAAAATGAATAATAAGTTCAAAATAATCCTATACTATATATTCTTTTATGTCAATAAAAATGAAGGCCTAAATTGTTTATTGTATACATTGTATAAATTATAAATATTTAGTCTTCCAAAATTTTTAATTCTTCTAAAACCTTATCCTCAAGGTCTGACTGCTTTACTGCATCTTTTACTACCCGGACATCATTAACTGCATATTCCATAATATCGGTACCCTGCTCGCTGTCAAGCTTAACCTTTACCTTCTCTTTTAACAGATTAACCTGTACCACTGTTCCCTGACCATTTGGTGTTTGTACAATGGCATCCACTTTAGGTGATCTTTTCAGAAGATATTCATAAGTGTCCTGTTCATACTTCAAACAGCACATAAGCCTTCCACAGGTTCCTGAAATCTTGGTGGGGTTTAGTGAAAGAGACTGCTCCTTAGCCATTTTAATCGACACAGGATGGAATTCGGATAGATGGGTACTGCAGCATAATGTTCTGCCGCATGCTCCAATAGCACCCATCATCTTAGCCTCATCCCTTACCCCAATTTGTCTAAGCTCAATACGGGTACGGAATACCGCAGCCAAATCCTTAACCAGTTCTCTAAAATCAACTCTTCCATCTGCAGTGAAATAAAAGAGAACTTTATTATTATCAAAGGTATATTCCACATCAATAAGCTTCATATCCAGCTCATGCTTATGAATTTTTTCAAGGCAAACGCTAAAAGCCTCTTTTTCTTTAACCTTATTCTCTTCAACGCGTTTTAAATCTTCTTCATCGGCTTTGCGTATAACATTTTTAAGGGGTGCTACGACCTCCTCGTCAACAACATCATGATTGGCTACCACTATTTCACCGCATTCTACGCCTCTTGCAGTTTCAACAATAACCATATCGCCTTTTTGTAAGGTTATATCACAAGGGTCAAAATAATATATTTTACCTGCAGTCCTAAAGCGGACGCCAACAACGTTCATCATATATCCATTCCTTTCTTAAGAAACGTATCTTTTAAGTACCTTAACAAGACATAAAGAAACTCTTTACTTTCCTGAAAAAAATTAAACAATTTATAAATCCAACGTTACCATATCAACAGCAAGCTGGTAGTTCATATTTCTTTTTAGATTACTACGTACTTCTTGAATTCTGGATATTTTTTCAGATATATCAAGAGGGCTATACCCCTTAGCGTACTTTATTATATTATCCTTTTTATCCGAATTAATCAACCCATCAACCAAAGAACACTGAGCTAAAAGGGTATCTCTGTAAACTGATTCCAATATATCCATACATGAAGAAAAAGAATTTTTCTTTTTAGAAAGATACTGGTTAAACTCTAATCTGGAATTAGTGCTGCCTTCAAATACAAATCTCATAACCATATTTCTGTTTTCTTCAAAACCCTTATCGTCAAGCAATTCAATAAACCTACCCGGATTTCCTCCGCTGAGAGAAAGAAAATGCTCTTTATCGGTTATATCGATATTGTTTTCTGTGGCGATAGCTTTCATATCCTGGATAGAATACGGTTTTAATCTTATTTGTACAACACGGGATCTTATAGTTAAAAGCAATGATTCATATACTGACGTAGTAAGTAGTATAATACCGTACTCCGGTGGGTCTTCCAATGTTTTTAACAAACAGTTTTGAGCATCGGTCGTCATAAGATCTGCTTCCTCAATCAGATATACCTTTTTTCCAACCGATGGACGTATACTTATATCTTCAATAAGCTCCCTTATTTGCTTAATAAGAATTTTCCGGGTCTCATTTCTTATCACTTTAAAATTAGGGTTTATATTCTCATCAAAACCTCTGCAAGACCTGCAAACTCCGCATGGCTTAAAATCATTGCTCTTATCGGTGCATAGAACGGTCTTTGCCACATAATGAGCTAAAGTTCGTTTTCCTATACCCTTTTGGCCTGTAAAAGCATATGCATGCCCCAGAGCCTCATGCATCATTTCATTTTTAAATGTCTTAAGTATAGATGCTTGGCCTATGAATTCCATCTATTTCCTCCTAAGTGCTCTAAAGTACAAGATCCAGAATTAAACCACGGATATCTTCTATGCGACCAAGAATGGAAAGATTATCCCGTTCAGAGTTTAATACCTCACGGGTAAGCTGCTCCAGCTTTTCATTAACAATTTTTATAGTGGAAAAAACCCTATGTCTACCTCTTCGGTCTAAAAAGCTTTCCTTTGAAAATCTAGACGAGCCTCTTATAGCCTCGTCTAAAAACTCCATAATCATTCGTTTATAAGCTTTTAATTCAGAAACATCAATATGGTTAGCTAAATGCTTGCCTTTCTTTTCTATTTCAAGGGCTTTCTTCTTTAGCTCTTCTTCCTGACTCTCAGAAAACTGGCGATCCATATGGGAGCTAAATTGAGGACCACTCTTTTCTGAGATTCTTGTTCTATTACTTTCGATGCGTCCGGAAACATTTTGAGGCTTCCCTCCTGAGCTTCCATCAATCTTTATTGCCATTATCTTTCCTCCAATTATAAAATGGCTCTAACAAAAGAATAGATTTCTTCATTAATATCGGCAATGCTTCTGATAACCCCATCCTTAACACAGTAAACACGATTCCATTTATATGCATCTGCGATACTACATGCATTATTATATGAATCAATTAAATGCTCAAAATTCTTTTCATGTATATCCTTCTCATCCAACCCTGTTATTTTATTTTTTCTTTCCTTCATTAGTTTTTGACCGTATTCCGGAGGCATATCAAGAAATATAACGCAATCGGGAACCGGAATTCCCAGCTTTACAAACTCGAGATCCCATAACCAGTCAAGAAAAGCAGCCTTTTTATCTCTATCCTTTACCTTCGAGGCCTGATGAATCATATTTGACATTGTATATCGGTCAGCTATAATTATTCCACCATCATTATAGAACTCCTGCCAGGAAGTCTTAAAGGATGCATAACGATCAACTGCAAAAAATGTTGACGCAGCATATGGGCTGACATCCTCAGGTAAATTTCCAAAGTCACCTTTTAGGTACATTTTTACCAGGGCAGATGATTGGCTGTTATAATCAGGGAACTCAATCTTTCTTACGCAATGGTTGTCATTAAGTAATCTTTGAAAAAGCATATTTGTATGAGTTTCCTTACCGCTTGAGTCAACTCCTTCAATTATTATCAACTTACCTTTCAAAGTCTTTCCCCCTATTCATTAATGCGTAAGAGAAATGCTCCCTTACACGCTTTGCTTCCATCATACAGCGACTAAATAACTTCAATATAACCGTTATTTATACCATGCACAGGCTGATTTCTCTGCAAAAGCAGATTAATATACTCAGCAATATCACCTGTAATTCTCTCTCCGGGACAAATCACAGGTATCCCCGGCGGATATGGTGTTACAAAAGCTCCACTTATTTCCCCCACCGCTTTATTTATCGGTAAAATCCGGCATTTATCAAACAAAGCTTTCCTCAAGGGTATAACACGCTCGGGAATCTCACCCGGCCAGGGTGGAGGTGCGGAGTTATAATTTTGTGTCACTTCTCCATCACGCTTATATTCTCGTGAAATAATCTCAAGTGATGATAATAGTTTATCAAAATCTTCCGAAGTATGAAAGGGTGTTGCAATTAAAACAAGATTATTGAAATCTGCCATTTCAGCAACCATTCCAAATCTCGTCCTAAGAAGCTCCTCGGCCATAAATCCACTAAGACTAGTTGATTCAAAACTTAACACTATGCGTGAAAAATCGCTCTCGAATCCTGATGTGTTAAAAGATGTTCTTCTAATTATAGTATTTTCATTAAGCTTCTTATCGAAATCTTTTATTGTCTGATATAAGCCTTCATAGAGGCTCTTACCCTGATTTTCCATCATATCGCGAGCTATATCAATTGAAGCCATTAATAAGTAAGATGGACTTGTCGTCTGAACCATGGAAACAGTTTTTTCTATACGGCTTCTGGGTATTATGCCGTTGCTTTTTCCATGAAGTATGGCTGTTTGAGTAAATGCAGGAAGTGTTTTATGTAAACTTTGGACACATAAATCAGCCCCCGCATCCATAGCTGTTTGAGGTAAGTTATTATGGAATTTAAAGTGTGCTCCGTGAGCCTCGTCAACCAGAAGGGGAATTTTATGAGTCTTAGCCAGCTTCACTATATCATTAAGCGAAGTGGCAGTTCCATAATACCCGGGTCTTGTAATTAATATGCCCCGGGCATCAGGGTTATCTTCAATTGCTTTTTCCAGAGCCTGTGGGGTAATCCCAAGAGGTATATTGTTCTCAATTTGAGGCAATACAAAAACCGGCTCACAATTAAGCTGAGCCAGTGCATTTAAAGCAGATATATGACAATCCCGCCCAAGAATAAGCTTATCACCCGGTTTCAAGGCTGCTTGTATCATTGCATGAATTCCGCTGGTGGAACCATTAACAAGAAACAATGAATAATCCGAGCCAAAGCACTTTGATGCCAGTTCCTGAGATTCTTTGATAACACCCTGCGGGTAGTGCAGGCAATCTGAACCCGGTATCTCGGTTATGTCCAGATTGCCCACAGCCCTCATATCACCAAATAAACCTCTGCCCAGAATATGTCCCGGCATATGAAATGGTAACGTTTTTTCACTTGTATATGCTTTTAGCATATCATAAATTGGTTTCATATATTTAATCTCTTTTAAATTAAGGTTATTCAGCAAGAATCTGAATCAGGATGTCGTTATATACGGTCTTATAATCACCAAGGTCTATATAAACATCACTTTTCTTTAGAATTTCTTTATCAGGCCAATACGCGGGCAAATCAAAAACCTCAGGATACTCTTCTTGCATTCTTTTTATTACTTCACTATTAGGTGACGAATATCCCATGGCTTCGGAATTCCTGAAAGAGATATCGGGATCAAGCATGAAATTAATGAACTTTTCAGCTTCATCTTTGTGCTTTGAACTTTTAGGAATAACCATGGCATCATACCAGACATTGGTCCCTTCCTTAGGAACACTATAGCCGATATTTTCAAATCCTTCCCAATATAGATCCATAGCATCTCCCGAATAGGTAAGACCCATGGCTGCATCTCCGTTTGCTATAAGGTCCTTAATCTCATCACCGTAATAGCCGTTGACAAGTGGAGATTGAGTAGTCAGTAAAGCCTTAGCTTCGGCCAATTCACTGTCATTTGTACTATTCATTGAATATCCCAGTTTTTTTAAGGCTGCTCCCAACATATCGCGAACATCCTTCTTCATCAGTATCTGGCCTTTATACTTTTCATTCCAGAGAATATCCCAACTATCAACAGGGTCACTGACCATGTCCTTATTATAGAGAATTCCTATGGTTCCCCAGAAATATGGCACCGAGTATTTGTCTTCGGGATCATAATCCTTGCCCTTATATTCTTCATCTATATATTTGTAATTTGGTATATTGTCATAATTGATAGGAAGAAGCATATCTCTCTTAATCATCTCAGAAATAGCGTAGTCCGAAGGAAATACCACATCATAGCTGCTTCCCCCCGCTTCCATCTTGGAAAGAAGCTCTTCGTTGGTAGCATAAGTCTTATAGTTAACTTTAATCCCGGTACTTTTCTCAAACTCGTCAATCAAGGTCTCATCCATGTATTCACCCCAATTAAACACATTAATAACTGTACCGGAACCGCAGCCGGTCAATGAGATAACCGTTGTGAACAACATCGTAACAATTATCATACATATCAGGATTTTTTTCATAATAGTATTTCTCCTCCTTTATCACTTTTTTTGTTTATTATAAGCATTAAAATAAGAACAACTGTAAACATCAACGTACTTAATGCATTGATAGTCGGCTTGACTCCTCGTTTAGCCATTGAATAAATCAATATGGATAAATTGGTGGCCGATGTTCCGGCTGTAAAAAAACTTATAACAAAGTCATCGATAGATAATGTGAAAGCCATCAATGCACCGCTCACAATACCGGGTGTTATTTCAGGAATTATAACCTTTCTCAGGGCATATGAAGGTGTTGCTCCCAAATCCAGAGCTGCCTCTGCAGTATGCTTGTTTAGCTGTCTCAGCTTAGGCAAGACTGACAAGATTACATATGGAATACTAAATACAATATGGGCTATAAGCATTGTAAAAAAGCCTAATTCCATTTTTAATGAAATAAAAAGGGTCATTAATGCCACACCTGTCACAATATCTGGATTTAGTACAGGAAGGTTATTAATGTTAAGGTTTAACTTCCTGCCAAACTTATTCATATTATTGATACCCAGAGCAGCTAGGGTTCCCACTATTGTCGATATTAATGTGGAAAGTACAGCCACAAGTATAGTAAAATAAAGGGCTTCACGTATTTGTCGATCCTTAAAAAGTTCAGCATACCAATTCAGAGTGAATCCTCCCCATTGACCTCTGGACTTTGATTTATTAAAGGAAAATACAATAAGTACTATTATCGGTGCATAAAGGAAAAGAAAAATCAAACCCATATAAATTCTTTTAACAGCTTTGCTCACTTTGCTTTTCCTCCTTCTTCCTGATTACTATCAATCTTTGACATAACAGCCATTGATATTAGAATCATAATCATTAAAATTATTGATAATGATGATCCAAAATGCCAATTCCTTGATGATATAAATTGTTGCTCAATCAAATCTCCTATTAGAGGTGTTTTCCCTCCCCCTAATAAACCGGATATTACAAAGGTACTGACTGCGGGCATAAATACCATAGTTATTCCTGATATAACTCCGGGTATGCTAAGTGGAAGTATAACCTTCAAAAATGTTACTATACGGTTACCTCCAAGGTCACTTGATGCCTCAAGCACATGCTTATCAATCTTGCTCAAAACTGTATATATCGGCAAAACCATAAAGGGCAAGAAATTATATACCATACCTAAAAGAACAGCTCCACTACCGGGCATTATCTCAAGCTTTGGAAGACCAATCCACAATAAAAATCTGTTAATCAGACCGTTTGGAGATAGTAGTGACATCCACGCATAAGTTCTTAGCAGGAAATTCATCCAAATGGGCACTAGAAACAACATCATCAACAGACTTCTATACTTAACATCTGTGTTTGCAATAATCATTGCAACGGGATACCCTAAAACCAGACAGATAAGAGTAGAAACCAAAGCCAATAGGAAGGAATCACCTATAACTTTTAAGTACAATGGCTCAATAACCTTTTTATAGCTCTCTAATGAAAAATCCAACTCCTTCAGATTATGGATATCTCCATCGGTAAAGCTGTAAATTAGTATTAAAAATAGAGGTACTACTATAAAAATTATCATCCATACCGTATAGGGGTATGACATCATTCTTAAACTCTTTTTCAAAGTGTCTCCCCTCTTTTCATTACCTGAATATCGCCTGCTTGTACATTCATTCCCACATAGCTTCCAACCGGGAACATCATGGTACGATGTACCATATATTCTCTTGTGTCAGATTCTATGAGCATTTCATAATGTACGCCTTTAAATACTACTGAGGTAACAGTTCCTTTTATCATACCTTCGTCGGGGTTAGTAACTATGCGTATATCCTCAGGGCGGATAACAATATCCACCGGTTCGTTTTTTGCAAAGCCCTTATCAACACAATCCAATACCAGGCCGTCAAAAGATACCTTATAATCCTCGGGCATAGTAGCTTCTATTATATTGCTTTCACCGATAAAGTCTGCTACAAAACGGTTTAATGGCTCATTATATATGTCTTGGGGTGAGCCCACCTGCTGAATGACGCCCTTATTCATAACCACAATTGTATCTGACATTGTAAGGGCTTCTTCCTGATCATGGGTGACATATATAAATGTAATTCCTACACTTCTTTGCATATCCAAAAGCTCTATCTGCATTTCTTTTCTGAGCTTTAAATCAAGGGCGCCCAGAGGCTCATCCAAAAGAAGCACCTTAGGTTCGTTTACCAATGCTCTTGCGATAGCCACACGTTGCTGCTGACCGCCACTGAGCGAATCAACATTACGTTTTTCAAAGCCTTCTAGGTCAACAAGCTTTAGCATTCTTTTAACACGTCTTTCAATTTCACTTTTAGAAATCTTTTTTATTCGAAGACCAAAAGCTATGTTTTCAAAAACATTCAAGTGGGTGAATAGAGCATAACGCTGAAAAACAGTATTTATATTTCTTTTATATGGCGGAATGGGATTAAGAAGTTTGTCTTCAAAAAAAATCTGACCTTCATCAGGTTCTTCAAAACCGCCTATCATTCTCAATGTGGTTGTCTTACCACAGCCGCTGGGACCTAATAGAGTAACAAATTCATTTTCTTTTATGGTTAAATTAATACTGTCAACAGCAGTCATATCATTATAGCGTTTTGTAAGATTTTTTAATTCAATAAGCGTTTTTCCCATTTCATTCTTCCTCTACTAAAAACTTGGTGGTGTTGATATCCATAGAATTTTTGCCACGGTTTTCCCGGTATTTTTCATCACATGGGTTTTGTTAGGCTTAAACATAAAACAGTCACCTTTTTTTAATCTAAACCGTTCTTTTCCTAGATAAAGATAAAGGCTTCCGCTAAGTACCATTCCAAACTCTTCTCCCTGATGGGGTTGATCCTCTTCAAAGGAACAGTTGGGTTTTATCTCTACTATTATGGGCTCCATCTGTCGTTTTTTTGCATTAGGGACTATCCAGTGTATAGCGTAGCTCTGATCAGCAGATTCCTTGACAAAGTAGTTGGTATCAGTAAAGACCACCTGCTCATCTATAACTTCTTCTCCAAAAAATTTCTGAAGACTTGTGCCTAAACAATCAAGAATATCCTGCAAAGTGGAAATAGAAGGAGAAGTAAGATCTCTCTCAAGCTGTGAAATAAAGCCTTTTGTAAGTTCACAGCGATCAGCAATTTCTTCCTGGGTCATTCCGCTTTCTAACCTTAATCTCTTAATTTTATTACCGATTTGCATGGAATCACCTCCTATATAAGCAAATAAGTTTACTTTTATTAAACTCGGCGAAGCACTTACATTACTAAAAGTTTATTTTTACTAAACAACAGTTCATATTATTGCAAAGTTTGTTTTAAAAGTCAATTACTATTTTCAAATATTCGACAAAAAGTTTTTTCGGATTTCTGGATTTTTTTACATGAAAAAGGGGGCTGTCTAACACAGCTCCCCATGATTATTCCATTTATTATTTGTAGAGTGAACCAAACTTATTTAGCGGCATTACTCTCAAAATTGCTTTACCTTCCACCCATGACTGGTTTATCTTACCAAAACTTCTGCTATCCAGACTTTGACCTCTATTATCCCCCATTACAAATAGTTCTCCCGGTAAAACTACTGTCTTTTCTAGCTCATTGTTTAAAACAATATTTTCAAAAGGGTCAATTCTTGCATATTTTTCAATCTGGGCTTCCCCGTTCACATAAAGTATATTATCCTGTATTTCAATAGTATCACCCGGTATACCAATCACTCGCTTAATAAGCCTGTTTCGCCGAAAATCCTTATTAAGCTTCAATGAAAGATCACTAATATATATGGAAGCTCTTCCGATTATCCCATTTACAGGTTCATCACGCAAAAATATTATGATATCTCCGCGCTTTGGCTCGTTAAAGTTATAGGCCAGTTTGTTCATGATTAGTTTATCACCCGGTTCCAAGGTTTCCATCATGGATTCCATATTGACCTCGGTTAACGCAAATAACTCGCTTTGAATAACAGATGCTATAAAAAATGCCGCGACAATGAGCAGAACCCATTCTAAAACTTCTTTACCGATGCTCTTCTTTGTGTTTGTCAAAAGTATCTACATCTCCTTTTCACAGGGAAACCTTAAGAATCCCCTCTATCTCATATATTTTAGCTGATATTTCAACCAAATCCAATGCCTTATTTTCATATTCAAGATAGATTATAATTTTTTGCTTAGTGGTACCAGGGTTCGCCGATATATCAAGACTCTTTATATTAAGCGTATAGTCCTTCAAAAGATTACTCAAAGGAGTAATTAACTGTTTTCCCGCTTCTCCCTCTATTTCAACTATTCTAGTCATTAATTTTTTTGAAAATTTATCCTCTAATGATTTTAGATAAATTAAGACAGCCCCTATTAGCAAAGTAGCAAATATTGCCCCGGAAAAAAAACCAATTCCGCACGCTAATCCCACACAGGCTACGACCCAAATACTGGCTGCGGTAGTAATACCTTTTACCGAAGCACCATGACGTATTATGGCGCCGGCTCCTAAAAAACCGATTCCACTTACCACCTGTCCCGCAATTCGTGTAGGATCTATATTGACCTGACCGGAATAAGCTGTTATGGCAAAATGTGCAATGAGCATTACCAGACACGAACCCATGCATACAAGTATATGGGTTCTAAAGCCGGCAGGTTTATTACGAGAATGCTCCCTCTCAAAGCCAATAATTCCGCCCAGTATACATGCTACTAATAACCGTGTTAATACTATAATTAAAAACTCCGGACTCATTTGGAAAGGATACCAATTCATATCGAACCCCTATATTATATTATTTATTCTCTCTTTTAATATGCTTTAAACTGTAGTTGCGGGTTTCGACTGTCTTATCGTGTAAAAGGACACTCTTTCTTAATATATAATCAATTGTACTGTTTGAGCATAATACTATGCAACGATCCAAGTCTTCATAAGCGGATTTTCTCATTTCTTCTATGCCTTCAAATGAACGTAATGGTTCAATATAGTCAGCAACATATATTATTTGTTCAAGCAGGTTCATTCCTGCCTTACCGGTTGTGTGCCATCTGATTGCATTCAGAACTTCTTCGTCGTTAACTCCATATATACGCTTTGCAAGATCCTTTCCTATAATACCGTGGAGGAGCTTAGGCTGTAAAAGTTCAATCTCATCGGGCTGGTATCCAATTTTTTTTGCGTAATTTATTGCTTCATCACCTTTATAATTTTTACCGCAATCGTGAAGTATGCCGGCAAGCCTGGCCTTTTCAGAATCTGCTCCATAATGATTTGCAAGGGATTGCGAAACTTTCATAACGTTAACAGAGTGTAGAAATCTTTTACTGTCAAGCTCTTTTTCAAGCATATTCATAATTGCATCTATTTCCATACTCATATGTCCTAGTGTTCCCCCTGCTTATATAGTCCGTTTTTTTGGATATAAGCCTCGACAACGGGCGGAACCTGGTATTTTATCGATAAACCCTCGCCAACCCTTTTTCTTATCTCAGTCGAAGCATAATTCATCGCTTTTCCTGAATACTTAAAAATCTTTGCTCCAAACTGGCTCCCAAGCTTAATAATGGTATTGTCCAGATGATTTTCCTGCGTATCAGGCCTAGATGCTACTATTATTGAAGCAAGCTTAAATATCTCTTCGAAATTCCTCCATGTTTCAATTTGCACCAGAGAGTCAGCACCTACTATCAGCCCAAGGTTTTTCTGGCTTCCATATAACTCTTTAAAAAACTTTAGGGTATCCACAGTATAGGATGAGCCGTCACGCTTCATTTCACTATCACTGGCCTCAAAAAACGGGTTATCGGCTATAGCGAGCCTCACCATTCTAATCCTGTCATATGCCTCTGCAATTTTCGAATTTGCCTTATGCGGAGGAATTTTAGCTGGTATAAATATTACTTTTTCCAGAGAGAATTCTTCCCGTATACCCTCACACATAATAAGGTGTCCATAATGAATAGGGTTAAACGTTCCCCCCATTAAACCTATCAAACTAACAGCCCCTAACCCTCATAACCAGCTTTTTGAATAAATCCTTGCACCAAAAGGAATCAAGGAAAGCTTAGCAAGCTTAAAGTGTTGTTTTCCGAACGGAATTCCGATAATGGTAATACAAAAGATCACTCCTACCACTAAATGGCTTATACATAGCTCCCACCCCAGAAGAATAATCCATATAATATTACCTATTATACTACCAAGACCAAAGCCCCTTATTTCAACATCCCGACCAAAAGGTGAAAAAACAAATGATGCAATCTTAAAGCATTGAATTCCGAAAGGTATGCCTATAAACGTAATGCAACACAGAATACCCGCAATAAACCAAAGAATAGCAGATATTAAGCCGCCAAATACTATCCAAATGATATTTCCTAACAAATGCATTTTATGCCTCCAAAGTCTCAATCTACTTCATTACTATACCTTAAAATCTTTTAATAAACAAATGCCCGTCCATTATTAAAGGACAGGCATAGCTGTTTAGAAATAATTTTTTTATTTTACATTGAAGCCAGTGTCTACAATAGTCTCTTTAATTATTTCAGCGCTTAGCCTTTCTTCATCAAATTCAACTGCAACGCGCTTAGCATTCAAATCGACAATAACATCAAAAACTCCATTTAAAACTGTAAGTGAGTTTTTAATCGTTTCTGATGAAATATTATCTTTCATTCCTTCAACATTGAATGCTATATTTTGAACAGCCATTCTATCACCTCACAAAGTAGTCAAAAAGAATTATATAATATTGTTTAATATATGTCCATGATTTATTATTATCATGTGATTATTTATTTTGATTTATTGAGGTTAATGTGTTAACAGTTTCTTAGTTTATCCAACAGAGCATTGAAGTAATCGGGTAGAGGAGCTTCAAAGGCCATTTCTTCCATGCTGACAGGATGCGTCAACTTTAAAAATCTGGCATGAAGAGCTTGACCTTCGGTTTCTATAAGATTATTTTTCTTTCCGTAAACTATATCTCCAGTAACCGGATGCCCTATTGAAGACATATGAACGCGTATTTGATGAGTTCTCCCTGTTTCCAGAACGCATTGTATATAAGTATGAGACTTAAATCGTTCGAGAATCTTAAAATGAGTAACGGCAGGCTTTCCATTCTTAAAATTAACTGCCATCTTTTTTCTGTGAATTGGATGACGCCCTATAGGTGCAGATATTTTTCCTGAATCCTCTTTTATGATTCCGTCTACAATTGCCTCGTATGTTCTTACTATTTGATGTTTTTTGAGCTGTGCCGATAGTTTTAAATGAGCTTCATTACTTTTTGCAATTACTAGCAACCCTGTTGTATCCTTGTCTATTCGATGCACGATTCCAGGTCTTTTGACTCCATTTATATCTGACAAGGAATCCTTACAATGGTATAACAATGCATTTACCAAGGTACCTTCCCAATTACCGGCAGCAGGGTGTACCACTAGGTTTTTAGGCTTATTAATCACAATTATGCTGTCGTCTTCAAATATTATATCCAGTGGTATGTTCTGAGCCTCAAGAGCCAACGGCTTAGCTTCGGGAATAATTACCCCTATCTTCATTCCAGATTTCATCTTGGTACCGCTTTTTGCAGGAACACCATTAACTGTCACAACGCCTTCTTCAATCAATTTTTGAATATGGCTTCTTGTCAAAGACTCCAGTTTAGAAACAAGAAAAGCATCAAGCCTTTTACCTTCATCTGAAGCATCAATTATAAAGGTTTCAGCCTTGCTGTTCATCAAGCACCTCTTCAGATTCCTTTGAAGCTTTTTTAGGTTCTTCATAAATAAAGATTACATAGTAAACTAAAAGGGCCACCCCTATACATACCCAGATATCAGCCACATTAAATACCGGAAAATCATATCCAAATGGATAAAAATCAAGAAAATCCACAACAAAACCTCTAGAAAGCCTGTCAATAAAGTTTCCAATCGCTCCTGAAATTAATAAGGTCATTGAAATCCTTAAGAGTGTGTTTTTATTCTTGATAAAGTACCAAATCATAAACCCTACAGCTATAATTGTAAGAACAATAAAGGCCCATCGGAAGTTTTGAAGTATGCCAAAAGCAGCTCCTCGATTCTCCAAATAAGTTAAGTAAAAGAAGTCCTTAATCACCTGAAATTTTTCAAATTGAATTTGGTTAATGAAAAAATACCACTTAGTCAATTGATCAATAGCAGTTAGCAATAATATTAAAATAATCCAAAGCATATTATTTCCTCTATCTAAATTTTATTCAACAGTAACACCTGTAAAATAGTGTTTCAGAATTTGTTCATATGTATAACCATTCCTTGCAAACCCTTTTGCACCTTCCTGGCTCATACCTATAGCATGACCCCAGCCTTTACCGGTTAAAATATATGTTCCGTTAGGTATAGCGCCTGTTATAATCGCAGAATCACTTGCTCCTAATACTTTTATTGTAGAATCTCCTGCGGCAATATCATATGTTCCTGTAGAAGTGACCGCCTTAGTACCAAAAACATTTAACGTAGATGATCCACTGCCTGAAATCACAGACGAAGTTGAATTTGCTGAACCAGTATTACCTGAGCTGATTGTGAACATCCTGCTTGGTAAATATCCATTATCCCCAAGGATAATTCTTATATCCTCATTGGTATATGTAATTGAACCGGCTGTTCCTACAATACGTAGCTTTTTAACCCTCCCGGCCGGAGTGTATTCATCAGCTACCATATTAATAATATCTCCAATTTCCACATCACTTATAAAAAGCTTCATTTTTATATCTGCCGCAGTTAAGGTTTTTGACCAGTTATAATTATAGGAATTACCTGCTTCATAGGGATCAGGTACACTTTTTAAGTATGGAACATCGGAACCCCATACATTAATATTATCCTCGGTCATGCCTCCACTAGAACTAAAATAATGCATTGATGCAAGCTTTCCGTTATATAAAACCTTTTTACCTTTTGTTTCGTCTACTGCTTGATTTGTTGTAGCTTTTTCATCCGAGTAACCGCCATATACCTGTGAAGCAACAGTGTTAACCACATCAAAATCCCACTTTTTATAAGAACCCATAGACCTATATGTAAAGGTTCTCGCGGCAACTGCCTGAGCCTTTAGAGCTTCCATGGGAGCATAGGATTCTATTTCCTTAGGAACTACACCATATAGATATTGTTCAATATTAACAATGTTAATGACAGTCATATCACTGTTTGAAAAACGTCTTAATTCTATCTCGCCCCTATATTGCTTGCTGTTAACAGATATAACCTTAGGATTGTTGGCTGCATTTGGTCTAAGAACTAATTTTACATCGGTAGCACCAAATATCATACGGGGTTCAAAACTGCTATTGTAAATTATCATCCGGGAACCGGACTGTTCAATAACTTTAAGCTGCATACCGGCCAGCTTATTATTCAAGGTTAGAAGTTCATTATTTGCTTTTAGTGCATCCGAGTAGAAACCTGTCCAGACAAACCAGCCGTTCTCAAATACCGGGTATGCAAGAACGCCTAAAGTTTTAATTGTAGCACATAAGCTCTGTGCCGTTGCTAAATCTGTAGTCTTATCACCTATCTGAATATGGTACGGACCATATGTTTCCCCATCAAATGGAACTCCCTCAGTTGGGTTATATTCGGAATAAACTCCGGAAGAAGATCTAATAAAGTGTGAATCCTTTCTTACAATCGCCTGTTTTCCACCCGCTTCTGTAAGAAGTGTAATAAAAGCACCATTTTGGTAATATCCAATTTCGAGACCCGAACTTGCTACAAATGATACATTGGATGCTGCGACATCTCCGAAATAAAGACCTACTCTTACTGTTTCAGGGTAAGTCTGGGCAAGAATTTCAGTGTCTGAATAAATCAATGTAATTAAACTCATTACAATTAAAACTAAAACCAGAATTTTTGTTTTATTTCGCATCAGCGACCCCCCAATAACATTTCTCTTTAGTAAATAAACACTTTTATTTTTATTATACCATGAACAAGTATGGCTGCCGCCAACTTGTTCATATAAGAACAATAGTAAATCTGTTCCTTTGTAACATCTTACAGTTATTATACATTATTAATACTATTCATGTATAGAATGCAAACGAAACATTACTAACAAGAAACATTATTGAAATAATTTCTTGTTTCCTGCTCTCCCGAAACCCATGCCAATCCGACAAGGCAAGCATCCCCAAAAGGCTGTTGTCGGTGGTCATGGGTTTTTTTAACGATCGGTGTTTATATTTTTATTATTATTGTCAATAATAAGCAGAAATAAGTACTACAATCTTATGGAGGTAATATGAAACGTTTAGAAGGATCAGAAACTGCAATAAACTTAATGCGAGCTTTTGCCGGAGAATCACAAGCCAGGAACAGATATTATTTTGGTGCAAGTGTGGCAGATAAAGAAGGCTATAAAAAGATTAAAGAAATATTTATTCAAACCGCTGAAAACGAAAGAGCCCACGCCAAGGTATTCTATGACCATATTGTTGAAGGTTTTCAGGGTAAGCTCCCAATTAATATTGATATAAGTGCAGGATACCCTGTTGTATCAGGAACTACTCTAGATCACTTACAGGGCGGTGTCCACGGAGAACATGAGGAGTTTGCCATTATCTATCCCAGTTTCGCCCAAGTGGCAGAAAATGAAGGTTATCCTGAGGTTGCTAATTCTTTCAGATTAATTTCTAAGATTGAACACCACCATGAACAAAGGTTTGCTACTCTTTATGATAATGTGAAAAACAACACTGTATTTCACAAGGAACAAGAAATTCTATGGATATGCAGTAATTGTGGACATATTCACGAAGGCACCAACGCTCCCACCATCTGCCCTGTTTGTAAACACCCTCAGAGCTATTTTGAGGTCTTTTCCGAAGCTTTTTAAGTAAAGACAGTCACCTTACCTAATTTTTTAGGCGCAACTAGATTTTTACAATATATATGGAACTTGGCTTGCGCCTAAATATTTTTCATTCATAGTCCTTTCTCTCCCATCTTCTTAATTCCCTTGTTCTTTCTCAATCAGTTTCAGAGCAATCTTCAGAGCGGTAATCGGTATTGCTTTTTACGTTAGATGCCTCTGTTTTATGGTACCCATCTATGATAATATATTATCTACTATTGATTGTCATGGAGTGAAGAAAATGAAGGTTACTGCTATAAAAACAAGGCTTATAAAGGCTTTCACCTGTTCAATAAATGATGTTATTGCAGAATCTATTAATAATGTATATGAAAACAGTGTTATAGCTATAAGCTCTAAAGTTATTTCATTGTGCGAAGGTAATGTACTTCCACTGGAAGGAAATGAAAAAGATCTACTGATAGAAGCTGAGGCTGATAGCTATGTATCTAAAAACGAGAGTAAATACGGCGTTTATCTTACTTTAAAAAATGGTCTTATCGCTCCCTCAGCAGGTATTGACGAGTCTAACACAAATGGATATTTTGTTATGTGGCCTAAAGACCCTCAAAAATCCGCAAATCAAATCTGGGAATTTTTAAGAGAAAGATATAATCTTAATAATGTCGGTGTAATAATTACCGATAGCACCACAAGCCCCCTAAGATGGGGCGTTACTGGAAGGTCAATCGCTCATAGCGGTTTTAAAAGCTTAAACTCAAAAATTGGTGAGAAGGATTTATTCAATAAAACGCTCAGGCAAACTCGAATTGATGTGGCTAACGGTCTTGCTGCCAGCGCGGTAATATGCATGGGAGAATCTAATGAACAAACCCCTCTGGTTATAATTGAAGATATACCCTTTGTTGAATTTCAAAACCGGGTGCCAACCTCTGAAGAACTACGAAATCTAAAAATCGAAATACAGGATGACTTATACGAACCTCTAATTAATAGAGCCCCATGGATTCATAAAAAGCCTAAGTAAGTCTATAGCCTTGCTCCGTTCTTGGCAAGGACATCTGCTCTATCGTTAAGCTCTATACCTGTATGGCTCTCCACCTTTACCCATGTGATTTTTACAAAACTATTGTCCACATACTCTTTGTATGCCTGTGTCATTGGTGTATTGGTTCGGAATTTACCTGTCGCCCACTTCTCAATATTTTGAAAATCATAAAAAATTGTAATTTCATTTATATTCTGGCTTTTACACCATTCCAGAACCTCGATTACGGCCTGTATCTCCCCTGCTACCTGACGGGAGTTAAAGGCTTCCGGTGAATCCACCTTGCCTGATAGCTCAGTTACAACATCCTTATCTCTTAATATAACAGCTCCATACCCGGTGCAGCCATCTATAAAGGAGCCATCAACAAAAGCATAGTAACTAGTTGAAATATTAAGATCAAAAGAGCCTTTACTTCTCTGTGTGCTCTTACTATCAATATTGTTTTTAACTGTAGAATTAGATATCCCAATAACCCCTAACAAATCGGTAATACGTTTAAATTGCTCCTCCGACATATCCGAGTCTTTACGAAAATTATGAGACTTCCTTTTAGGACTGTAATCTATTATTAGCTTACCTAGAGCTTTATTGTTTTCAGTTAATTGTATTTTAAGAAGATAATCCCTGATAAGTGCTATTTCCGGTTCCAACCCAAGAGCTAACAGTTTTTGTTCCAAATCGTTGTATATAGATTTTAGTTCCTCTTCGCAAATATAAGCCATCTTAAACTCCTGTGATTTTAATTATAAATATTTTATCAAAACATCAGGATTTAAGCTATAGAGAAGGGCGTCCTCACGGGTAACCAAACCTTTTTTATAGAGCTCGCTTATATCCATATCCATACTTTGCATACCGGCTTTTTTACTTGATAGTATTACCGAGTCTATTTGATATGTTTTGTTTTCTCGTATGAGATTTTGTATGGCATTATTGGCTGTCATTATCTCAAAAGCTGCAACTCGACCTCTTTGCTCGGAAGGTAAGAGCTGTTGGGAAATAACGGCCCTAAGTATTGTAGATAGCTGAATGCGAATTTGATGCTGTTGATTAGGCGGAAAAACATCAATTATGCGGTCTATTGTCTTGGCAGCCCCCAGTGTGTGAAGGGTTGACAGAACTAAATGGCCTGTTTCAGCTGCTGTCATTGCAATAGATATGGTTTCAAGGTCCCTCATCTCACCCACAAGAATTACATCAGGAGATTCTCTTAATGCTGCCCTTAATGCCCGGGCATAGCTTTGGGTATCCTGGCCTATCTCTCTTTGATTAACCACACTCATTTTATGGTGATGGAGGTATTCAATCGGTTCCTCAAGGGTGAGTATGTGGCATTTCCTTGTGCTATTGATAAGATCAATAATACATGACAAGGTTGTGGATTTACCGCTTCCCGATGGGCCGGTAACTAGCACCAGTCCTTTATTAAGTTGATGCATCTGTAGAACAGTTTCAGGAATCAAAAGATCCCTAGGATCAGGTAATTTGGTAAAAACCAATCTGATCGCGGCTGCCAATGAACCCCTTTGTAAAAAGGTGTTGACCCGAAATCTTCCCATCTTAGGAATGGATAGTGAAAAATCCTTATCCCCTGTAGTTAAGAATTCCTTAAAGGAATCCTCATATTCAAAGAGTTCTCTAACCAAAGCTCTTGTATTATCAGGTTTAAGAATAGTATCACCTATATACTCAAACTCTCCTTTAACCTTAATAAGTGGAGGCACTCCCACAGTTATTTGCAGGTCGGATGCTTCTTTGTTTAAAGCTATCCCCAGAAGTTCTTTAATTGTATAAACATATCCTTCATTCATTATGGATTCCCTTCCCATAAATCTACAGTATTGTTGTATTCAAAGGGCTCTTGCCAGAGCTTCCACTCTAAAACAGAGCATATCTCATTTGTATTGCTTTCATTAGTCGGTTGGGTAACTAAAATCTTAATATCCAAATGTCTGTCATATGAATTTACTTCCAGTACTATAGTTCTCTCGACAGTCATTGTTAAGTTTTCCGGGCTTCTTATGTATTTTATATCAGAACCAAGATTGCTCTCCAGATATGTGAAAAAAGATTCTGGATTATCTTCCATGCTAATCAGGGCGTTTCGAACCGCTGATTTCACATCACATAAAAAGCGCTTACCTTCGGCGTCCAAGGAATAGTATATCTTGTTAGTTTCGGCATTTCTGCGGGCCAATTTTAATTCTGAAGCCGATGAGGTAATACTTAATACGGCAAACACCAGTAATGTCAGCAAAAATAGCGATATTAAAACTGTGGAGCTACCTTTATTTGATTTCATCATTTTAATCATGGATTATCACCCCAAAAAGATAAATCTTCTATAATTGTAGACACAGCATAAATTTCAGGTTCGCTTTCCTTCTCAAAGGGATAAGGCCCCAGTCTGACAACTCGCAAATCCATATGTAAAAGGCCCTCATATTCTTCGGATAACGGTATTATACTACCATATATGGCATAATGGGTCGAATTATCTTTTAACCCCGAACGATTCCAATCCCCATCATAATAAACTGTAAATCGACTCTCGTTTTGGGATGAATCCTCCATCTTTTGAAACTCTTCTAATAATTTTCCAGTTTCTAATACAGCATTATCAATGTCTACAACTTTCTGGTGGGTAACCTGAGATGTAACAAAAAGCCTTAAAACCCCTACTGCTAAAACAGCGAGAATTCCTATTGCTATAACCATCTCAATTAATGTAAATCCGTCTTTTCTTGATTTCACAATATCTCTCCCACTAGTTTGATCTAAGTTTAATAAAGCTCTCATAAGGTTTATTCCCACTAATTCCAACCTTTGTATAAATACACTGTTCTTCTTCACTATAATTGATCTCAAAAAGATCAATTTTGGCAATTGGCTGACCTATATCTACAGAAGGGCTTTCATCTTGTAATACTATTGCTTCATAAAGATGGCCGTCATTGAGGAAAATCCATGTAGTATAGATGACCCCATTGATTTCCTCATGTATTACAAGAGCGTTATTCCCGCTTATAGGATCCGGTCTTACCTCTAAACATCCCGTCATGTCATTCTGACGTATTTTCGTAGTGATGAAAGAACTTGCGATTCTTAGTTCTGTATTCTTTCCTTTAGAATCATAAAGCCTTTTGTATGCTCCTACAGAAGATACTGCAAGGCTAAAGCAGCCCACTCCCAATAATATCAGTAGAAGCATGCTTGCAATAGTTTCGATAAGAGCTCGTCCATTATTTTGTTTTAAGCTGATGCAAATAGTATCAGGATCCCTTTTCATAAACTTCCACCGTAGGCATCACATTGGATGCGAATATCTCATAATAATAGAAATATCTATCATAGTCCAATATAATACCGTATTGATTTTTAAGATATTCAAGATTTGGAGGATAACTGCCTTCAATAGCATAACATTGGACACAGGCTCTCTCAATCGCCTCTTTTATTCTTTCGGGCTGAGCACCGTTATTTTTATTCATTATAGTACTCATGGTCAAAAATGAATAAACAACTATAATAATCAAAACAATAAACAGTACCGGCTGAACCCAGTTAAAGGTGATTCTCTTCAAATTAAAGCCCCCTATCCAATGGAAGACATCATGCTAATAAGTGGTAATAAAACCGATAAGAGCACAATAGCCAAGATTACCGATAATATTGCTACCAAAGCGGGCTCAATAGTCCTGCTAAATCTATTAAGGGAAAGTTCAGCTTCTTTTCCGTAAACTCTTGATAATTTTTTTATCATGTTGTCAAGATTTCCTGAGCGCTCGCCTGTTTTAAGCATCTTAACGAATAGCTCAGGAAAGATTCCTGTATCCCTTATAACATCGGATAGAGCTTCGCCTAAAGATAATTTATCAGAAGCTTCATTAAGCTTTTGATTGACATAGCAGTTATTTATTAAACCTTTTATAGAATTAAGCCCATCAAAGACGTTCATACCACTTTTGGTTGTAAGGCTTAAGCCCTGCCCTAACCTAGATGCTATGATCTTTTTATATAGTGAACCGGAAAGAGGATTATTAACTTTTAAACGGTCAAAAATCACTTTTCCTTTATCGGTTCTTATGAAGAACACTAAAAAAACAATAATTGGAATAGCTATGCAAACCAGCCAGATAAGTATCTTTTTAAGGTTTATTGTAAGTAAGAAGATATATTGCGCTTCTTTAGGAACCTGTCCGCCCAAACTCAAAAGAATCTCACCAAACATAGGTATCACCTTAAGTATCATAAGGCAAATTACACCAAACATTAATATGGCTAAAGTCACAGGATAGGCAATAGCATTTTTTATTCTTTTTTTTATGTCGGCTTCTGTTTCGTAATACTCGGAAAGGTTCTCCATGACATCATCCAGCATTCCTGTAGATTCTCCAATATAAATCATGCGGAGCATATAATCAGGAAAGCTTCCATCCTGAGAAAAGGCTTGAAACATTGTCATTCCACCAATTATCTTATCAGAGATAGCGGTAATTGAAGCTTTTAATTCAGGGTGAGTAATATCTTCAGCTAACAGAGGAAGTCCTTCTACAGGGCTTACCCCCGACTGAAAAACCAAAGCCAGCTGGTGACAGAGCAATGAGAGTTCCATCGCTTCTAATTTTTTATTTTTTTTAGATAACTTTTCTAAATTCATAATCTTATCCACTCCGTCTCTAGAGTATGAAGACCTTCTCGTATACTACAATAATCTCTTTGTTGATTTTTATGTTTTGAAACTATTATACCATTTACTGGTGACAAAAAAAACGTCTTCTCGGCAAATATCTACAAAGATATGGACAAAAATAAGACAGACAGAAGAACCGTCCCCCTGTCTGTCTAACTCAATTTGTTATATAGTTATTTTTTCCAATGCTTTTTCTGAACCCTCACATACTTCCTTTACGCAGTCCTTTTCAAAAGGAGAACGTAATCCGGAGGTTTTAAGAAGATCAATGAAAGTCATTGTACCTGCCTTCTTACTAAAGTCCAAATATTTTTCCCATGCAGCCTTATAATCTTCAGTCAACAGGTTTCTGAATTGTAGAGCACAGGTTTGTGCCAGGCAGTAGTCAATATAATAAAAAGGAGTCCTATAAATATGGGTCTGAGCCTGCCAACGTCCACCCATTCCGAAGAATTCATCATCCTCATAGTCAAGATAAGGTTGGAATTCATTTTCTATACGCTTCCAGGCATCTTTTCTTTCCTGAGGTGTCATATCAGGATTTTTATAGACTACATGCTGGAATTCATCAACAGCACAGCCATATGGTATAAAAACAAGAGCGGAAGCCAGATGCATATATTTATATTTTTCTGTTTTGTCTCCAAAAAACAGCTTCATCCATGGCAGGGTAAAAAACTCCATGCTCATAGAGTGAACTTCGCATGCTTCCAATGTTGGACTACCGTATTCGTAAATTTCAATACCCTCTGCAAGATATCCGTTAAATGCATGACCGGCTTCATGGGTTAATACATCAATATCACCGCTGGTACCGTTAAAATTAGCAAAGATAAACGGAGATTTATATTCAGGGATATATGTCATGTATCCTCCGGGAGCCTTTCCTTTTCTGCTTAAGCAATCCAAAAGCTCATTATCCAACATAAAGCGGAAAAATTCGCTTGTTTCCTTTGACAGTTCATCATACATCTTTTTACCATAATCGAATATCTCCTCAGGAGTTCCTTGAGGCTTTGGATTACCGTCTTTAAAATATAGTTGTTCGTCTATGAAAGTCACCTTTTCAAGCCCAAGCATCTTTTTTCTTGTTTCTTCAATTCTTAATGAAAGAGGAACCATGTACTTTTTAACCTCTTCTTTAAACGCAGCGACTTCATCGGGACCGTAGCAATTTCTTCCCATACGTATATAGCCAAGTTCAACAAAGTTATCAAAGCCAAGCTTTTTCGCCATTGCTGTACGAACCTTAACAAGCTTATCAAAGATTTCATCAAACTTTTCCTTATTTTCACTAAAGAACTCGGTACGTTTTTTAAATGCTTCTTTTCTGATATTTCTATCAGGTGACTCCATATAAAGGCGAAGCTGTGACAAATTTACCTTTTTGCCGTCAAAATCAAGCTGTGCCGATGCCATTAGCTTTACATACTCACTGGTAAGCCTGTTTTCTTCCTGCAAGTCTGGAATAATTATTGGATCGAATGATTTAAGCTGAAGCTCAGCATTCTTAAAAAGTAAACTTCCCAGTTTATCTTCTAACTCTTTTCTGAACTTTGATGCTACAAAAGCTTTATAAAAATCGGAATTTAAATTTTCCAATATAGGTGAATTCTCATCATAAAAATCTTTTTCCTTATCATAGAATTCATCTTCAGTGTTTATGGTATGTCTGATATACGCTATAGTCCTCATTGTTTCTACTTTTTTACATATTTCATTATAATCTTTATGTGCTTGAAGCTGCTCCTCAGCCGATTGAGAATCGTTTATTACCGCAATTATTTCTTTTATTTCTTTGCTTATAGTTTCAATATCGGGTCTTACATAAGGCATTTCTGAAAATTTCATACGCTTCTCTCCTTTACAATTCTACTCTTTTTTTAATGCATCATATCTTTTATCATACTAGCATATTCACCGAAATATGGCAATTTATAAGGATAATTAAACCTTAACAATTTATTATTTATAAAAAAAAACTATATTCACATTTATTTGAATATGCTATAATTACCAACAATATATGAGTAAAACTATAGGAATACCGAGTTTTATTTTTCCTTTTGGGAGGGGATTTATATATGCCGATCAAAATACCTGATAACCTGCCAGCAAAAGAAACTCTGTCAAATGAGAATATCTTTGTAATGACAAAACAACGAGCTGAACATCAGGACATCAGACCTTTAAAAATAGCTATCCTTAATCTGATGCCGACAAAGATAACTACAGAGACCCAGTTACTGCGTCTGATTGGTAATACACCACTTCAGGTTGAAGTTGAGCTTTTACATCCAAAAACACATACATCAAAGAATACCCCTTCCGAACATTTCATAAATTTTTATAAAACTTTTGACGAAGTAAAGCATGAAAAATTTGATGGACTTATAATCACCGGCGCACCTGTTGAACAAATGGAGTTTGAAGATGTCACTTATTGGTGCGAGCTTGAAAAAATAATGGAGTGGAGTAAACACAATGTATATTCAACTCTCCATATTTGTTGGGGTGCTCAGGCCGGATTATATTATCATTACGGAATAAAAAAATATCCGCTTAAAGAAAAGCTTTTCGGAGTTTTCCGGCACAGGGTGTGCAAAACTAACACAATGCTATTACGCGGTTTTGACGATAGCTTCTTTGCTCCCCATTCAAGGCATACAGAAATACGAAGAGATGATATCGAAAAGATCAGCTCCCTGGATATCCTTTCGGATTCTGAGGATGCAGGTATATATATATTAAAAACAGATGGTGGAAGACAAATATATGTAACCGGTCATTCGGAATATGACCCGGATACTTTAAAATCAGAATATGAAAGAGATGTTACCAAGGGACTGGACATTAAAGTTCCCGTAAATTATTTTCCTGACGATGATCCGGAAAAATCTCCGCTTGTAAAATGGAGAGGCCACGCCAACTTACTTTTCTCCAACTGGCTTAATTACTATGTATACCAGGAAACACCTTTTGATTTAAACCAACTTATTTAAGTTTGCTTGTTTTATGATATTAAATATGAGAGGAGTATTGTTCATGAGTGAAAGAAAATTGAAATTTGATACTCTACAGGTACATGCAGGTCAGAAGGTTGACCCTACTACAGGGTCAAGAGCTGTTCCTATTTATCAGACGACATCATATGTTTTCAACGATACAGATCACGCGGCAAATCTCTTTGCTTTAAAGGAATTCGGCAACATTTATACAAGAATTATGAACCCCACAACTGATGTTTTCGAACAAAGAATTGCCGCTCTTGAGGGTGGAGTAGGTGCATTGGCAGTTGCCTCAGGTTCAGCAGCTATAACTTATTCAATACTAAACATCGCGGGAACCGGTGATGAGATTGTTTCTGCCAGCACTCTTTATGGAGGTACTTATAACTTATTCTCAGCCACTTTACCCAGACTCGGCATAAACACAGTTTTTGTTGATCCGGATGAACCTGAGAATTTCAGGAAAGCAATCAATGAAAAGACCAAAGCTCTATATATTGAAACAATAGGCAATCCCGGAGCCAATCTGATTGATATTGAAGCTGTAGCCAAAATTGCCCACGATAACAAAATACCGCTTATTATCGATAATACATTTGGAACTCCATACCTTATAAAGCCTATTGAGTTTGGAGCAGATATCGTTGTTCACTCGGCCACAAAATTTATTGGCGGACATGGTACCTCTATCGGAGGTGTTATTGTTGATTCCGGAAAATTTGATTGGGCAGGAAGCGTTAAATTCCCTGGACTTACCGAGCCAGATCCCTCCTATCATGGAGTGATATATACTGAAGCCTTTGGTCCACTTGCTTACATACTAAAAGCAAGAGTGCAACTCTTAAGGGATACAGGTGCTGCAATAAGTCCTTTTAATTCATTCCTCTTACTTCAAGGGCTTGAAACACTCTCACTGAGGGTTGAAAAGCATGTATCAAACGCTAAAAAAATTGTGGAGTTTTTACAGAATCATCCTTCTGTTTCATGGGTAAACTACCCGAGCCTAAAAGGTAATAAATATTATGAGCTTGCTAAAAAATATCTTCCAAAGGGCTGCGGGTCAATTTTTACCTTCGGAATTAAGGGTGGCATAGAATCTGCAAAGAAATTCATAAGCAATCTTGAGATATTCTCTCTGCTCGCCAATGTAGCCGATGCGAAATCCCTTGTAATACATCCAGCATCAACTACCCATTCTCAATTGAACGAAGAAGATCAAAAGAGCGCAGGTGTTACACCTGATCAAATCAGGCTGTCTATTGGTATTGAGGATGTTGATGATCTTATCTATGACCTCGATCAAGCGCTAAATAAGGCGGTAATTGGGTAGAATCAATGGTAGTAATAAGTGCCCCATATTGATAAACTAAACCTAACCTTGGTATAATAAAAATATCAGCATTTATGTAGAAATATGGGGTAAACTATATGAATAATGTCGTGACCGTTGGTGTTGCAGGAGGTACCGGTTCAGGAAAGACAACCTTGGCCAATACAATTAAAGAATATTTTGAAAAAGATGTAGTTATGATTTGTCAGGATTCTTATTATAAGTCCTTTGATAATTTATCATTTGAAGAAAGAAAAAAAATGAACTTTGACCATCCTAACAGTTTCGACAATGAGTTGATGATTAAGCATATTAACGATTTAAAATCGTGTAAACCAATAAACAGACCCGTATATTCTTTTATTGAGTTTAAAAGGTTGGCAGAGACAATAACTGAAGAACCCAAGCCTGTTATAATAATCGAAGGAATACTGTTATTTGATAATCCTGATTTAGTTGACCTTATGGATATAAAAGTATTTGTGGATACCGATTCTGACATCCGTTTCGCAAGAAGGCTTGTTCGTGATATACATGAGCGAGGCAGGAATATTGATTCGGTTATAGATCAGTACTTCGCAACTGTTAAGCCCATGCACGAGGCCTTTGTTGAACCTAGTAAAAAACACGCTGATATCATCGTACCCAATGGCGGTCTTAATGAGGTTGCAAGCTCAATGATTATTGAGAAAATACGAAGCATTATTAAAGGAGATATCCCCTGCATCTGATTAACATTAGGTAGAACACAAAAATTCGTTGCAGAGTAAAATTCTATAACAAATCTAATTCGTTTAGTATAAACATTCTTGACAAAGAGTAAAGTCATTTGTATAATAGAAAAGTCGCTTAAACATGTGCCAGTAGCTCAGCTGGATAGAGCAACGGACTTCTAATCCGTTGGTCGGGTGTTCGAATCATCTCTGGCACGCCAGCGAAAACCTTGATTGCTAAATGCTTTCAAGGTTTTGTTATATCTTAACAATTCCAGTTTTAAAGCATTTTGGGGACTATTTGGGGACTACTGGCCTAATTGAGAGCATTTTTCCGTTTAAAATAGCATTTATTTACTCTATATTTATCGTTCAGATTATTCCATCAAGTTTAAAACTCTATTATGGTAAGCTTCATCTTCTTCATAAGCATCATATAAAACATGACGATCATAAGAAATATTAATTTTATCATAATCATATTCTACACGGTCAGTCCAGGATACCAAGAACACTTTTTTAATGTACCTCTGGAAGACATCATCCAATAATTCATAGTGCTTACTTCTTAATATGTAATCAATAGGGTACACAATTGCAAAGTCATACTTATAACTAGAATTTGACCATGTACGACTACTATTGAATGAATCGAAAGAATACTTATTACGCCCTATACTAACAAACTCGCCAGCTTTAGGTACCTTCTTAATACCAGCAAAGCCTATAAAATCGTTGTTTGGAATATTCTGCATCCCATTTGTTCTAAATAAGACAGTTGATCCGTTGCATAATTCATGAATAACTTTCATAATTAGTTTATGTTTTTCGTATTGATGAGTACCTGTCAGTAATAAGCATTTATCATCACTTTTTATAAAATCCACGATATTGTCATAGGCCTGTTTTTTCCCATTCATACTGTATACCTCGTTTTCTTAATATGATTATCTATTTCTTTAATTTTAATCTTTAGATCATTTAATAAGTCATAACGCTTCCTGCAATAATAGTTTACTTTAGAAATATTAAGTCCTAATTCAAACATTTCAGTCTTTTCAGCTTTATTACTATATAAGTAAACAATAAAATCATTATCATCATCATCTATCGCAACGCTTGACCAACTGGCATAAAACTTTTCGTTTTTTGATAAATTTGAACCATCCAAGCTTCTTAAATTAACAGGATGGGTACCGAATGCTGCACGAAGATGTGTAAAATAAAGATCATCAGTTATTGTTTTTAAAAATATTGACTTATCTTCTTTTAAAGGGTACTTTCTATCTGATCCATAAATCACACGATACAACTGAATTATTGCTTCTACAAGTACGTCTATAGCAACTATGTATTGCATTAAGGACAACGAAAGATAATCATCAGATTTATTAGTATTTCTTTCAAATTTGATATACTTTATACCTCTTGCTGTGATACAAATCCAATCCATTGCTGAGCACAATATGTTCCATTTATTTTTCCCATCTATATTTTGGTATGAGTTACGGAAATCAGTACATTCGTTTGCAGCGGCTCGAAACTGATCAATTAAATCTTCATTTAGGAAACTTCTCATATAATCACCTTTCCGGCCAACTATTACTTTAAATTGTAACAATTAGTTAATTATTCATCAAGCGATTATAATCAGATTGACAAATAAATCTCATCTCCAGGGTAAAAATATTGATTACGCTCTTAAATACTTACGGAAGTATGTACACTCATTCTTTAATGAGTAATGGGTATATATGCATCTTTTTACAGTTATCATGAAAAAGAAGCCGTTTAAGGCTCCTCTTCGTTAATATAATATATTTTGGTTTTATCTTTTGGCAAAGAATGAGTGCCACCTAACATTCTGTGGATAAACCCCTCTTCTACCTTGTGTATTGTTGCTTTTCTGTTGCTGTTTTTACTAAGTTGAGTGTAGTAATCGCTTATTATTAATGCTTCCTCGTTGTTTTCAAGAAATATCATAATCTGTCTCTCTGTGTATGTGTTCCCTTTGATGAGCTCTTTTGGTATTTCGTCCTCATAATATGCCATGTTCTCATCCCCTTTATACTTCCATAATTCGCCATACATAGAAAAAATCCTTCTATCAAAATATAAAAGGTTTACACAAGTATGCTAATTTTCTTTAAGCGCAATCATCTGGATCATGGTTCTTTTCCTCAGAATTGTTATACTCCCTTTTGTCAGGAAATTTAAAAATATCTATAAGGTCGTATCCCGGCTTAGCATCAAATAAGTAATCAACAAGCAGCGTAGGAAAAAATTCATCCCTTATAGTAAATGCATCAGTTATTGATAACGGAGATTTACCGCGTAATTGTCTGCTCCATCTTTGCTGTGAATAGCCAAGTCTCTTATAAATGGTTTTATTTTTAATACCTTTTCTGGCCATCTCAGCCATGAGATTAGGGTATGGAAACATAAAACACCCGCCTAAAGAAATTTTAAGTAAATGATATCATGATAGATCCGAAAATAGAATAAAAAATCAGCTTCAAATAGGAATCACACAATTTAATTATGCTAAGAAGCATAGGTACATGTATAAAAAGTTAATCATAGCTTACATAGATTGCATACTTACGTATGTATCTACACTCATTTTTGTGTATACTTACGGTAGTATAGCCTCTATATTATGGGTGCCGGAATATTCCACTTTGGAAGGGCGAAGTGCTGGAAAATAAAAAGGGCATCCGTAATATAGACACCCTTTGACGGCCTAAACCTAACTTATGCCGTTATTGGATTGATGAAAATATAAGCCTTACTGCAAGTTTAAAACCCTCATTAAAAGCTGTATCTCTTGCAATTGTTTCCATAGTTACAAGATCAGCATCCATATCGAGCCATAACTCACGGTCAAGCGTTTTAAGCTTCTCGTAATGCTTTTCAACCTTTGCTACAGTTTCAACATATTCTGGATTTGCATTTATAGCATTATGTAAGTCCATTTCATTTTTATCAAAACTTCCTAACATTAAATCCGTTATTTTTAGGGTATTTATCTTACTCATAATGCAACCTCCATCTTATCCATTGACTTTATATCTTTCCTTATTTCTTTTTGATAGCCGTTTTTTAGCAATCCATTTGAGCAAGCAAGAAGAAGCCTCAGGTTTCTTTCAGATAATGTCAAGATGTTTGCCATGAGTTTATTGAATGTGGAATTGTGTTCTGGCATCCTTGCTTCCAAAAACTTATTAGGTTCAACTTTCAAAGCAATAATAATCTTTATAAAATCGCCATGCCTAATAGGTTTCCCGCTTGTCAGAATAGAATTTAGCCGTTTTGTTGAAATGCCTGTCATTTCAGATAAGGTGTTAACTGAAATATCGTTTGCTTTTAAGTAAAGATTGATTCTTTGTGATACTGTCATAATAAGAGCTCCTTTCCCAATTCCTTAGCTGTATGCCTAAATATTTGCCACAGCTGTTATCTTAAGTGTGTTGGCCTTGTGAGAAGCTCATTACTCTGCTATAATATAAAGCAAAGCAAGGCCTTTCTTAAGGCTTTTGTTGTTGGGGAATCCGGGGTATACTGTCCAGGTAGACCGGGTTCCTTTATATCAATATATTAAGATAGATCATTTTCCTTCACTTTAATTAGGAAATCAGCTCCTTCCATATACAGAATAAATCTTCTTGTGTTAATGTAAAATTCATTTTGTGTCATTTTTACTGCAATACCAAAGGGGAATCTTTCTTGAATCAATGCTGCCCTTAAGAATTGTGGGGCTATTCCCATGATAGAAGCGGCCTCTTGAATTGTTATATTTATAGGTTCTTTTTCTTTGAGTTCTTGTAATGTCATGGTTTGCTCCTTCTTCAATCATTATTTTTGATGTGTTCCATTATACATTGAATAGGACATTTGAAATAGTCACATAGCCGGTCAATTACCTCCATAGCAACGTATTCTCCCTTACTCATCTTAGCAAGAGTAGAACGAGATAATCCCACCTCCTTAATCAGATCGGTTTTCTTCATTCCCTTATCAATTAGTAGCTTCCATAAGGGATTAAAATTAAATGCCAAATATTTTCACCTTCTTTCTTTTAATGTTATTATATTACACTAAATTCGTCTTGTCAAACATTTATTCTGTGTATAAATACTATAATGAATAAAAAAAGAGCCTTGCGGCTCAAAATGATGTAAAAATTCTATTTAACGATAAAATTATCATTTAATTTTTTAAAATTATCATTTTCATATTCAATTTTTAAAAACTTATTACCTGAACTAATAGATATAGTGTATTTGTTATACCCATATTCTATTAACTTATCTGATATTTCAGCTAGTTTATTATATAGCTGATCTCTAAAATCATAATTGTTTTCATATGATTCTATGAATTTTTTTGACCCTTCATATTCTTCAAATAGAAAATAATTAACATTGTAGAAACCATCGCTATCGATTGATGATATGTAATTGAAGTAATAATAATCACTATTGTATTCGTAAAACTGCATTAGACCATTCAGTTCAATTTCAAGTTTTGTGTTTCTGCTGTTAACAATAGCCATAACTTCGTTAATTGGTATGGCAAAATTTAGACTTTCGCCGTTAATAATTTTTAAAGTTGTTATGCCTATAAGTTCTCCTTGTGAATTAAACAGCCCACCCCCTGAACTTCCTGGTGATATCGGTGCAGTAATTTGAATATAATTATAACCATCAATTTTTCTAAAACCCGATATTATGCCCTCTGAAACAGTGTTTTTTAACCCTAAAGGGCTTCCGATTGCCACAACCTTTTCGCCTAATTTTAGATTGTCCGAATTTCCTAATTTTACCCCTTTTACATTTAGATTTGGAGAAGGAAGTATGCAAATATCTCTAAATTGATCAATATTTATCCATGACGACGTCCTATGCTCTTGGCCTTCAACAGTATCGTTAAATACTATTCCGTACCTTAGCCCATCTTTTATAACATGAAAATTAGTAATTATTGTCCCATTATCCAACACAACACCAGATCCTGTTGAAATGACGTAAGCGTTTGCTATATCATAAGTATTATAACTTCTAATAAAAACTGTTGACTCAACATTTTTTGCAATTTCTGTTGTTGTTTTTTCAACTGCATGGCTCTTAGAAGTGAAATCTATCCGGGTACCGGTCACAGCAATATCAAGTCCCAATGCCTCTGCTACACCTCGTATTGAAGCATAGTTTGTATATTGGAAATTATACATGGGCATTTCAACTTTTTTACCGTCAACATATAATGTATTCTGACTTGCGATAAATTGAAAATAGGTATCTGCTGCTACATTAACGGATAAAGCCAAAATAACTCCAAATATGATACACGCAAAATTCTTTTTCATATCGGAACATCACCCTTCATTTTTAAACTAGACAATTATGAGAATATCACTCTTTTTGAGATTTATTGTGTGGACATGTTAGTCATCAGAGTTTTCCGAGGCATACGCGCACGCGAAGAATGAGATTTTTTGTGTCACTGTTGTAGCCAAGGCCAAATTCAGCCATTACTTAAATACCCCATCGTATTTATATTGAATTAGCTTAAGCTCATAGGAAGCAATATTATTAATATTATCAAATGTAGTTATTGTAACACTCTCAATGTCATTAGA
>JAEYOK010000007.1 GCA_023411795.1 Bacillota bacterium
AATAATGAATTATTAAAGCGTGCAGTGGTTGTTCCGATGCACGCTTTTAAGTATATGCGAAAATCACCAAATTAAAAACTAGCGAATGTTACTTTAATTTTGAGACAAAATCAAAAACGCTTGACAGAAATAATTTCAAGGCATAAGAAATTTCAGAGCACATAATAATATGCCTGATTTTTGAATTGACATAGATATAGATAACAAAAAAGGATATTAGACAGGTATAATTAATCCTGTCTAATTATGATAAATATATTTTTCATAAGAATAATCTGTTTACTCACCTGGATATCTAAGCTGCCATTGAGCCCTCAGAATGTCCATAGTTTCCATTATGGCGATTGATTCATCAAGGGGCATAATATCACTTTCTATTTTACCCTTTCTAATACAATCTATTGCTTCAAGGGCTTCAAATTGATATCCTGAGTATTGATCCAGAGCTTTAAAGGTTTCTTTCTGGCCATTTGAAAGGGTTAATGTCGCGCCACTGGGATTAATGAAATTATCAATAATTATATTTCCATTTGTTCCAAAAATCCATGCATTATTAATTAAATCCATCTTAAAGGAAACGTGTAAGCTTGCCATTTTTCCATTATCATATCCAAAAAGCATTGCGCATTTTTCGTCTACGCCGGTAGGACCAATATCTGCAAGGCTTTTTATTATTTCTGGTTGTGTTCCATAAACCATAGAAGCAAAGGAAACCGGATATATTCCTAAATCTAACAAAGCTCCCCCGCCAAGCTCCAGATTAAGAATCCGTCCCTTTGGATCGTGCTCCCCTCCAAAGCCAAAATCTGCTTTAAGCATTTGAACTTCACCAATGGCCCCTTCTTGAAGCCATTTACGGGTTTTTTTAATAGCAGGTAGAAAACGGGTCCACATTGCCTCCATAAGAAATAGCTTCTTTTCTTTTGCAAGTACTACTAGTTCACGGGTGTCCTTCGCATTCAATGTAAATGGCTTTTCACACAGAACTGCTTTGCCTGCATTAAGACAAAGTTTGACACAATCTTTATGAAAGGGATGAGGTGTAGCAACATAAATTATATCAATATCTGGGTCAGAAACTAACTCTTGATAACTTCCATAACTCTTTTCTATCCCATATTGCTTTGAGAAGGATTCAGCGCGTATTTTATCTCTGGAGCCAACTGCAATAATTTTAGTATCTTCAATAGTTAGTAGCCCTTTTACAAATTTATGAGCAATCAAACCCGGTCCCATAATACCCCATTTAATGACATTTTTCATATATATCGTCCCCTTCAAAATAATTTAACTTATATAAGCAATATATCATATTATGTTGTACGCTTCTATTATATTACAAAAAAACAGCCCTTAATAAAGGCTGTTCTATCTATATTATGTAAATCATATTAAAGGCAAATTAATTTTTTAATTATTTAGACTTAGCAATTCTCATCTGGTAATCCCATATATTTTTTAATAAAAAATATGTCCCTGCTACTACTACAATTAATGTTAATGTTTCAAACATAATATGCACCTCCGTAATCAAACTGCTATCCATGTTAATATTTTAACACATATTGATAAATATTTAACACTGTCATTATTCACAAACATTATAATAATTTTTATGAAAATCTAACCAATTTGCTTAAATGTATGTATTAAATGGGATAACCTCACCATCTTTTTACAGTTCAATATGTTCGGGAAAGGCTTCTTTTCGCATGATACCCCACATCTTGTCTATATAAGACAGTGTGTAAAAGTTCTCGTAGTAATGATAATAAAAAGCACCTTTTAGTGTCATTTCATAAGTACCACCATGATCTTTGATGAAACCCAATCGCTTTGCAAGCCAAAGCTCAAATCCATACATTCTTTTCAATGGCACACCAAAAAATCTTTCAAAATCAATAGCTTTTACTTTCGTGCTATACGCTGTCCAGAATAGCCAGTAAATCATTCTCTGCCGCATGTTAAAACGAATGGTCAAAGATGTGGCAAGTTTCTCAGCACTAATTCTTGCACAGTAAGATTCTATATCAAAAGTATTGATTTTAAATTGATCTTTGAATAGGCTTGTGGCTGAGCACCCGAATCCGAGAAAGTTATCTCTGGTCATGGACGAATAGTTCGCCTTCTGTTCGCTTGAGAAAGTCCAAATAGAACTGCGTAAATACCCTTTATTCAAACAGTATTGAGTGATGGCATCCAGTAATTCTCGTTTTTCTTTTTTGGGCATTTCGGCAACAGGACTCTCTGTGAAAGTAAAATCAATAAATGGATATATAGCTACATGATTTGCGCCTAATGAAAATGCCTTATCAATATCGGTTCTCAAATCATCGTAGGTCTGTCCGGGAAGTGCAAAGATGAAATCCATTGAAACTGTTTCAAAAGGAACAGCCGCTAAAGCTGACATCATTGTAGAGGTGTCAATCTTCTTTCTTCCGAGAATGTTTTGATATTTACTGTGAAACGATTGGATACCGATGCTGATTTTTGTTACGCCTGCATCTTTCAATATTTGCAAAACATCCACGGTCACATTGTCCGGGTGAAGTTCCAAACCAATCCCTTCGGTGATTAAAAAGTGCTCGTTAAGGGCATCTATAATCTCCTTGATACGATTTGCTGCAAGTGCCGGTGTTCCACCTCCAAAATATAGGCTGGTCACCTTTTTCTTTTCGGTATGCTGACTGCCTACAAGGTGAATTTCCCGAATCAGAGAATCTATGTATTTTTCGCAAAGCTCTTTAGAATACCGTACTTTGCAGTAGGGGCAAAAATTACATATACTTTTGCAGAATGGAATGTGAACATATAGTCCAAGGTTTTCGCAATCGGCAAAGGACAGTATTTGGTCATATTCCTTTTTGAAAGTAAATTGCTGCACCGATCTGGTAAGCCACATTCTTGTTAAACTAGTAATAAAGCTCATATTACTCCTAAATATATTTTAAATATGTGTGAAGCATCTCAAAGACGATTTTGAGATTACCTCTGAACAAAAGCGTGTATTCAGCAACAAAGAAGTATCCGCATTGGTCGCAAAGGCCGGGCACATCAATACATCGTCCACAGGTGGACAACTTTCCATTTTCCATCACAACGCACTGATGACAAGGCGTTGGAAAACGATTCTCTATAAGATATGGGAATGCACTTTTTAGGTTAAATACTGGGGCGCCCTCTTTCATCATTTGAGCTATCGTATCGCAACACGTTGCTTTTTCATCTAAGCTCAAAGACAATTCTTTTGTATCTGGATAGGGTGTATGGAAATTGAATGATACAGCTCGAACATTTTTGATATCACGAGCAGTTAAGCATACATCACGCACACAGTCCTTGTTGATTTGATTGATTGCCATATAGAAGCAGATATTATCTGCTGTGGCATTACTAATGTTCTCTATAATGGTGTCATAGGTATCACCACGGATTTCATTATGACGTTGCTTATCTCCGTCTAAACTTAATAGAATTAAATCTGCTTCCGGGAGGTCAATTGGGAATGTACCATTCGTAACTACATTGACAATAATGAACCCCATTTTTTTTGCTTCAATGACTAAATCTCGCAATGTGCGTTCGCCATCTTTCCAGAGGAAAGTTTCACCACCGCAGAAAAATAAGATGCGTACTCCCATGTCATATAACTGCTGCATCTCTCCACGAATTTGAATGTAAGGGTAAACTATTGCAGTAATGTTATTGACCGAGCAATGCTTACAATGTAAATTACATTTGTCTGTAACGATTACAGTTCCAAGAATTGGAGCTTTCTTTCTAAAAAGGATTGTCTTGAAACCAAAAGTTGCGAAGTGCAAAAAAGATGACAGTTTCATATTTTATCTCCATAAAATTGTAGATCAGGAAAGTGTGTACACACATTATTATATATGCTTTCCGCTTTTTTTCAAGATAACACGACACAATTCATCACATTAAATTGTCTGCACCTCGTTTTCGACGGCGATAGTATCAATGGAAATCATGTTAGTGAAAAAAGAACGATGCCGGTTGCTTTCTTATATAAAAAAACCGCTAATCGTTGTGACTAGCGGATTTTTATGGAGCTGGAGGACGGATTTGAACCCCCGACCTGCTGATTACAAATCAGTTTTATTGCTATTTGATAGTATTTGACTTTATGTGAAAGCCTTTTATATCTAAGTTTTTAACGTTGTAAGTTTATAAACTTTAATGAAAATCTTGGGGACTATTTTAACTTTTAGTCCCCAAATGGTCCCCAAGATTCGATATAGAAGAAAAAGAGCCCGAAGGTTCTGGTACTAAATCTTAAAAATAATTTTCGTTTTATACTTCCTACCGCTTCCATCTATAAAAAAGATATCAGTTTTATACTTTTTAATATACCTTTTCAAGAAGTGTTGTCTAATATGCTCATATTGTAAACTATGTGTATACATCTCGCCAGGAGATAACATCCTTTCAACTCTATGTTCACCATCTAAAAAAGCCATCCTTTTATTTTTACCAATATTCATGGTACATTCTTGCAGATATATAGGTACTAAACCAACATTTGTAATACTTACAGATACAGCAAAAGGTTTATTGTCAATTCCTGTATCATAAACATAATACGAAAAAGCAGCAGAGACCTTTGCTCTTGGCTTGTGTTCTCTTCGTGCTAAGTATAGGGCTATAATAACTGCTCCAAGCGTGCCTATGGCGCTTATCCAATCTGTTATTTCCCCAAGCTGATAAACAATTTGCACAGAGTCATTCGACATTGAACTATCCCCTTTAACTACCATAATTCGCCATATAAAGGCAAAGTCCTCCTAAAAGAACAAAATTTAATAAGCATACTGCTATCAGTATATAAAGCCGGTAATCTTCCCCACTTGTTGTGAAACATGTGTACATGTATAAAGGGGTTAAAGCTTACACCCCTTACATACTTACGGAAGTATATACACTCAATTTTGTGTATACTTACGGTAGTATAGGCTCATTAAAAAAAGTTTAGGACACTCCCACCCCATATTTGGGGTACGAATAGCATACTCAACTATATAAAGACTTTTTACCCTAAAAGTTAAAAAGTCAGTCAAACCAAATTTGGATTATCCTTAATCTCCATAATTTGGGGAAAATAAAAAGGGGTCCCGGTATGGAACACCCTCTGATAGTCTTGGTCCGGCTTATGCCACCGATGATAATATTAACTTCACTGCCAGCTTAAAGCCTTCATTAAATGCCGTATCTCTTGCAGCTACTTCCATTCTGGTGACATCTGAATCCATTTTAGCCCACAGCTCTCGATCAAGTTTTCTTAATTCTTCATAATGGATTTCTACTTTTTTGACGGCCTCCATGTATTCCGGGTTACTATCAATAGCATTTGATAATTTTGTATCATGTTCTTCAAAACCTCCAAACATCAAGTCGGTTATTTGAATAGTATTTATCTTACTCATAGTGCAACCTCCGTTTTATCCAATGACTTTATGTCCTTCTTTAGTTCCTTTTGATAGCCATTTTTCAATAGTCCATTTGAGCAAGCAAGAAGAAGCCTCAGGTTTCTTTCAGATAATGTCAAGATGTTTACCATAAGTTTATTGAATGTAGAATTGCCTTCTGAGGATTTATCTTCTGGTTTTCTTGCTTTCAGAAAAGTATTGGGTTCAACATTCAATGCAATAATAATCTTTAGAAAATCGCCATGCCTCATAGTTTTCCCGCTTGTCAGAATAGAATTTAGCCGTTTTGTTGAAACTCCTGTCATTTCAGATAAGGTGTCAACTGAAATATCGTTTGCCTTTAAGTAAAGATTAATTCTTTGTGATACTGTCATAATAAAAAGCTCCCTTCTCAATTCTCATTGCTGTAAGCCAAAATATTTGCCTCAGCCGTTATCTTAAGTGTATTGCCCTTGTGAGAAGCCTTTTACTATGCTATAATAGATTACAAAGCAAGGCTTTTCTTAAGGCTTTGTTATGGGGGAATCCGGGTTGTCCGCCAAGATTAGCCGGGTTCCTTTAATTTTGTGATTTTCTTTCAAGCCATTTTTCAACAGCTTCTTTATTATACCGTATACTTTTTCTTGTCCCAATGTAGGGCATTCCCTCCTTTCGCCATCTGTAAGCTGTCATTCGTTTAATCTTTAGCCATTCGCAAAGCTCATTTTCGGTTATCCAGTCTGCCAATAAAATACCCCCTTATATTTCTATACTTATATTATATGTATCATTTAGTAACATGTCAAGAAAAATAAAAAAGTGCCACTTGCGGCACTCTTTGTTACTTTAGGTTTTGATTGTTTAATTTCGCCATCTTTTTTTCAAGACGTTCCTTTTTCCTAGCTTCTTCTTCTATTCGCTGAGCCTCTCTCAGTTTTTCCGCCTCTCTAGCTCTCTGTTCTATAAGTGCAACATTTTGTTGGTAGCCTTCAATTACCTTTCTTCCGTCTGGGCTTTCTGCCCATTGTAGAAGTAACTCTTTATCATAAAAGAATCTACGGCCTTCTAATATTACCGGAATTTTATAATATTGATGAGCCTTAGACCAATATCTTATTTTTTGAGTAGAGACACCAATTAATTGTGCGGCTATTTCAGGATCGATGCTATCCTTGACCTCAATCTTAGCTTCATTTGATTTCAACCATTCTTCCAAAGACTCCTTTAAAAAAATATAAGTTGAACCAACCTTGCGACATGGTACATCCCTATTGATGCAAGCTTCTTCTAATATACTTGAACTAATACTAAGTAACCTTGCTGCCTGTGACAAGTTAAGCACTTCTTTATCCCAGTACATTATGGTATTACGGTCTAAGAAAGCCGTTAGCTTTTCAATCTTTTCAAATATTAATCTTTGGTTTGATATAACCTCTAAAGCCTGCTCACTTGTTATTTCCAATTTTGCCATATCCTTATACACTACCTTTCAAGTATTTTTATTCCCATAGAACTGAAAGCAAAATAAAACTATTGTAGGGTCCTTCCTCGTAAATTAATGATTATATTGCACATTAATCATTAATGCCATATTTAGCCTTCAAAGCTGCAACATCTGAATTATATTTCAATCTAGTAGAATCGATTAAAGAATTAAAGTAAACGGCTTTTTCTTGATATATTTTTTTCTTTTCCTGAACTGCCGGTTCTCCCTCACCATAAGCACTAGCCCACTTTGTATATTCATCCCAATATTCTTTAATTGCCCGCCTATAATCTTCTATTTTTCTATTATACTCTGCCGTCAGCAAATCATATTCTTCTTGATAGCCCGATGCATCTTCTGATGGTTTAACTGTTGACGGTTCTGAGGGTGTATATGTTGCTGGTGTATTAGGCATATTTGAGTTATTTAAGGGTGTAGTCCCGGTTACAAGTGAGAAACTTTGAGCACTGCCATTGTTATATTGAATTATGAACTTATAACCATTACTAAGCATAGTCATGCCTTCACCCTCTTCTTTGTCATCTTTGTAATGAACCACTGCTGTTAATCCGCTAGGATAATAAAGAAGTGCTGGTCCTTCTCTTTTCCCATTAACAAATGTTGCGCTACAGTAAACGTCATCTGGCCATAAAATTGATCCTTTTCCGTTTGGTAATCCATATTTAATCTCGCCGGTATATATTGCTCCATTTGAATATGCTATTTTGCCATGTTCTAACGGCAATGATTCGATATCAACGCAATTTTCATCGTCATTAAACCTCACTGTTGCCCCCAATGATTCAGCTACAAATCGAGCTGGTACCATAGTCCGCCCATTTACAATAAAGGGTTCAACATCAGTCTTAATGAATATCCCATTAATTTTTAGCCTTATATTATTATAAAGTGCGTTTATTGTGCGTGATTCTGCAAATGCTGGAATTGTAAGAAATAATAATGCACCTAAGATGAAAGATGTGATAGTTTGCTTGTTTATCCATCTTTTCATTATCAACATCACCCTTCATTTTTATACTAGACAATTATGAGAATATCACTCTTTTTGAGATTTATTGTGTGGACATGTTAGTCATCAGAGTTTTCCGAGGCATACGCGCACGCGAAGAATGAGATTTTTTGTGTCACTGTTGTATCCAAGGCCAAATTCAGCCATTACTTAAATACCCCATCGTATTTATATTGAATTAGCTTAAGCTCATAGGAAGCAATATTATTAATATTATCAAATGTAGTTATTGTAACACTCTCAATGTCATTAGA
>JAEYOK010000029.1 GCA_023411795.1 Bacillota bacterium
GTTCTCCTGTCCGGACAGGAGAACCGTCCCCGTGTCTATCCCGGACAGGAGAACCGTCCCCGTGTCTATCCATAGCTTTATATGACCTGATATGATATAATGTTAAATTGGCTATATAATAAAAGAATTTTTCTAAATGTTATACGGAGGAAAAAACCTATGGGTAAAAAATCAAGGAGAAACAGAGGACAAAACGCTCTGATAGTAACAGCAGCGATACTTTCAATGCTTATATTGGCTGTTGTATTTGCATTACTTTCAAGGAGTTTTCAGCCACCAGTGGTTATAACACCATCCCCTACAGTGACGGCTACACCGACTCCAACAGATATAATTACACCTGAGCCCACCTCGACCGAAACTCCGGAACCAACCACTGAACCTACTCCAACACCCACACCTACACCAACTCCTGTACCGGAACCGACTCCGATAGCAGGGATAACACCGTACCCCGAGATTGAGCAAGACAGTCGCAGCACTCATACAAAGGAGATGCCTCCTGTTAAAGCCTTGTATCTGAATGCTACATCTGTCAGGAATAATCTGGACCATTATATTGATCTGGCCAACAGAACAGAAATAAACGCATATGTCATTGACATTAAAAATGATGCAGGCATACTTATGTATGATTCTGAGCTCGATGTTGTTAATAAGGCAAAGGCCGATACGCCGGGCTTTGATATAAGAACCGTTACCAAAAAGCTCCACGATAACGGAATTATCGTAATTGCTCGAATGGTAACCTTCAAAGACTCCACTATGACCACATATAACCCTGATCTGGCAATAAAAAAAGACAACGGCGAGGTATGGAACGTCAATACAAAATGGCTGGACCCAACTAAAAAGGCGTCATGGGATTATATTCTCAGTATTGCTCAAGAGGCCGTTAACTTTGGCTTTGATGAAATACAGTTCGACTATATCCGCTTCCCCGAGACAAGCCTGTACACCTACAAAATGGATTTTGTCGAAGGACAATCACGTTCCGGTGCCATTGAGAACTTTATCCGTTATATGAGAATGAATCTTCCTTCTGATACAGTATTATCAGCCGATATATTCGGTATGCCTATGATTTCAACGAAGGATTACGGAGAGATAGGTCAGACTCTTGAAACCATTGGCCCAAGCCTTGATTATATTTGCCCCATGATTTATCCTTCTCATTATGCCAATGCGGCACCAAAGGGTAAATCAATGGCAAACGGGGTGGGACAAACAATAAACGGAGTAAAGTTTACCCATCCGGACCTAAAACCCTATGAAGTTGTATATAATACTCTTGTAGTGGGAAAGGGTCGTATTGATAAACAGGAAGGTTATAATCTTAATGTAAGGCCATACATTCAGGGCTTTACACTATCTAGCCTCCCCGATGGATACTGGATGAATTATGGTGTCGAAGAATATAAAGCTCAGATTAAAGCCGTCTATGATGCCGGTTATGACGAGTGGATATTCTGGAATGCCCCCAATAATTATGTAGAAGACGCATTCTTACCTGAATGAGTAATGGGGACAATGAGTAATGGGGACGGTTCTTTTTACTCATTTTTGAGGTTGAAAGTAAGAAATCAGATGTTAGAAATAAGAGAGATTTAATGAAAGATATAATAATTTTAGGAATTGAATCAAGCTGTGATGAAACTTCGGCTGCTGTTGTTAAAAACGGACGTATGGTTTTATCAAATATAATATCGTCTCAGGTTGACCTACACGCCGAATATGGAGGTGTCGTCCCGGAAATAGCCTCAAGAAAACATGTGGAGCTTATAATTCCGGTAATTGATTCTGCTTTGTCTGAAGCCGGAATAACTCTCGAAGAGGTGGATGGGATTGCTGTAACATACGGCCCAGGGCTTGTAGGAGCTCTCCTAGTTGGTGTTTCGGCCGCTAAAGCTTTATCTGCCGCATTAGATAAGCCTCTTATCAAGGTTCATCATATTGAAGGGCATATTGCAGCTAATTACATAACCCATCCGGATTTAGCGCCCCCTTATGTTTGTCTTGTTGCTTCGGGTGGACATAGCCACATTGTGTATGTAAATGATTATTTAGATTTCACAATCTTAGGCAGAACAAGAGATGACGCTGCAGGAGAAGCTTTTGACAAAATAGCCAGAGTGCTTGGTTTAGGCTATCCGGGCGGACCTGTTATAGATAAACAGGCTAAGCTCGGAAATCCAAAAGCTATTCGTTTTCCAAGAGTTAATTTCCCCGGGGACTCTCTTGATTTTTCATTCTCTGGACTTAAAACTGCGGTAATAAATCACATTAATCATGCCCGCCAGGTGGGGGAAGAACTTAACATACCTGACATTTGCGCCTCATTTCAGCAAGCGGTAGTTGATGTTTTAGTAGACCATACAATAAAAGCGGCGCAAGCTCAAGAGGTAAAGACGATAGCTTTGGCAGGTGGGGTTGCAGCCAATTCACTCCTTAGAGAAGACCTTGAGAAGAGGGCGAAAAAAGCCGGATTCAAAGCCATATCCCCAGCTCTTATTCTCTGTACTGATAACGCTGCAATGATTGCGTCAGCAGGCTATTACTCATTTATAGCCCAGGAATTTGCTGATTTGACCTTGAATGCAATTCCTTCTCTCCGTATCGGCGAAGGGCACAAAAATGCATATTAAAAATCAAAGTGCATAGACTAGAATATACTCAATAATGGGAACAGAATTATAAACAAAAAATGTGGACAGGTTTGTCCACATTTCTTTTTTCTTTGTGGAAATATTCATAAAAACAGCTTATATTGCCCGTTTAATATGTGGATAACCCTGTGGATACTGTGGATAAGCCTGTTAATTACCCCCAAGGGCTTGATACATACTGTAAGAATTAAGTACCTTTTTTACATAGTTCTGTGTCTGTTCATAGGGAGGAATACCGTCATATTTTTTGACAGCATTGGGACCTGCATTGTAAGCAGCAAGAGCCAGCGACAGATCCCCATCAAATTCTTTTAATTGATAGTATAAGTACTGGGTGCCGCCTAATATGTTCTGTTCTATATTATAGGCATCATTAACACCTAATCCTTCAGCAGTTCCAGGCATCAATTGCATCAGACCCATGGCCCCAGATGTAGACAGGGCAAATGGCTGGAAACCGGACTCTTCTTTAATAACAGCTCGAATAAGCTCGGGGTCCAGTCCATAAGATTTGGAATATGTATCTATAGCGGAATTGATTCTGGGCATAAGCTCTTGAATTTGGGTTTGTGATAATCTGGGATAAACAGACTCATAGGAACCTGAAACCAAGGGATATTTGGTGTTAGTGTTTTTATTTTCAATCGTCAATAAGTCGGAATCGATAACGGGTGCTGCAGATTCATTCAAAGTGCTATACGAAGCTGTTGACGAAGCTACTGATGTAGCTTGCTCCAGCTCCTCACTAAAACTAACCTGACTGTTAGCAGGAGTCTTCATTTTTATTGGCAAACGCCCTTGAATTTCAGATATTTTTTTGTTTAATAATGATGAAATATCGGGCATATTCGGAATATTCATAGTTTGTCTCCTTTATATAAATTATATCGGATTATGAGGTCTATTAATAGAGTGTGATTTTTGTCTGAACATACTAAAATCACTTGGTTTATATAGGAAAATAAATGATCACGGATGAAACACCTTAAAAAAAAGATTCTATGACTAAATGGGAAATTTGCCCGCTTGAATTGAAATTTAGGTTTTTGAGAATAATGCAAATAGGATAAAAAATGGACGGTAATTAATATGAAGATTAATGGAAAAAAGATATTTTCAAAGATTAATGATACCGGTAAAGTGATGCAGTTTATGTCGGTAGCCACAAAGTTTCTGTTAGTGATTCTGGTCATTTGCATTATTTACGGGGAAACTGCCCATGATAATATTGCGGACAATGTCGTCAGACTTCACATAGTTGCCAACAGTGATGAGCCTGAAGACCAGGAACTGAAAATTAAGGTTCGTGACGCCATTTTAAAGCATATGCAGGAAAAATACCCTAACGGTGCAAGTAGAGAAGAAGCTGCAGGATACTTAAAAAGCAGCCTTCCGATAATAAAGCAAATAGCTTCTGATGTAATGAAGGAAAACGGATCGTCCGAATCGGTCGATGCCAAATACGGTGTATATGCTTTTCCTACAAAAGAGTATGAGGGTATGGCTCTGCCAGCAGGAATGTATGAAGCCGTTCGTGTTGAATTAGGTGCGGCCGAAGGCCAGAATTGGTGGTGTATCATGTTCCCGCCCTTGTGCGTCGCTGATGCCAGTAGCCTTAAGATGGACGAGGAAGCTATGAATCAGCTTAAGCGTGAAATGGGAGATGACAATTATCAGCTGATAACAGATATAGTTGAGCATGGAAATGTACCTGTGAAAATAAAGTTTAGAATTATTGAGTTGGTCGAAAGCTCCAAGATGCGTTTAGCCGAAATCATAGGCAGCCTGTTTTAAATGAGATAAGTGACAAGGGGACGGGGGTTGTGTCACACCTCAGGAGGTGACAC
>JAEYOK010000016.1 GCA_023411795.1 Bacillota bacterium
AAATAACTTCGTCTCCGCTAAATACGGGACCGCTTTTACATACCTGGGTATAATTCCAGTCATCACCTTTTTTTGTCTTGCAGACACAGACCAGGCAGGCCCCGATACCACAACCCATACGCTGCTCCATCGAAACCTCACAGGGGATATCATATTGTTTGAGTAAGTTTACTCCCGCTTTCATCATGACAATAGGGCCACAGAAGAAAACCAAATCCGGGTGCTCTTTTTCCACTTCTCTTTTCAGAATATCTGTGACAAAGCCTTTTTCACCATAGCTTCCATCATCGGTGGCAATCAGGAGCTCATTGCAATTTTCCTTAAACTCATCTTCCAAGATCACTAGTGATTTATTTCTAAAACCTAATATTGCTTTTTTGCTTTCTGCGGGATGTTCTTTAAGAAGCTGAAGTAAAGGAAATATTCCGATACCTCCGCCAACAACTATAATCTTCTTGTGTTTTGGGTTCATTGTGAAGCCTTGACCCAAAGGGCCCAGAATATCTATCTCATCCCCTTCTTTAAGATAAGAAAGAATTTTTGTACCCTTGCCTCTTATCTGAATAACGATATTAATTGTTCCTTTTTCTCTATCAACAGAGCAGATACTTATTGGTCTTCTTAAAAAAGCATCTGTACCATCACCGCATTTTATAGTGACAATCTGTCCTGGTTTGGATTTTTTTGCTATGCTTTCTGCTTCGATAGTAAGAAGAAAAGTGTCAATATTGAGTCTTTCTGATTTGACAATTTGATATTTAGTATTCATATTACCTCCATCGATTAATGGATTCGATTATTCACATTATATCAATGGAAAAACCTAAGAGCAAGAGTGCAAACATGCAGAAATTACTTCAATACTCGAACTTACTCATTACTTCCTCAAGTGTTTGTGAAAGGCTATTCATATTAGCAGCAGATTCAGATAGTGTATCCAAACTTGCTGCCTGTTCTTCTGATGAAGCCATTGTATTTGTGCACATGTCTGCAATTTCATTAGAAATTTTCCCCAACCGGTTTGTAGTTTGCTCAAGGCTCTTTATTTTATCTGTTACTTGATTGACCTTATTGAATACATCTTTAAATGAGCTGCTTATATCTCTATTTGAATCGGCTATACTAGAAAAGGCTTGCCCCACTTTTTGGGTAATTACGCTATTCTTTTTTATAAACTCAGCTTCTTTATCCATATTGTCAAGCATGTTAATGCCTTCTTGTTGAACTTCATTTATGGTGACTGTGATATCCCTAGCCGCCTTTGCTGACTGTTCGGCGAGGTGTCTGATTTCATCTGCAACGACTGAAAAACCTCTTCCGGCTTCTCCCGCTCGTGCTGCTTCTATAGAGGCGTTTAATGATAGTAGGTTTGTTTGACTGGTAATTTGAGTAATAGCCTCAACAATTTTATCGATTTTCCTAAGACGGTCTGTAAACATGCATATGCTTTCTTGCAGCATGTTTGTTACTTTACTAATCTCCTCTGTATGAATCAACATCATATCTACCTGATGTTTACCTTCATCCGATAGTACATTAGCCATATTTAGGTCTGCTTCCATATCGGTAGTGAAATGATGTACAGCATCAACATCGCCTCCAGCCTCGTTAAATTTTGCAAGAGATTGATGTACAAGCTGATTTTGTTCAATGCTTATAACATTAAGCTCGGTAACCATCTCAATAATTTGTTTGTTTACATAATTTCCGTAATTCACTTGTTCCAAAACAACCCCTGAGGCCTCAGACACTTTTATGCTGGCATGTTGAAGGCCCTGAACTAGCATACGCAGAGATTCTTCCATTTCCATTATTTCTTTTGCTAAATCACCCAGTTCATCACCTTTCATTTCTTTTAATGCCTCATTGCCCTTTAGATTCCCTGAAGCAATAGCCCTCGCCGCCTGTCCAAGTATCTTAAGCTTTTTACTCATATCTTTTATGAATAAATAAATAGCTATTGAACCGAATAGGAAAATTGCAAATAAAAGTGCGAACCCAAAATAGGAAGTATTTTTAAAGCCTTTTTTAATCACAGCATTTTTTTGATCCATGGAGTTAAATTCAGATATCAAAACATCCAGTAACCTTGTATCAGATAATTTTTTAATGTCATATATACGACCTTTTAAATCATGAGAAAAAGCTTCTTCAGTGTCATTTAAATCTAGTAACTTTAGTAATCTTGGTTCAGTACTTTTATATATAGTATCTATATCACTTTGAAGACGCTTGATGGATTTCAAGGTTTCTTCTGATACCACTTCTGTTAATGATTCCATAAGTAAATTGATGTTTGAAACAGCAGCAGTATAGTTGGTTTGGCATATCCTCACATTCTCAATAAATTTCTCCTGCTCCTCTTTATTTAGTTTAGATAAAGAATTTGAGACTTTGAAATCAGAAAGTTCCTTTAGTTCATCAAAGCCTTCCATAAGCCTTGCGAAACTTCCTCGAATTTGTCCGGTTAATGCGTTTCCCTCAATAACACTCTGATATTTACTCACAGTATCATTTCCAGAGGACCAAAACATCAAAGTACTAATCAACATTAGAAGAAGAACTGTTCCAAAGAGCAGAATTATCTTTATACTTATTTTAAAGCTTCTCTTTTTCATAGAAAATTCCTCCTGAATATTAGTTACCTAACCATATTCTAGAGGCATTTCTTCAAAATAAATATACTTAATTCTACAAAATCGTCCTTTTTTCTGCATGAAATTACTATATTGCCAGATATTCGATTAAATCTGCTATAGCACTGTTGTCATAATCCTGGGTGATGTAGTCTGCTATAGCCTTAATTTTAGGATGAGCATTTTTTGGGGCAGCTTTAATATCTGCTATTTCAAGCATTTCTAAATCATTTAAGTAATCACCTATGGCAATAATTTTGGACACTTTACTCCCCAGCTCTTTTTTTAAAAGACTTAATGCAGAACCTTTTGAAACGTTATTATGAGTAATTTCCATATATGTGTCTATAGAGAAAAAAGTATTGTATTCTTTAATCTTCTCCATGTAGTTATTATAAATTTTATGTAACACATTACTTTCCTCATGTAAAATAACTTTAACCCACGGTAGACAAATTTTTTCCATGCTACTAATAGTATACTCCTGGTTTTCAGCTTTCATTAGCATATCTTCCCTACCATTTGGATTAGCAAGAAAAAGACGATTGGTTGTGTGTATTTGTATGTTTAAATTAGGAAACGTTTCTAATATATTATTAAGTATATTTACAAGCGGTTCACGTCTTAGAAATGTAACATTTTTTATGGAATTAGTTCGAAAATCATATATACAAGCCCCATTAAACAGTATCCACGGGCAGTCCAAAGGTAGCCCCTTAATATATGCTTTTATGTTGGATGGCGTCCTACCAGTCGCCCCACAAAAAAGTCCTCCGTTATCTGTGAAATAGCGAATTGCCATTAAGTTTTTCTTAGTAATCTGCTTTTGAGAATTAAGTAGTGTTCCATCAAAATCAGAAACCAGAAGCTGTTTATCAAATATTTTCATTTTGCTCCTCTCATGCTTTTAACTTGATATAACTTTGAGCATTAATAAATTCTGTAGGTGTTGTGTTGGTGTATTTTTTAAACACTTTACAAAAGTTTTTATATTCGCCAAAGCCTACCTGGTCTGAAATTTCATATATTCTAAATTCTCCTTTTCCTAAAAGCTCTATTGCTTTTTGGACACGAAATTTATTAAGGACATCTAAAAAGGTCTGAGTGGTTTCTTGCTTAAATTTTCTGCTCAAGTAACTGGTGCTAACCCCTAATTCTTCAGCAATTTTTTCGATACTTATTTTGTTAAAATAGTTATCTCTAATCTGTATCAGAGCTTTCTGTACATATGGATTATCATTACTTCTTCCAACGTAAAATTCAAGATCAACTAATTCAACATCGGTTTTATCCTTGGATTTTACATAAATATTATGATATATCCTCTTTTGCTCTATATAATCAACTGCCTTTTCAACTACCTCCATAAGATTTTTTTCATCAATTGGCTTTAAAATGTAATCAAAAGCTTTCATAGTAATAGCCTCTTTTGCGTATTCAAACTCTGCGTAACTTGTTAGAATAATGCTTTCGAAAATACATTCAGTGTTTGCCCTTTTAATCATATCAATTCCATTCATATAGGGCATTTTTATATCGGTTATTACCAATTCAGGTTTATATTTTTTTATTAGCTCAAGCCCTTTAACACCATCCTCAGCTTCCGCAATTATAGTACATCCCATGGACAGCCAGTCTATGGAATGAACAAGGCCTTTTCTTATGATATCTTCATCTTCAACGATTATTATTTTAATCATAATACACCTCGCTAATCTGCCGGAATACAAATTCGAACAGTTGTGCCTACTTGTTCCTCGCTCATAATATTAAGTCCATACTTTTTCCCGTACATTAGTTTTATTCTTCGGCTCACATTATAAAGCCCTATGCAATCACTATTGTTAGTATTATCACTCAATATAGCATTTACTTCCTTAATTTTTTCTTTACTTATTCCGACTCCATCATCAAAAATAACTATAATCAACTGATTTTCCATAATTCTAGCTTTGATTTTTACAGTCAAGTGCTCTCTATTCTCAAACCCATGTTTAACAGCATTCTCTATAACCGGCTGAACAAGAAGCTTTGGTATTATACATTCTTTTGCATCTTCCTCAATAATAATTTCATAATCAAACCTATGATTAAATCTATATTTAAGTATTTGAAGATAATTTTCTGTATACTTAATATCCTCACCTAAAGAGATGGTCTTAATAGTGTTGTTTATACTATAACGAAGCAATGAGGATAATCTTATTATTATATTGTCAACAGTATTGGGATAAAGCTTTACCATGCATCTTATGGTTTCAAGTGTGTTAAATAAAAAATGTGGGTCAAACTGGGATTCTAGTTGCTTAATTTCTGCCATCAAACTTCTTTTAGTTTCTTCATTATTCTGCTTTATAAGGTTTTTAATATCCACAAGCATTTTATTATACGAATCAGCTATAATTTCAAACTCATCGTTTGAATCAATTTTAAGAACTGTATCCAGGTTCCCATTTTGAACACTTTTTATGGCATCTAAAAGTTCGTAGATAACGGCAGTTTTTTTCGAAGAAATACCTTTCGACCATAGAATCATTACTATTGTTATTGTAACAAATAACCCTGCTAAAAATATTCCACTAAGAAGAAAGGTGTTTTGATAATAAGTTAGAGGAGTAAAAGTATAGACATAAAAATTTCCCATCAATACATCAGTTCGATAAAGATAATAGCTTTCTCCGTTTACTTTAATTCTTCCTGATGTACCTCTAAATTCAGTCTTAAGCTTGGTTAGATTGTCTGTATAATTATTATTAGTCGCAGCCGCTACACTAAAATATCTGTCTGTTATAACAGTATCATTACCCGTAGAGTTGCTAATTATTGAAAATACATCTGTCTCAAGAAGTTCGAAAATTATGTACCCCATTATATTATCCGATCTTTTGATGGCTTTACCGAGAGTAAAGATGCTATACTTATTTAAAGGCGAATAGCTCCGATTTGTTGATACCGATACCTCATCAGGGTTAAATCTCATTCTATTAAAAATTCCCCAATTTGATTTACTGCTTTCCACTATATAATCAGGTGGTTTTAAAATATTACTCATAACCATTTCACCATTACTATTAAAAAAGTAAAAATTACATTTTATGTTTTGCTTATTAACAAAACTATATATGATTTCGTAAGCCTTATGACGATTTTCTACACTGTGAATTGAATCTAGTATAATATCTGATTCAGAATATTCAAGAATTATATTCCTATATGTTGTAAGGTTAATCTCAAGAGAATCATTGACCTTTTCATTGTTATACTGATTTCGTTTTTCAACTGTTATATACCCCATAACAAAAATAAGGAAAAAACAAATTGCCGCCAGAATAATAACAAGGGTCATTGCATACCCAAAAAAAACATTACGTAATTTATTACGATAAGGTTTAAATTTTACCACTTGCATGCTCTGACCCCTTTACTTCTTTTCTTTCTTATATACTTATTTCCTTCTTTCCAGACATTTTAAACGAAATTAGTAAAGAAATTACGGTTGTCAGTGTAAGAATAGTTGAGAGAGCGGCTGCTGTCCCATAACTGGCTCTGATTACTTCAGTATATATTGATACAGACATAGTTTTTGTGTTGCCTGTGTAAAGGATTACAGATGCGCTCAACTCATTTATCACTGTTATCCAGCTGAGTATTGCCCCAGAAAATACTCCAGGAAGCATCATAATTGCGGTCACTTTAAAGAAACTCTTAACCGGGGAACATCCCAGACTAATTGAAGCCTCTTCCATACTAGGACTGATCTGATATAGTATGGCTGCACTAGATCTTAAGGTATACGGAAGTCTCCTTACAACAAATGCAATAATTAAAATGATAAAACTTCCACTTAAAATAATGGGAGGTTTGTTGAAAGCAAGTAACAATGTAATTCCGAGAACCGAGCCAGGTATAATATAAGGAAACATTGTAATTGTATCGATTACACTTGTTAATACATTTCTTCTTCTGTTTGACAGATATGCAATAAATATACCGAATATCACTATAATTAAAATTGCAATAATTCCAAAAGAATATGTATTTGTAATTGCATTTCCCATTCTATTAAAGATTTTTTTATAACTTTCTAGCGAGTATCCTTTTATAAACATTGATCCCTTTGTCTTCAAAAATGATGTGTATATGACTGTTAACTGTGGAATTGTTGCCAGGAAAGTGATTATGTATATAAAAGAATGTGCAAATATATTTTTAAATCCACGAAGCTGGATCGCTTTCATGGGTCTTAACGAACTCATTGTAAATGATTTTTTATTAACTATGTATTTTTGACCTAAAAATAAGAATGAAGTTACAAATACCATGATTGAAGCCATAGCCGCTGCAAAATTCGCTTGGCCACCTACTTCACTAATAAACTCAGAATAAATCATTACAGGCATTACATTAAAACCTTCTCCAATGAGCATTGGTGTTCCGAAATCTGCTAGGGCATTCATAAACACTAATAGACCACCTGCAAGCAGAGTCGGAAGTATAAGAGGAATAATAACTGTAAAAACTTTTTTAAATCCACTGCAACCTAAGCTTTCCGCAGCTTCACCTAATGAAGCATCAATTTTCTTCAATGCACCCGATATATAAAGATAAATAAAGGGAAACAGCTTTAATGTAAGCACAAGTAAAATGCCGCCAAAGCCATAAATTGTAGGAAATTCAATCCCAATACCGCTAAACAGCTTCGTTATAACACCGCTTCTCCCACACAAGAGAACCCAAGAATAAGCACCTATAAACGGGGGAGATAGCATTGAAATAATTATTAAAACTTCAATTATACTCTTGCCCTTTATTTTAAATGCCGTGAGTAAATACGCTAGAGGTATACCAATTAATATAGCTAATAATGTAACACAAGTAGTCACGCTAAAGGAATTTAAAAAAGCCTGGTAATAGTATTTTTTGCTAAAAAATTTTGTGAAATTATCAAGAGTTATATTTCCAGAAACAGGATCCTTAAAACTACTAAAAAACAAAGATAATAATGGATATATCAAAAACAGAACAAATACTGCCATGATAACCAACGTAAGAATTGTCCAAAAATCAAACCTAATTTTTTTTCTACCCATTCATATCACATCCCTAATAAGACTCTTACTGCCGTCATTACTAAAAACATTAATTCTCTTAGTACAAGTTTCAAGATAGATTTCTTCACCGGCATCATAAAATCTCGCTGTATTTCCTATTTCTTGAGAAACCTCAATAATCTGATTATCTCCAAACATTAAATCCTCATCTAAAACAAGCTCGTAGTTGACATACCTTCCAAGGAATGTATAAGTTTTAACTCTTGCCTTTAATCCTTTATCAGATATATTTAATTCCTCAGGCCTTATAGCTACTACTACATCTGAATTATCGCTTATATTATCATGTAAATTATTAACTTGTATTTGATAGCCTTCGGTGAATTTTATCCACTTTTCATTATTTTCGAGTCGTATCTTGGCATTAAGAAGATTGGAATGTCCAATAAAAGTTGCGACAAAAATGTTTACGGGACGCCTATAAATGTCCTTGGGCTTACCAACCTGCTGAATAATTCCATCCTTCATGACTGCTATACGGTCTGATATGGCAAGTGCTTCCTCCTGATCATGAGTGACATAAACAGTGGTAATGCCAACACTCTTTTGAATGTCACGAATTGCGCTTCTCATCTCAATTCTTAATTTCGCATCTAAGTTTGAAAGAGGTTCATCCATAAGTAGTACATTAGGATGAATAACAATGGCACGGGCTAAGGCAACCCTCTGCTGTTGTCCACCTGATAATCTTTCGGGCAGTCTGTCTTTATACTCTTCAATTCGAGTTATCTTCATAATCTCTTCAACTTTTTTATGTATCTCCATCTTTGACAGTTTTCTTAGCTTAAGACCATATTCTATGTTTTGCTTGACTGTCAAATGAGGGAAGATGGCATAATTCTGAAATACCATACCAATATTTCTTTTATGGGCTGGTATATCGTTAATAATCTTATCATCAAAGGAAATATCACCACTTTCTATTGTATTAAAGCCTGCAATCATTCGTAGAAGTGTTGTTTTCCCACATCCGGATGGCCCAAGTAAGGTGAAAAACTCACCATTTGCTATGGTTAAAGATAAGTCTTTTATAATTGTTAATTTATCGTATTTTTTCGTCACTTGATTTATTGTTATGTTTACGCTCATACAATACCTCCTTAAACTGTATTTAAGCCCGCAGTTTTATTTTTGATATAATCGCCCATAACGAATTAAATTGTTATGGGCGATTAACTAAAACTTACTGAACGTTCGTAAATATTTCTTTAAATTTATCTATCCATGCTTGTTTGCTCTTTGTAACGAGATCAAGATCATCATAAATAAGATTTATTTCGTTGGTAGGTTTTAATCCATCAGCTGGAGGAACATCCTTTCGTACGGAACGTCTATTTAGCTGTGATGAAATCAAGCTTTGAGCATCTTTACCGGTAACAAAATCAATGAAGCTCTTCGCATTATCCATATTCTTAGCACCTTTTATGATTACAACACCGTCAGGCTTGGAAATTACGCCCTCTTCCATGTAAACCAGCTTTACAGGCGCTCCATCAGCTACATACTTGGCTCCGCCTTCCTCGAAAGTTAATCCTACAGTATATTCTCCATCAGCAACACCCTTATATACTGCAGATGAGCCTGAAAGAAGTTTACCATCAAGATTCTCACAAAGTTTTTCTACATAGTCCCAACCCTTCTCAGGATCACCACCACCCATGGCATATAACATATTTATGAGATGTTCAAATGAAGAAGATGATTTAGATGGATCTGCATGTGCTATTTTCCCTTTAAGAGCGGGGTTAAGTAAATCTTCATATCCTTCAACCTTAATATCACCAATTAAATTAGTATTTACCATTAATACACTTGGGATATTGGTAAACCGTGTCATGCGTCCATCAGTATTTTTACAGTCATCAAATATGTCAGCTTCATTAATTGAACGATACTCTTCAAATAATTCCAGCTTAGGTTGTAGTGTGGATTGGGAGCCTCCCCAGAGAATGTCTCCAAGAGGATTATCTTTCTCTGCTTCAATTCGCTTTAGAAGTTCTCCTGTTCCTGCTGCCACAACCTCAACAGTAATACCTGTCTGAGCTTCATATTCAGCTACAATTGGATCAATAAACTCTAAAGGATGGGGGCAATATACAACAAGTTGCTTTGAAGCTGGTTCTGTACTCTTTGATGGTTCCGGTGTAGCGCTTTCCGAATTCTCTGGAGGTGTTGATTTGTCAGGTGTTACTACACTTTGCTGTCCACATGCTGCCAATGAGAGGGTCAATACCAAGATTAGTAAAACAGAAATTAGTTTTTTCATGGTTTAGCCTCCTATAACATATTTATCCGTGTAGTAACATAATAGCATCTGAAATAATTGGGTAGAATCCAATAAAAAGTATAATTGTACGTAAAAATGAACAATAAAAATTTTGATAATCATACCTTCAATTTATATTGATTGTAAAATAGTAAAGAATAAAATTATTTATAAAATTGCAAACAAGTTTTCAATAGTTTTTTCTTTAAGCTCCAGAGATACCTCCTGCTCAAGGATATCACTTAAGAAATGTGCATCTGAAGATCGGATGAAATTATATGAACGCAATTGGGGATTATCCAAAAGAAGTTTCTCTAGAGAAGAATATTTTGAATACTCTAAAAACTTAAAACCATATTCGGAAGGAATTGATCCTAATGTGTTTAATATACTGTATGACTCCCTATTTATATGAGCAGGTATAATAATCCCGTCCAATGCTCTTACAAGATTTATTGAAGTTTCTATATCCAGAGCACATGCCCCTGAAAGCAACCGATGTTCTCTTCCGATTTCATTATCATCGGCATCCATGATTATCTGGGCACCAAATATATCTTCCCGGTTATCAATAGGGGGTAGATTATCATATACATGCTTTTCAAAAGAAAGTGCTTTTTCATATTCCGGAAAAAGGCAGACAAGATGTATTTCTTCTGATGTACATAGTTCCATACCCGGAACTACTAAAAGCCCATTGCGCTCGCCTGCCTCCATTATTGCTTTAACGTTTCTGACTGAATTGTGATCTGTTATCGCAATTATATCAAGCCCCTTTATTAAAGCCATATTTACAATATTATTTGGGGTCATGTCATCCTCTGCACAGGGAGACAGGCAGGAATGAATATGCAGATCAACCCAGTACTTCATTTCTTATCCTTTATAGCGCTTAATATCTCATAACATGCTAAGGCAGAGCTCTTTGGGCAGGAAAGCAGCGACACTCCCTTTTCACTTGCCCTTTCAACAGTCTGACTCTCAATTTCTATATTCTCCGGTATGATAACACAGGCACAATCTGTCAATGACGCAACTGCAATAACATTCAAGTTTGTATGAACAGTAATCCAGGCATCACCCTTATTAACCTTCGCCATAGCATGGCTTAATAAATCACATGTATAGACACCGGTAACCGCTTCATTTAAAGAATCTGCTTCATTTATAATCTTATATCCAAGATTTTGGGTCATCTCTTTAACAGTCATAAAAAAGCGTACTCCTATTCTATCTGATGAAGCTGATTGGCAATGCTGTTAACCTTTTCTTTGAGTTTAAAGATACAATCGGTTTCCTTTGCATCTCCTCGTACTATATCCTCAGCCAAGGCTCTGCAACTGGGCGCTCCGCAAGCTCCACAGTCTAATCCATAGAACCCGTCGGTTATTGTATCTATCTTCTGCATTTTTTCCAGGGCTTTCATCATATCATCATCAAGCTTCATTATGGGCCTGTACTCCACTGTAGACTTCCAGACAAACTCATCTACATTTTCGGATCTTGCCACCCTGTGAGCCTGATCTTTCTCTATTTTTTCAATTTCACTTTTTAGATTATCCTTCGCAATAAAGGGATTCTCAATAGTCAGAGGACCACCCAGACACCCTTCGGGACAAGCAAGGGCTTCAATAAAATCAATATCATCCAAGCCCCCTTGAACAGCTTGCTCTAATATGTCATTTACATTATGTATACCATGAACCGCAATGCGGCGGCCTTTCTTAATAGCCTGACTCTCTCCACCTGTCACAGCCCATGAAACGCCAATGGCGCTTGATAATGAAAACGGTTCCTTGTTTATTTCACCTTGCTTTTTCATTAAATCAAGCAAAGGAAGATAAATATCCTTAATGGATAATACACCGTCTACATTAGACTTTTTATTTTCATATGGTGCTTTAACACTGGTCACCTTAGCAGCACAGGGCGATATAAAGAAGACTCCCATTTTATCAAACGGTATTCCGTATTTTTCATTTACTTCCTGTTTGGAAAGTGTAGCTGCCACTTCCATTGGGGATTCAATCTTTATAAGATTATCGATAAGATTTGGAAAGCGTATTTGAATAAATCTTACAACAGCGGGACACGCAGAAGATATAACGGGCTTTTTAATATCATTATTCTTCATGTAATGCTCGGATGCATTAGTTACTATTTCTGCGGCTCTTGCAACCTCAAATACATAATCAAAGCCGAACTGCTTTAAAGCCAAAACTATTCGCTCTCTTGAATAGCTGGGACCAAACTGACCATATAGACTTGGCGCAGGGAGTGCAATCTTATAGCTATAATCCTTGATTATACTCAGTGAATCAGTAACCGCTTTTTTTGCATGATAAGGACAAACACGAATACAAACTCCGCAGTCAATGCACCTTTCTTTAATGATTACAGCTTTACCGCTGCGCACGCGAATTGCCTCAGTGGGACAATGTTTTATACAATTAGTGCAACCCTTACATTTTGAAGTATTAAGGGTGACAGAATGGAAATATTCCTGCTCCATCTTCCTTTCCCTTCATAAATCAGTTATTAAAAAAGACAGTGATATTTACAGTAGTGCCCTTATTAATTTCAGTCTGAATCTCTAAAATATCCGAGTGCTTTTTTATATTAGAAAGACCCATCCCCGCTCCAAACCCCATTTCTCTTATACTATCCGGAGCTGTTGAATAACCCTCTTGCATTGCCAGGTTAAGGTCAGGGATACCAGGTCCTTCATCAGAAATACATATGTATATTTTATTCTTGTCAATCTCAACATGAGCCTGACCACCGTTGCCATGAATCACAGCGTTTATCTCTGCTTCATACATAGCAATTGATGTCCGTTTAACCGCCTCCGGTAAAACCCCAAGCTGTGAAAGAATCTTTCGTACACTGCTAGATGCCTCTCCTGCCACAGTAAAATCATTGGCAGGTATATTGTAATCTCTTACAACAATGCTCATAAGCTATTCTCCGCGACCATGAATTCCGCTTTTATACAGCTTGCCACTAGCTACAAAAAGAGGATGTTCAGTGGCTAAAAGGGCGATCCCTTTTTCCTCTGCCATTTCAATCATGGATAACAACGGTTTTTTTCCACGAACGAAAGCAACTGCTTTTATGTCCATCATTTCAGCGGTTCTTATGACCTGTGGATTAACAAGTCCCGTCAAAAGAAGAGCATTTGACTTGGAAAAGGCCATAACATCACTCATTAAATCAGCGCTGCAGGCAGATAGTATATCAATTTCCGGGTTATGATTTTTTGTACATATCTCTGCGCTGATAAGTTCTGCAATCTCCGGTATTTTCATAATTCACCTCATTTGGCATAAATATAATCTATTTTAAATATTCATTTAATTCGTCTATGAGTTTATCCGCGTCAATCCCGTGAACAGCACACGCATCCTCAATGCTTTCTCCCGATGATGACGGACATCCCAGGCAATGCATTCCGTGTTTAATAAAAATCGGTGCTGTGCCCCTATCCATCATTAGAACATCCATTATAATGTTATCCTTTGTTATCTTCCCCATAAAAAACCTCCGTGCCAGCATAAATATTAATCAATATCGTAGATGTATGCTTTTTGGGCTACAGCCCCCCGCTTCTATTTAGTTAGGTCTTGATAATTTAATTATAACAAATAGTAAAAAATGCGCAACATTTTACATCCTTTGTGTCGGTCTATATTGACTAATCTAGTTTATTTATGTTACTTTTAATAGGTAACATGTGGCTTGGTATCAGCCAGGTTATGGAATAAAATCAGGAATAAAAAATATTTCTGAGCAAAAACTCTTGATTGTAATAAAATAAGCGGAGGTTAGATATGTCGCTGTTTAATAAACTTTTTGGCTCGGACAAAACAAAAAATGAACCTACTCCAAATGTTTCAAGAAGTGAAAGTGCTGTTTCGTTTCAAAATAATGTAGACGAGGGAGAGATCGTTGCGGCTATTATGGCTGCATTAATGAATATATTTTCTGTTGAATCTGATGGCGGTCTTCACATAAAATCAATACGCCGTATAGGAAGAAGCTCTCCAGTTTGGAATGTGGCAGGCCGTGATGAATATATAGCAACTAAGTTATAACACACAATGTAAGTTAAAATGAAGCTGCTTTCTTTTATAGGAGGCAGCTTTTCTATAATGGAGGTTCTTATGAAATATATTCTAATATTGGGTGACGGTATGGCCGATTGGCAAATTGATGATTTGGGTGGAAAAACACCTTTAGAGGCAGCATATAAGCCAAATATGGATAAGTTAATCAAATCAGGAATATCAGGGATGGTTCATACTATTCCTAAAGGAATGCCGGCGGGTAGTGATGTTGCTAATCTATCAGTTTTTGGATTGGATCCAAAAATCTATTATACCGGCCGTTCTCCCCTTGAGGCCATTAGCATGGGTCTAAAACTTAACTCTGATGATACTGCTCTACGATGTAATTTAGTTACTCTTAGCAATGAAGAGACATATGAAAATCGCTCCATGGTTGACTATAGTGCAGGAGAAATTACAACCGAAGAATCAACCATACTGATGAATGCAGTGGCCGAGGGTCTTAACAGTGAAGGTATATCCTTTTATCCCGGGGTCAGCTATCGCCACTGTCTTCTTTGGAAAAACGGGCCTATGGATATAAAACTTGTTCCCCCGCATGATATTTCAGGAAAAAAAATCACTGAATATTTACCTCAAGGTCCCGGATGTGAAATAGTACTGGAATTGATGAAGAAAAGCACAAAGATTTTAAAAAACCATCCAGTAAATAAAAGCCGAGTTGAAAAAGGATTAAACCCCGCAACCTCCATATGGCTTTGGGGACAAGGGAAGAAGCCAGAGGTACCATTGTTCATCGAAAAATATGGCCTATGTGGTTCTGTTGTTTCTGCTGTTGATCTGATAAAGGGCATCGGTCTTGCATCGGGAATGAACTCAGTCAATGTACAAGGAGCTACAGGTAATATAAAAACTAATTTTAAAGGTAAGGCGCAAGCAGCTCTTAAAGAGCTGAGTGAAGGCAGAGATCTTGTGTATATTCATATTGAAGCTCCCGATGAATGCGGACATCAAGGACAGCTTAAGGAAAAAATACATGCTATTGAACTAATTGATAAGGATGTCTTAGGTACTATCCTAAAAGGGCTTGAAGAAAGCGATGAAGGTTATCGTTTGATGGTTCTTCCCGATCATCCTACACCCATAGCTATCAAAACTCATAGTAATGATCCGGTTCCTTTCTTCATTTACGACAGTCGCAGACCGGATTTGGTTAACTCCGAAGCAGTTTACACAGAGGTTTTTGCTAAGTCAACCGGTATTGTAATTAAAGAGGGACATACCTTAATGGATATTTTTCTGGAGGCTTAAAATAGCCTCCAGAATTAAGAACACACTAAACTGTTTTTCTATTAGTAGACAGCACCCTGTTCAATACTGCAAAAACATCCTCCTTCTGTATCGGTTTACTAAGTATACGCAAAGGGTCTGCAGCCAGTAATTCGTATCTTTTAAGAGTAGACGTTACAAAAACGATATTGCATTGCCTATCATAACTCCGGATTTGTAGGGCCGTATCTAGTCCAGTTAGCTTTTTCATATGATAGTCTAAGAAGAAAATATCAAAAAAGACTTTATTCTCTTCATATTTCTCCAAAAGTTCTTCCCCACTGTCAAATTGAAAAATATTAAATTTGAGTTTGTTTTCTGCTTCGTACTCATGAAGGAGCATTTCCAGTATTAGGCGCAGCTCAGGAATGTCATCACATATAGCAATTTTCAGCAACACAGTCACTCCTTTTTTCATAGTTTAATCTTTTTTGGGTATACTCATTGAATCTATTATAGTATTCAAAGCGTTAATTTTCAAGTAGTTTAATATACTTTAGGATTACTATAAGGGAGGCTGACAGACAATGGGGCTTGATATAAAGCTATTAGGTATGACTATTAAAAATGCGCGTTTAGAAAAAAAACTGACACAGGAGCAACTGGCAGAACTTGTAGGTATAACGTCTATTCATCTTAAACAGCTTGAGTCAGGACGAAGGAAACCCTCAATTGATGTCCTTTATAACCTTACCCTCACTCTCAACTTTTCAATAGATTCCATATTCTTCCCAAAGAGAGCGGACGGAATAGATTTGCATGACAAAATAGAGCGAAGCCTCAGCAATTGCACCTTGCATGAATTACGGGTTATCTATACAACCATTTCAGCAATGACTGAAAAAAATAATGACCAGTAACCCAATCAGAATTCGCCTGATTGGGAACTTTGATTTACAACTATATTGTTATATTTCTCTTTCCAATTACCAAATTCATAGTATAGGAAAAGAGCTATGCTTGCTAAAAACCAACCGGCAGGGTAGCCCAAAATCACAGGGACAAGCTGTCCCGGCATAAGCCATGAAATAATAATCAAATATATCTGACGGAATACAACAAAGGATGATAGCATAATAATCATTGGCACTCGGGTATTGCCGATACCTCGTAGAGCACCCGCATATATCTGGTTGACACAGGTTATCAAATAAAATGGTCCCAAATAGCGAATTATAAGCGAACCATAATCCAATACCGCGGTTTCCTGGTTAAACATATAAATGAACTGTCGTGAGAAAATCATGAGTATTGGTATAATGGCAGCGGTCATAATTAAAGAAATCTTCATGGCAGACCGAAGGCACTTCTTTGATCGATCATACAATCCGGCCCCCCAGTTTTGACCGATAAAAGTGGTGGAGGCAAAAGCTACAGCTTGCATAGGAAGTAGAATAAACTGATCGATTTTCGAATATGATGACCAGCCCGCCATAGCAGCCGAACCAAAAACATTTATGTAGGACTGAACAAAAACATTTGAAAATGATGTGATGCCTTGCTGGATGGAGGTGGGAAGTCCAATATTTATAATCTTCTTGATAACCGGCCAGGAGAAGTTTATTTTCTTTGGGACAAGCTTAAAAGCACCGTCAGTTCTCGTCAAGGTGAGCATTACCAGTATTGCTGATAAAAACTGGGATATGATAGTCGCATAGGCGACGCCTGCCGTCCCCATAGAGAATACAAGCACAAAAACCAGGTCTAAAACTATATTGGTGATTGCTGAAAACATAAGAAACAGAGTTGGCCTGCGTGAATCACCCACTGCCCTTAAAATACCGGCTCCCATATTATAAAAGAGAAGACCGGATACACCCGCAAAATAAATGCGCAGGTAGGTAATAGCTTCCGGCATTACATCCTCCGGTACTGCCATTAATTTACACATTGCCGGTGTTCCAAGCATCCCGGCTATGGTAAATATCACGCTGAGCACCGTCGTCATGGATATTGTTGAATGCACCGCATCCGAAACATGCTCGTCGTCGTGAGCACCATAATATTGAGATATTACAACGGTCGCACCTGAAGACAACCCATTAAATATTCCTATAAGAGTATTTATTATGGGGCCGCTGCCTCCAACCGCCGCAAGGGCCTGTTTACCAACGAAATTCCCCACCACAATACTATCAACAGTATTGTACAAAATCTGAAAAAGGTTACCAATCAGCAATGGGAACGCAAACCATAAAAGATGCTCCCCAATATTGCCGGATGTCATATCTGTGTCTCTTCTTGAAATACGTAGCTTCATTTTCTGTCGACTCCTACAGCCCGCCGGTTCTTTTTTATAGGTCGGCTCATATAAGAGTATATCACAAAAAAAGAAAAACAACATACCGCATACTCGTATAGAAAAAAAAACATCGGCAGTTAGCCGATGTTGTCAAAATTTCACTAAAAATATTTGTTATTGTGCCTTAAGAACATCTATAGGTGGAATCTTTATTGTCTGCCCCTGAATAATCTTGTTGGGATCAGAAATATTATTATATTTACACAGTTTATCTACCAGTGATGTGTCATTATAATACTTTCTTGCTATAGAGCTCATGCTCTCACCCTTCTGGATAACATGGTTTTTAATCTCCGCTGACGGGGTGGGAGTTGGTGTTGGTGTTGGAGTTTCCACAGGCTCCTGTGTTTCTTCCGGATCTTGGGTAGGATAATCAGTGATATCCGGAGAAGCGGTTGTTATAGCCGAAGACGGTGGAGGTGTCGGCGTTTTTACGTTCTCTATTCCGGTATTCATAAGAGAAGATATAATTAAAAACAAAATGGCAAATAATATTAATACCGTTAAACATACCATACCGATTAATGCTACGCTTTGGTATTTATTAGCATTTCTGCGGTTATATTTATACGTTATAGCAGGAGCCTTATTAAGCTTATCTACCTTCGTTTTCATATTCTGCCTGGTTTGGGTGCGTGGAGCCGGCTTCTTCACAGGGTTTGGGCCACTGCTGGTAATTTTTTCAACTTGAACTACCATCGCCGTTATATCTCCATCGGTTTTCCGTTTCATTGCTTCATCAACCAAACGGAAGGCAATATATGAACTTTCACTTCTCAGTGCTAGTAAATCCTCGATTTTTTCCTCACCAAGAGCCTGATATAACCCATTACTTAAAAGAATAAACGAGTCTCCCTCAAGGATTTCATAGATATCTGAAACTACAACACTGCCTCGTTCTTCATCACTTGGAAGCTCAATCTCATCCTTGTCATCCATATCGTCTGTTTCAATTATTCTGTTATCAATTTCTCGTTTTGCCTTTGCGGTTTCAGAAGCAAGAGGCCTAAACCTGCCGTCACGCATCATATAAATTCGACCTGAACCGCTTGTTAATGCAACGAACTGACCATCAGACAGAAGCAGTCCGGAAAATCCCAAATCCCATGCTAAATCAGTCTTAGGTACTCTGTTCATTTCAAGAAAGCTTGCAATAAGGCGTTCAGTATCGTTCACCCTGGATTCCAGTTCTTTTGCTTTTGGCTGAATATCCCCATTGTTAACAGTTATCTTTTCATGAAATCGTCCTAATTCCTTAAGGATGGACACATTTATTTCCTGTTCGGGATAATCGCAAACCATATTATCAGATACGGAAAACAGATATTCCAAGCCCCTATTTTCCAATGAAGCCTGGACATTATCAATATGGTGCTCTGAAGAAAATTTACCATTCATGTAGAAGGAACTTGTATTGTTCACTCTACCGTAGCCAATACGAGAATATACGCATGCATTCACTTTGATCACGCTACTCATTGGATACCCCTCTTTTCGACATGATTTTATCCGAAAAACCGCTCCGCAGCTTTATGACACGGACCATCAGTTCTAGAATAAATGATAACATACAAAAGATTATGTTTCAACAATTTCACAAAATAACTTAGTATTAATGACAAAATTTGATATAATTCTACCTAAGAGAATCGGGCTCTTATTTACCTGCGCTGTTGCTCTTATTGTCTTCTCTCGATGTATCAAGTATAATAAACTCGATATTACATTATAGTCCATTTATAGGACTGGAAATAATTGAGGCTTATTTAATGGGTAAGATTAGAAAACTCTATGAAGTCAGGAAGATCACCGATCTTCGCAACATGGTTCAACAAAGCACAGATATCTATGGCGATTTAGACGCTTTTCTTGTTAAGAACAGTAATGGCTCAATTCGTAATATTAGTTTCAGACATTTCAATAACGATATTAATTATTTGGGCACAGCTTTATGTAATATGGGGCTTCAGGGCAGCAATATTGCTATAATTAGTGAAAACCGATATGAGTGGTGCGTATCCTATCTGGCAGTTGTTAACGGAACCGGTGTTGTTGTCCCTCTTGACAAGGAGTTGCCGGAAAATGAACTAGTTTCCCTCCTTGAAAGAAGTGATTCAAGTGCAATATTTTGTTCAGAGGCATATCTTGATACATTACTCATAGTAAGGGCAAATCTACCCAACCTTAAGAAGATAATCTGCTTTGACCTTAAAAAAAGCGAAAATGATGATGTATTATCATTTAGTGAAATAATAAGCAAGGGAAATGAGCTTTTAAACAACGGAAATAATACATTTATTTCTGCCCCTATTGATAATGAAGCAATGAATATGCTTATTTTCACCTCAGGAACAACAGATCAAAGCAAGGGTGTAATGTTAAGTCATAAAAATATCGCATCGGATATAATGGCAGTCTCTCAGTTACTTTATGCCGATAACAGCGATCTTATAATGTCAATTTTGCCACTGCACCACACCTATGAATGTACCGCAGGCTTTTTAACAATGGTTTATTTGGGTGTGACTATTTGCTTCTGCGATGGGCTAAGGTATATAACAAATAATCTACAGCAATATAAACCGACAATGATTATGTGTGTTCCTTTGATACTTGAAAATGTCTATACGAAGGTTATAAAAAAGGCTCAAAAAGAGAACCGTGTAGCTGCCTTAAAATTCGGTCTGTTTTTATCCGGAACGCTTATGAAGCTTAATATTGATATCAGAAGGAAGCTATTTAAAGAGGTCATGAATAATTTGGGTGGAAATCTCCGTCTGGTCATCTCAGGGGCTGCGGCTCTTAACCCAAAAGTTACGAAGGCTTTAAGAGCCATGGGATTAAATATAATGCAGGGATATGGATTAACAGAATGCTCCCCTATTGTATCGGTAAACCGCCTTGATTTCTACAGGGACGATTCAGCAGGGCAGCCCGTTCCGGGAATAGAGGTCGCCATAGATAAGCCTGGGCCTGATGGAGTGGGTGAAATAAAGGTAAAAGGCCCCATTACAATGCTCGGGTACTATAAAAACCCGGAGGCTACTAATGTCGTATTGCGTGATGGATGGCTATATACCGGAGATAACGGTTATATAGATAAGAACAATTTTATTTATATAGCCGGGCGTCAGAAAAATGTAATAGTAACAAAGAACGGCAAGAATATCTTCCCTGAGGATGTAGAATTATACCTAAATAAAAGCGAGTATATAAAAGAATCCATAGTTTACGGTGTAGACAACGAAAATGAGTCGGATACTATTGTCTGTGCAAAAATAGTTCCCAATATGGAGGTCTTAATCGAGAAATTTGGCCAGGTGCCGGTACCCGATGATCTTTACAAGCTTATTAAGCAGGAAGTACAAAAAGTTAACAAAAAGTTATCTTCATATAAAAAGATAAAACATTTTGAGATTCGTGAGGGCGAGTTTGAGAAAACAACTACAAAAAAGATAAAACGTCAATTGGAGTTGGTGTCTTTAAAAACTCTAGGAGACATGATTAAAGTATTTACAAAGAATGGAAAGTAATCAAAGGAGTACTATGATTAAAAGTACATTTCATTCCCACAGCCGTTTTGATGACGGGTATGGCGAGTTGGAAGCATATATAAAATCAGCACTGGTAAAGGGGTTTAGATCATTTGGTTTTTCCGCTCATGCCCCGGTTATATTTGAAAGTGACTGGAACATGAAGCCCGAATACTTTGAGGAATATATACAAGTAACAGAATTTCTGAAGAAAAAATATGAAGGCTCCATTGAAATTTATACCGGACTAGAAGCGGATTATTATCCCGGTTGTACCGATTGGCGTGTGAAAAATGGAATCGATTATACCATAGGAGCAATACATTTCATCAGAAATGATGAAACAGGTGTATATATGCCTCTTGATGGAAATCGCGAAGAATTTGAAGAAACATTGAAAAATGGTTTTGATAATGATGTACAAGCACTTGTAGAGGCGTATTATAGTCAAATAAGAGAAATGCTTCTAAAAATGCCTCCAAATATTATTGCCCATTTGGACGTAATAAAGAAGAATAATAACGGTAAATATTTCAATGAGGATGCTGACTATTATCGCGATGAAGTGCTTAAAACACTTGATATAATCTCCCTTTCCGAAACTATTGTGGAGATTAATACGGGTGGTATAGCCAGAGGGTATTTAAATGAACCATACCCAAGTAAATGGATTTTAGAAGCTTGTCTGGATATGAATATTCCTGTAATGGTAAACTCAGATAGCCATCATCCAGATAATATTGATTTTTATTACGAAGAATCCTATGATTTATTAAGAACTATTGGTTTCACATCTCAACGCATTCTTTTGGGTAATGAGTGGCGAGATGTAAGTTTATACTGACAAACGAAGCCCTATTGGGTACTTTTTTATCATCGAGAGGATATGCTTTAATATGAAAGTGATACATCTTATTGGCGGCGGAGACGAGGGTGGTGCAAAAAGCCATGTTCTGCAGCTAATACAAGAATTAGGGAAACATATTGATGCCACACTAATTAGCTATAGAAAGGGTAATTTCCACGATGATGCCGTTGCTATGGGAATTAATGCACGCATCGTGAAAACAGGCAATGTCTTTATGGACTTGCGGAAAACCTTAAAGCTTGTTAAGTCGGGTCAATATGATATTATTCATGCTCACGGTGCTAAAGCCAATATGATGGCCTCAATTATTAAACGTATTACTGGGATTCCTGTCGTTACCACAGTTCACAGTGACTATCATCTTGATTATATGCATAGCTTATTGAAGCGCTTTTCTTTTGGCGTCATAAATATGATTTCCTTAAGAAAAATTGATTACCATATCAGTGTGTCCAGCAGTCTTAAAGAGATGCTTAAGGATAGAGGCTTCAATCCCCAGTATTTATATTTGGTCAACAACGGCATTCCTTTTGATAATGAGTTACCTGTTTGCACTAGGAAGGAGTTCTTCACACGTTTCAATATACCGTTTCCAGAAGACTGTGTGCTGATTGGAATTATGGCGCGTCTACATCCCGTAAAAGATCACGAAACCTTTCTTAGGGCTGCTGCCGAAGTGGTGAAAAATAATACTAATGCCCGCTTTCTTATTGCCGGCCCGGGAGATGAGCTTATGCCCCAACTAAAGCAATTTGCCGACAAATTGGGGTTAACACCTTATGTCCACTTTACAGGAATGGTTGACAGACCATATGATTTTTTTCAGGTCATAGATATCAATGTACTTACCTCAATCAGTGAAGGTTTTCCCTATGTGGTCCTGGAAGGTGCCCGTTTCTCAAAGGTTTTTGTCAGCACACGGGTGGGAGGATTAGGCGACCTTATTGATTCAGGAGTTAACGGATATCTTGTTGAACCTAAAGACTGGAAATCTCTCGGAAAACATCTTACCGAGCTTTCGCTTGATAAGGAAAAGCGTGAGAAAATGGGCTCGGTTCTGAAAGTAAAAGCAGAAGCCGAATTTTCATTGCGTAAAATGTGTGAAACACAGTTAAAAATATATGAAACTATTTTAAGGAACGAGTCAAGAAACAGAAAAGACAACAAAAAATATGATATAGCCATACTTGGTTACTATGGATATAAAAACAGTGGGGATGAAGCTATATTGCGTTCAACTCTTGATTCTCTGAGGAGTCTTGACCCTGAGCTTTCATTTTTAGTGTTTTCTAGGAATCCCCGTGAAACTAAAAGGATTTACTTGGTTGATTCAGTTAATCGCTTTAATCTTATAAAGGTCTTTCGTAAACTTAAAACTTCAAGGCTTTTCCTTGCCGGAGGCGGAAGCCTTATTCAGGACAATACCAGCACCCGATCAATCTGGTATTATCTTACGGTGCTAAAGATGGCAAAAAGGCTGGGAACAAAGACAATGCTGTTTGCTAACGGTATCGGCCCAATAAAGCGCACATTTAACAGGCACTTTGCCGGAAGTACTTTAAACGATCTTCAGGCAATAAGCTTACGCGACTCTGAATCATTTAATGAATTAAAAGCGATGGGTATAAAGAATCCTAATATATATGTGACCTCAGATCCTGCTATTCTATTAGAGCCGGCATGTAAAGCTGATGTGGAAAAGCTGATGAAAGCTGAAGGAATACCTTTGGATAAACCTTTAATCGGCTTTTCAATCCGTAAATGGGCCGATTCCGGTTATCTGAATCAGATCGCTGAGATTGCCGATTACTGTGCCGGAAACTTAGGTGCTCATCCTGTTTTTATTCCCATGCAATATCCCGGAGATTATGAGATATCCCAGGCTATCATAAACCGCATGGAGCATCCATCGTCCATTATATCCAATATATATGCCCCTGAGTTATTGTTGGGTTTGACAGGACGGACTGAGCTTATGGTAGGAATGCGCTTACATTCAGTCATTTATGCCGCAAGTCAGTGTGTCCCGCTATTAGGTCTTGTATACGAGCAAAAGGTAGGAGCTTTCTTAAATGAGATAGGACAGCCTTCAGTAGGAAGAATGGATAAGCTTGACAGTGATGATATTTGTAAGCAGCTTGATGATATATGGCATAACCGTACCAAAATAAGGGAGGATCTTTGTCAATCAAAGAAACGCCTTAAAACCATGGCACAAGCTAATGTGATGATCGCTTATCAAATGCTTAAAGATTAATTTTAGAAGAGTTTGGGTTCAATGAATCGCCCTCTTGCCCCTGCGAAAGCCAAAATAGAATACAAGGGCTGCAATAGTCCAAAAATAGACAACCATATATGGAACTTCAAATATGTTTTCCATGAAATTATGGAGCAATACCCCGCATAGACCGGCAAAGCCACCAGCAGTTACTAGACGTGTATCGTAATCCTCACTTTGTTTTATGGCCCGGATGGACCAGAAAACCAGGATGACAGCTAACAGAGCAAAAGCCGCTATTCCCCAGATACCCATTTCCACTGCTGTTTTAAGCCAGTAATTATCCATGTAAAATGTGTCGGGAACTAAATTTTTGTTATTCATGGCAACCGCTCCGCCAAAATGTCCTAGGCCGACTCCGCTCCATTTATTCCTCATAAACATGTCCCAGCCTGTTTGATAACGAAGCAGACGGCCTCCTGTCATGCTACTTATTTTGTATTGGGGTGACAGCATATATGTTATCCTGCTCATAACCGAAGGAAGCAACAGCATTGCTCCTCCCCCGACACCTAAAAGAAAGAGCCATCGGGGATTGATAGCAAGACAGAATATTATCATAGCAATTACGGCTCCTAACCATGCCCCTCTTGAAAGAGTCAGAACAAGACTTAGCCCCATTGCTCCTAAAATCACAAAGAAAATCATCCTGTCAGTAAAGTCTCTTTTTCTTTGAAGTACAAAAGCAAGGCATAGCGGAATCATCAATATAAATATACTACCTAAAACATTAGGACTTTTAACTATTGAGAAAACCCGCGTACCTGTACTACCTTCCGCAATATCAGTCCAACTTGAAGGAGTAGGAACCTTAAGAATATATTGAATAAGTCCATGGATACCCATTATTCCTCCGGCATAAACCAGGAGTCGTGTAACTAGATAAGCCTTTTTATCATCTATAAGGTAACTGTTTAAAATAAAAAACCAGAACAAATACTGTATTACAACTCTTAATCCCTCGAAACCAAGCTGGGGATAGGTAGAATTCATTAAGTATAGATACACGGACACGGCCATAAGCAACAGCATGGGAGCTCCTACCGGTGTACTGACAAGTGGTCTGTCTCTCTTTACAAAAAACCAATATAGAAAAACATACATTGCTGATAAAAGAAGATATGCCTCATCCCAAAGTCCGATAAGTGAGAATCCGCCTAAGTACTCTCTTCCCAGTTCATCAATAAAAGGATAAAACGCGACCATGGGAATCAGTAAGAGACTTATCAGGAAAAAGGCCTTCGAATCTGACAACAAAGAATATACACGGCTTTTCTTTAACATCAGAAACATTCTTTCCCTGAAGGCTGAGCTTTTTTTATTAATTCTTTCAAGCAAACGATAAAACATTGAACTTTCAGGCTTAAATGAACGGGAGGCAATATATCGTAAACAAGCGGCTATCTTGCTGTTTACAAGAGCCGTACCTGTTTTCTCCACCAATCTGCCAATAAAACTATGACTCAGTATTTCCAGCATGGCTATTGTAAATCGGTATATTAAGCTGTTTTTAAACCAACACTCCGGCATAAACCTTACCTCGGATTTTAAACTGGGCTTTGCCCGTTACTTAAAATTTAAAGCAAAAGAGCATACTCCAGCAAGTTATTTCTCTCTTATATCGAGTACTATACTATCTGTGCCCACGGCATAGATAGTCTTAACTGTAATCTTGCCACCCACTGCCACAGCATAGCGGCCAACACGTATATCTGGCAGATCCTGCTTATCCGCAACCTCAAGGTCAATATAGACATCCTTTAGATTCGGGCTTTGAGTTTCAATTAGTTTCCCATCACTAGTCTGCACTGTTATCATGGCAGGCTCTTCTCGTATATCAACTATTTTTGCATTGACAAAAGAATCGTTGTCGTAATAAATCCTGTTGTCCTTTTTTAATGCCTCCGAATAGCTTGCAGGCATTGCACTGGATTTAACAGTGACAATATAAGTCTTGGTAGGAACCTGTCCGGCTGACTCCTTCCTGTCTTTTATTACTTTGTAGCCGACTCCTCCCACCACTATAACTAAAGCAAGCAGAACAATCATATCAAAAATATTGATTTTCCCAAATATGCGCCCTTTCTCATCTATAAATTTCATAAGTACATCCTCCTATTGGATTATTCTCGATCTGCTCTGTCTAAAAGATTCGCCAGACTGTTTGTCAAAGCTTTACGGTTATAACGTGCAATTTCATTCTCATCAGGATCAACTATATAATTGTTGTTTTCCCAGCAATTATACATATCGGTAAATCCCTTTTCAATAGCATTTACATTAGACCAATCACATATAATACCAGTCTTTGTGCTTCGAATGAGTTCGGCTGCCGCACCATTTTCAGGAATGACAGACAGAATAGGATTTCCGGTTTGTATATATTCAAATATCTTGCCTGTATAGAATGCCTCGGAACCCGGTCCTCCACCTTCAATCAATAACAATGCATCCGATTCCATCATGTTTTTTATGCACTGCTCATGTTCCATATAGCTTATGGTTTCAACCGCTCCATCAAGTCCATTGGATTTAATCAGCCCTTGAAGAACATCATGCTTGAAGCTTCCAATAAAGCGAATGCATATTTTCTCTTTATTTATTTTTCCCGTTTGCACCAAATTACCCACGGCTTTTAAAAATAAATCAGGTTTTCTCCGCCCATATAAAGCTCCCGTATAGGTTATGGTAAATTGAGGATTTTTAGTTTTACTCTTTTCAAAATGTTCGAAATCCTCGGCGTCAAATCCATTGGGAATGACATACATCTTAGTTTGCAGATCAATCTCAGGATTTATCCTGACAAAATTCTTCTTCATTATAGGTGTGTTGGTTACAAGAATATCCGCCTTCGCTAATACTTCTTTCTCCATTTCTTTTTCTTTCTTCATTCGTGAAATCCTATGGGGCTTATCAATCAAATACGGATTATTTGTCCATTCATCCCTGAAATCAGCCAGCCAGAAAAGATCCGGAAAGTGCTTTTTTACCTCAAGCCCCATCAAATGATCGCTATATGGAGAGGAAGTAGTATAGATAGCTTTTATATCACCTTTTTTTATTCGTTCAAGGCAAGCTTTAACAGCATTTTTCATCCATAAAACTTCACCGTCAGGTATCAAAATCTTCCATGCAATAAACTTGCCTACTTTGCTAAAAACCCAAGGTAAAACCGTCAGGTCATAAGCCGGTGTTCTTATTATCTCTATGTTAGATGGCAACTCTTTTAGCAAAGATTCATCCCTTAAGGTCATCTTTTTATCGTCTCTGGTCAGAACAACGGGCTCCCAGCCGAAAAGAGGAAGATACTTGGCAAACTTGGCGCTTCTCTGTACCCCCGAACCTCCTACGGGAGGAAACTGGTGAGCCACCATAAGAACCTTATTCATGAACGGGCCTCCCCCAACCTAGAAGATTATATTCCATACCGGCTGATTCTACTTCATCCTTATCCCAGAAATTGCGCGTATCCAATACCTTGGGAGATTTCATAGCTCTTTTAATTCGCCCGAAATCAAGATCACCGAACTCCTTGTGATTAACAGCAAGCACAACAAGATGCGAATCAGAAACAGCATCATATAGATCTCTTTCCTTTGAGCCCTCAAGGTTAACATGCTTGTCCACAATTATAGTTTCAAAATCCCCATGACCATTTAATAAACCGATTAACTCAATAATTGGGCTTTCACGCATATCATCAACATTCGGTTTATACGTCACTCCTAAAATACAGATCTTCTTCTTACCTTGTATATCATTGGTCAAATCTCTAATTTTGTTGAACACATAATGGGGCATACTGTCATTGGTTTCACGGGCCAGATTAATTATCTTCGCGATTTCAGGCTGCTTTTCTACAATAAACCACGGGTCCACAGCGATGCAATGACCACCGACACCAGGACCGGGCATGTGCAGGTTTACACGGGGGTGTTTATTGGCAAATTCGATTACATTCCAGGCATTCACTCCCATTTTTTCGCACAGCATTGCCAACTCATTTGCCAAAGCTATATTAACATCCCTATAGGTGTTCTCCATCAGTTTGCACATCTCCGCAGTTGTTGCTTCGGTTGTATAAATTTCGCCCTCCACAAAGCATTTATACAACTCTTTTACAACTTGAGCAGATTTTTCGTTTATACCACCGACAATCCGGTTGTTTTCTTTTAACTCAATTAAAATACGTCCAGGAAGTACTCTCTCGGGGCAATAAGCTAAAAGCACATCTTTTCCCGGAATAAAACCTGCTTTTTCTAAAATACCCCCCATAAAATCCCTGGTTGTCCCAGGCGGTGATGTTGACTCCAAAATAACTATATCGCCTTTTTTCAGATATGGTAGGATTTTACGTGTTCCGCTTTCTACATAAGTAAGATCGGCTTTCTTGTCTGACATTATGGGAGTTGGAACACAGATAATAAAAACATCGGAACTCTTTGGTTCGGTTGCGGCTCGAAGATTTCCTTGCTTTACAGCTTCTGATACGGCTTCCTCCAAATATGGCTCCTCAATAATAATTTTCCCTTGATTTAATGCATCAATAACTTTTTTATTTACATCAACACCTAAGACATTATGTCCGTGGGTTGCAAACATAGCCGCAGTTGGTAATCCGATATAACCGAGCCCAATAATACATATATCCATAATATCTACACTCCAAAATAATTATTTACCAGCGTTTTGATTGTATCACACTGCGCATTTTAAGGTCAACAAATCGTACTTAATAGTTACACAATGAAAAATTTAAATGTATAGCGCATAAAGATTCTAACTATTTGCAATTGCTCTAGAGTTTAGTATAATCATTAGGCAAAGATTAAAGACTTAGAGCATAATTACACTGGAGGAAAAGCAATGCCTGAAAAAATAGATATACACAATGTCAAGATCGATAATATCAGCATGGATGAAGCTCTGGATATAGTTGTCGGTATGTTGAAGAGTCAAACGACAAATAAGATTTTCACTCCCAATGCTGAAATTATTATGCAGGCTAACCGCGACCCTGAGCTTCTAAGTATTCTAAACCGCGCTGACCTTGTGATTCCGGACGGAGCCGGAGTTGTTCTAGCCTCAAAATTAATGGGAAATAGGCTTAAAGAAAAGGTCTCGGGTATAGACCTAGTTAAAAAAATTCTTGTAAATACAAGCAACAGGCCTACCAGCTTCTTTATTTTCGGCGGTAGACCCGGAGTTGCCGAAAAAGCTTCAATAAACATTCTTTCCGATTTTCCTAAAGCTCGGATTAATGGCTTCAGAAATGGTTATTTTGATGAATCCGATACTCCTGAAATTATAAGGAAAATAAATGAATCAAAGTCCGAAATACTTCTGGTAGGCCTGGGTGCTCCGAAACAGGAAAAATGGATTAATCAATATGCAGAACAGCTTAACAACAAGGTTATTATGGGTATTGGAGGAACCATTGATATTTTTGCGGGTACTGTGGCACTAGCACCTGAATTCATGAGAAAAGCGGGCCTGGAATGGCTTTTCAGGTTAGTCAAGGAGCCGAGGCGCTTTAAACGCATGCTTGACTTACCTCGTTTTATGATTTTAACATTAAGGAAGAAATTTACGAAAAAACATCAATGATATGTACCCTTCTTTATATAATCAATTACCTAAAATCAGTCTTAATACCATGTAGTAATTATATTCTTTTTACTGTAATTATTTCTTTTATTTGACAGATATGATATATATGTTATTATTAATATATTGTACAATATCCAAATAATTGTTTGAGAGGCAAAGTATGATAAAATCGATTATCTGTTGTCTCATTTGCATTATCATCTTAATTATGCCCCTATCTGGTTGTCGGAATGAAACTCCGGTCTCCTCATCGAGTGATCCAAACGATACGGCGACTGTCAGACCTCCTGCCTTATCCCCAACCATATCACCGGAAAGTTCACCATCCATAACACCGGAGGTTCAAACTACTCCCGATGTCCCGATGCCCGAACCCGATAAAGCGAATCCACCATCCATTATGGATATCGGCGAGGTTATATACGCAAAAGATTTAGGAATTGACGGCATCGGCGGCTCCTATTTATATTGGGTTCCCGGTAAAAATGCTGTCATTTTTGAAGGCTATCTTAAAGATGCTGAAGGAAAATTTACTCCCGGAGTCTATTATTATAATAATGAAAGCAAAGAAATCGCCACTATACTTATGGGAAGCTTAGATTCGCATTACTATCTTGCTGAACCTATATGGTCTGCTGATAATAGTGAAGTTTTGATTTCATTTGGAGGTATCTATATCTATGACCTTCATCAGTCAAGCCTTGAACTCCTCCCGATTTCAGGCCGCCAAGCTGAACTCAGTCCAGATGGTTCTAAAATCATCTATGTTGATAAAAACCAAAATCTTCAGATATATAACCGTTCAAACAAAGAAATTCAATCACTCAGGTCCGATATAAAAGGTCATTCTCCTATCTGGTTTTCTGATAACCGCCATATCCTGTTTTACAAGGATGTAGGTAAGAACCCGCATAATCTTGATGGAGGTGATCTTCATGTATTGTGCCTTTTAGATACCTATAATTCAGAAATAGTAAGAACTATAGGAGAAGAAATGGTATATCGGGATCTTTTCTGGGCATTACAGGACAGCATTGCATGGATTTATTCAGGATGGGATGATGGGCATTTTTTCAGTATATTGGATTTGAGCGATGATACGATTGAGGAGTTGGGGGAGACTTACGATAGCCTCTATTTTCCCGGGCGAGAGCCACAGTTGATAAAAAAAATAAAGACAAGCCAGTGGAATGTCAGTAATATCCAACAAACTCTATATAGCGATTATACCTCATGTCCTGAGCAAGGCGTACCTATTGGTTTGTTACCTGATGAAACCCTGTTGTTCTGGCAAACCGGCGTTGCTCAGTTTAGCACACTATTAGCTGTACCTCCTTATGAAGAAGCGTCCATTATCACCCATGATGACCGTTACTTGTATCCTGTTGTATCCAACTATGGCTCCAGGTTTGCATTCATAGACAGTAATGAAGACTTTATAATTTTTACTGACGCATGGAAGCTTCTTGAACTGACAATAGAGAAAGCCGAAGTTCCACAATCGGAAGCAGAGTATATGAACTCTCTTATACAAGCAATCAACGAAGAAAATATAGATGAACTGGCAGGCTCATGTTACAGTATTTACGGCACCCTTCAACCAGAAGAATTGCAATCCCTACCTCTGGGGCTAAAATATTTCAAACTTCATTTTAACAATGAAAAGATAGTGGACTATGTGTGGGTTAAAACCGAAAAAGGTATAAGCAATAACTCTCCTTATATAGAACGCAGCAAATATTATCTTATTAGCGAATCGGGGATATGGAGAGAAGTCCAGATACGAAGAACTCAAGAAGGTCAGGATTGGAAATATCAATTTAACGAGCAAATATTTAATTTTGGAGCTTCTATTAATAAACGTGCGCTTGAATGGTTTGATATTATCAAGAATGCTACAGTTCCTTCGCTGTATGATTATTTTAGCTGGTTGAGCGAAGGAGACATACTTCCCTACTCCGAAGGGACCGATCCTCTTGTTCTTGAAAGAGTAAACCGCGCTTTAAATCGTTATAATAAAGCCTTCAAACCTGATAGCATCGAAATTAAATTTACCGGGTTTTCAGTAAATAAGTACGATAATCTCTACATGTCATATGAGATTTCAGGGTTCTCGCTGGATGGAATACCATTGAAGCACCGTGTTAATGGTATTTACAGCTTTCCTGAATGCGGGGTTTACGACTTATGGCTGAAGTAATAAGCCTCAATACATTATCAATCCAAACATCTACTTTATACTTTCGACCGCCTCGACAACTAACCCATATACAGTATCCATTGTCACCTGCTCGTCGGGCTTCAGACGATTCGTAATATTTACAGGAAGAATCTCCTTATCTTTAAGAATTTGAAGGGCCATCCCTTGTCCATCGGAGATGGACTGATCATATGGGATGGATAGAGCTTCCAGAATAATGGCTCCTGCAATTTCTCCTGTCAGTTCCTTTTGTATCTCATAGGGCTTTAGGGCCAAATTAATATCCATTCCATAAGAATCAGGTGCTATCTTAAGCATCGCATTTTTTACTAATACCACCAACAACTCCTGACTTGCCTTATAATCAACTTTAAAATCATTTTCCCTGCCTCCGGAAATCAATCCGTACTCAGCAAGAACTTTTATATACGAATATGACCAATGTTCACTCAGTTTATCTTCTGTCTCCGGAATCAAAATACTTTCGTCAAATTCTTCAAGCATGACCCCGCCCCTGCTTATATACTCCCGCATTTCCTTCAAATCCTTTTCGGGTAAGTCAAGTATTTCAGCAGGAGATAAATCCTTTATAAGACTGTATACTGAAATTAGCCCCGCAGCCTCACCTACTGTAATCCTTGTGGGTATGCTGCCTGCACTTGTTGCTGCCAGAGAGGTAAATCCCGCTTTGGAACCTAACATAATCACATTCTGAAGATTAACAGGAACTATGCTTCCCAGTGGGATTGAGTATACTTTAGGTTTCATAACTATGTATTCAATATTCTTATCAACAAATTTAGAGGCATCAACTTCCTGAGAGCTTAAAGCCACTTTATCCGGAAAGCTCCTGTTATCGAGAATATCACTGACCGTGAGCTTATAACGTCCCTCAAAATGCCTATATTCAGGAATAAAAAAACTTTCGGGGCTTTCTTTATAGGTACAATCTTTAAAAGCTTTCAAAGTATTCTTTAGGAAAGCCGTAAGCATAATTGCCTCTTCTTCAGCCTCTTGATAAGCTAACCTCAGATCATCCTCATCGTCAACATCAACTCCAAAAACCTGTAATCCCGAAATAACCAGTTCATTATCATTCTGGATGATAAAGGATGGCTTGATAATCTTGGTTCTGGGATTGACTTTTTCATAAGCAAGAAGAACTAATTGAAACTCGTCAATAAAATCGCTGGTCTTCTTGCTCTTTTTCAAAGCTTCCACATCAACCCCGGTAATACGGAAATTAAATTCCACCGAAGAATAAAAATCCAGAATACCTATATCCTCAGAGCCTTTAAAATATGGGGTTCCCGAAAGCATTAAAAGGTCTCCGTTCTGGGTCGCATCAATAAAATTCCTACCTAAATAGTAATTTTTCCCTTTTGGGCCTTCAACACTTATACCCTTTATGTATTCCCCTTCAAGGCTAACATCCGAAAGAGTGCTTTCATAAAGGATTTTTAAGTTTTTTTCCTTTTCTACAAGCTTCTCAAGGGAGTTCTCATAGTCCGCACCACTAAATCCTACGTTAAAATTACCGAATATCTCCTGATATATTCCCTGATTTAGAAGAACTTTTTTCTTATCGATCAATCCCTGCTGGGGGTCCATTTTTGATATCATACTTTGCTTTATGTAGCTTCCGAGGCTGTCATCTTCTGTTATAAGCAATGTTTTCAAACCGGTTCTGGCACTTGCAAGAGCGGCGGCTAAGCCTTCCGGCTCGGAACCGATAACTATTGTTCCATACTCATTATCAGCAAACTTAAATTGACTGCCGCCACTGACTTTTTTATTATCTCTTGACAGTATTGGTCTTACACCAAAAAAAAGGGTTATAAAAATCAGAACGGCCATTATTAAGTTTTTGATTAAACTTTCCTTTTTCATAAGCACCTCTCATTTACATTATCGTATAAAAACAGAAAATCAAAGAGGGTATAAATGAAACTTGTGGTCTCATTTATACCCTTGTAACATTTATATTGTAAAATTACATTGTACGAGTTAACTCATTGTATTGTATAAGCTCCGCGGATAAGGAGAAACGAATTTGACTTAATCAAAAGGCCTCTACCATCTGTCCTTGAGGATATCAGAAGATGTTGAACCGGAACATTCACTCCATCGTTTAAATCAACTCCGGCACTTGCGTCAACAAGAACTCCGTTTGTGCCCTTGATTGCAACAGCAGTACCGCTTCTTAAAAGAGCTTCACTACCGCCGGATAGAATTATTTTTTGCCCTGCTTTGGCTTCAACAACAGTATATCCGCTCTCCAAGCTGGCTATTCTGCCTTTTAGAGTTTCTATTTCTGTTAAGGCATCGATGACGAACTTTGTAAGATCACCTACATCAGTCTGAAGTTGGGCTACCGTACCTGTATCTACAGTTCCCGTGCCTGTACTTGTACCTGTCCCGGTACCGATTTGGGCCGATAGTTGAGCAATTTTCTGATCAACATAGCTCTTTGTTACCAGAGGGTCTGCATCACTTCCGGGCTGACCAGCTCCTGCGGCGGAGGATACTACCAGTAAAACACAGGATAATATTACACACGCTATTAAAGCTATTTTGCTTTTTCTTTTGAATACCATTATTCTTCCTCCTTAGTAGGCTTTCATATTCGCTTTACTGCACGTATGTAACGCTCAGGCCAAAGCTCGTACGAAGCGCATAATCAACTCTTTTCATCAGGTAATCATCCAGATGTCCTGCCTTTTCACGCAGTCTTTTTTTATCAATAGTTCTTACCTGTTCTAAAAGAATCACCGAATTCTTATTCAGGCCGTAAAGGTCTCCCGCTATTTCAATATGTGTAGGAAGCCTAGCCTTGTCCAATTGTGATGTTATAGCAGATACAATTATGGTAGGACTAAACTTATTACCTACATCATTTTGAACTACCAAAACAGGTCTTACTCCTCCCTGTTCTGATCCCACAACCGGACTTAAGTCAGCATAGTAAATGTCGCCTCTTCTTACCAGCAAATCTTATCACTCCTGTAAAAAGTATTGACCACCAATGCATGACCCCAATTATAGATTGATTTATTCTGCATAATCCCTTTGGCTTTTTCAGTGCAATCAATCACTTATCTCTTTATATTATAAAAAAGACCGTATAAGAGCGCAAATTAAAATTAGGTTACGTACGCTCTTTATTATTTCTTATTTCCTATAAATGTATACCTAATTAAATAAGTTGAACAAATAAATAGAATTCAACCTATCTATATTAAATAATTTAAAACATTTACAATTGCGCCATTTTTGAAGTATACTCGCGGAACTCGTTTACCAATTATACATACAATTTCGTAGGGTATTGTTCCTATATGCCCGGCAAGCTCCTGAGCAGTAATCTCGTTGTTACCCTGTCTGCCAAGTAAAACCACTTCGTCCCCGATAGCTATTTCACCGCTAATTTCGGTTACATCAATCATACACTGATCCATGCATATGGAGCCTACCACAGGAGCAAACTGTCCGTTTACCAATACTCTGCTCTTTCCTGTAAATAGTCTGGAATAGCCGTCAGCATAACCCACAGGAATTGTAGCAATAAGACTTTTTTGACCTGTATAAAATTTTCTGCCGTAACTTATTGGAGTTTCGGCTTCCACCCACTTGACCATAGTAATACTGGATTTAAGCGTCATGGCAGGCTTTAAATCCGCTATTTCTTTGTTGACCTCCTCGGAGGGATATATCCCGTAAAGGATAATACCGGGCCTTACCATTTCCATAGAAAACTCCGGATATTGTAAAATTCCCGCGCTATTAGAAATATGACGTATAGGTATTAGAATTCCGATTCTATTCAACTCATTTATTATGCTCTCAAAGAGTGCCATTTGATGCATTGTATAGCTACTGTCCTTTTCATCGGCGGTGGCAAAATGGCTAAAAATACCTTCCACAATTATTCCGGGCAGTTTTTGAATTTCAACAACTGCTTTAACAGCGCTATAACCCGGCTGGAATCCTACTCTCGTCATACCCGTATCAATTTTTATATGTACCCTTGCCTTTACTCCCTGACGAACTGCTTCATCAGACAGAGCCTTTGCTATATCATGGCTATATACTGTCTGGGTTACATTATATTTTATAAGCTCGTCTATTCTTTGTGGATTGGTATGGCTTAAAACCAGAATAGGTATGTCTATACCAATTTTTCTTAACTGAATTGCCTCATCCAGCATAGATACCGCAAGGCGTGATGCCCCATTTTCAATAATTGTATTGACTGTTTCAAGAACTCCATGTCCGTAGGCGTCAGCTTTAACCACTGCCATTATTTCAGTGCGTTTTCCGACGAGCCTTTGAATTTCCTTCACATTATGTGCAATATTATCAAGATTTATTTCAGCCCATGTACGTGTAAATTTATATTCCATAATTGTCTCCTAACCTCAGCAAAGAATCATAACGGGAGTCTAATGGTCTCCCATGAAATTGACTAAGAGAGAATGTGATCAATGGCTTTGGAAATATTATTTGCTATATCAGAAGCCATTACTCCTGCCGCTCCAATATCCGCGGTAGCTAAATCACCTGCCAGGCCATGAATATAAGCACCTGCTACTGCAGCTTCATAGGGAGGTAGGCCCTGGCCCAAAAGTGATGTAATAACCCCTGCAAGGACATCTCCGGCACCGGCTGTTGCCATCCCCTGATTGCCTGTGGGGTTAATAGCCGTTCTCCCATCATTCGCTGCGATAACTGTTCCGGCTCCTTTAAGAACCACCGTTAAACCAAATTCATCTGCAAAGTTCTTAGCTATACCGATTCTGTCGCTTTGTATCCCGGCTGTAGTCATGTCGGTAAGTCGTGCCATTTCGGCAGGGTGTGGTGTAATAATAGCCTCACAGCGAAGCTTATCCATCAATAATTTATTGTTTGACATAAGATTTAAAGCATCAGCATCCAGCACCATTGGCTTATTACAATTCTCAATAATTGTTTCCAGAAGCTGCATAGTTCGTTCAGTTTGCGATAATCCGGGGCCAACTAAAACTGCATCTGCTTCTTTTATTAATTTTATAATCAGGTCATGGATTTCATTAGTCTGTTCGGGCAGACAAGTAAAAACTGCTTCGGGCAGCATAACAGTTAACGGATCTATACAAGCATTAGGAACAGCCAGCCTGACTAGACCTGTTCCGGTTCTGTATGCTGATAAAGCGCTTAAATACGCAGCTCCTGTCATACCTTGGGAACCTGCAATAATCAGTAGTCTTCCAAATGTACCCTTATGGCTTACAATGGGTCTTATTGGAATCATACCCTTAATATCATTTTTCTCCATTAACTCGGGGGTGTCCATATTCTCGGCTAAAGCATATGGAATACCAATATCAGCCACAGAAAGTTCACCTATATACGCGGCTCCTGGCTGTTGGACCATTCCTACTTTAGGAAGATGGAAGGTAACTGTGGCATCGGCATTAATACAATTACCCCTAACCTTTCCTGTGAGACCATCCACACCTGAAGCTATGTCAATGGAAAGGATCAGAGGAGAGTAATTATTTATAATATCAATAGTTTCAGACAGTAATCCATCAACATCACGATTAATGCCTGTGCCTAATAGTCCATCAATAACCAGATCGCTCTCGCTACAGGATTTTTTAAGCCTTTCCAGACTTTCAGCACCGGTTATTACCCGAATATTCATCCCTAGATTTATTAAAATTTGGCCATTGGTCAGAGCATCACCGGTAAGGTTATCAATGTCTGTCATAGAAAAAATTGAAACAGCATAACCCATTGACAAAAGATGACGTGTGATTGCAAAAGCATCTCCGCCATTATTGCCTATACCGGCTACGACCGTTACACTTGGCTCCTTTTTATCTCCTATCATGCTAGAAGCCTTCATGACTGTTTGAATGGCAGCGTTCTCCATTAAAACAATACCGGGAATACCAACATTAGTTATAGCTAATTCATCAATCGTTTTCATCTGCCGAGGTGTCAACAGTTTCATCTTTTAACCCCTCCAATTTGTATACTGCTTCAAATTCTTTAACCGGATCGGTTCCAATAAGTTCGGTAAGATCTATTGCATAATTTGTCCAATCTACCGATATGTTCTCTAATTCTTCTTCAAGAGCTTTCTTTTTTTGCTCAAGCTCTTCAAGTTCATCTTTTATTTCAAGTGCTCTTTGGTTTTTATTCTTTAAAGTTGAAAATATGTAGTTAATTGAGTTGTTTAGAAGCTCCACGTTTGCTTGCCTCAACTTATCCTGAAGCTTTTCAATATCTCCCATAACATTATCAATTCGTTTATTTATCTTCTCTATTTCTTTTTTGCATTCCTTGAGTCTAAGTTTAGCCTCATTATTGTCATTCTCAAAAGCTTCCTTTGTAAGACTCATAATCTCATTCATGCATTTTCGTTTTTGAGGCTCCAAATTATCCTGCTCTTGCCGTAGCATAGCCTCTTCCTTAATCAGCTCGTTCATTTCCTTTTCTGCTTTTTCTATTTCGGGTGTCATCTTTATTGCAACAAAAAGCTTCGTCCATCTTTCGTCAATCGAAAGACGAGTTATATCGTTTTTCCTCAAAATAGAGGTGTCAAATACCACATTCACATTTTTCTCTTCGCCCTGTTCCATCGGCATCGTTTCAACTGCAGGTTTCCTTTTGAATAGTCGCATATTTTCAACCACCTCATCAATAATAAAAATAAACCGATTATTAAAAACTATGCCTTCTAAATTCTACATATCTTTAGTATAACATAGCAGAGAATAAATAACTTATTGATTCTGTCCCTGCTAATTTAATAATATAAACAGCGGGTATGTTGTCAATGATTTTAAAAGCTGAGATAATGATATTAGGTTATCGAAACAAATAAGATTATTTAGGTGTGCACTATGAACAACGACCAACTTGAAAAAACCCCCTCGTCCCTCAACGGAAAAAAACATATACTAATCTTTGTATCGGCATTTTCTATTCTTTTTGTTTTGCTTGCCCTAGCTTACTTAACTATTCTATTAAACTCGAATACCATATATAAAGGCGTGCAAATCAGGGGTACATCTGTTGATGGTTTCACGAAAGAAGAGCTTTCGGCTTATCTTGAAGACGAACTGGCCTCATTATTTGTTGATTTTTACGTTAATCTAGATGACCCCCAGGCAGCTAGGACCATCAAGGTTTCGGATATGGGTTTAAAAATTGATATAGAAGCCATGGTACAGAGTGCTTACTCGTTAGGAAGAAAAGGTAATCTCCTTGACAGGCTGGTTAATATTGCTAAGATCCGAAGTTCACCTGTTTCCATCGATTATGTTATAGACACTGAAACCGAAGATTTCAATAATTTACTGGACGAAATATGTGATGATGTTTATAGAGAAATCATACCAACTAATATCGTTATTATGGAAGATGAGGTTATACTATGTACCGGTATACCGGGACAACAGGCTGATAGAAATCTACTTAAGGAAGTAATCATCAGCAGAATAACGACCTTTGACCCCTCCCCCCTCACCATACCAATTATCAAAATACCACCTCCACCTCTTGATATTGAAACTGCTTTATCCACACTAAATAGGGAACCGATTAATGCGGAATTTGTAAAAACGACCAGAACTACTTATGAAATAAAGCCTCATCAAATGGGTTTGAAACTGGATCGCGGAAAGCTTATGGAAATCATATCCTATATAGAAAGCCGCGAAAACAAAGAATATGAAGAAATCATCATGCCTGTTGAATTTATCGCGCCTGAGATAACAGAGGGCGAACTTAAAGCGCAGCTTTTCAGAGATACTCTTTCATCATATACGACTCATTTTAACACTAACAATCAAAACAATTATAATAGAAGTATCAATATCGGTCTTGCTGCAGAAAGTATTGACGGCACCTTGCTTTTACCAGGGGAAGTCTTCTCCTTCAATGAGGTGGTTGGCCCCCGTACAGCCAATAAAGGATATAGAACAGCCCATATTTATGTTGCAGGCAAGATTACAGACGGTACCGGAGGCGGTGTTTGTCAGGTATCCACAACCTTATATAACGCAGTTTTAAGAGCAAACCTTGAAGTTACCGAAAGACATAACCACATGTTTACTGTGGGTTATGTCCCCTTAGGTCACGATGCGGCTGTTTCATACGGATATGCCGATTTGGTGTTTAAAAATACGACACCTTATCCCCTTCGTATAAACGCAACGGTGTCCTCTGATAATTATCTCACATTTAGAATAAGCTCTACCAATGATTACCCGGATCAAAAGGTTAAGCTGGCCACCAAGACTATCAGTACTACACCCATATCCGTCCAATACATAGATGATAATACCCTGCCTCAGGGAACCTTTATAGTTGATGAAAACGGATTGGAAGGTTATATTGTCGATACATATATCAGAATTTATAGCGGAGAAGTTCTGATAAAGGAAGAAAAGCTTCACAGAAGCGTGTATCAGATGTACCCCAGAAAAATTAAACGGGGAACAGCGCTTGCATTTGAAATAATAGAATGATTAAGAGGTCTGGTTATGAGAGAATTTCAAGTATCCCCTCCTTATGAGAATAAACGTGTTGATGCCTTTCTTTTTGATATGATTCCAAACACGAACTCCTCGGTTATTTTCAAAGCATTTCGTAAAAGAAATGTTAAGGTAAATAATAAACGGGTTAAGGAATCATTCCTGCTTTCACCGGGAGACATTGTTCAGTTATATGTCCCGGAAGAGTATTTTTCTAAAGAAAGCTCTATTGAGTCATCAGAAACAGCTAATCCGGAAATTATCTACGAGGATGATTATATTCTCTTAGCTTCAAAACCCCAGGGAATGCCCGTTCACCAGGATAAGAATGAGGATATTCAGATTTTTGACCAGTGGATACGTACGTTCGCTACAAGCCGTGATGAGAATACTTATGAGCAAGGCTTCCCCGCTCTATGCCACCGCATTGACAGGAATACAGGAGGTCTTGTCCTTTTTGCCAAGGACTCCAAAACCCTTGCCATTTTAGAGGACAAGTTTAAAAACCGTGAAATAAGAAAAATATATCATTGCCTTGTCTACGGAGTACCTTTAAAGAAAGCAGAAGAGCTCCATGGATATCTCAGGAAGGATAGTAATAACAGTAGGGTTTTTGTTTATGATAGACCTTTAAAGGGCACAGAGCAAATAATAACCCGTTACAGCCTTCTAAAGGATTTTGGTGAATACTCTCTTCTTGAGGTGGAGCTAGTCACTGGCAAGACCCACCAAATCAGGGCACATTTGGCCTTTATCGGGCACCCCCTGTTAGGTGATGGGAAATACGGCATTAATTCTGTTAACAGAGCCTTCAAACTCAAATGGCAGGCTCTCTGGGCATATGAGATGAGCTTTTTGTTTACATCGCCCTCAGGCCATCTTTCATACCTCAACGGTAAGACTGTAAAGCTTCATGAAATCAAGTGGGAAACATCGCTTCGCCTTGAATAATGACGTTTTTTACCGTATAATTAAGAAAGATACTAAGTTATTATTAGGAGGTCTTTCTTATGAAGCTTCTTTTTGCTATTGTAAGTGATGAAGACAGCAGCATTCTTGCCGATAATCTAAACCGTGATGGTTTTGGAACAACTAAACTCTGTTCCAGCGGTGGGTTTTTAAAAAGCGGCAATACAACCTTCCTAGTTGCTACCGATGATGATAAGGTTGAACGTGCTCTTGGCATTATCCGGGATACATGTAAATCGAGACGCAGAATGATTGCTCCTGAAAAGCTCCCTGGCAGCTTTGGTTCCTTTAATATGGCTATGCCTATTGAGGTCAACGTTGGTGGCGCAACAGTATTTATCCTGAACATTGAACAATTTCTGAAACTTTAATTTACTGCTACAGATGCGACAGAGGATGAATCTTCATGCTATGAGGTTATAAAATGCCTTCTGAACAAAAAAGAATCACTGAAAAGGACTTAGAGAGAAACCGTTTACTGGTTATACTTGAAGGAGCTTCGGCCCGCACAATATTCAATTTGACCACCGGAGCATTTTTAGTTGGCCTGCTGAAATATATGGGGGCAAGCGATACTTTTTGCGGGTATGTAATTGCAATACCCGTTTTTGCTGCAATCATACAGGTTATTTCCCCTATCATTCTTGAAAGCCTGCAATTTAGGAAAACAATAATAATTATTGGTGCTATGATACACAGAGTCCTGCTCTCAGCCTTAGTTTTTGTTCCTTTTCTCCCTCTACCATCTAATACCAAGCTAATTATTGCAGCAATTGTACTTTTTATTTCAAACCTGGCCGTATCCTTTGTTAACCCAGCAGTTTCTAACATGTATGTGAGTTTTGTGCCTCAGAATATTAGAGGAAAATATTTTGGCACAAGAGAATCATATCTTCTTCTTGCAGCGACTTTAGTAACCCTTGCGTTGGGAAAGATTCTTGACATTTTTACAGCGGCAGGCAACGAAGGTACAGGATACATAATTGTATACAGTTGTATTTTCTTATTTACTATTTTGAATTTTTCATCATTTGCATTGATGAAAGAGGTGCCATTAGTACATACCACCGAGCGGATTAAACTGTCCGAGATTTTTACGCTTCCACTAAAAAATAAGAAATTTACACGCTATTTTATTATGCTGATAATATGGAACTTCGCCATTCAAATAGCGAGTGCATATTTTTCTGTTTATTTAAAATCAGACCTATCCATGAGCTACACTGTTATTACATCGCTTTCCTTTGTAAATGCTGTAATATATATTCTGGCTGCCCGTATTTGGGGAAGATTTGCCGATAAGAGTGGCTGGTCAAAAACTACAATGATTACCATTGGTATTCTAAGCATCTGTCACTTAACTTGGTTTTTTGCATCTGAAGGAAGTCCAATTCTGATGTTACTTCTTATTATCTGTCATGTAACAGGTGGAATAGCCTGGTCAGGTATTAACGTCGCTCTTTTTAATCTACAATTTGATTTCACCCCGGATGAAAAAAGAACTGTTTACATAGGATTCAGTGCAGCTATCAGCGGTTTTATCGGATATATTTCAGCGGTTTTTGGAGCACAGCTTGTTGGTTTCTTTGGAGAAAGACTGGTGATTATATTTGGTGCACCATACGATATAAAGCAAGTGCTATTCTTGACTTCATCTATATTGTTGATCGTATGCGCTACGTATATTGGTCTATTTATGCGTCCGCGTAAAAATAAAACATCTTTGGAGGTATAAGAAATGATAAGAAGAAAATCCGATATGGTTACTAAATCCGTCGAAAAAATGCGCGATGGTGAAGGATTTACACAAATGATGTCCATTTTTTCGAATGAAGAGATGATGGGCAAATGCCGCCTGTTTAACGTAATCACACTGGAACCGGGTTGTTCCATAGGAACCCATATCCATGACCAGGAGGAAGAAATCTATTATATTTTAAGTGGTAAAGGGATTGTGGACGATAACGGCACAATGGTTAATGTTGGGCCTGGTGATGCCGTTAAAACAGGAAATGGTGAATTCCACTCCATTAAAAACGATGGAAATGAACCCTTGGTTTTTATGGCCGTTGTAATACTTTTCTAGTCTTCAATTGGTAATGAGATTATGAATTCTGAACCATACCCTTCTTTACTATGGGCTACTATGGTTCCTTTATGTGCCTCTATAATCGATTTAGCGATAGTAAGACCTATTCCTGAGCCGCCTGTCAGCCTGTTACGTGACTTGTCGGCTCTATAAAACCTTTCAAAAATATAAGGCAGATCCTCTTCAGGAATCCCGTAGCCATTATCCTGAAGAATGATGCGAGCGATATCCTTATCACCCTCTACACTTATCTTTACCGTACCTCCATTTGGGGTATATTTTTGTGCATTTGATAAGAGGTTCACCAAAACCTGACTGATTTTGTCTTTATCAGCATATAATTCTTTACTTTCCCCGATTACTATAATCTCAATATTCTTATTCATATACTCCTTTTCAAAATTCTTAACTAAGCTTTTAATGAGCTCTGTTACATTAAAAGAGCTTTTTATAAGGTTAATATTGTCGCCCTCGTAACGGGAAAGTTTTTCTAAATCTCCTACCAGATTACTTATTCTTACTATTTCATCATGACAGCTTATAAGCCTCTCTTTTTCAGGCTTCCAAATTCCATCAATCATAGCTTCCATATGGCTTTGCAAAGTGGCAAGAGGTGTTCTCAGCTCATGAGCTACATCACCGGTTAGCCTTTTTCTTAGGGCTTCCTGATTTTCAAGAGTCTCTGCAAGGTTGTTTATAGTTGTTGATAATTGCTTAAGCTCATAGGTGTTTGATTCATTAATGACTCTATCGGCGTAAAATCCTTTTTCGATTGATTGAGCGGATTTTATTGCCTTTGAGATAGGATTGCTTAACCGTTTGGCCATGATTTGTCCCAGTATCAGAGCTAATACTACTGAGAAAACACCCGCTCCCAATAGCAACGTATTCAATGTATTGATAAAGGATATATCATGGTCACTTAAATAGTAAGGCCCATAGGACCCTATCTCAACAACCCCCACCTTCTTAAAACTACTAAAAATATTATAGGGTATTTCAGTATAAGAACCCTTTACACGAGGGTAACGCTCGCTAACATTATGAGCCATCTGCTCTATAATTCTCTGACACATGCCATTGTTATGCGCATTGGCATCCCAGATTACCTCTCCTGATGAATCCTTTACCCGCATGATAAGACCGTTTTCTAGGGCACTTATGCCGATGGTCTCAATCATGCCATAGTTCCATTCACCACTATCACCATACTGTGCCGAGATCTGTGTAATAATCTCTTTGTTCTTTTGATCCTGATTTTGTTTGACATATTCTCTGAAATGTTTATCCGAAAAGAAATTCATAAGTATACTAATTAACAGTACACTTAAAACGATTATCATAACATAAGAAAGCGTTAGCTTTGATTTTAGACTATACATAATGCCGGATATCCTTCCAGTATTAGTTTGGGTTTTATTTCTCACAATTGAATCTATATCCTATTCCATGTATGGTCAATATATATTGAGGCAATTTCGGATCTGTCTCGATTTTCTGCCTTAGATTCTTTATATGGGTGTCTACAGTGCGGTCAAATCCGTTAAAATCTTCTCCCAGAGACATGTTTATAAGTTCTTCCCTTGTGAATGTTTTTTGCGGATACTTAACCATTGATAATAATATTCTGTACTCATTGGGTGTAAGATTTATAGTACGGCCTTGCTTTTTAACTTCATGCTTCAAATTATCTATTACTAAATCATTGTTATCATATGCCATAATATCCATAGCCGGTGGCAGATTATCCGAAACTCTTCTTAATATTGCTGCGACTCTTGCCACCAACTGCTTGGGGCTAAAAGGTTTTGTAATATAGTCGTCGGCACCGAGATCAAGCCCTTTCAATATATTTTCCTCTTCAACTTTTGCCGTTAGCATAATTATCGGAACCTTTGATTCCCTGCGTATAGCCTTACAAATATCTTCACCGCTAAGATCGGGCAACATTAGATCCAGAATTATCAAGTCAGGTGCGACTTCTTGAAACAACGTAAGAGCAGTCCTTCCATCATAAGCAGAATAAGCTTCATAGCCACTATGCTCCAGGTAGGATTGCACTACTTCCACTATTTTGGGTTCATCATCAACAATGAGTATTTTTCTCTTCCGGCTCATCCGTTTCTTGCCTTCTTCTTACTAGTATTTAACTGACAGCAATCTAGTTTTGAATGTCCTCATCAGTTACCTTGCTTATATCCTCAACAACCTTTATTCTACTACTTATCATACCCATCCAACAGGTATAAATAATATCCCCCTCTTTTTCCGGTGTGAATTCAATCAAATTATCACCAATCTTAAGCTTCTCCTGTTTGTCATACTGTGGAATAGTAATAGGGTTATTACATCCATTTAAAACACCCTTTTCCACTTTGATTGTCCATTTTACCGGTATGCCCGTCTGAACAATAATGGGTGTATATGCTCCCGGTTCTAGCCCTGTTGACACATATTGAATGCCATCTTGTATTTTTGCAACACTGCTGTCACCCACTTGGGCAGATGGAGGGATAATTCCCAAACCAGACAAATTCAACCCTCTGTTCAGCATAAAAAAGCCAAGGACTATGACCAAAGCTGCACTAACCTTCATCATTTTATGAGTAAACTTTCCGCTTATCATCGAGCTTATAGCTCCAAAGCCAAACATTAGTGGAACTGTTCCCATACTAAACAGGAACATTGATAATGCACCGGCTCCAAAGCTTCCCGTCCCAAGCGCATAAATCTGCATTGCCTGAAGAGGACCGCAAGGCATAAGTCCATTCAATATACCAACTATAAAAGGTCCTTTTTTACTTGTATTAGCATGCAATTTTCTACCTAGAAGCTTAGGTAACCTTGGGTTGAGCTTTCTAAGCCACAAAAATATATTGAGCATATTAAGACCCATAACAACCATGAAAACACCGGAAAGAAGCGCTGCAATTCCCTTTGCAGTTCCTGTAAAACTTACTAAGGAGCCCAATGCACCGACCACACCACCTATAACAGTGTAGGAAACAACACGCCCCATGTTATACAAAATACTGGGCTTAAGCTTAGCAAGCTTGGAAGCATCGTCCTCAATTTTGTGTTGCATGCAAACAGAAAGATTAATTCCTCCACACATGGCAACACAATGAAGAGAAGTTAATAGTCCCACCACAAACAATAATCCCAAGCCCATTGATTGATTAATTTCAGGTATAAAGTTGAAACCAATTATATTTTTAATAATCAGGTAAAGTGATAGAATAATAATTCCGATACCGATTAACTGAACCACGTTGGTCTTGCTATTTGTGTCCACCGGTTCAGAATTATAGTCTCCGTGTTCTGTCCCCTCTTTAGTTAAATTATTACTGATTACTTTATAGTCGAGTTTCTCTATGGCTTCAGCAATTTTTCCCTGTGAAACTACAGAGGTATCAAAAACTATCTCAGCGGTGCCGTTAGTATAGCTGGCGCTTGATTCTATAATTCCTTCCAGTTTACGAATGGCATTCTCAATCCTTGTTTCACATCCGGTACAGGTCATCCCATCAATATTCAAGATTATTTGTCCGTACTCCTGACTCATACCACACCTCGGCCAATATTATAAGCTCTTCCAGTTTTCCGTGAATAAATCTTTGTTCTGTTCGATAAACTCGTTTGTAATGGTGATAGTATCATCTGCGTCTATTTTGTCATCATCGGTTATAGGAATTGGATTACATCCGCCTCTTTGAACTTCAATCATGTCCATACTAAATCGGTTCCCGCAATTCTGGCAGACTACAAAATCTCCTTCTTGTTTGTAATATGCTCTTGGTGAGCCATTGCAAATCTGACATGTGTTAAATGCTGTTCTTATTGTTCCATCGCTTGCTCTTACAGCCATTATCTCCATATTAACTTTTCCGGCCTTCACAGGATAAAACTTAACGGTTTGCGTTATTTCACTTTTTGTAATAGAAACATCGTTTAACTCTGCCACAGCTTCATTCGAACCTTTGTTTTTCCCAATCATCGTTATTATCGCCACAACTAAAAGAAATGCCGCCACTACACCAATTATGGTGTTACTATTAAAAAGAATTGATTTACCACCTTTGTTTGATGTCTTGTTTTTGCTGCTCATTTTCATCCTCCATAACAGTATTTCTTTCGTATACATTATCAAATACATATGAAGATTTTATGAAGATGCAAAAATGGGCGGCAAGCGCCGCCCATTTAAGATTAGAGCGTAATACTAGTAGTGCAGCACTAAGGGTTGGATGCATTTACTACGCTCAAAATGACATATTGTAGTCGACTAAAATGAGTAAAAGTCACCGTCCCCATTACTCACATTACTCATTTAACTGATGGAGGTTACCTCGTAGCCGGCTTCATCTATAGAGGCTTTTATTTTTTCGTTGTCAACATCATGGTTGAGCTCTATTTCAGCATACTTGCTCTCAAGGCTGACTTTGACGGACTTAATTCCATCTAGTTCCTCCAACGCTTCCTTAACATGCTTAACACAATGCTGACAGGACATGCCTTCAATTGTAATCTTCTTTGTCATAAAAATTCATTCCTTTCTATTTGTGATATTATTGGATCGGTTTAAATCTCTTAAGTCTCAAAGCATTTAATAAAACCGATACCGAGCTAAAAGCCATAGCTCCGGCTGCTATCATAGGATTTAATAATGGTCCTCCCATAAAATATAGTAACCCTGCAGCTATCGGAATACCAGCTGAATTATACGCAAATGCCCAAAACAAATTCTGCTTGATATTTCTAATAGTACGCTTGCTAAGTTGGATGGCTGTGGGCACATCCATGAGATCACTGCGCATCAGTACTATATCCGCCGATTCCATTGCCACATCGGTTCCTGAGCCGATAGCTATACCTATATCAGCCTGAGCCAGTGCCGGAGCATCATTTATTCCGTCTCCGACCATTGCTACCTTTTTCCCTTCACCCTGCAGTTTTTTAATTTCGTTCGCCTTATCCTGGGGCAGGACCTCAGCCAGCACTCTGTCTATACCCACTTGACGTGCAATGGCTTGGGCTGTTCTCTTGTTGTCGCCGGTAATCATTGCGACTTCTATACCCATGCTGTGTAAGACCTCAATAGCTCTTTTGCTGCTTGATTTCATTACGTCAGCTACAGCTATTATACCTGCAAGGCGGTCATCAATAGTTATATACATAGGTGTTTTTCCTTCTTCGGCAAGCTTATCTGACTCTTTTTTCAATGATATTTCTATCTTCCTGTCGTCCATAAGTTTTTTATTCCCTAAAAGCATCTTCCTGCCTTGAATTGTCACCTCAATGCCTTGACCGGGTATTGCTTCAAAGCTGTCAATATTCATGAACTCTACATTATTTTGTTTTGCCTCATTAACGATAGCCTCTCCCAAGGGGTGCTCAGAACCTTTTTCTGCTGAGGCCGACAGCTGTAATAGCTCGGATTCATTTACCAATCCTGTTGTGACTATATCGGTTACTATAGGATTGCCTTCGGTTATAGTTCCGGTTTTGTCAAAAACAATGGTTTTTATTTTGTGGGTTGTTTCCAGAGCCTCACCACCTTTAATCAATACCCCATATTCGGCTCCTTTTCCCGTTCCTACCATGATAGCGGTAGGGGTAGCCAGCCCTAAAGCACATGGGCATGCTATAACAAGTACCGAAATAAATATCGTCAAAGAGAATATAACCGACTCTCCCGATATAAACCAGGCCAATCCTGCGATAACCGCAATAGCCATTACTATTGGCACAAAGTAGCTTGCTATTATATCAGCCATCTTGGCAATAGGCGCTTTAGATCCCTGTGCATCCTCAACAAGCTTAATTATTTGAGCAAGAGTTGTGTCTTTTCCAACCTTTGTAGCTTTAAATCTTATGGTTCCGTTCTTATTAATACTTGCACCTATTACCTTATCACCCGGATTTTTCTCCACAGGAATACTTTCGCCGGTAAGCATCGATTCATCAACTGAGGTTCTGCCTTCAATTACAGCTCCGTCCACAGGTATTTTTTCACCTGGCTTTACAAGGATAATATCCCCTTCTTCAACCTCTTCAATAGGAATAACAAGCTCTTTTCCATCATGAATAACAATGGCTGTTTTAGGAGCTAAGCCCATTAATTTTTTTATAGCTTCAGATGTCTTGCCTTTCGTCACAGATTCCAGATACTTACCCAAAAGAATTAAGGAAATAATTACTCCCGCTGTTTCAAAATACAGGTCATTTGAGTATTCGTTATTACCGTTAATTATTTGTACTATAGCGTAAATTCCATATAAAAATGCGGCACTTGTGCCCACTGCAATTAATGAATCCATATTTGGTTCACGTTTAACAAGTCTGCTAAAGCCAATAGTATAGAATCTGTATCCTGCAATTATGGGTGGTATTACCAGCGCCAGTTGAACAAGACCAAAATTCAAAGGATGCATATGGGGTGTTATTATTTCCGGTATGGGCAGACCCATCATATGGCCCATTGCGATATATAAAAGGGGGATTGTAAATATCGTTGAGATAATAAATTTAATCCAAAGTGTTTTTACTTCTTTTTCTCTGCGTTCTCTTTCATAATCTACCTGTTGGCCGGTTTCAATTTCAAGGGTCTGATAACCGGCTTTAGTAACAGCGTCCTTGATTTGTGATATTCTGAGTTTTGATGAATCATATACGACTTTTGCTTTTTCTGTTGCAAGATTTACACTTACTTCGTTTATCCCTTCAAGCTTTCCTATGGCGCGTTCAACAGCTTTTACGCAGGATGCGCAAGTCATCCCGGATATAGGTAATGAAATTTCTCTTGTATTCTCTGATACCTTCTGTATACCATACCCGGCCTTGATTACAGCTTCCTCTATTTTTTCTATGTCTGTTTTATCACTATCAAATTCAACAGTGAGCTTCTCAGTTGCTATATTAACATTTGCAGAGCTTACGCCCTCAACCTTATTCACATGCCTTTCAACTGCTTTTGCACAGGAAGCACATGTCATTCCGGTAATACCAACAACTTCTTTTGTCATAAAACCACCCCTATGCCAAAAATTATTTCGCATATTTATCTATTAATTCAATAATCTCATCTACCTTTTGATTCCCAGCCACTTCACCTTCGGTAAATGCCTGCTTGACACAATGCTTTATATGCTGGTCGATAATTTGGAGGTTGGCTTTTTTTAGCAAAGCCTGAACAGATAGAATCTGTTTTGAGATATCAACACAGTACCTACCTTCCTCAATCATTCTGATTATTCCGTCTATTTGGCCTTTCGATGTCTTTAAGAGATTTAGAACCTGGGTCCTGTCCTCGCTTTTCAAGATAATTACCTCCATCGGAGCTCATTACCCCCTCCCCCTATGGGTGGGGTGTGACTTAATTATATTCTCTCTCAATATTTTGTCAAGCTAATAATTGATTTTCTCTAATTGGATATAAATATTGGATAATACTGCCATGCTTACATTAGAGATTCATACTTAATCGTCAAAATAATATCAATTATTGTATACAATATACAGTATGCTATACTATAAAATAAATTATCTAAAAAACACTTTTAAAGGAGCAGATTATGATTACTACAGCACTGGTCATCTTTATTATTACTTATGTATTATTACTTGCATTGCCTAAATTTAGATCTTTTATCGCCCTGGCATCAGCAGTAGTATTTGTTGTTACCGGAATTCTACCCATTGATATGGTTTTATCATCGGTTGACTGGAATGTTATCCTTATGATAGCCGGCACAATGGGGGTCGTTTACTTCTTTATCGAATCCAGGATGCCTGCCCGACTGGCTGATATTATCATTGAAAAAGTTCCTGATGTTAAATGGGCTATCATTGCTCTATCGCTTTTCGCAGGTATTATTTCTGCTTTCATAGACAATGTGGCAACAGTATTAATGGTTGCGCCGGTAGCAATGACAATTGCCAAAAAGCTTAAAATGTCTCCTGTAAAAAGTATTATTGCAATAGCCATATCATCAAACCTTCAAGGAGCCGCCACATTGGTAGGTGATACTACCTCCATACTTCTTGGCGGTTATGCCAATATGGACTTTCTGGATTTCTTCTTCTTTAGAGGCAGAATCGGTATATTCTGGGTAGTTCAAGTAAGTGCCATTGTTGCTTCTTTAGTTTTACTTTATGTATTTAGGAAAGACTCACAACCAATTCATGACGAAGGACGTACTGAGGTTACCGATTACTTTCCTTCATTCCTTCTACTGGGAACAATTCTGCTTTTAATTATCGCTTCATTTGTACCAGGAACTATTAAAGTCGGTTCTTTAGTATTTAATAAACCTGAAGCAATTAACGGAATTATATGCATAGGATTATTTATTATTGGCTTAATCAGAGAATTAATATTGAGGAAGGATTTTGGTGTAATAAAAAATGCACTTAAGGAAATTGATTATTTCACACTCTTGCTTCTGGCCGGTCTGTTTATAGTCATCGCAGGTATAACCGAAGCAGGTGTGGTGGCTGAAATCAGTAAAATATTTATTGCGATCGCAAAGGATAATTTATTTGTAATATACTCCCTTATAGTATGGGCTTCGGTTATTTTCTCAGCTTTTATTGATAATATCCCCTATATTGCAACAATGTTGCCTGTTGTTGAGGGAATCGGTGCTATTTTAGGCATTGATCCGACAATCCTCTATTTCGGGTTATTATCGGGAGCCACATTGGGAGGAAACCTTACGCCTATAGGTGCTTCGGCCAATATAACAGCTCTTGGAATTCTTCGCAAAGACGGTTATGAGGTAAGCTCAAAGGAATTCATGAAAATCAGCGTACCCTTTACCCTATCAGCCGTGATCACAGGCTATGTCTTAATTTGGTTTATCTGGAGATAGTGTTTTAAGAAGAATTAAATCACGCTCTAATTTATTAAAATCGCATCATTCCTTGAATGTATTATTTTGACATTCATATCCAGACTGGATATAATTGAAATAAATGATTTTAATATATGGAGCGTGATTTTTATGTTCTCCAATAATGCAATATGGCTGGCACAAAATGAAAACCCAGTTTATCTCCTACCTAAAATGGCCAACCGTCACGGCTTAATAGCAGGTGCCACCGGTACAGGCAAAACAGTGACTCTCAAAGTATTGGCAGAGTCATTCAGTGATATGGGCGTACCCGTTTTCCTTGCAGATATCAAGGGAGACCTTGCAAGTCTTGCTGAAAAAGGCGTTGATGATCCTAACATTCATGAAAGAATTGAAAAGCTTGGCATACAAGGTTTTGATTTTAATTCCTATCCTGTGAGGCTTTGGGACGTTTTTGGTGAAGGTGGGCATTATCTGCGTACAACAGTTTCAGAGATGGGTTCATTACTTTTATCAAGGCTTCTTTACCTGAATGATACTCAATCAGGAATTTTAAATATTGTTTTCCGTATCGCCGATGAAAAAGGCTTGTTACTTTTAGACCTTAAGGATTTAAAAGAAATGCTCCGGTATGTTGGTGAAAATGCCAAGGAGCTCACTTTAACATATGGTAATATTTCTCCCCAAAGCGTAGGAGCTATTATGAGAAGTCTTATTGCGCTGGAAGACCAGGGTGGCAATGAGTTTTTTGGGGAACCGGCTTTGGATATCAAGGACTGGATGCAAGCAGCTTCCGATGGACGCGGTTATATTAATATTCTACACAGTGTTCGTCTCTTTAGTTCACCGCTACTTTACTCAACATTTTTATTATGGATGCTTTCGGAACTCTTCGAGCTACTTCCTGAAGCAGGTGATTTGGAAAAACCAAAAATTGTCTTTTTCTTTGACGAAGCACATCTGCTTTTTGATGATGCTCCTAGAATTCTCCTCCAAAAGATTGAACAAGTGGTACGCCTAATACGTTCAAAAGGTGTCGGCATATTCTTCATCACACAAAATCCCGCTGATCTTCCCCAGGATGTTCTGGGCCAATTGGGTAATAGAGTCCAACATGCTTTAAGAGCTTATACTCCATCGGAGCAGAAGAAAGTTAAGGCTGCTGCAGAGGCTTTCCGCCCAAATCCGAAATTTAATACCGAAGAAGTTATAACAAATCTTGCCACAGGTGAAGCCTTAGTTTCCTGCTTGGATTCTGAAGGTCGCCCCTCAATCGTCGAGAGAGCATTTATCCTTCCTCCTCAGAGCTTAATCGGCGCCTTGAACGAAATGACAAGAAGAGGAATTATAAACAACTCACCTTTAGGGGACAAATATGATATTGCCATAGACCGGGAATCGGCTTATGAAATACTTCAGAAAAAGGCCCTTCAAGAACAAGAAAAAGAACAGCAGGAAAAAGAAAAGGAAGAAAAAGAGAAGGAGCAAAAGAAAAAAGAAAAAGAAAGCCGGCAGTCAACATCATCGGGAAGAAAAAAGACATCGTTGATTGAAAAGGCCGCTAGCTCGGCGGTTACAGCAATGGGCCGTGAATTGGGAAGATCAATATTCAGAGGTATATTAGGTACGTTTAAAAAGTAAATGAAATGGTATTATTATAGTAGTAAAATATGTGCTGAAATAAAGTCATATATTATTAAGGTTAATATGGTGTAATTGAAAGGAGTTTTATTATGGGACTTATTAAAGCTGCGATTGGTGCTGCCGGTGGGGTTCTTGCCGACCAATGGAAGGAGTTTTTCTATTGTGAAGCACTCCCAAAAGAAGTGTTGGTAGCAAAAGGTCAAAAACGTATTTCAGGAAGATCTTCTAACACCAAGGGTACTGATAACATCATTTCAAACGGCTCCGGTATTGCCGTTGCAGATGGTCAATGTATGATCATAGTTGATCAGGGTAAAATCGTTGAATTCTGTGCCTTACCTGGTGAGTTTACATACGATTCATCATCAGAGCCAAGCATTTTTACCGGAAATCTTAAAGAGAGCATAATTGAGACTTTTAAAGCAATAGGCAAACGTTTCACTTATGGCGGTGATCCCGGAAAAGATCAACGAATTTATTATTTCAACACCAAAGAAATCATCGATAACAAATTTGGCACACCAAACCCGATTCCCTTCCGTGTAGTTGACCGAAACATAAACCTTGATATTGACGTATCGGTTCGTTGTTCCGGCATATACTCCTACAAAATTACAGACCCAATTCTGTTCTACACTAACGTGTGTGGAAATATAAGTTCCGACTACACCCGGGATGAAATTGATAGTCAACTGAAGACTGAATTTGTTTCGGCACTTCAACCTGCATTTGCTAAAATTTCCGATCTTCAGATTCGTCCAAGCTCATTACCGGCTCATGCTGAAGAGCTTGCCGAGGCAATGAACGAAGCTTTAACAAAGAAATGGGTGGACTTAAGGGGTATTTCCATTGTTTCTATAGCCCTTAATCCTATCACCCTTCCTGAAGAAGACGCCGAGTTGATAAAACAAGCACAACGCAATGCTATCTTGCGTGATCCTACCATGGCTGCGGCAACACTGGTGGGTGCACAAGCCGACTCCATGAAAACAGCGGCTTCCAATCCAAACGGCTCCATGATGGGCTTTATGGGTATGGGTATGGCTCAGCAAGCAGGTGGAATGAACGCGCAAAATCTGTTTGCTATGGGAAACCAGCAAGCACAACCACAACAGCAAAATTCTCAGGCGCAAGTAGGCTCCTCTAGTCTGTGGACTTGTGCGTGCGGTACCCAAAACTCAGGAAAATTCTGTACCAACTGCGCTAAACCTAAACCAACAGCACCCTCACAGTGGACTTGCTCCTGTGGTACATCAAATACAGGTAAATTCTGCCACAACTGTGGAAAATCTACGCCTTCTGTTTCATCGAAATATCGCTGCAATAAATGTGGCTGGGAACCTAAGGACCCCTCACAGCCACCCAAGTTCTGCCCTGAGTGCGGAGATTTATTTGATGAGAACGACAAGCAATAGAACGCTTTAGGATATCGGAGATTAAAAATCCATTATGATTGGAGGTTAGGTTGTGCCCGAATTACTTGAATACAAATGCCCTGCCTGTGGCGGAGCCATTAAATTTGATAGTGGCCTTCAGAAGATGAAATGCCCATTCTGTGATACAGAATTTGAAATGGATACCCTAAAAGAGTTCGATGAAGGTCTAAAATTAGATCAACCTGACGATATGGCTTGGGAAACCCAGGCAGGAAGTCAATGGGAAGAAGGCGAAACCTCAAGTATCAATGCTTATGTCTGTAAGTCCTGTGGTGGAGAGATTGTCGCTGATGCGAATACAGCCGCCACAAGCTGCCCTTTTTGTAATAATCCCGTAGTCATGATGGGCCAACTTTCCGGTCTATTACGCCCGGATTATGTGATTCCGTTTAAATTGGACAAAAAGGCTGCTAAAGAAGGTCTTATGAAACATTTACAAGGTAAGCGGCTCCTTCCGAAAATTTTTAAGGATCAAAATCGCATAGAAGAAATAAAAGGGGTTTATGTTCCCTTTTGGCTGTTTAATGCTGATGCTGATGCCAACATTCGATACAGAGCAACAAGAATCCGCACGTGGAGCGATAGCAACTACCGTTATACTGAAACCAGCTTTTACTCTATTTGGCGTGCGGGCAGTCTGAGATTTGAACGTGTTCCTGTGGATGGTTCTACAAAAATGGCCGATGATTTGATGGAATCAATTGAGCCATATAACTTTGCCGATGCTGTAGATTTCCAAACTGCATATCTTGCAGGTTATCTTGCCGACAAATATGACGTTTTGGCAGATGAAAGTATTGAAAGAGCAAATAATCGAATCAAACACAGTACCGAACAAATCTTTGCGTCTACTGTTAACGGTTATGCAACAGTAGTGCCGGAAAACACCAACATACGTTTACAAAACGGCTCAGCAAAATATGCTCTCTACCCGGTCTGGTTACTTAACACTGCCTGGAATGGCAATAACTATACCTTTGCCATGAACGGTCAAACCGGTAAATTTGTTGGTGACTTACCTATGGATAAGGCTGCGTACTGGAAATGGTTCGGTGGCCTAACCGCTGTCTTTGGCGCAATTACATATCTAGTTGCATTCTTTCTAAATTTGTTATAGGGGAGGCGAAAATATGAAGAAAAGAAATCTATTAGTTATATTAACCCTTATCTTCTGTGTCGCTTCACTTGTGACAGGGTTTGCTTATAGTGACAGAGAACTTCCGCTTTTAGTAGATGATGCTGATCTTCTGACTAATAGCGAAGAAGAGTATCTGGATGCAAAGCTTGAAAGAATCAGCGAAGAACAAGAGTGTGAGGTTGCCATAGTTACGGTATACTCCCTTAACGGCAAAACCGCCACCGAGTACGCCGACGACTTTTTCGATTATAACGGCTATGGATACGGTGATAATGACGACGGTATTCTACTACTTGTCAGCATGGAAGATCGAGACGTAGCTATTTCAACATACGGTTTTGCAATAGAAGCTTTTACCGATGCAAAACAAGATTATATGTATGATGAATTTTTACCGTATTTGAGCGATGGAGATTATAAGGAAGCATTTTCGACCTTTGCAGATCTTTGTGATGAAATAATTACACGGGCAAGGGCCGGTACACCAATCTTCTCCGGTAGGCGTTTACTTGTTTCTCTCGGGGTAGGTGTGGTATTTGCCTTCATTATAACCGCAATTATGAAGGGCAAGCTTAAGAGCGTCCGTTATCAGCCCGCTGCAAATAGCTATGTCCAGCAGAACAGTCTTAATATAAGCTTAAGTAAAGACCTTTTCCTATATAGAAAAGTTGATAGGCGAGAAATACCAAAAAGCGATGGTTCGGGTGGATCAAGTACCCATAGATCCTCTTCTGGACGCTCCCACGGTGGTTCAAGCCGAAAATTTTAACATATTGACTGACTCATACATACAGCACAAGGGGACGGTTCATGTGTGTTCTTTTCAACAGAACACACATGAACCGTCCCCTTGTGTTCTATTCTATGATCTTATCAGTTCATTTATTTCATTGTTTCTTATTACATCTGCAAGTTCTTGGGAATTGCTTATAATTTCGGATAAAATTATTCCGCCTCGGGCAAGATCACCCGTCTGATGAAAATCAGATCCGGATAGCATAAGAAGCTGATTTTTCAGTGCAAACTCATAAGCCATGTGATTATTTGAATCGTGTCGTGGATTTCCGTTATATACTTCAATACCATCAACTAATTGGGGAGGTGCGGGAATCATTTTGGCTCTGAATGGATGAGCCTGATATATCAAGATATCTTTTGCTTTGGCAAAAGCTCTGAACTCTTTTAAGCTAAACTTATAGAGCTCTTTATTATCTCTCAGAAAATCTTCGTCAATACCATAAACAAGATAATCATTGGCATTTTCAAGAAATCTTATCTCCATGCCGAGTATTACCTGCAATCCCAGCAATCTTCCAACTTTTAAGGCGGTTTTATAGCCTTCGAGGTAGCAGTCTATCTTCTCATTCCAGCTAAGATCCCCTAAATCATTAAAATAGGAATCATAATAGTGATCGGTTATGACAATACCATCGTATCCAGCATTCTTATACAATTTTACTGTTTCTTCGGCAGAGACTTTACCACAACGGCTAACCTCGCAAGTGTGTACATGTGTGTCGTATTTATATGTTGTCATATTGATTGATGTCCTTCTGACTGCATTCAGAAGCTCCTATGTGTTTTATTTCTAAAAATAGATTATAGCACATGAAGCAACTAATGTCCCTCCTCTTTTATGCCCTGCACAATATTTTCTTTATTGTAAAATAGGAGGCTGCCCCTATCCAATAGCTTCCATCTCCCAATTGCTTTGACTGATTTTAAATCTGACTTTTTTATTCCGTATTACTAGTATAAAGATAAGTTCACTCCACTTTCCCGGCAGATGGGGATTGATGCTTATAACTTCTTTATCAAAGGCTAGACCTGCAAAGCCATGTATTATAGCTTGCCATGTAACTCCTAATGATGCTATGTGCAACCCCTCACTGCCTGTATTATTCATTACATTATTTAGATCAAGATACAAACTTTTCTCCAAATAATCAAAGGCTTTCGATATATCATTGATCTGGGCTCCAAGGAGTGCATGTGTTCCAAAGCTTAATGTGGAATCATGAAGAGTGAGCGGTTCATAGAAATGCCATGCCGCTTTCTTTTGCTCTTCGGTAAAGTTATTTGGAAACATGGTCATTAAAAGAATAATATCGGCTTGCTTTAATACACGATACCTTTGAAGCCTATCAAAGCTTATCTTATTGTAAAGAGGAGTGTTATCCTTTTTAGACTTGGATACCTCCAGAGGTTCTAAAAGCATGAAAGTATCGTCTTGTATATATAATTTTTTCTTATCATCATAATTCAGGGATGTTTTATTGATAATATCATCCCATTTGTTAATTTCATTATCATCAAAATTAATTTTTTTAAATAAGTCCGCGAGTTTTTGTGGGCATGCATTCTTCATGTACTCTATAGCTTCTTTTGCTAGCTGAAGATTGCTTAATGCTAAATAAATCGTATAAGTGTTATTGTTGGAAACACCACAATATTCATCAGGTCCCTTGGTAAATAGAAGGTTATAACGATTAGCCCTTGAATCGTAAGAAAAACGGCTGGCCCAGAATCGTGATGTTTCAATATATACCTCAGTTGCGTAATCGGTCAAAAACTCCTGATCTCCGGTTACCTTGATGTAATAATTGAATGCATAAGCTATATCACATGAAATGTGGATTTCACAAGCCCCCGTATCCCAGCTCTCGCATTGTTCACTACCATCATAGGAGGTCATCCAGGGGAATCGGGCTCCTTCCGTACCCATTTTTCTGGAGTGCTCCTTTGCTGCATTCAGCGTATTATACCGGTATGTTAGAAGGTTTCTGGCTGCAAGGGGATCAGTATAAATAAAGAAAGGGAGTATGAAGATTTCGGTATCCCAGAAGTAGCATCCTTTGTATCTCTGGTGTGTCAAACCTCTTGCACCTATACTAACGTGGTCATCTGCCCTCGAATTGTTGCTAATTAACTGAAATATATTATATCTTATGGCACACTGAGCTTTATGATCTCCCCTTATTACAATGTCCGAGGTTTCCCAGCGAGTTTCCCATTCCTCACGGTTTTCATTAAGAAGCTCAGTAAAACCCTTTCCCCAGCATTCTTCAGTTTTTTTAACCGCGGAATCCTTTACTTTAGAATATTCAACATCTCTTCCGGTGTACACGCCGACATATTTTTCAATATAATAAGTAACACCTTGGTCCACATTAAAAGTGTCTGTTATAGATATACCTTTTTGGCAGTCAGTGAAATTGCTCTTCTTCTCAGTAATATTGGGAGAATATTTAATTGCAAAAGCTTCAGCTATTACTATCCCAATCGATTTTGTCTCTAACTCAACCAATCCACCCTTGTCGATAAACCTTTTTGAGAGAATGTTCGTATATTGCCTATTCTCAGAATTCTTTTTCATCTGGTCATCATTTATGGGCAGATTACAACTAGTGGTATCAATGGATGAAATACAGGTAACCGAGCCTGAAAAATTAATAGGCGTTATCTCCAGTCTGATTGCCGCCACATGGACATCTTTTAGACTGAAGAAGCGCATGAATTTAACATGCATTATCTTACCGTTCTGTTGCATTTTATATTCTCTTGTAAAAACACCGTCGGAGAAGCTAAGGCTTTGACTAAAGTCGGATATGGCAAATTCTTTTTCGTTTTGGTCGGAACTCCCAAAAAATATGCATAACTTCAGAAAATCAGGAGTATTGACGATATCAGTTATTCCCTCCTTATAAAGATCAAATATTCCAGACATATATATACCTTTTTGGTGAGGCCTTAGGCTTAAATCCTCACAAGCATATCCACGAGAACCCATGTAACCGTTACCATGATAAAACAGACTCTCAAGATAATCGCTGGTTTCCGGGCAGCTTGTGCTGATATTGAAATCATTGAACTGTATTTGATCCATAAAAAACCTCCATTATATACCCGACTAATATTTCAATTATTCCAAAGTGGCACGTATTGCATAAGTCAGAAAGCCGGCACAAGTTGCAAAAGCGGCTCCTGTTACGCATTCACCTGTATTTTCGTCTATGCTCTCACAAGCAATGAGATTATCCATTTTAAGTCGCTTAAGTATGTCAATACAGCGCTCGGTTCTACCGTATAACAAACTGTTTGCAATACTTAATACCCACGGGTGAGGTGCGTGGGGGCAACCGGTTTCGGGAAAGTTAAATCCTGCAAAGGAGTAGGGATAGTTCTTGTCTCTGATAAGCTCCACAGTATTTAAAAAAACTTCATCCGAACTATCGCAAAAACCAAGATACGATAGTAATTGTAGACTTCCTGGAGGTTCGTCATAAACATCATATTCTCCTTTCAGATCCACTGACCAACCATAGATTCTCTTACCGTTATGGACCTTGATACAGTGTGTCTCAATAGCTTCACGAACATTTTCCGATAATTCTTTAAGAACAGACAATTCTGAAGGAGAAAAAATACCTCTATAAAGCTCAATGATATGATTAAATGAACACCAAACAAGAACATTGTCATATGTAATGTATTTATATACATGCATATCATCGGTAGGCTGAAGGAATGTTTCATATAAGTCAATCCCGGGGTTCTTCTTAGATTCAAGAATTTTTAAAATTCTACGGACACCTTTTATAACATAGGGCTCTATAAGATATGCTTTATCACCGCTCACTTTAACATAATTGTAAAGGGCAATAATTGGGGCACAGAGTTCATCCAACTCAAATCCTGGCTCCAATACGGTTCCGTCAATATAGCGCGAATGAATTCCAACATTTCTTATTTGACGTGTAAATACATAATCCAGCATATCCCTTGCATATTCAGTATCGGCCTGCAATATGGAAGGAAAACTCCACAGAAGACTGTCTCTGTCCCAATATGCGGCACTTACATAATATCTTGGGCTTCTAGATGTCACCAGGACCAGTTCCTCGGTATCTATGGTTATTCCAGAAGCAAAGAAGAAATTAAAGAAAAGGTTTATATGATAAAGCTCGTTTATTTCCTTGTCTTTAAAATGATGACTCCGTTTTTTAAGCCAATCCAGAGTATTATTATAAAGGTACCGGAAACCCTGACGAAGCATTTCCTTTGCAGATGTGGTTGAGGCTACTTCTTCAAAGCCGAGACCCCAGTAAAAATCTATGCATTCTTCAGCTCCCGCAGAAAGTGCAATTTTGCATGTGATCCGGTAATATACATCCATGTTATCAGTATTATAAACAGTTTCGCAGGTATGAGAAGTCATCGGAGCGAATGAAAAATACGAAACACCATTCCTTAAGTCAAAAACCACATTGTCATTCCAGTTGCTTTTATAAGCATATTTCTGTGTATCAATGACCTTGTCCTCATTGATACAATGATATGTCTCCCCCCAGCAACCGGATAAACCAAGCTCAAGGGTCTGCTCCGTATTTGAGGTATTTTTAACTTCTAGCCTGTAAATAAAACCTCGTTCTCCGACTGGTGTAAGAATAATGCCTTTTATATCAAATTGTGCAGCTTTCGCAAAATAAACAGGTATCCAATAGTTTTCACGGTGCCAGCTCACGATTTCAAAAGGGATAATCATTCCATTTTGCGAAAAGAACGGTTTAATAAGTGGTGTGCTTTCCTTTCCGCGAACATCAATAAGCCCTTTAAAACCCATATGCAAGAAAGTAAAGTCGTGAATGGCTCCGTCATTTATACTTAACTTTGGAATAGAAATTCTTTCGTTACCTGTTGGAATATATTGTTGGCTCATAACAACTCTTCCTTTCACTTTATACTTAACCGTTTAAGCTTTATCATGAATCTACCATATAAATTTTTAAAAGTCAATAAAATTTTGGCTAAACTCTTATATATCAACCTTTATATACTTTCACCTGTCTAGTGGCAAAACGTTGCTTGACAATTTATCCAGTGGGATAGTATAATCTAAATGAAACGTTTAACCGTTTAAGTAGCTTAATCGCTTAACTAACTGTTTAACTTTGATAGGAGATTATAGATGAAACGGAATACCACGATTAAGGATGTAGCCAAAGAGGCAAATGTATCAGTTGCGACTATTTCATATGTACTTAATGGAAAAGAGAGCATAAGTGAGGAAACTAAAAGCCGTGTTTATGCTGCAATGGAAAAGTTAAACTATATTCCGAACCTTTCTGCACGTGGACTTGTAAAAAACACCTCCAAATTGATTGGGGTGGTTATCCCCCAAACAGAGCCCGGCAGTAAGCTCATGTTCAGTAACACATTTTACAGTGAAATTATGAGCAGCATAGAGTACCACGCCAGACTAAGGGGATACCATGTCTTAATTTCAGCTACAGATGCCAATGAAAGTTATTTTACCTTGGCAAAGCAAAGAAATTTAGATGGTATCATTATTATTGGCGCATATCCTGATGGTTTCTACGAAGAAATCAAAAAGGCTCAAATACCCATTGTATTGATTGATAGCTATTTTTCCGACCATTATTTTCACAGCATCCGAATTAATGACCAATACGGAGGCTATCTCGCAACCAAATATCTTCTGGATATGGGGCATCGGGAGATTGGTATCTTTACTGGAAAAATTAAAGAGGGTGGAGTTGTCAAGAAGCGATATGACGGATATTTAGATGCTCTTAGGGAATATGGGATAGAGCCTGACTCAAAAAAAGTTTTCGAAGGTATTATGGATTACGAGTCAGGTTTAATCAATGCTCAAAAACTTATCGATAATAAAACAAAGGTAACAGCAGTTTTTTGCATAGCAGATATATTGGCTATTGGAGCAATTAAAGGTTTTATAAAAAAGGGTGTGAAGATTCCGGAAGATATCTCGATCATAGGCTTTGACAATTTAGCAATATCAGAATATATCATGCCCGGATTAACAACTATTCAGCAAAATATTTCGGGTAAAGGAGAGGAAGCAGTCAATCTGTTGTTCAATTCCATGAGCGGCACTTTTAATACCAAACAAGAAACGATTCTACCTATTTCCATAGTTGAAAGAGAATCCGTCAAACGGCTCCCATAATTGACAAAAAAGAGAGGGTGAATCTCTTGGTAGGAGAGAATAAAATTAATAAGGCTATGACGATTCTGTTGTTCCTATTTCCATGCTTGATAGGCATGATTGTCTTTAACCTTGTTCCTATTATCCAATCTGCCTACATAAGCTTTACAGAATGGAATCTGATATCGTCTCCCCAATTTATTGGTTTTGATAATTATAAGGAGATATTCAGCGATGAGTATTCAATTAAAGCCATTATAAACACTTTTAAATTTTCGCTTCTATACGTTCCTCTTGTTATCGCTATTTCATTATTCGTTGCTTCTATTCTTGATATAAAGCTGAAATTCGTGCAAGCATACAGATCGTTAATCTTTATCCCGGTTTTACTTTCCTGGGTAGTAGTTTCATTGATATGGATGTGGTTATTTAATGCTGATAATGGATTAATAAACTATTTGTTGTCGCTGTTAGGTATAAAAGGACCTACCTGGCTATTCGACAAGAATTATGCCATGTTTGCTATCGTTATAGCAAGTTTGTGGAAAGATATGGGATACTTTGCCATAATTATTCTTTCTGGCTTACAGAATATTTCTGAAGAGTTTTATGAGAGTGCTTCAATCGATGGGGCAAGTCATTTCAGAAAATTCTTCAGTATTACGATTCCGCTGCTTTCACCAACGTTGTTCTTTGTCAGTATTATCCTCACAATTAACTCACTTCAGGTCTTTGACCAAATGTATGTCATGACAAAAGGAGGTCCCTTGGGAAGCACAACTACAATTGTCATGGAGATATACAATAATGCATTCAAGCTTAATCATGCCGGCTTAGCCTGTGCTCAGGCATGGTTCCTGATGATCATCACTTTAATTTTAACTCTTTTTCAGAATAAAATGCAAAAAAGGTGGGTTCATTATGAAACGCTCTAGCAGAATCAATAAGCCGCACATTACTATAAACATTGTCATTATCGTCATTCTGGCTATAATTATCTTCCCCTTTATTTGGATGTTTTTTGGCGCATTCAAAACAAACATGGAGGTTATGAGAATGCCTCCTCAAATTTTACCTGGTAAATTTAACTTTGATAATTTTACTCAAATATCCAAGCTGTTTCCCCTTGGAAAATTCTTATTCAACAGCGTGTTTGTTGCTGTTCTGACAACCGGAGCTCAAGTGTTATTCTCTGCAATGGCAGGCTATGTATTTGCAAAGATCAAATTTTGGGGCAAAGAACTGTTATTTGTTTTATTACTGGTTACCATGATGATTCCCTTTCAACTCAGTATGATTACCCTGTACAGGGTATTTGTCAGTTTAAATCTGGATAACAAATATTTGGGGCTCATACTGCCAGGTACTTACAATGCTTTAGGTATTTTTATGCTGAGGCAGAATATCATGACCATACCTGACTCATTTTTGGAAGCAAGTTTCATGGATGGTGCCTCACACATAAGAACATTTTTCAAAATCATACTTCCGCTATGTAAACCGGTTTTGGCCACTGTTGCTGTATTAGCCTTCATGAGTTCATGGAATTCATTCATATGGCCACTGATTATTATTAGCGATAGCAATATGATGACTTTGCCTATAGGGTTGTCAAGGATTCAAGGAAGATGGACAACTCAATGGAACCTGATGATGGCTGGGAACCTGATCAGCTTTATCCCAATGCTTTTAGTTTACATATTTGCACAAAAATACTTTATTAAAAGCGTAGCAGGCAGCGGGATTAAAGGATAAAAATCTATTCATTTATTCAAGAAAGGAGGATTTATATTAGTTCAAAGGTTAGCAATAGCAACTTTTGAAACTATGAAACGGTAAATAATTAATTAGGAGGATGAAATTCTATGATTAAAAGATTAGTAGTTTCAGTTATTTCTGTGCTCTTGGTTATTTCCATGTTGGTCGGATGTGGACAAGAGACCGGCCCATCAACGGCTACACCCGAAGCGAGCGAATCAGCTACTCCTACCACTTCCAACACTCCCATCCCTGCTGAACCAGTAACGATCAATTTTTTCCAAAACTCTGCTAATGGTGGACATGAAGAGGATTTAAAGATGATGCTCGAAGATTTTCAGAAAAAAAATCCAGATATCATAGTTAAGTATGAAATCCTTCCATGGGCTGATTACTATACTAAACTCAATATTGTCCTTGGCAGTGGTGAAAACACTCCCGATGTGTTTGAAGTTGGATATGAAAATTTTGCTCAGTATGCTATGAATGACCAACTATTTGACCTCAATAATATTATTTTAAATGATAAGGACTATAAAGCAGGTACTATCAATAATGTTCTTTTCGATGCATATAGCTATAACGGAAAGCAACTAGGTATACCCGTTGCCAACAATGGATGTATTATGTACTATAACAAAGATCTTTTCGATTCAAAGGGTGTTGCTTATCCTACACCGGAATGGACATGGCAGGATGAATTGGCTGCAGCACAGAAGATCACCGATGAGAGCCAGGGTATCTGGGGAACTGTTTCACCGGTACAGACCTATGAGTTCTACAAGACTGCTGCACAAAACGGAGGGTTCTTCTGGGATGGCAAAAAATGTACCATCAACAGCCAGGCCTGTGTGGAAGCTCTTACTTGGATGCTCGAAAAATCAACTAAATTCAAAGTTACTCCTTCTCTAACCAGTGATATTATGACTCAAAGCGATGCAGATACCAATGCATTTATTTCTGGTAAAGTTGGTATGCTCAGAGGTGGTATATGGCAAATAGGCAGATTTGCTAATGAATGTAGCTTTAAATGGGATGTAATGGTGGAGCCGGGTAATACCAACAAGGCACATAATGCATTTGTTGAAGGTCTTGTAGTCAGTAAAAACACTAAGTATCCTGAGGCTTCATGGAAGTTGATGAAGTATCTGGCGACTGATAAAGATGCTGTTGCTATCAGAATTGAAAAAGGTTGGAATATACCTGTTGTAAATGATGAAAGCATTATGGCCGCTTATTATGCCATGACACCTCCCGAATCCAGAAAGTACATCGCAGCTATCAATGATTCCAGTGTTATGCCTCCATTAGGACCTATACCTCAATATTGGAATGACTTAACTACTATCGTAAATGAAGAAATAGAAAAAGCAAGATATGGAGAATTATCACCTCAGGCAGCTATGGATAATGCCAAAGAAAGACTTGAGAAACTTGTCAAATAAACAAGTTTCTCAATTTGCGAAAATTGTAAAAAACGGTGGCTATATGGCAGTATAGCCACCTATAGCTAATTATACATTTCATGCCGGTAAAAGTCAAAGAGCCTAAAAAGCAAATGAGGAGAAGGAAAATGGATATAGGCGTGATCAACAACAATGTGTATAAATTAACACGGATCGATGAATCTGGACATAATGGCATAGTCAATCAAGATATAGAATTTGATCAGGATTTACGTCGTTTATTTGTATTAAAGAGTGGTCTTCCTCTAATCAAAGAACTACGAATAGATCAAAAGGATGGCAGCCTTTATAGAGTATTGGTAGAGGCTGATTACCAAGCAGCTTTTGGTATGGGTGAAAGATTTGATAGGGTCAATCAAAAGAATCTAGATAGAACCATCGCTGTAATAGAGAAATTTACCCGACAGGGCGAAATATCTTATTGTCCCATTCCATTCTTTTTTACCGACAGCGGGTTTGGCCTGTTTATAGACTCCTATTGTGTTACAAGGTTTAATTTTGAATCTGATAAAATATCAATAGATATTTGCAAGGACAATCATGGAAAATTACATGATGTTTATTTATTTATAGGTTCTCCAAAAGAGATGCTTTCCAATTTTATTTTTCTTACAGGAAAACCCGTACTTCCGCCAAAGTGGGCATTTGGCCCCTGGCTTTCCGGACATAGATGGAATACTCAAGCTCTTGTGGAGGAGCAGATTGCTGAAATAGAAAAAAGCTGCCTGCCCTTTAGCGTTATGGTTATTGAAGCCTGGAGCGATGAGTCGACCTATTATATATGGAATGGAGCGAAGTACGCCATTAAGCCCTCAAATGAGGCTTTTGAATATTCCGACTTCGACTTTACAGACAATCCATACTGGGACAATCCTAAGGCTATGATTGAAAAGCTTCATAATAAAGGTATTAAATTGGTACTATGGCAGATTCCTGCAATGAAAAATACCGAAAACGAGCAGCATAAATCGGATTGCCAGTATCTAAGGGATAATAGATTTATTGCTATGAATATTGACGGTACACCCTATGAGATTCCGTCCGGCAATTGGTTCAATGGATCAATGATCCCTGATTTTACTAGTCCTGAATTAAAAAAATGGTGGTTTGATAAAAGACAATATTTATTGGATATTGGTGTGGATGGCTTTAAATCTGATGGTGGCGAGTTTGTGCACAGAGATAATATTCTCTTTTCCGATGGGAGAACCGGAAAAGAAATGAAAAATGGTTATGTTCAAAGCTATTTGCAAGGATATAGTGAGTTTATCGGAAAGCACAGGGTGCTTTTTACCAGAGCCGGATATATCGGTCAGCAGAAATCTCCTATGACTTGGGCAGGAGATCAGATGTCGACCTGGGATGAGTTCCGGGCTGTTGTGGTTGCAGGCATTTCTGCCGGACTTTCGGGAATACCATTCTGGAGCTTTGACATTGGGGGGTTTGCAGGACCAATGCCAAGTATAGAGCTTTATGAGAGAGCCACCCAGCTTGCTGTGTTTACACCTGGAATGCAATGGCATTCGGAGCCTATTTTCGGGCAATTTGCAGAAATCATGCCATCATCCGGAGGAAGAAACGACAGAAGTCCGTGGAATATGGCTAGATCCTTCAATGACAGTTCTCTGGTTGAAAGATTACAATTTCACTATAATTTGCGTATGAACCTATTGCCCTACATTTATAGCGAGTCAATAAAAGCTGTGGATAATTGCGAACCACTTATGCGACATCTATATCTGGAATACCCGGAAGACAAAAATACTCTGGATATAGAAGATGAGTTTATGATGGGTGATTTGCTCATTGCGCCAGTGATTCATGAGAATAGTGCTGGACGGAGCGTTTATCTTCCCCAGGAACAATGGATTGATCTTTGGAGTCAAAAAGAATATACCGGGAATAAAAAGATATTTATCGAAACCGGAAATGAGCGCATTCCTGTATTTTTGAGAAAAGGTGGCTGTTTGATGCTCAACCTTGGAAATGAACTTAAATTAGGGTCTCCTGTTGGTAACGATATGGATAAATACAATAATTTATGCTTTATCTATACAGGAAATGAAGGTCAGTATAGATTCAGAGACAATCTTAATAATGACGCTATTATAAAATGGTCCAACGGCAAAGTTAGATGCGAAATATTATCAGGTTCTTTAAATCTACATATGATGGATAGATTAAATCCTTAAATGTTCACAAGGGGACATAACCGTCCCCTTGTTTTTCTCATCTTTCTATATTTTTGACAAGTCTTTCAAGCATGGCAGCGACTTCAGCCCTTGTTGCGGTTCCCTTGGGATCAAAACGATTATTACTCTTACCATATATGATACCCGCTTTTTTCATGGTCATTACAGCTTCCTTGGCATAAGGACTAATCTCATTTTCATCGGCGAAGGATATCGTATCAGTGCTGATATTGCTTAACTTCAATCCAGTAAAATTAATATAGTTCACTATAATAGTTGCTAGCTGTTCGCGGGTTATTGCCTGCTCTGGAAGGAATCTGTTTCCTCCCACCCCATGGACTATTCCATTTTGGGCGGCCCATGATATATATGGAGCATAATAAGCATTACTATTCACATCTATAAACTTAGATGCAGCAAATCCGCTTACATCAATGTCTCCAAGCCTACCCAATACAGCTACTAACATGCTTCTGTTCATACTTAAATCAGGACTGAAAGTATTTTGACCTGTACCGTAGAAGAGATTTCTGGCAGTAACAAAATCAATATAGCTTCCATGGCCCTTGGTATCTGTAAAACTCTTTGAATTATCTATCAGCTTGAAGGTAGCTGATCCTGCAAGTGGAACTATCATTTTCCCACTCTTAACAATAGACATTTTTATGATTTCCGGTGTCGTCGGCTCTTTCATCGGTACCCCGGCAAATTTTCCGGCTAATGCAACGGGTACAAGGGCTGATTCGACGTTATTTACCAATACTGCCACAAGGCCACTTCCCGCATCAGGCGTATTTACATATGCTGTAACACCCCCGCTAATATTGCTGAGATCCATACCATCCCGATTTATCCTAAGGCTGTATAAGCCATTTTTCTGCTCAATTGATATGGATATGTTTTCTGCCCCTCCCCCAATTATATCAGAAAGAGCATCTAGGTCTAAAATGACATTAAACAACGGGGTTTCCAGACTAAGGCCAATGCCTGCATTCACAATAGCTGTAAGAGCAGAAGCCGAAATATCAAATATAATGTTATCCGCAGCACCGGTTATTATGGGTGCTATTATTATCGTATCCGTTTCATTTGCTCTGTTTAACAGTCCTGCAACATCCGCATCTGTCATCGTAACAGTAGCTGTTCCATTTTTAGCGGTCACATTCGGGCTAAACACGACGGCCTTTTCACTTTGATTATCTGAATCATCATTATCATCGTCCGACTTTGACGGATCAATATTATTAATTCTTATGGTATAGGTTTTAGTTGTAATTCCGTCGGCTGCTTTAACAACAATGCTTATCACATTGCTTCCGTAATTAAGCTTTATTTTTGCAGTTCCAAATGTCCCCTCTACCCCGTTTATGATTATTTTAGCATTAGGATCTTCAGTTACCGATTTGACAATTGTTTCTTTTAAATCTGTAACAGTCACTGTGTAATTGGCTTTCCCTTTCTCAAATTGCAGAGGAATACCATCTAGAGTGATCTCTGTCAAATTGGTATTGTTATCTTTATCCAATATGGCATTGGAGTATGAAACAGTAATAGAGCTGCCTTTCTGTGAGAATGTAAAGGTTCTTTGGGCAGTCTCTTCCCCCATTAGGGTTATAAGCCCTGAGTTTGCTGCGAGCTTGTCATAGCTTTGGAGACTTTCGATAACTTTTCCATCCTCATCTAATAGGTTTACAATAATATTGCCGCTTGTCACATTGAATAGTGAGTTATTTTTAACTGTAACCGTAGCTTTTGTTATCCCGGCAATATCAGTTTTCTCGGTTGAAATGGTCACCGGTTTGCCATCATTAAGCTTTATGGGGCTTTCAAAAAGTACGGAGCTGTAATTATTGTTCTGATTGTACTCAAGGATTGTATCTGTTCCTCCACTAACAGGTTCCTCTATCCATGCCTTAGCATAGAGTCTTATCCCTGAGTCAGGTATTTCTTCATCTTCCCCGACAAATTCCTTAATATCGAAGGTAAACTGCTTTGTGTAAGCTCCTGCGTCAATCATCGACAGATCAGCCGGGCTCACTTCAAAGACAGTATTTGATTCAGAATCCTGCCCAAGAACCTCATCAGCCAGTATGGTGCAATCGAGGTCTTCGTAAAACCCTATTTTCACTTTTCTATTTGATCCGGTAAGCTCTATATCACTGTCATTATAAAGGGTTACCTGAATGGTGCGCTTTCCTTTGTCCTCACTGACAAACTCCAGCTTTGAAATCCCCACGTCGGGAATATTAAGATATAGCGTACCGGATTTCGTATCTGTCTCACCAAGAATACCGAAGCCCAATATTCCAAGACTTTCACTATCGGTTGATGCAACAGCCTTCATACCTTTTCCGAAACCAAAGTCCGCTATTTCGCCGAAGGTGGCAGTAACCGTATAATCCGGATTAATAACTTTATCAGACGGCACATCATAATAAACAGTCAGGATTTTGCTTTCGTTCGGCAGCATCAAAAAGTTGGTATTAATAGTAGTTTCATCATCTCCAATTTTTATGGTCAAAGCATTAATGGGTTCAATACCCGCATTAAAAACTGTGAACTGAACCGGAATCTGCGTTCCTCGAATTACTGATTTATAATCCACTGCCACCGAGGTTATTTCAACTTTGTTTTCATATGTACCGGTAGCCGTATAAAGACCTGAAATAGATTTTGGAGTTGAAATTGTTTTATCTTGTATAACCCCGTTTTCCACAACCTTTATAGGGGTTTCCTTATATCCCGTACCATAATCAGTGCCCAGTATCACAGCCTTTATTTCATTTTCTCCTGAATTATATACGTCAAAATGGTCTATCAAAGTGAAATCATCCATGGTTGCTACATCCAGCACAGAAGTGATGTAGATCCTGCCATTTTCGTTCATGAACTTGACAGCTTTAAGTAAGTCTTTATCGGCCAGGACATTGCCATCCTCATCAATACCGGCATTTTCCGATTCAGTCCATAGTATGGATAAATCATCTATACTCTGTGCATTTTTTGCAAATCTGAAGTTTCTGCTTATATTGACAACAGTATTGGCGTTTACGCTGCTTATACTGTCAATAAAATTATTATACAACGCACCATTTTTATCAAAGGCACACAGTCTAATATCATTGGTACTTACACCATCTGCATCCTGAAGGCTATACCAGCCCAGAACAAAGCGCTCCACATCATCATCAAACATAACCGCTTCAATTTGCGGATTCTCATCCAAATAGGTATCATTGGTCATTCTGACATTCTTCACAACATCTCCGTTTGTGTCAACGATAGCATAAACTGTCTCCAGGCTACTTGCTACACCCTGAGAATTCTGTGGAGCATCAGCTTCAAATCCCTCAGTGTCTATTGTATATGTAACCGCAGATGTTCCATCTTTCAGCATGGCTGTCTCAAGCCCTTTAACTGCGCCGGATGTACCGTTATACAAGGTTTGAGGCTCGGTCCAATCGGTTCCATCATAAATTGAGTAAAGGATACTGTCTTTCCCGTCAAAGTTCAGTGGATTGGTTGAATCGGAAGCATACACGTTTCTCCATGCAACTAGGACCTGATTACCGTTTGTTGCTACAGCCGGAGCCATATCGGGAATTGAATTGTTTGTAAGTCTTTTTGTAATCCAGGAAGTACCGTTATAAATCCCTACCATAATCTCGGTGCTGTTGCTCATCAACGCAAGGTCATTATTAGTAATAGGCTCTCCGGCTTCCTTAACCATACTCTGGTTTTGCATTACCCATACTGCCGCCGCAAAGTCCTCTTCACCTGACAGTTTAAGCTGAGAGTCGCCAAAGCTTTCTGAAGCAGTTTCTACGGGAGTGCCGTTGGGATAGCTTCCCGATGAATTCATCTTGCTCCAACGGATTTGTGTGTCTTCGACCTTTGTACTATTTGCGTCTGAAACATATAACAACAGCTTTCCGTCAGATGATAAAACCGGATTTGAATAAGGATAAGAGTTAGTTTCCAGGTCCTTTATCCCGTTTTCGGGATCAAGGGAAAACAAACCAAACCTCGAAGGTGTTATCCATGACCGATCAAATTCGCTAAGATAGTCACGATCTTCTATTATTGCTTCTTCTGATACGGGATACATTACAGAACCGTCAGGCATAGGAATAGCCTCGTACGACAATATCCCCGGTTTACCTGATGAACCTTTTTTGATATCCTCCCAGGTTTTTTGGATATCATTCCATTTACCATAAGACTTCCCATACAAATCAAACTCGATGGATGCAAGGATTTTTTCGTAGGATACAAAAAGGAATTTTGCCACAAACTCTACTCCGGCTCTTCCCCGTACATCAAGCCTTCTTCCGCTGACAGCAGTAGACGAAATATGCGGCTGATTCAAGAACGCAAATTGTGCATCAACTGAAATCTGTCCAAACAGGCCGATCTTTAATGCCGCAACGGAATAATCAAAGCCAATACCGGCAAAAGCCCTAATATATGCATATATTCGCAGGGTTGTAAGATAATTGTTGACTGTATCCTCATCATATTTGAGCTTTATTTGCTCTCCTCCCTGAACGGCAGCCTTGAAAATCACCTCGGCGGTTGCTCCTACAGTAAATTGACCTGTTACAGGTACAGGACCTACGAAAGTATTATAATTCCAGTCATAGCTGACACCGCCGCCGGCATTAAACCCACCGTTAAGTATGAAGATTTCCCATTCTCCATTTTCATAATTAAAGGAGATCTCGGCCTCCATATAACCGCCAAGGGTAAACGAAATATTACGGTTTGCCTTGCTAAGACCATTAGCCGGATTTTTATTATTGTTTTTCTTCTGATTATCCAAATACTTTCCTTTTTGCATATCCATTACATCAAAAAGACTTGGAGTATAATCAAAATCGCTGTCCAGATTGTTCTCGTAGTAAACACCCGTTACATTATCGTTTGACATATTGCCCGCATTCACGCCTATAAAAGCCATAAACACGGTTGGATCAATAGTGGGAGATACAACCATATTGAACAATTTGCTATTACTTGTATTTCCAATGCCAATTGTGCTAAGGAAACTCAATCCGTCACCGACAACAGCATCACCCAAGCCCATACTCCCTGCATCAGCACCAAAACCGGTACTCATGGTTTCCAGAAGGAAAAACAGGCTATCGTCTTCCTGCACCTTATCGATATCATACATATTAATGATGCGGAAGGGCATTTTTTTATCATAGACATCACCTTGGGCATCAGTCATTATAAGGTTCATACCTCTGCTCACTTTAGGATTCATCCATCCCTTTAAAGTTGATCTGTCAAGGACGAAGGTATTTCGAGTTCCCATAATAGTCGAGAAAGGATATGTAAGGGTCTCTGTTAACTGATTTATAGGAATAAACCCATATTGGTCTTTAAAGAGAAGGTCATGGTTATCCTTCTTACTGAAATCATCTTCGCCCCACCATAAGACGGTAGTTTGCAGAGTTAACTTTTCAGAGGTCTGCCCGGGACCTATTTTCCCCTTAAACCCTCGAATATCTATAAGTCTGCCGCTCTCAAAGCCGAAATCAACCTTTTGAATGGCAATAAAAGGCTTGTTTATATCTTCTTCCGATACTCTGTCCACCTTAAAATTAATATCACCAACACGTACTTTTTCTTTAGGATTGTAGCTAAGGTCTATATACAATAGGTTAGGATAATAGGTATCATCCGGATAACGCAGCTCGCAAATAAGCTCCAGTTTATCAGATGGTCTCAAGCCTTCTTCAAAAGAATCCACCCAGAACTGGGATGAATCCATTTTAACTGTAAACTTGCCATCTTTATCTATTGTTATTGTTTGGTCCTCACAACCGTTTTTCTCATTTAATTTTGCCCCCGGGCAGTATTCGCCTTCTTTATATACGCCACCGCGCAGTATGGCAGAACCCGAAAAAGGAGTGCCATCCGGATTCTTAAAATATAGCTCAACGGTTGCAATTTCTGTTAGATAAAAAGTGTTGACAGGGTATAACTCAAGCTTTGTATAATCCTTTTCAGAAGAAACAAGCCCCTTATATAAGGTGCCCATATATTCTTTTCCGCCAGAGGTCGACTTCATATATACTTCGCTTTTTATTCCGCTCTCCTCAAAAAGAGCAAGCTCCCCGTTTGAATTGGTCTCAACTGTACAAGATTCTCCCTTTCCATTTACATATGTAAGTGTGGTTTTTGCCTTGGGATATATCTGAAACAGATATAATTTATCTTTAAGGGTTTCAACCTTAACATCAACGATTTCTGTGGAATTAGTCGCCGCATGGGTTGCTTTTATTCTGGCCGTCCCATCCTTTAAGCCTGTCAAAAGAAATTCGGTAGATGGCCTGTAGGATGTATAAGTATAGTTCTCTATATTATCATATATTGTACCCTGCTTGTAATTAATCATGGCTATACTGCTGTCTGACGATTGCCACTTAATCTGGTCACTTATTTGGCCCCATGCATAATCTCCGTAGTTGATGCTAATAACATCCTTTAAGTAAATATCCCGCTTCAGCGCTAAGATTTCTTCGCTGGTCATGCTTTTTATCTGCGGAATATTGCTCATCGTATAGGTCCCGTCTGTGGTTTTCCCGTTTATCCATACCTTTAAAGCGTCGTCACTGTAAACATACAGTACAAAAGAATCATAGGACCAGGTGAGGTCCAATGAATTCTTAGCTTTTACCATGACGGTATAAACATCCTTAAATCCATCCTTAACCTTTGGAATACTCAAGGTATAGCTACCTCCGGAAGTAGCTGTTGTTTTCTGCCGGTGGATTATCTCGTTATTTGAATTATTCGTTATACTAAACTCAAATTCAGCCTCATTTATGGCATCATAATAATCCAATATCCAACTTATGGGCAATTGAGATGTGCTGTCAGTTATAAAATAGCTATTGAGCTTTTGAAGTTTTACAATTGCCGGTCTTGAACTGATATATATATATGCCGTTGCCTTAAGAACTTCGCCTTCTTTATAAGGATTATCGGAGCTGACTTCGACAATATAGCTGTACTTACCAATAACCGATACTCCGGTCAGATATTGGGCAGGGATTGCATAGCTTGATATTTGAGTGCTTGTATTTCCTCTTACAGTGGTTGAATAAACAGAATCACCTTTTGTAAGGTCGCCGCTTGAATAATCTGCGGTAAACACTTGAATATTAAACTCGGCATCCCGCGAATATTCATCATTTTTTGCTATGAGGTTGGATATCCATCGCACCTGAGCATTATCACCTGATTTAATGGATATATTGTTAGTACCCGTAGGAATATTCAGAAACGGCTTTAAGCCTACCTTTACTATCCATTCCTCACTGGTTTTTGTAACATCCTTTCCTACATTGCCATTTAGTGCAGTAAGAGTGAATGAAACTTTTCCTGATGTTCCGGTAAAGTAAATAAAGCCATCCTCATCGATTGTCGCAACTGCCGGATTACTGCTGGACCAGATAAAATCACTCTTTCTTCTCCAACTGGCATTTGGGTTTGTCACAGTATATTCAAGTCTCGGAGCTGTGTTATCTTCGGCAAAAACAATATTATCCTCAGGGAAGTTATGAGTTATATAAAAATCTTTATCTTCCAAAAATACAGCAAAAGGAACTGTATATGTGGCATATGGGCCTATCCAGAGACTATGGTTTGAACTGCTGCCAACGACAGGATCCAGATAAAATTCTATTGCTCTTGTCACATTAGTGTTATTTGGGTTTGGTTCAACGTCAAAGGTACCAATAAGCTTAGTCGGTTTATCTGCACTATCAACATAAAGACTAATTTTTGTATTTCCGCCGTCGACTGATGCACAAAGACTTGGAACCTTCCATTTGTTCAATTTCTCATCATAATTTAGGACAGCTTCATTATCCAGCCATTGTGTCAATTCAGTATCAGCTGAAAGGTCAATTGATACTTCCCCTGTAATATCCCCTCCATCGGTTGTTGTACTTACTGATGGGTTGGTGAAGGAATGGTATTTAACTGTGTCTTTTATAATATTTTCGAGTTTTACCATATCGAACTCGTACTGATTGTTGCCAATTAAATCTTTCGCTCCTGTTATAGAGGTTATTTCAAGGAAGGTATAATCCATCTTATCAATTTCATATAAAAAGGTAGCGGCGCTACTTTTTGTATTAACTTCTTCAGGATAAAGAGTACGGCCATTAACTGTCATGCTCACACCTGTAAGATTAACAGGTTCATCAAAATACACATTTATGGGCACAGTATGGCCATATTCAAATATTGCTCCCTCCTGAGCTGTCGCATAAGCCATAGGGCGCTGTTCGTCAGTAATCTTAATATTATAGATTCCCGGAATACCTTCAGAACCGGTATACAAGTCACGTGATGCATTCGGCATTTCTATATAAAAGCAACCGCCACTATAGTAGTATTCCTCTCCACCATATTCCGGGTGAGGGTCCCGTGCTTGCCACATATAATGTGCGGCCCATTTAATTTCATTGACTTCATTATTATACACAGTAGCGGTGAACGTACTGTTCTTTGAGAGTGTACCCATATCGAATACAAATGGGAGATATTCAGGAATTTCGAATGGGAATTCTGAAGAATAAAGATAAGAGTCCATATCATTGCCCAATACCAAGTGAAGTTTAGCATTGGAAAGCGAGCTGCCTGTGTTTTTAAAACTTACTCTTAATGTACTGTAAATATCTTCACCCATCATGATTTCTACAAGATTATCCGGGATGACAAAAACTTTCTGCCAGTTAACATGCTTGCCACTATCCCAAAGCTTGGTGGATGAACCTGTCTCGACCGATATATCGATGTTGTTGAGCGCCGGCCATATAAAGCTATTATTTATGGTAATCTGTTTTTGTGCTGCTCTTATACCTTCTTTCAGCTTGATATTATGCGGGTTATAGTATTGAAGTAAGAATATTTTCTGTCCTTCAAACCGGCTTGTATCGTTCAGTATATTGAAAGTAATAGTCTTTGAAGCAGGCCCATTTGCCTCAAAGGTAAGAGTTCCATTGGAGCCGCTATAATTAGTACCTCTTTTAGCACTGCCATCGACAAATCTATAGGATATGCTGATATCATAGTTAGGAGCTTGAGTAAGGGGATTACCATCCTTATCCTTAAGGACGGCACTGACACTTTTTTCTCCGCTTCCATTATCACAAACCAGCTCTGTTGTATCTAATTCCATGTAAATATCGTGATTTATACCTGCAGGGAACTGGATTTCAGTGGGACCTGCTGTAAGCATTCTGATGCCTGTGGTTTCGATTTGCTCTCTTAAGGATGAAAGGGCCATTTTCTGGGCATCATTCAGCGTGATATCTTCATTAAAATATGTATCTTTAATTCGTTGGATTTCATCCTCAATCTGAAGCATTATTTTGAGATTGCCAAGGGTGATAGGAGTTCCGTCAACAGTGACTATCTTATTAAGGTCCACCCCTTCACTAAACAGCTCCCGTATTTGATCCAGAGTCATTTCAACTCCGTCAACATTTATAGAAGCGGTTACAAGCTCTCCCTCTCCATCTAGAAGCCCTAGCTTGTACATGCTCTCAAGAACTGTTTTAGCCTCCGCTTCACTTCCTAATAAGCTCGTCAGAGTATTTAGGATTTCCTGATTATATGCCTGTGAATTATTCTTTGTTATAGTCATTGCAGCTTCTACGGGAACTGTAATCGTGCTGCCAAGAAGTATTATTATTAACAGATAAACAATGGCTTTTTCGAAAAGGTTTCTGATTTTAGTATGATTAACTTTAAACATAAAGAACCGCTCCTTTTGATAGCCTTCAATAATTGATTTGATATAAATTTATCGTTGATTTTGAAATATGACTGCGTTCATTAATATTATTATACCTTTTTTGACATGTTGCGACAATATGCAATTTGCTTCTACCTTATACTGAAACATCTATTGAAAAAATCCAATAAAATCTATATAATTTATATAAATATTAAATAAAGGGGGGCTTATCATGCCGGTATTATGGACTCCTAACTTATCAGTGGGTGTTGATTTACTTGATGAACAACACAAAATCTGGTTTGAAAAAGCTAATGAGCTGTTTGAAGCAGGAAGAGAAAGAAGAGCTAAAGAATATATCATTACCATGTTTGACTTTCTGGATGATTATACAAAGAAACATTTTAAAGATGAAGAAGCCTATATGGCGCAAATCCGCTATCCCGAAATCGATGCTCAAAAAAAGATGCACGCCAGCTTTATTGCTGACCTAGCCAAATTAAAGAGCGATTTTAATGAATCCGGTGGGAATATTACGCTTATAATCAACGCCAATAGAATGATTGTTGATTGGCTTACTAAGCACATTACAACTATGGACAAGAAAATAGGGGATTACGCCAAAACTCTTAAGTAAATAGGATAGAAGGTTGATGATTAATTTCATCTCCACCGTATGTAACGTTCGGTATACTGTGGTACCGATAGAAATTAATGTACTAATAAGTACCTTTCGCTATCGCCGGAACCCTTGTTTACTGAATTTTCTTTTTGAAAATAATATTGAGAGAAAAAGGCTGTTAGAAATTCTCTAATAGCCTTTTCTTGTATTTGCATATTCCCATGCTTTCTGTTTACTAATTCCAAGAGCTTGAAGCGTTTTGAATCTGGTTCTGGCCCTTTTCCATTGTTTCCAGTAAATCATGCGGATACGCCTTCTTAACCATTCATCAACATTAGCTAGTAGATTGGACAGTATAAGTCTTTAATCGCTAAAATAATCTAGAAACATCAAAATGGATTTCTCTAGTTGGGAAAATTACATATCCGAGATTAAAATACCTAAAATCTCCGTTATCGGAACCAGTAGAAATAACCTCTACACCACACTGCGCATTGTAAGAATGTCCTCTCATATACCAAGTTAAATTATACGTGCCCGGAGTAGTGAATCCGCAGTCCCATGTCTGACCCACTTCAATTCTCGCTGTATCAGTTGAAGAGTATCCTCCAGCAACCGTCAACTTTGCTTTGACTGCATTAATATCAAAATTACCTTCAAGGTTACCATTAACATTCCACGTTGTTGATTTTATTGTTTCGCTTGTAACCAATAGTGTATAGGTAGGAATAGCACCAGTAGTATAACGTATACTGGTTCCATATATACGAGAATATGCATAAACATACGATAAATTTACTAATCTTTCGTAGCCCGGAACATACCTATATCCTAGAAAAATCATTGGTTGTACATCTGTATTTTTTTTACTTGATTATATATATTAGTTCCGTCAGGAAACTTCCCATTGAATGATTGACTGTCAGGTGTTACGCCAACAGCGGATGCAGTTACTGCAGATATGCAAAGCACTAGAACTAAAAAAATAGAAATTACAACTTTTTTCATAATTATAACTATCCTTTCATTTGCTTGTTATATATTTTATCAATTGATTACTAAAATCCGTTAATGTTGTAGCGGCAAGAGCCGAGTCACTAACACCGGAAAAACATGTAATGCTATAATTGCAATTTTTAAAAGAAAAAGAATTACATGCTATTTCGACTTCCGGTACATCCTCAATGTAAGTATTTTTACCAAATTTACTACTCGGCCAGTTAAAGACTTCGGGATGATAATCTATACTGCTGATCCATTGGTTTTTTGAGTGCTGATTATAGGTGACTTGGAGCATAATAACAACACCTTGCTTCTTACTCTTATAGACAAAAAGTTTTTGCAAGAATAGGAAATTATCCGCTTTATCAATTTTTGGTTGCTCCATAGGCAGCCCAAGAAGATACGATTCATCATGCATAATCTCCTCGAAACCCTCGTAGAGAAAATTATTTTGAAGGTCCTCAATGGTTTGATCAAAGAGCTCTGCGTTTTCGTCCAATTGCTTTTGACTATTGCACCCAGTAAAAGTAACTATTGTAATTAAATATAATGTTACCACGAAGTAAATTTTAGCTTTCATATATTACTATTTTTACCTCCTTTCTTTCCCAGCTTTTCTTGTTTCTCATTAGTTAATTCAATAGCGCTACTAAGAAAAATATAACATGATTTTTTGTGTCTGGAATAATTTTTTAAATGAATGGTTATTTTTATGTAATGAATAGTATACCAATTTTATTTTCATAACAATATTTATAAGAACAGCCATTATTAGCTTTTCATGCAAACGTTTATCAAAGAATAACTAATAAGATGGTATTAACAAAGATTAAATATTAATAAATTAAAGAAAATGTAGACCAATCTATCAAATGTTTTTTACGCACAGGAGTCAAACAACCCTAAATTTAGAGTGATGTTCTCTTAACTCAAGTATTTATTTTTCCCTAAAATATAATTGGCATATTTCGAATAAAAATTATGATATTTATTCCTGCTTAAAGAGATTCTTTGATTATTTATTAATAATACTTGGGTTTTTTCTACTGCTTTGACATAAGCCATATTTATTGAATAACACCTGTGAGATTGGACAAAGTTAAATCTTTCTAATCTTTTTTGTTCTTTTGAAAAAGATGAGTATATTTTATAAATAGTTTCTTTTGTATAAAAGTATACTTCCCTACCTTGACTTTCAATATATATGATTGAAGAGACGTCAACTGTTACTACTTTTGTTCCTACTTTAATATTAATCTTATTATTTCTATATTCCCGATTAGCTAATGCCTTAGAAAAAACTACATCAAATCTTTCATTTGTTATTGGCTTCAAAATATAGCACAAAGCCGATACTCCATACCCTTCTATAGCATAGTTCGCATAACCTGTGACAAAAATAATATTTACTTCACTGTCAAATTTTCGTATCTCTTCTGCAGTCTTAATACCATTAATACCTTTCATTTTAATATCCAAAAAAATGGTGTGATAAAAGCAATGATTTTTAACAGACTCTATCAATTCTTCTCCAGAGCTATATGTAAATACATTTATGTCAAATTTATTTTTATATCTATCCAAGTTGGCTAAAATAATATTCTGAGATTCGATTTGATCATCACAAACTGCAATTCTCACTTTTGCCACCTTTATCTATTACTTTCTTTTTTTGTATGTATATTATAACAAGTACAATGAATATATGTCAATTTATACTTATTAATATTTACTTTTTATGTAATATTATCACATATATTAGCTATGAATTGATGTACCTTTGTGGCCCACTATCTCACACATTACAACAGTGGACAAGAAAATAGGGGATTACGCCAAAACTCTTAAGTAATCGAAAATTTAGAAGGGTCGCTTTATTAAATAAAGCGACCCTTTTTGCTATCTTTTTAACACAAGGGGACGGTTCATCTGTGTTAAAATTTGACTGAACACAGATGAACCGTCCCCTTGTGTTTCCTTGTATTTTTATACTTGTTGCTTTTCCTTGTAATGATGCGCTTCTTCTAACATCATGTCCTTAACCTTCATAAGGCGGGTCAGATTTCCACGTTCATTCTCATCAAGCTTCATTACGATATATTTTATGGTTTCCTCAAGATTAGGAATCATTACGTATTCAAGGGCATTAACACGGCGGCGGGTCTTCTCTATCTCGTCTGCCATTAATTGTGCCGTCTTTTCCAGTTCAGCTAGTCTCAACAAATGGGGAGTTGCCTTTTGGAGAGCTATCATAGCTCCGTCCAGTTCACCCGATGTTGAAGCAAAGCCATAAGGGAAAATATCATCACCAGTTTGCCCTTCTGTTGAAAACTCAAAAACAGGAACCTCAACGCTCATAATGTTCTTGGAAGACGCTTTTAATGTGACCTTCTGCTTTGGATAAATTAACGCTTCCTCCAAATGGGTATCACTCATTAAGGCACGGGCCATAACAAACCGGGAATAGACATCCATAAGCATATTTTCTACTAACTCACGCTCGCTACGATTCTCTTTGACAATCGCCAAAAACTTTTTCATCAGCTCATCACGTTTGTCTTTTAATAGCTTATGACCACGTCTGGCCGTCTTAAGCTTCTTTTTTAAGTTTGTCAACACCATTCGGGTAGGATTTACATTCAGCCTAGCCATGGTTTACTCCTTACTTTTTGGATAGTACTTGTCAATAAATGAAGTTCTAATACGCTTAAGTTCGGATGCCGGCAATATGGATAAAAGTTCCCAGCCTAGGTTTAATGTTTCCTCTATGCTACGGTCGGTTTCATAGCCTTGCGATACATAGCGCTTTTCAAATTCATCCGAGAATTTAGCGTATAGCTTGTCTATGTCTGTTAAAGCCGCCTCACCTAAAATTGCTGCCAGCTCTTTACTTTCCTTACCTCTTGCGTATGCAGCAAATAACTGGTTCATTGTATCGGCATGATCTTCACGGGTTTTTCCTTTTCCTATTCCCTTATCCTTCAAACGAGAAAGAGAAGGCAATACATCTATTGGAGGGGTGAGCCCTTTCTTATGGAGCTCACGACTCAATATAATCTGACCTTCGGTAATATATCCGGTAAGGTCGGGAATAGGATGGGTCTTATCATCCTCAGGCATTGTAAGAATAGGAATCAATGTTATTGAGCCTTCCTTACCTTTCATACGCCCTGCGCGTTCATACAATGAAGCCAAGTCGGTATAAAGATAACCGGGATATCCACGGCGACCCGGAACTTCTTTACGGGCAGCGGATACCTCACGGAGAGCTTCAGCATAGTTTGTTATGTCGGTTATTATTACAAGAACATGCATATCCTTTTCAAAGGCCAGATATTCAGCAGCAGACAATGCCATACGCGGTGTAGCTATACGCTCAACCGCCGGGTCATTGGCTAGATTCATAAACAGAACAGCTCTTTCTATAGCACCTGTTCTCTTAAAATCGCTGATAAAGAAATCAGCTTCTTCAAAGGTTATTCCCACCGCTGCAAACACAACGGCGAATTTACTGTCGGTCCCCAGAACTTTTGCCTGACGAGCTATCTGTGCTGCTAAATCAGCATGGGGTAAACCGGAAGCTGAGAATATGGGCAATTTCTGTCCTCTAACAAGGGTATTTAGTCCGTCTATAGCCGAAAGACCGGTCTGAATAAACTCATTGGGGTAATCTCTTGCGGTAGGGTTCATGGGAAGTCCGTTTATATCCAGCCTTTTTTCGGGAATAATAGCCGGTCCGCCGTCAATAGGCTTACCAAGTCCGTCAAAGACTCTGCCCAGCATATCCCCAGAAACAGGCAACTCTAGGTTTCGTCCCAAAAAACGAACCTTGCTGCTGGAGAGATTTATACCAACTGCGTTCTCAAACAGCTGTACCAGAGCGGTGTTTCCGTCAACCTCCAAAACCCTGCAGCGTCTGACTTCGCCATTTCCAAGCTCTATCTCACCCAATTCATTATAAGTAACACCTTCTACATTCCGAACCAGCATTAATGGTCCGGCTACTTCAGCAATCGATCGATATTCTTTAAGCATTACGCCTTTCTCCTCCCTTTGCGAACTGAAAAAAATTTCCCCTCCGCAGTTACTCTTTGGTCCGTTGCGAACCTACCTTTTTATCCACCTATAAGAGTTTCAATCTGTTTGGAAAGTTCTTCTTCTATAGCATCAAAAGGTGCGCTTCCCTCAGACTGAGGAATATATTTCATTCTGCTGATTTTTTCTCTTACCGACATTGAAAAGAGGGCATTTATATCTACGCCTTTTCTAACCGCTTCCTGGGATTTCTCATAAAACGCCAGAATAATCTTAAGCATTCTAAATTGCTTATCAAGTGTTGTATAAGTATCCTCTTCGTTAAAGGCGTTTTGTTGCAGATAGTCCTCACGGATGGATCTGGCTGCTTCCAGGGTTACTCTGTCAGCAGGTGAAAGTGCGTCAACACCTACCAGTTGGACAATTTCCTGAAGCTCGGCTTCTTCCTGAAGAATACGCATCATATCGCCCCTATATTTCGTCCAATCCCTTGAAATATTCTCACGATACCAGTCAGAAAGCTTATCCTGATACAGAGAATAGCTCTGTAGCCAGTTAATTGCCGGAAAATGTCTCTTATAAGAGAGGTTATAATCAAGGCCCCAGAATACCTTTACTATTCTTAATGTAGCCTGTGAAACGGGCTCTGATATATCGCCACCGGGAGGTGAAACAGCTCCGATAGCACTGATTGCTCCTATTCTGTCTTCTGAACCTAGAGTTTTCACTCTGCCGGCTCTTTCATAGAATTGAGCAAGGCGCGATGACAGATAAGCCGGGTAACCTTCCTCACCGGGCATTTCCTCAAGACGTCCAGACATCTCACGGAGAGCCTCGGCCCAACGGGAAGTAGAGTCAGCCATCAAAGCAACTGTATATCCCATATCCCTGAAGTACTCGGCAATTGTTATTCCTGTATAAATAGACGCCTCACGGGCTGCAACAGGCATATCTGATGTATTGGCTATAAGAACCGTTCTTTTCATAAGAGCATGTCCTGTTTTAGGATCCTTAAGCTCAGGGAACTCCATAAGAACGTCGGTCATCTCATTACCGCGCTCGCCACATCCAATATATACGACCAAATCAGCTTCTGCCCATTTAGCTAACTGATGCTGAACAACGGTCTTTCCGCTACCGAAAGGACCGGGTATTGCAGCAACACCGCCTGATGCTATAGGGAAAAGAGTATCAATTATTCTTTGTCCAGTAATCAGGGGTTCGTTAGGTGATAGTTTTTCCTTATATGGCCTTTCTTTACGAACCGGCCATGTTTGCATCATTGTCAAGCCAACACTGTTGCCGTTCTTATCCTTTACCTTTGCTACAACCTTATCAATGGTAAATTCACCGGCTTCTATTGATTCAATTATACCCTCAATCCCATGAGGAACCATTATACGATGCTGGAAAACTTCATTTTCCTGAACGGTTCCGATAATATCACCGGCTTTAACCTGGTCACCTGATTTCACAACCGGAACAAAATCCCATACCTTTTCCCTGCTTAATGCTGAGATTTTTATACCGCGGGTAATATTGTTCCCTGATGCGGATCTCATGGATTCCAACGGTCTTTGAATACCGTCAAATATATTCTCTATAAGGCCTGGCCCTAATTCAACACTCAAAGGTGCCTTAGTTGAAACAACCGGCTCACCGGGTCCCAAACCTGAGGTCTCCTCGTAAACCTGAATGGAGGCCTTGTCCTCATGGATTTCCAGAATCTCTCCTATCAACTTCATTTCCGATACATGCACAACGTCCAGCATATTGCTGTCTCGCATGTTCTCTGCCACAACCAAAGGTCCTGACACTTTGACGATTCTGCCTTGATTCATATTAACTCCAATCCTTTCAAACATCCGAGCTTACCCGAATACGAATTTTGTCAGTCTTATTGATTATTGAGCCAGAATATCAGCTCCAACCGCTTTTTCAATGCTTTCCTTCACAAATCTCTTTCCTATGCCCAAAGAGCCGGTGCTGCCGGGTATAAGAATAATTGCGGGAAAATAACTGTTTCTATACTTGGATATCTCATCCATGATATCGTAAGCTGTATCCTCGGTAATGTATATTAGGGCGTATCCATCATCAACAAGCTTGGCAAGTAGACTTGCCTTCTTTTCCCTATCACCTATAGTTGATTTATCATCAGAAGGTGATTTGTTTTCGGTGGGATAAATATCAAATCCAATTGCCTTAAATCCCAGGATACTGTCCTTGTCTCCCATGACTGCAATCTTATGCATAACCCAACCTCAGCCTTTCCTTAATGGTTTCCCTTGAAATTTTGTTCATAACACCGGTAATTATCAAACGGGCATTTTTAATTTCGGTTTCTTTGAAAAACAAATATCCGATAACAGGTTCAATGCCCATTGTTACAAATTTACCCTGCCCTAGAACTATTGTTATATAGTCGTCCAAAATCTTCTCGACTTCTGATATTGCGTCAGGACTACCAATTGCATCTGCCAAACTTACTGCTAATTTCTCCTGACCCAGATTTTTAAGTACTTCAACGAGCTTATCAAGCCCCTTGCTCTCCATCTCTTGATACAATTTCCCACTAAAGCTTCCACCACTTATCCAAGCATTTTTGATAAAATCATCGGGTTTAGAAAGAAGCTTTGATCTTATAAGTATCCTTAAATTAGCGGTGTCAACAAGCATGTCCACAAGTTTAACTAAAAAATTGTCTCCACTTGCTTTAGCTTCCTCTGTCATGTCCCTGTAGCTGGCTTTATCCATTATAAAATCTATCATTTGAGGATCACCTGAAACACTAAACGAATCCAAGCTAGCTAAAATTGCTTCTCTGAAGATTTCAGGCAAATCATTGAGATTTCTTCCGTGAATAAGCTTTAAGAGCTTTGCAGGTTCTATGGTGCCTAATCTGGATAGGTTTTTCGTAACATCAACCTTCAGAGCTTCAGCTTTTAAAATTAGTTTGGCATTAAGATAGTCATATTTTTTTCTAAACAGGTTGAGAACTAACGGATCAGGAATCATCTCACCGATCAGATCATATGTTTTTAAAAGTTCTGCGGAGAGGATGTTTTCCAGATTCTCAACACCGCTTTTTCTATTATCTATCTGTTCATTACCATACCCTGCTTCAACCATTATCTTAACAGCATCAGAATAGTCCTTCATCTCAAACAGACGTTCAAGTCTGTTACGACTCAGCAGTTTTTGTTCCCTAGCGCGAATCCGCGCTGTGGCATAAGCATAATCCTCTTGCTTGACTCTGGCCATATAGACTCCTTTTCCATAAACTTTGTTAGAACCTGAGCTTCAGACTTTATTCTTCGCTGAACAATATAGATGCAACCTCAGCTTCCAAGTTTGGTCTAGCCATGTTTAATATAACTTCCAGGGTACAGTTTATCTCCATTTCACCATAGCGAATAACAAAACCACCACAGGAGTTCAGGTCATCCCCCGCAAGTTTCAACACGGCGTTCTTTCCCATGTTCTTTAGTTTATTGTTTACCTTTTCAACAAATTGCTGCCCAAGGCTTTGCTTATCCTTCTTGTTCAGAACGAGATCCCCTTGACCCTCTTTTATTACTTCCATCAAAATATCTTCAATCAAGTGGCTATATCTGTCTGTGGGAAGCTCTGCAACTTTTGAAAGGGCAGCAGAAAAAGCTTCGTCAATGGTATTTTGACGTGTCTGTAGAATACTTTTTCTATCTTCCATTCCACCAGCCGCATGGAAACGCTGTTTGTATAATACAGCTTCTTCCTTCGCTTTTTCTGTCATTATGGCGACACGTTGAAAAGCTTGTTTTTCGGCATCCTTAATAATACCTTGGGCTTCAAGTCTGGCCGCTTCAAGGATTTTTTCGGCTCTGCCCTTAGCATCAGTTATAATTCTTTCCTTTATTTTATCGGCTCCATTCATTTTATAAGCCCCTTTTATATTTTAATGCGATACTGAGTGCTCCGATTATATCTTACCTAACATAAGAATGGATACAACAAGGCTCAAAATAGCGAACATCTCAACCATCAATGCATAGATAATAGCGTTACCAAGTGCCTCAGGACGTTTTGCAATCAAATGGATACCGGAGGTTGCAACTTTGCCTTGATAAACAGCGGACATGTAACCCACAATACCAACGGGAAGACCTGTTGCGAACAGTGACAATCCCTGAGCAAGGGTAATGCCATCAGTTATTTTACCAATTATCATAAATGCTATAACAAATCCGTATATAGCCTGGGTGGCAGGAAGTGCTTGTAAAATCATTGTAGAGCTGAATCTTGAAGGTTCTTCGGCAACTACACCTGCTGCGGCTTGTCCTGCAATACCGCAAGCTTTTGATGATCCCATGGCGGCAACTAAAAACGCCATAGCTGCACCTAAAATACCATAGACCTGAGGGTTTAAAAATAAATCTGCGAATTTCATTGAGTACTCCTCCTAAAACTAAAAAATTTATACTATTCCGGATTTTTTCCCGGATTTTAGAATCGTTGATAATTCAGTTTCCACTATTATATATCTTGTATTGGCCCTAAGTGGTTTGAATGCTTCTCCACCGCCGTCAAGAAACTTTCCGAAAAATTCAAGAAATTGAAGTCTGCATGAATGGACATACGCCCCAAGTGCATTAAGTGCAAAGTTTAAAGTGTGGCCAAATAATAAAACCAATGTTACCACAAAAACTCTTAGTATTATGTTTCCTCCAAACTGCATGCTGAGAGTGTTGACTATATCCCCAATAATTGCTGAGGCAAGACCCAGAGCAAGGATTCTAGTATAGGAAAGACAATCGCTGAAGAATGAAACTATATCATAAAGCTTCGGTAGTCCTCCAAATATCTTTCCAAGAAGATTCTTTGCGTTTCTGCCCTGTGTCAGTAAAACCAATACAATCCCTACTATAAACACCTTATACCCAATCTGCACTATTGCACTTGAGCTTGATATGGACAACCCGGGGGCAAATGGAAGCAGTGATAAAATGAAGCCCGTGAACATAATGTAAACAAATCCGACATCAAAAACTGCATCCAATATTTTGCCTTTACGTATAAGATTTAATCCCTTCATGAATAATCCGGTAAACATGTGTATAATACCGATTAGAATAGCATAGCTCATCATAAGCTCGGGCTTTTCAGTAGGTACTATCCAAAGCGCTGTCTTTGTAAGTGACGATATTCCAAACCAACTTCCAAAAAGGAAACCTGCAAGTATTGTAGCAAGGCCACAGAAAAATATGAGCTTAATAAACTTTCTGGTAGAGTCCTCCAAACGGAACTTTTTCAATATAATTCCTGTAACAAGGGCTATTAAGATACCATACCCTCCATCTCCCAACATAAGCCCAAAGAAGAATATATAAAACGGAAAGGTAATAAAGCTGGGGTCAATTTCCAGACTGGACGGCAAACCATACATATCAATTACAGGGGAAATAGACTCCACAACAGGTCCGTTCTTAAGTAGTACCGGAAATTCCTCATCATCTGCAGGCGTTTCAATTTCTATGGAACAATAAAAGTTACTGTTGAGATAATCCCGTATCTTATCGGAATGCTCTGCCGGAAGCCAGCCCTTCATCAAGAAAGCGAATTCTGTGGAAACAAGGCGAGATTTTGCCTCAATTTTTGCTTTCTCCATTTGGTAACTATCGAAAACAATCTCCAGTGATTCCCTTTTTCCGGCAAGATCTTTTATCAGAGATAAATTCACTTCCCGCTCTTTCTCAATACTTTCACGCTGCTTTGAGAATTGTGCCATGGTTTCCTTTGCTGTTCCCACGGCATCCCGTATGGAAATCCTGTTCCAGCCCCAATTTCGAAGACCATTCAAAATACCCGCTTCATCAGCTTTAAGACCAATAACGGCAAGATAATGCCTGTCATCATCACTTCTGGCAATTAACACTTCAGTTTCGGGAAATTCACTATATAAAGCTTCTTTAACAAAATTAATATCTGCATTACCCGCAATACTTCCTGTATAGCAGAAGGCATAACGAGTTGCAGTAACATCAAGGGGGATATCCAAAATCAACCATGGTTCTAAAGAATTTGAAAGACCGGTTAACCGTATTTCATCACCCTTAAGTCTGGAAAGTTCATCTTCGCATATATTAATCCGTTCGGCGATTCCAAGAAACGCATCCCTGTTTTTTATTACATCGGAATAATCTTTTTCGGATACAATTCTTCTGGCTGAGAATAAAGGCTTCTTAACCGGCACATGACCATTAAGAATGTCTATTGACCTTGAAATTGTAGACAAACTGGAATCAATTTTGATTAATTCAGACTGCACGTTAATGTTCCGGGCTTTGTCACCAATATCTTCACTTGGTTCTTCCTGAGTAATTTCAACTATACCCAATTCCATCAAAGACTTTAGTAGTTGTGATCTTTCTTCCTTAAGCCCCAGCACAGTAATTTTGTTCATTTTTACTACTGCCACGACTTATTCACAACCTTTCCGACAATAAAGTCAACTGCCATTTCAAGCTTTTCTCTTGACTTTGCTTTAATTCGTTCATCAGCTTCTTGCTGAACACCCATACTTTGTCTGCGTTCGTCGAAAGCTTCGGTTTTAGCCACTTTTAGTAAATCCTGTGCGATTTCTTCGCCCTGTGAAAAGGCTTCTTCTATTATAACTTCGGCCTTTTTCTTAGCCTCAGATACAATATTCAAAGCCTCCTGTTTAGCCTCGTTTTCAATTTTTAAGGCTTCCTGCTCGCTACTAATGATATCCTGAAGAATGTTGTCCATAAGCAAACCTATGCCCTCCTAATGCCCTATATCTTAGTTACACAATTTCTACCACAATTTTTAGATTTATATAGCGCTTCGTCAGCTTTTCGTATAACATCAAAACAAGTTTTCAATAAATCAGTTTTTTGAGCTAAACCTATACTTACAGTTATATTTAATATACCCTTACCCTTTGATGTCTTAACAGCAGATTTTTCAGGTTTTTCTGAAGGCCTGTTGTCAGATCTTAATACAAAGGGTCTTCTTTCGATAGCCCTGCGCATGCGCTCTAATAAAGGCATAACCTCATTATAATTAGTTTTGGTGAAAAGTACAACAAATTCCTCGCCACCATAACGAAATACTTTTCCGTGCCCGGAATTTTTATCCAGTAACGAAGCTACCATTTTAAGAACCTCATCACCTACATCATGTCCATAAGTGTCATTAACATGCTTAAAATGATCCAAATCGACCATGGCTATCGCATATTTTTTGTTTCCAAGTTTTAGCAACTCCTGTTCAAGAGCGCGTCGGGATAAAACTCCTGTTAAGGTATCATAAAATGCTAATGAATAAGATACATCAAACAAGGCGATTACCACAATGATAAAAATTGCTGAGATAAAAATGGAAGTAATAAGAATCCGGTTTGCAAAATAAAGAGATAGAACAGAGGTTATCAAAATTGCAACATAAATTATATTCATATTTACATTCTTTAAAATATAGCAAGATAAGAGAAGCCCCACCGAGATAATATAGAGAACCACTGCCGGCACCTTTATACCTGTAAAGCTATTTGCCATGCCTTCGGTTATAGGTATGCTTGATTTACCCATCATATTTATAAATATCCAGATAAGCTCTCCAAAAATTATCATTGCCTTATTTCTGCCATATGAGCTAAATATCCCTCTTTCCTTGGAAAAGCCTAACCATAAAGCATTTATAGGAAGAAAAATGCTGACCATGGTTACCACTTCGGTTAGCATAGGGATACTTTTTTGAGAAAATGATATAAAAATATATGAAACAAGAATAAAACAGACTAAATAAAATGAATTGCTATTTTGATACCAAACGCTCATAAAAATAGCTAATAGAGCAATAACATAAGGAACTACCTTTATCAAAGATTGAACAGCGTCACCTGAAAGCTCTGATTTTGAGGCCAGAGCCCACGCAATTAAAAGCACTATTAAAGGTGCTAATACTGTCATAAATCTTCGCATTTATCCTGTGTACCTTCCATATTTAGATTTATATATATTTATTTTATCATTGTTATTGATTTATGCAATACGTGTCGAGGAGTGTCGAGTATATGTGTCAAGGGGACGGTTCTTTTGACACAAAAGAACCGTCCCCCTGACACAAAAGGAAGGACTTGCGTCCTTCCTCTTAGCATTTATGCTCTTCACCAGCCAGAAAATCAAATTTTTGTGGCGGGAAGAACTGATCCAGCGGGAATTCGATGGTGTCAAAGATATCGCAAGGATTCTCATCAGTTGAAGTAATGCATTCCTTGTTGGGGTAGCAGAAATTGAAGGCAGGAATCAAAAGCTGAACAAGGCGCACTAACTTAATAATTGAGAATATACCAAGAGTTACTACAACTCTTCTTTGCGGCCCTATCAAGGCGCTTACCTCGCTTCTTTCATCATCACATCCGCAGTGGTGTTTATCATGCACTCTCTTAACGCGGGTATTTAGAACCAGGGGTTCAGCAACCTCAACCTTTATAATAGGGAGATTATCCTGTTCTATTAGTCCACCGCATCCATCGTTACATCCCTCACAGACCATAGGCATCGGTTGATTCAAATCTATACTCTTGAAGATCTTGATTTTTCCTTCAGATCCGAAGAGAATAACAGTCTTTGAAAACCATACAAAGCCTACCTTAGGAGAGGAATTCACGATATTCCCCGTAACATCTTTGTAGCAGAATTCACATACTACGCGAATCTTATAACGTACATTAACAGTAAAGAAACCTCGTTTGAAAGGAACATCCTCGAGATCTGCCAATACTGCCACTACTTCCGCATCTTTTGTCTTTACTTTGATTGCATTGTTTATGAGGTCTTGTACATTATCTACAAAATCTACAACCGCATCTTCAATACAATCTTTTTCACGGCAATTGTCATATACCTTTTCTACATGAACACACACGGCTTCCCGTAGTTTGCATATGTCTTCGCCGCATATAAGCCCCGGAACCACTTGATCTTTACAGCCCATTTTGTCGGTCCTCCATTTCAGAATAATTGCCTTCACATTGTCATAATATGCCTTTTAGTTTAATTGGTTACTGAGAGTAATATTAACTCCAGGATATAAATAAGAATAATTAAGACAACTAAATTCTTTACTTAAGTTGAACTTTGTTAATCATATTCTTATTCTATTTAAAGGGGTTGTGCAATGTGCCCTCTAATGAAAATATAAGACATCTGCTAAAAAACAGTATGGGTGTTACCACATGTATATGGTACAAAAATGGCCTTTTCATGAGCATGCTGGATAAAGATAACAAATGGGGAGCACCTTTTTTATTATCGGACAGTGCAACCTGCGATTTTTCTGCATTGCTTGATTCATCTGACTCGATTAGTGCCTGCTTCGTTGATTATACCGGAAGATTACTTTATATGAATGCTTGTGAAGAAAAAAAGGAACCTGTTGTACTCCTTGAGAGCCGAATAATTGGTAGCTCTCCATACAATGTTAACCTTGTTGAAGCTGATGGACAAAGCCATGTGTTTTATGTGGTATCTCATAATCGTAAGCAATTATTAACTTATCAACGAATCAGCTCAGGTAACTCAATGCCCGAGGTTGAAGGCATAATAATTCGCGAAGGCAAAAATTACGCGGTTTGCACCGATGAAGCAAATATTCACCTTTTCTTTGTCACTGATGTTCAGGGAATAAATCTCCTTGTACATAGAAAAATTTATGATGGAAAAGCCACAAAGCCTATAACCACACCATTTCCTTACAGTCCTTCTCTGCGTCTTCAAACAGTAATATCCGATGATGGCCCCGTTTATATTCTGGCCTCTCCTGACGATGGAAATGATGTTAGTGTGATATATAAATTCGATCCCATTCTTAATAAATTCTCCAAAAGTCTTGAAGTTTTCAGCGCATCTTCCGGAAATGGGCCCGACAGCCTTATCCTTATAAACAACGTCCCTTATGTAGTCCGCTCCTTAAAAGCATCCTTTATTCTGGCCAGAATAAGCAGGGATTTGAAAAGTGTAGCTGAAGAGACGAGAATTGATTTAGCCGGACGTGATATTCCATTAAAATGTAAATTTCAATCCACATTTAAAAAAGACCAGAACTTTAAATGTGATTTCACTCCAATGCTCTTTGGAAACGGGCTTAGCTTCCCTTTTGACATTAAAACTCTCTCCGTTCGAAAAAATGAAGAAGAAACGGAGGATAAAGATGTTTTAAATGAGCGTATCCGTGAGTTGGAAGGACGTATTGAGTTTCTTGAAAATACAATAAGGGAAATATTAAGACCGTAGTTCCATCTTGAAGCCTTTCTTTCAGTATGTTAGCATAAGAATATGGATTGGGGACATGTTCCATGTTCTCCCGCCCATCCGAAATTTTAATTTCGAGTATAGGTAATACCATGATAACTATGATTTTAAGGAGAGACAATAAATGGGAGCCTTTTTCTATGCATTTATTGCTATTATCATTATATGTGTATTTACATATTTATTTATATTTATAAATGGCTATAAAAATATCAAATGGTATAATACACCGCCGTCTGAAGGAAAATTTGCCGACTCCAACGGAAAAAAAATTTTTTACCGTGTAAAAGGTAAAGGCGGGGACGTTGTTGTTGTTTTAAATGCTATTGGCTCTTCTCAGGCAGAATGGTGGCCTATACAGAATGAAATAGGTCAAAAATGCCGCATGATTACATTTGATAGACCGGGTTATGATTGGAGTACTTCGGATGAAGAAGTAAAACCCATCTCTTCAATAGTCGATGAACTTAATATCATACTAAAATTTGAAAAAATCCGAAAACCTGTATATCTTGTGGCTCATGGAACCGGTGCATATTATGCTGGATATTATGCAAAAAACAACCCGGAGAAGGTGATGGGAATACTTTTTGTAAATCCCTTGCCCTTTCACTATTCGAAATGGAAAGAAGCCATAAACAATATCGATGAATGCCCTGATTTGGAACAAACGGCTACAAAGAAAAGAAATCTGGCTTCAAAAGGTATATACAAACTATCATCTCCATTTCGAGGTTATAAGCTGGACAAGCGATACAAGAGACATATCATAGAACATTACAGTCGAACATCTAATTATGATACCATGATTAATGATTTGGAACAGCTTGAGAACGCTATGAACGAATTAAACGCTGATGGAAAATTCCCTGAGATTCCCGTGAGAGTTTTATATCCTTCGGGTGAATCTTTAATCCGCAATTGGGTAAGAAACGGGATCAATGAATACTCAGCTCGCCAACTCCAGAGAGTTTACGAGGATTTGTCAAAAGATGTGATTAAAATTACACCACATTCAACTTCAATGGAAGTCTTTGGCTCCGGCGAACATATTCATCTAAGTAAGCCTGACATTATTGTTGAAGAAATAAGACAAATGATTAATGTAAAAAAACATGATAAGAAAGGTCAAAAGATATAGCAAAAGGGCTGTTGCATACGCGACAGCCCCCCTTGCCCCAAGATGCCGTTTACCTATTCTTGACACCTGGCACTCGCCAGGTGGGTGTCCTATTGTGCATTTCTCATTTCCACCGCCGTTGCAAATAGCTTGAGCTAAATGTCGGAATTATCTTGTGGCCTATGTTACGTGCACAAACAATCGGGCTCCCGTGTCAGATATAGCAGGTTCAAAATTAAGGCACCACGCACATCTCAGGATTTTTAACTAACCTTATTATAGCATACCTTCACTACTCACTCAATATGAACATATTGACAAGTTGGGGTCTTATCGCTGTTTTTCGGTTAAGTTCTTCCAATACCTTCTTGGCATAAAGCTCCTTTGAAGTTTGGGATTTATTCTACTCTCTATAGCGATAGCCTTGAAATATTTTTTCCATAAAATTTCAAATTCCTTATCATCCTTATAATCAGCCGGAATCGAAATATTCTCTGTAGAAAAAATAACTTGGTTCGTGTCAAACAGGGCAGATAAATTTCTTTTGACATCATGAATTATCCATGGCTGATCGGATAATCTATCAACAAAATGGCCTGCTATCAACATTACAATATTATTATCCGGTTCGATTTGTGCATAGTATATACCGTTTTTCAATTTATTAAACCTGAGAATTCCTATAAACAGATGTACTTCTTTGGATACCTTTTGTGATAAATCGTTTATCATTTGAACATCAGGATTCTGAAGATATGAAATAACCTTTCTGCCAATTTTTAAGCCGATTTTAATATACCTGTAAATTGCGATGCCCACATCTCTGTGTTCACTCAACCATGCCTTATAAATCAGCTCTAGGACTTCATAGGACATCTTTGTGATAATAGAATTGTATACCCTGTCATACTTCTCATGATCGGTCTCAATCTCTCTGATTTCCGAACCAAGTAATGCTTGGAAGTATTGTTTTGTTACAATACTCTCAGGTTCCTCCTTATTCTTGTATGCTTCAAAAACAGCCGTAAGAATACCTTCAAAGGTGCCATCGGTAATATAAATCATAATCTTCACCTCAACCGAACATTGATATCTGACCGAACATGCTTTTTGACTCCTTTTCCTCAGACAAAATTGGGTAAAGGTCTTCAGAATCAATATCAATACCGCCGTAATAGATGCCCTTACAGGTTATAAAAAACCTTGCCCGCTTAAGAACAACTCTCATCCTTTTTAGATCCTCGAAAGACAATGATGCCACCCTTCTTGCCCTAACTATTTTCTCGGCCATTTTGTATCCTATTCCAGGTACTCGCATCAATAATTCCAACGGTGCTTTGTTTATCTCCACAGGAAATTTATCAATATTTCGAATGGCCCAATCACATTTTGGGTCTACGCGGGTGTCAAAGCTACTGTGCCCCTCATCCAAAAGTTCTTTTGCAGTAAAGCCGTAAAATCTCAACAACCAGTCAGCCTGGTAAATTCTGTGTTCCCTCAAAAGGGGCGGGCTCGTGGTTATTGCAGGCAGATTGGTGTCCACATTAACAGGTACATAGGCAGAATAATATACTCTCTTGAGTTTATAGTTGTCATACAGGTTTTGGGTCAGATTTAATATGGTTAAATCACTGTCTCTGGTTGCTCCCACTATCAACTGGGTCGTTTGACCGGCAGGAACAAACATTTGTCTCTTTTTATAAATTGTGAGCTCATTTGCCCCTTGAATCTGCTCCTTAACATAGGTCATTGGCTTGATAATTGACTCATGATTCTTTTGTGGTGCCAAAAGCTTTAATCCCTGTATAGAGGGAAGCTCAATATTAATGCTCATTCTGTCAGCCAGAAGACCTGCTTGATAAATCAGTTTTAGATCGGCTCCCGGAATTGATTTAACATGAATATATCCATTAAATTTATGCTCATATCGCAGCTTTCTTAAGGCCTCAATTATGAGCTCCATTGTATAATCCGGACTTTTAATAACGGCCGAACTCAAAAACAGGCCTTCAATATAGTTTCGCCTATAGAATTCGATAGTAAGAGCACATAGCTCATCAGGAGTAAAGCTGGCCCTCTTCACATCATTAGAAATACGGTTTACACAATATTTGCAATCATATATGCAGCAATTGCTGAAAAGTACCTTCAAGAGAGATATACAACGCCCATCGTCTGCCCAGCTATGACAAATGCCGGCAATTGCAGCATTACCAACCTGACCTTTTTTATTTGAGCGATTACTACCGCTTGATGAGCAGGAAACATCGTATTTTGCAGAATCAGCAAGCACCTGAAGCTTTTCGAGCAGTTGCATAAAGACCTCCCAAACATATGTTCTTTTTAAATTATAGCATATGCTGATTTAAAAGAATATATGTTTGGGAAAAAGATTTCATCATACAGCTACATAGTTCTGAAGCCTTTGCCGATTATTTCAGACGTACTTGTTATGGTTATAAAAGCATTTTTATCTACATTACGAATAAAATTTCTTAGATCAAGTGCCTGCTTACGGCCCATAACTGAAGTGATGATGTGCTTCTCTTCATCGGTGAAAGCACCTACCGCAGTATGAATTGTTGCACCGCGTTTTATATGCTTTATAATGTATTCTTTAATGGGTTCAGGATTACTGCTAACAATTACTAGCTGCTTTTTAATGTTGAAACCCTCAATAACCGTATCAATTATAAATCCCTTAAGTATTAGCCCCAATACTGAGTACATCCCTATTCTGATGCCAAAAACAAATCCGGCGACTATTGTTATCAAAAAGTCAGAACCTAAAAGAGCTTTTCCTATATCAATATTCGTGTATTTATTGAGAATTTTCGCAATAATATCGGTGCCCCCTGTGGAACCGTTAAGGTTAAACACAATTGCCGAACCCACTGCCGGAAGCCCTATGGAAAAGAAAAGCTCTAAAAGCATATCGGGAGTTAAGGGCTCTTTTAAAGGGAATATAAGGCCAAAAGCCCATACCATAAAGGACAATGCAAGACTTGAGTAAATTGTTTTCCTGGCAAAGTCCCAGCCTAACAAAACAAGCCCCAGCAGTATAAATCCAATATTGATAAGCAGCATTAACGGACCGACACTTAAGTTTGGAAGGAAGCTGTCGGCAATAATGGCGATAGCACTAACTCCGCCGGTGGCAAAGTGATTCGGAACCTTGAAAAAATGAATTCCTGCCGCCACCAGTAGCAATCCAAAGTTAATCAATAAAAAATCTTTTATACGTCTCACTAAATCCACACACTCCTGCAAATTCTAAGCATTTAATAATTTCTTCAATGATTCAACGGTTCTCTCAATTTGAGACCTCCCAATATAATAATGTGTCACAAGCCGCATTTCGCCGTTGGCAGGCGGATTAACAAGAATACCGTCTTTTTTAAGACCCTCTGTTAACCATATCGGATCCACGGGCTTGTTTATCTTAAAAAACACCATATTGATATGAACATCCGCGGGATTTACTGTAATTATCGGTATTTCTTCCAGCAGTTTGGACAAATATAAAGCCTGCTCATGATCCTCATAAACTCTTTTTGTCATCTTCTCAAGAGCAATAATGCCTGCTTGAGCAAGGATTCCTACCTGTCTCATCCCGCCACCAAGAATTTTTCGTTTCCTTCTTGCGGCCTCAATAAAGGATTTTGTTCCTACTAGCATGGAGCCTATAGGAGCACAAAGGCCTTTTGACAAACAGAACATGACCGAATCGGCATATTGGGCAATCCGATATGCATCGACACTTAAATATGATGCTGCGTTAAAAATTCTCGCCCCATCAAGATGAACAGGTATATTATTTCTTTTAGCTATATCATAAAGCTCTTCCATATATGAAAGAGGGTGAACAATACCGGTTGAATGAGCATTCTCGGTACAGATAAGCCCTGTTTTGGGTTCATGTATATCTTCACCAAAGCGTATAGTACTTTCAACCTTCTTAAGATCCATCATTCCCTTACTGGAGGGCAGGCATCTTAAATTAACACCCGAAATCAAAGCCGGAGCTCCGGCCTCGTGTACGACAATATGATTATCCTCGGGTATGATTACCTCATCTCCCCGAATTGTATGGGTAAATAAAGCCAACTGATTACCCATAGTACCGGTTGGAACAAATAGAGCGGCTTCTTTATGTAATACCTCTGCTGCAAATTCCTGGAGGCGGTTAGTGGTAGGATCATCACCGTACACATCGTCTCCTACCTCCGCTTCTAACATCGCCTTTCTCATCTCATCTGTAGGCCATGTCACTGTATCACTTCTTAAGTCAATGTATTTCATATTATTCTCCCGTCGTATATCGTATATTTTCAATCAATTCTGTAAGGGAGCTATATACCGGTGAACCCGTCTTTTTAAGTCTTTCTACACTGCAATGTCCGTTTGAAACCAGAGCACAATGGAAACCGACCTCATTGGCTACTTCATAATCATGAATAGTATCACCAATAAACAACATTTCTTCAGGTTTACAACCTATAAGTTCAATTAACTGTTCGGCAAGGTTAACCTTGCTGTCCGCTCTATTATTGTCCTGTCCTAATATGTTTGTAAAATAAGAACCTATACCGTATTCATTAACCTGTTTCTTAAGAATATTCTTATCTGAAGCTGAAACTATATGTTGCATTAATCCCTTATTCCTGAACTCTCCGAGAGCAAATTCTGCATCCTGATGAAGAGATGCCTCGGACGTATACTTCAAATAATTCGCAATATATTCATTACATATGGTTTGATAGTCTTCTTTTTCCAAGTCAAATCCGGAATCATAATACAGATTTATAACAGGAAAAACTATTTTTTCTCTGTATTGTTCCAAGGATACTGTGCCAAGATTTCTTTTCCTGATCATATCATCAATTGCCTTAGCAGACCCCAATGCATCGTTGAGAATTGTTCCGTTCCAATCCCATACTATGTGCTTCAATACCATTGACTTTTCTACCTTTCTTATTCTCATCTTCTTATCTTGTTCCTCACCGCTCAGAATAAACGGATATTACGAAATTAATAAGTGAAATAATAGTATTAGGCGGGGGCATAATGGTATATCCCCCGCCTCGAATTCCAATAATCAGAGAGCAGGTTCATGGAACTTGTTCTCTTAAACCGGTTCGAAATCTTTAAAATTGTAATATAATTATAATACAGCTTCACCTATAAAAAGTCAAAATATACGATTTTGACTTGAAGACTTTTTTAAGGCTATCTGATATAATAATAGATGATAAGAATATTAATATTAATGCTTTAATATATTCGGAGATGGTTTATTTGGGCGCTTATGATTCTGTATTAGTCTGTGTTACCCGTCAAAAAGCTTGCGAAAGGCTTATAAGAGCCGCAGCAGAACATAAAAAAGATGACGGGACTCTTTATGTTATACATGTCACAAAGGAAAACTGGAATTTTATTGATAATGCACATGATGGTGAAGCTTTAGAATACTTGTTTTCACTAGCTAAGTCCTATGGTGCGGATTTAACAATACTGAACTCTGACCGAATCCCTGAGACAATAGCGCAATTTGCAGAACACTATGGTATACAGTTAATTGTTCTTGGTGAAAGCCCCGACGGTTCCCAGAGTGCTTTTAAAAACAGGTTAGAAACGCTGCTGGGTGAAACCGAAATCAAAATTACAACTGTGCCGAGCCCTTGCAGCCAACAATAAAAACTTTTAATTATTTAAAAGCCCGTAAACATCGCGTTTGGAAATACCCCTATCCTTAGCGGTAAGCTTCATTGCATCCATTCGCTCATATCCCTGTTCAATGTAATATTTCACATGATCCTCAATGGAAAGGTTTGAAAGATCAGGCGCTCCGCTATCGGGTGCCTTTTTTTGCGACCCTTCCACTACTATCACAAATTCACCCCGAGGTTCATTAGCCTCAAAGTGGGCTAACATTTCACTTATAGTGCCTCTTAATGCCTCTTCATGAAGCTTTGTAAGCTCTCGTAAAACACTGCAGCGCCTATCCCCGAAAACCTTCAGTACATCCTCCAGCATGTTTTTAACACGGTGAGGTCCTTCATAGAAAATAATGGTCCTGTCTTCATACTGTATATTCTCCAGAAATCTAACCCTGTCCGTATGTTTCTGAGGTAAAAACCCTTCAAAAGCGAACCGATCTGCCGGAAGTCCTGATAAAACCAAAGCAGTCAGAGATGCCGAACAACCCGGAACGGCAGTGACTTTAATTCCTTCCAAAACAGCTGAGGCTACGAGCTCCTCTCCGGGATCCGATATGGAAGGCATGCCCGCATCACTAATAAGGGCGATATTCAAGCCCTCCTTGAGTTTATCAATAAGTTCTTTTGCCCGTGATATTCTATTGTTATCATGATAGCTTATCATGGGTTTGCTGATATTCAGATGGTTTAATAGCTTTATGGAATGCCTGGTATCTTCAGCGGCAATTAAATCTACCTCGGACAATATTCTTACCGCCCGGTAAGTTATGTCCTCCAGATTTCCTATCGGTGTTCCGACTAAATACAGGGTTCCGTAGTTTTGACTCATATTTAACTCCATAATTTATATTTATAATGTTATTGATTTATGGCGCGTTACATGGCAGCCTATATTGACGGCGACGGGAAGTCCTGCAATATGGGTCGGAAATGTCTCAATATTTACACCCAGAGCCGTTATGCGCCCACCCAGCCCGGCAGGACCAATTCCAAGCTTATTTATCTTTTCTAAAAGCTCATCTTCAAGTGCTTTGTAATAAGGGTCCGAATTTCTTTTATCTATAGGTCTCATCAGAGCTTTTTTCGACAATAATGCCGCTTTTTCCATGGTGCCGCCTAACCCGACTCCAACCACTATGGGGGGACAGGGATTAGCTCCGGCCTGACTGACCGCATCAATTATTGTAGCCTTAATGCCCTCTATACCATCCGATGGCTTAAGCATTTTAAGCACACTCATATTCTCGCTTCCAAAGCCTTTAGGAGCAACATGTATGGTAAGGCTATCTCCCGTTGTTATCTCATAATGAATTACTGCAGGGGTGTTATCTCCAGTATTGCTCCTTCTGACAGGATCGGATACAACAGAATTTCTTAAATATCCTTTTTTATATCCCTGTCTGACTCCGTTGTTTATGGCCTCTTCCAAGCTGCCCCCGGTAATTTGGACTGATTGTCCCAATTCTACAAAAATAACAGCCATGCCGGTATCCTGACAGATTGCCATACCTTCCCGAGCTGCGATTTCGGCATTTTTCACCAAACTCTCCAATATTGAACGGCCGGTATCAGACTGCTCAGCGTCAATGCTTTTAATCAATGCCTTTTTAATATCATTGTTCAAATATATATTGGCCTCTATGCACAGCCTTTCAACTGCCGACTCTATTTCTGATACATCAACAGACCTCATAATCTCTCACCCCGTTAAGCATTTTGAATTTCCAAGGTAAACTCTCCATAGTCAAGATCAGCCAAGACGTCAATATTTTTTATAAAATATCTTTCTTTTAATTGTTCTATATTTCTTCTTTTTTGCCCCACAAGCTTTGAAACAAGGCTCGGAATAGTTCTTATTATTAATTTGCTGTTTCTTGGAATTTCAATTTTATCGAGTTCCCCAAACATCTTCTTTAATAATACTCTCGATTCCACAAGCTCTCCGAAGGCCGGATGATAAGGGCCGGCAACAATTGAGTCTTCAAGAGTATCAGAACCCTGGAGACCTATTCTCAATACAGTAATACCGGCTTTCTTATATAAAGGCAGTATTTGAGCGCACCACTCCACTGCCTCCTCGACACCGAGTGGAGTGTATTTCCCGTTTAGATAGTAGTACTCCATCAGCGTTCCCTTAAGAACAATGGCCGGATAAATTCTTATCATATCTGGTTTCAGTTCAACAACACCCCGGGCAGTATTCATGGATTTTTCGAAGCTATCGCCGGGAAGCCCCAGCATTGTCTGTATTCCAAGCTCAATACCACTTTCCCTTATCAAATCACAGGCGTTAAGTACACTCTCTACATTATGTCCCCGTTGGCTTATTAGTAGAACTTCTGGGTCCAAGCTTTGAACTCCAAGTTCAATTACTTTCACTCTATAATTCTGCAATATGGAAAGAACATGAGGATTAATGGTGTCAGGTCTCGTTGACAGACGTATTCCATGTGCTCTTCCCTGTTCTATATATGGCCTTGCTACCTCCAGATAAGATATCATCTCGTCCTCAGGCAATCCAGTAAAACTGCCGCCAAAAAACGCTATCTCAACATCATCTTCAGGATTTATAGTCAAAAAGCTCTCTTCAATGATTTTTTCCACTCTCTCCGGAGTCTGAATGTCAAGAGTGCCGCTTATTCTTTTTTGGTTACAGAAAACACAGGCATGGGGGCAACCCATATGGGGGATAAAAACGGGTATGTTAATATGACGATTTAGACCCATTATTTTTCTATGTCCTCTCTACCGGGCAACCTAGATTGGGTTGACCATATCCTCCAAAGCTGCCTTAGCAGCCATTTGTTCCGCATCCTTTTTTGACTTACCCACCCCGACGCCTATTGCTTTTCCATTTGCATGAACAGATATTTTAAAGGTTCTAGAATGATCGGGGCCGGTTGACTCTACCAGCTTATATTGAATTACTGTATCCCCTGACTTTTGAAGCTCTTCCTGCAAAGCAGTCTTGTAGTCCATAAAAAGCATACCACTAATAGCTTTGTGGTAGGTGTCGCCTAATAAATGCATGATAAAGCCCTCAGCTTCATCCATACCACCATCAAGATATATACTTCCTATTATGGCTTCCATGGCATCAGAAAGGATAGATGGTCTGGTTCTTCCCCCGTTTGCCTCTTCCCCTTTGCCAAGCATAATGAGCTCCCCAAGCCCTATTTCTTTTGCGCATGAGTTTAATGAGGCCTCGCATACAATAAGAGCTCTCATTTTACTCATCTCGCCTTCACTGAAGCTGGCCTGATTATTATATAGCATAAGGCTTAGAACAAAGTCCAAGATCGCATCTCCAAGAAATTCAAGTCTCTCGTTGTTCTTAGCTGCAAAGCTATGATGCTCGTTTGAATATGAACTGTGTACCAGTGCATTGATAGCATACTGTTTGTTCCTATAAGTGTATCCTATTCTGCTTTCCAGTTTTTCTACTGTTTTAAGTATATGGTCCGGTATTTTGCCCAAGTGAATCCTCCTCAAATACTAAGAAATCATTCGATTCATTCTATTGTACCAGAAATGAATCAATTCTTATTAGGCTTTGTGACTATTTTACCATAATCAATTAAGGTAAATCAGTTTTAATTTCATATTTGATAATTAAACATAATGAGAACAATTATGTGTTCTTACCCATAATGTGGTATAATGTCCGAAAGAAAAATTCACTAACATTGCATTAAGAAGAGAGAATTTCAAGGAGGAACCCGATTTATGAGACAGAGACTAGTCTACAAAGTGCTTGTTTGCATAATGATACTGGTATTTCTTCTAACAGGTTGTACGCAAGAAGAAAGAATTCAACCAACTACAACTCCGAACGTACAGGAGACCGGTAGTGAGTCTCCCTCCCCTGTCACCGATAAAAAGGATAACATCCCTGAGTGGTCTTATGATGCTACAATTTACGAGGTAAATATTCGCCAATATACCCCGGAGGGAACCTTCAAAGCTTTTGAAGCTCACTTACCCCGACTTAAAGAGATGGGTGTGGAAATACTTTGGTTCATGCCAATTTATCCTATATCAGAAGTCAACCGTAAGGGAACGCTGGGATCTTATTATTCTATTGCCGATTACAAGAATATCAATCCTGAATTTGGTACATTGGATGACTTTAAAAACCTTGTGAACAGATGCCATGAAATGGGTTTTAAGGTTATGCTGGATTGGGTGGCCAACCATACTGGATGGGATAACACCTGGATAAACGAACATAAAGATTGGTATACAACAAATAAAAATGGAGATATCATACCTCCCAATGCTGACTGGAGTGATGTTGCCGACCTTAATTTTGATAACCAAGACATGAGAGCAGCTATGCTGGATGCCATGACTTTCTGGGTTAAAGAGTATGATGTTGATGGATTCAGATGTGATTATGCAACCGGTGTGCCATTGGATTTCTGGGAGGCAACCAGAAACTCACTTGAAGAGATTAAACCGGTTTTCATGCTGGCTGAAGATGACAGAAGCATGGCATTTATGAAATATGCTTTCAATGCTAATTATGGATGGAGTTTGTTTAAAAACCTTAACTCCATTGCGAAGGGTACATATAAACCATCAAGCCTGATTAGTTACTTTGAAAGTCTTCAGGCACGATATCCTGAAGGTACCTATCCAATGCATTTTATAGACAATCATGATGAGAATTCCTGGAATGGAACAGTAGAAGAGCGGATGGGCGAGGCTCAGTATCCCATGCTGGCATTAATATTTACAACTCCCGGAATCCCTATGATTTATTCCGGACAGGAAGCAAATCTAAATAAGAGGCTTCAATTCTTTGAGAAGGACGAAATCGACTGGTCGGCTCTTCCCAACTCGGAGCTTATAACTACTCTAGTAAAGCTTAAACAGGACCACCCCGCTCTTTGGAACGGGAATCAAGGCGGAACAATAGCATTTAATGAAACCGGCGACACTGATGTCCTCTGCTATGAGCGTGTAAAGGATGACGACCGGGTTGTTGTATTACTAAACTTATCCAAGAAAGACAAGACAGTAACCATTACATTTAATCAGGCATTCCAGGGAATCGACATATTAACCGGTCAGCAAATTAATTATGTACAAGGTAGTAACAGTATTCAGTTGAAGCCTTGGGAGTTTATTATTGGGATAAAATAGCGTTTGCTAGCTTGAAAACGGAAGAAGGGTAATAAGCCCTTCTTCCGTTTTGTATTTATCTGCATAAAACAATTTGCTTTGCAATATCGGAGAATATCTCCATCCCGTGGGTTTTTGAAACATGAATGACATCACGAAAGATTTTACTTTGAGGTAGAATTGACTCCAGTATATTCTCCATCTCTAAGATCCGCTCAGGATTAAATACAACATCCTTTTGCCCATCAATAATAGCCACATAAAAAATTCCTGCCTCCACGAGATCCTGAAAGAAATGGCTACCATAGGATAGCTCAGGCATAAATCCCGCCTCAGCCGATGACACTTCACAAATAACCGACATATTACACAGCTCGGTGAAATGTACAGGAATCCCCAATGATGGCGTTGTTGTTCCCCACCTACCCGGACCTATAAGAATTGTGCTTGCATCTTTTAATCTGGTATTTATCAGACCTATCTGCCTGGCAATTGAATATTTATCCTGCTCATTTAGCCGGGAGTATGCTTTCGCATCCACATATACCACATAATCAACGGGTAGCCTAATATTACCTCCCATGAAATTCCCTTTAACCGAGAAAAAACAGTTCCTTTTATCGATTCTGGGCATCTCGATTGCATTACCCAGGCCTCTTGTCTGTAATGGACGGCATTGTAAAAGATTTATCTTAAATTGATTATCCTTTGTGAAATTTGCTGTATACTCAATATCCACAGGGTAGTCATAAACCTGGGATAGTAATGCAAGCATATTTTTCATTACAGCAGGAAAATCGGTATTCTTTAATAATCTCTTAAAATCTAAGATATACGGTATTGTCTTTTCAGTATAGCCCAATTCTCTCAACCTGATGGCCGTCTGTATGTCCATACTCGCAAAAAGTTCCTTATCTGCCTTAATATCTTGCGAAATAACGCTATCCAATTCAACACTTGTCAAAATATTCTCTTTAAGGGATATAACATCCGCACCATGCTGTGAATACTTTTTTTGGTCTTCCTGATTCATTGGCGGAACACGCATAGTATTGTCCAGACAAACAATTCTTGCATAATCACCAACCGTCCTGTCTACCGCTCTTGTTCCAAGGCCGAACACCAAACGCAACATTCCGGCATCCATATCTATGCTTTTGTCCCAAACATACAAATTTGAAGAATTTCCCACCCCTGCAACATGCGGAAAGAAATAATCACCGTATTGATCTCCTGAAACACGCTGAACTAGTATGGCCATTTGCTCATCCAACTCAAAAAGGCCTCTGTTCATTCTGTAGGCTAGTGCATCCTCACTCATGGAACTGGCATAGACGGTCCTTATTGCCTGTTCAAAGGCATCATATCGCTCTTCCGGAGTCCCTTGATTTGCACAAAATACGCTTTCATACTTCCCGGCAAAGGCATTCCCGAAATTATCCTCGAGCAGGGAACTGGAACGAACAATTATAGGGGACTGCCCGAAATATTCCAGCATTTGAACCAGTTGCTCCTGAATATCCTTAGGAAACCTTCCACTTAATAGCTTCTCTTTGAGCTCAGGTGCGTATTTATAGTATCCTTCCTGAGATTTTTGCTCGGTACGAAGCTTCCACCAGCCGTTTTGCACAATATAAGTATAAAATATATCGGCGCCGAGATAGTAGGAGTCATGCGGCTCTAAGAAGGACGAAAAACTATCCTTCCCTTCCTTCTCCAAAATCTTCCTGGCAAGTAGCATTCCGATGCTCTTACCTCCGATTTGTCCTGTGCCTAACACTCTTGAAGATATATGAAGAATATCATTCAAAGAAAAATATTTTCTACACAGTTCAAACATCCGGGACTCCTTACCAAATAGCATATGCATCAATTGTTTCTTTACATCTTCCTGCTGTTCAGGGGGTTGCTCAAGTGCCTCTTTCGCCTTGTTAAAGGTATTATTCCAGTAATCTAGCCTTTCTCCCCCTCGCCGTATACTGGAAAACAGCTCGGCCACCTTTGAACTTGCCGTAATACAGATTGCATCCTGACCTTGAACTAAATGCGGAAAAAACATTGTTGAAGAATAACGCTGCCACACCTTTAACGGGTGAATATAAATTTTTTCATTTACCTGATACAGATCAAGCAGCAATTGTGTTGTTTCACGAATTCCGGCTATTGTGGAAAAAGTATGAGCATCACGAATAATTGCAAAATACGCTATTGTATCCAATTCATATAAGTAGGGACAGGTAACCATAAAAAAGTTTCTGATCATTAGATCGGAATACCAACATTTTAAAAGGTCTGTCAGACAGTCAAAAACATAAAAAGTCTTTTTCCCACTTTCTTTAATAATTTTATGTACCTCTGAAGCAAATGCTTCAAAGCCTTTATTTGCATTAACATAAAATATCTTAACATCCGGGCAAGGCTCTACTACCGGTTCATGGCTACCAAAGCGAATATAAACCAGACTTCTTTTTTCAAACTTAGCTTGTGCGATGAAGGGATCGACCATTTTTTTATAATCGGAAGCTGAATCTACCTGCCATACCACATTATCTCCAAGGCGGAGGTTGTCAATTACTTTGTCAAAGCCCTCCAATCCTGTGCTCGCTCTATCATATATGGCCATAGCCAACCTCCTTTCTTATGCATGAAGGTTCGGTTTTAATACTATATCATTTATATAGGCTATTTATTAGTAAATTTATGTAATATTAATTATAGCAAATGCTTAAGTGATAACAAAGAATTATCTGGTCCATATTAAAATAACAAAGAAAGCAAGAGAATCACCTCTTGCTTCCTTTTAGTCATCATCAACTCACTAAGATTAATATTTTATAAATTTTTCTCCTGAAACACCACAGATACTGCATTTATCGGGACGGACTTTCTCGATATTTCCGCAAACAGGGCAAAGATAATAGAAAACCTCTTCAGAATTATCGATGTTATCCAGTGCCTCCTGATATAGTCTTGCATGAACCTCCTCTGCTTTCATGGCATTGGTGAAGGACATCAGTGCTGCTTTGTTTCCGGCTGCCTCAGCTTCCTTTACAAAGTCGGGATACATATCCTTATACTCATAGGTTTCACCTGCAACTGCATCTTTCAGGTTATCTGCTGTTGAACCTATTTTCCCTGCTACTTCAAAGTGCTTCAATGCATGTAAGGTTTCAGCATCAGCGGCTGCTCTGAACAGTTTAGCCGCATTTGGCTTTCCTTCCTTCTCGGCTTTTTTTGCATACGCAGTATACTTTCTGTTAGCCTGGGATTCTCCTGCAAACGCTGCCATCAAATTTTCCAATGTTTTGTTCTCACTCATAATTTCCTTACCTCCGGATTTCTATAAAAATTTATTTTTATACTATTTAGTTAAAGACACTCAGGACATATTCCCTTGAAATACACATTCTTGTCGTAAATTTTAAATTTACTCAGGTCTTTAAAATTTATTGAGTCAATATCGGTTGAGAAATCATAAATCTCGCCGCAGGAATCACATTTGAAGTGCCCATGGTTCTCTACTTTAATATCATATCTGGTCTCATTATCATCAATTGTAATAACCCTAACCAAACCCGCTTCGACTAAAACCTTCAACGTATTGTATATGGTTGTTTTGGATAATGTAGATATTTCCTTGTGAAGGTCGGTATAAATTTTATCTACAGTCGGATGGCAGCGGTTATTATAAAGGTATTCTAAAACCTTCAACCTTTGATGGGACAAATTGATACTCTTTTCCTTTAATTCCTGCTTTAAATCTTTATACAAAGTATCCATATAAACCATTGCCTGTTTACTTATTGTAATAATTATAATTTTGTAATCATTACATATTTAATTATAATACAAAAATTGAGGTTTGCAATAGGAAAATAAAAAATTTTTATATCTACAACAAATCTCAGTGAAAACAGCCTTTTTATTCATTAAGTTGATGGCTTAATGTTTATGACCGGAATATCAATTGCATTATCCTGCTGAAATCTCCGTCTCCGACAGTGTATGTGCTATCAACCTCTTTCGGATTGATTTTTCTTGATGTTTGGGTATGTATGTATAGAGAGTCCATACCAATTCTTCGGGCTCCCTCAATATCAGAAGTGTGATCGTTTCCTATCATGATTGATTCCTTTATATTAAGATTCTCTGTCTTTATCAGATATTGAAAAAATGCCTCATCAGGTTTAGAAATACCTAAATCCGACGATGAGCAAATCCGGTCAAAATAATTGTATATACCCATACTTTTTAGTTCCGGCACAGTAAATTCCCTTTGCCCGTTAGATAAAAGAAATATCCTCTTTCCTGATCTTTTTAACATTTCAAATGTATCAATTACTCCATCATAAAGCTTGATATGCTTGGTAGAAAGATTCCTGAAAACCCGGGCTGTTATGGCAAGAAGCAGATTCTCCTCATCGGGTTTTATCGATAAGCCCTTTCTCTGGTACAACTCTTTAAAAGCATCCTGGATTTTAATATCCGGATGCTTTGTGTACTTACCTGTCTTCTCCAGAAATTCTGAGACTGTGGTAAGATAGGCTTGCCTTAATTCTTCCGATTCATAAAAGGCTCCATTATAGCTGAAAAACCGTGCCATACTCTCCCAAAAGCTATCCTCGGTTTCATCGGTCAATATATCAACCAAAGTCCCATAAAAATCAAAAATATAATTTTTATACATAGAAACTCACCTACTATCTACGGATGTTTTTATCCTACCATAAACCATAACTTTAACAAACACCTAACTGGTATTTTTTGAAGGTAAGCTCCATGATGATAACAATTTGCTCCAATACCCAGAACAACTTATTCCCCCTTTGCCTTTCTCAGTGCCAATCTTACTACTTCCTTGAATTTTTTGTTTGTCCAGGTGGCACCGGAAACAGCATCTACCTGATCCACATCCTGAGTTTTTATCAGAACATCCGAATAGCCTCGTGAACCGCTCCAATCGTCCTTGGCTTGTTGAACATATAATTCACCGTATGGTTCCATTACATTATAATATTCTTCATCGAAAGGCACATCATCATGACCCGTATCAATTATGGTCCAGTCCAAAGAAGTTATTTTACCGCCCTCAATTGTAACAGTCGCCTTTGTATAATACTTTTCATAGTCTAAAGGTGTCTCAACCGTATAGACACCATCTTTATACAATTGTGCAGATGCATCATCTGAAGTGTCTTCTGTATCAGCATTTATTACCACCTCTCCACTCATGCTTTCTGTGGGTACCACACTGTTGTCATAATTGGAATCTTTACAGCTTGTTATAATCATCGATAATAGTATTACTGCGTTTAATAAAACAAATCTCTTCATCTTTTTCCCTCCATAGCATTATTATAGTCTCTCACAATCTACAGCCCTTGATCTATAAAGTTTTTGATTTCAAGACACCATAATTTTGTACAAAATAAGAACCCCACCCCACCAGGGAATCACAGATTCCCGGTGGGGGTCCCAGGAACCTTGTTAATTCATAATAATAAGACAGATTATACCCGGTTCATTCATGTAAAGTGATCATTTCTTGCTCACTTTAAGCGGATTAATCTGTCTTGTTTAGATATATAGTAATTTTAAAAGAAAGGCCCGTCAACTCAGCCTATGTTTTTCCATCCATTGAACCGACCAGTCAACTAAATGTTTTTGACGTAAAAACCGAACATCGGCCTGTCCAACCTTATTTATTTTTATCCCATGTTCTTCGTCATAAGCCTTTCCTAGTTCAATAAAATCAGAATCATCTACAGCCTGTGTCCTGTATGTAACCCATTCCCTTTTCCCGTTTATCATTATTGCGCTGCTTTCATTGGTAAATTTTTTACCGGGGAAATTGGCTCTTGTCTCAGCAAGGTGCAAGGATGTGTTCTTGTCATATCCCACACCGATCAAAAGAACATAACCATCCAACTCATAAAGCTTGGCTATGGGAGAAGCTTCACCAAAGATATTACTTAAATCATGGTTTGAGGTGAGGTATTCAGCATACCTGCCCACAGCGGCAACAGATCTGGCCGGGTGATTGGAACGCTTGGCACCGGGCCACTTCCTAAATACTTCGGCAACGACACCCATTCCTATAGCAGGCGTAATCTCTTTGTCATAGGCAGGCCAATGGTCACGAATAATTGGCCAATATTCCTCCGATACTTCCCAATGTACCCCTGTTGATGGGTCCAGGTTCTTCCATGTTTGAGAAGGCATCAAAAGAGTACCGCTGTCTCCAACAATCTCTAATAGCGATCTAATGAGCGTCTCAGCACCACCGACAACAAAGCCCAGACTTTTCAATGACGTATGTACCATAATAGTCTGTCCTTCTCCAACACCGCACCTTCTGAATTGATCGATAAGATCATACTTTGTTAAAACCATGTATTTTTCTCCTTCGCTTTAGCCTTGCAATCATCACCTAATTAAGCACCCTACTTGCAAAAAGTAACTGGTTCTATTTCCATAATCTATATTTTAGTCAACCAATCAAAAGATTTAATTACATTCGAGCCGGATTTTTGCCCTCCATGCTGTATACGAAGGCCAGGACCTCTGCAACAGCTTTATAAAGCTCCTGAGGTACTGCCTCTCCTATTTCGACAGTATTATATAGAGCCTGTGCCAGAGGTTTATTCTCCATGATATGTACTTTATTATCCTTTGCCACCTCTTTTATTCGCTGAGCCATAAAGTCCACACCCTTGGCAAGGATATAAGGAGCCGACATTTTTTGAGGATCATATTTTATTGCGACAGCGTAATGGGTAGGGTTGGTTATTATTACATCAGCTTTTGGAACTTCCTTAAGCATACGTCGCATGGATATCTCTCTTTGCTTCTGCTTTATTTTAGATTTTATCTCAGGATTACCTTCCATTTGCTTATACTCTTCTTTTATTTCCTGTTTACTCATGCGTATATCTTTTTCGTGCTTACGCCACTGAAAGAAATAATCTACAGCTGCAATTACCAAAAGTGAAAAGCAAATCTTTATGGCTATGCTAAGGGCCGTATCAATCAAATAAGCAGCTATTTGCACGACACTCAAATCCATCAGCTTCATCATATTTGTAAACTCGCCTTGTATGGATGACCATGCCACCCAGGAAACCAGAATGACTTTAACAATTGATTTGGCAAGCTCAAACAGTGATCTTGATGAAAACATTTTCTTTAGGCCGTTGATTGGATTTAGATGTGAAAACTTAGGTTTTATAGGTTCAAAAGTGAACAAAAAACCAATTTGAACGTAAGAGCTTAATACTCCCACTAAAATCGCAACTATAAAAAATGGAGCTACCATCTTTAATATCTCAAGTAATACAAAAGTGACTAAACGCATAATCTCATTGGGGTCTTGTAAATTGTACTCAGTATTCTGAGATACAAACATGTTGAATATTTTACTGCAACCTGTGTATATGTTTCCGCCGAATATCCTTACAGATAAAAACATTATCAGAAGAATGAGGCTTGCCGGAAGCTCACGGCTTTGTAAAACCTGACCTTTTTTTCGAAGGTCGGAACGTTTTTTTGGAGTGGCTTTTTCTGTTTTATCTGAGTTATCAGCAAAGCGCTGTAAATTAATATGAATCATGAACTCTTCGCCTGTCTCAAAAATTTATATATTTCTTCATATGTCCCGTTAATAATGACATTGACTATTCCTTTGAAGGCACCGATGGTTATGAGAATAACGAGTAACCCTAATATTATCTTAACTGGCATTCCTAGCATGAAAACATTAAGCTGGGGTATGCTTTTTGATATAATTCCCAAGGAGATATCAGTAATCAGAATCACTACAGTTACCGGTGCGGCAATTTTGAATCCAATGACGAAGGCTGTGGAAAAAAGCTTAATCAACTGCTGAAGAAGGACACCGTTAAAAATAGCCTCACCTATAGGAAGAATAGTAAAACTTTCCGACACAGCTTTAATTAGTAGGTGATGCGAATCTGTTATTAACATAAACAATGTGGCAAAAACTACGTAAAAATCAGCTGTTATAGGAACCTGAACGTTTGTGATGGGGTCAAATACCGACACCATACCGAAGCCGATACGCATGTCAATCAACTGGCCTGCTATATAGATACTGGAAAAAATTAAATATGAAATGAATCCGAGCATCAGACCTACCAGAAGCTCTTTTCCAATAAGAAACACATAGGATGCAAGGGAATTGTAATTGGCCAAATTAGGCACCGGAACGGAATTAGATACGATGATGGCAAAAACGAAACAAAATCCTACTTTGAAATAATTGGGGATATTTTTCCTGCCAAAAATGGGGGATAAGAAAAACATGCCTGTAATGCGAACCAATACAAGCAAGAAAACAGTCCATATATCCTGAAAAAAATCGAATGGTATGGTTGCCATAGCTCCCCCTACATACCAATAAACTTAAGCATACTATCGAACATTCTCAATGTGAATTCCTTTAATACAGTAAGCATCCAAGATCCTAAAAGCAGAAGGGCTAATAGCATCGCGATAATCTTAGGGACAAAATGAAGTGATTGTTCCTGAATTTGAGTTGTAGCTTGAAAAATGCTGACAATAAGCCCGACCACCAAGCCAATTAGCAAGACAGGAGCGCCAACTTTTATAATCGTCATCATAGCATCCCGGGCTACGTCTAACAGGAACTGTTCCAAAGTTTATCCCTCTCTTAATACACTATCTCACAAAGGATTTAATTATAGTCTCTGTTAAGAGATTCCAGCCGTCAACCATGATGAACAAAAGAATTTTAAACGGCATGGAAATCATTACAGGCGGCAGCATCATCATACCCATTGCCATTAAGGTACTGGCTACCACCATATCAATAACCAAAAAAGGTATGTAAAGCATAAAACCCATTTGAAAAGCTGTTTTTAGTTCACTAATCATAAAAGCCGGAACAACTACAGTCAATGGAAGATCTGTTAGTTTTTCAGGCGCTTCTACCTTGGCAATACTTGCAAATAGAGCCAGATCCTTATCAAGGGTATACTTTAGCATGTTTTCTTTTATGGTATCCTCAGACCGGTCTATGGCCTCTTCAATGGAGATTTGGCTCTCTGAAAAGGGTACCAGTGCATTTTGATTTATATCGTTTATAACCGGTGACATAATAAAAAACGTTAAAAATAGGGCAAGCCCAACTACCACTTGATTTGGCGGTATTTGTTGCGTACCCATAGAATTTCTTAAAAAAGAAAGAACTATGATGATTCTGGTAAAAGAGGTCATCATTATAAGAATTGACGGTAATAGAGATAATACCGTCAGAATTAAAAGCAACTTTATACTGGAACTGATTTCTTCCGGGTCATCGGTTGAATTGATAGTAATGCCATTGTCTGAAATTGATATCCCCGGAGCGGCAAACGCAACCGTACATAACAATCCAAAACTAAGCAATGACACTATGATACATATTACTACTTTCTTCTTCAGCATGGCATTTTCCCTTTAGTTGTTCTTGGCATTAATCTTCTTAAGTCTTTTAATGCTGCCCATAATTCCGGTATTTTCCGGTTCACCGGGCTCCTCCTCCAAACCGGAGGCTTGTTTTTTGTCAGCGCGCCTGCTTAATCCAGAATATGTCTCAAATATCCTTTTAAACTCGGAAACATTGGCTGTTTTATCATCAGTGTTAAGATTGTCTTCGGTTTGTTCTTCAATTTCTATTTCGGTAACCATTTCCAAACCTTTTTTACCCGAGAAGAAAAGAAAATGCTTCTTCCCAACAAGTATCAGATAAAGGCATTTGTCCATTCCCAAAGGCAGGGTCTCCACAATTTTCATGTTCTTATTCTTTGTTCCGCCGGAAAACTTTTTACCAATAATTCGCGTTGTGTAATAACAAAGAAGCACTATAAATCCAAATACAAGTAACAATCCCAGCGTTTCAAAAAAAGTACCCATGACAGGAGCCCCCCTCTTTACGTATAGATCGGGATTAGCCCACAACCTTTTTAACTGCTTCTAGGACACGTTCAGCTTGGAACGGTTTAACTATGAAATCTCTCGCACCGGCTTGAATAGACTCTATAACCATGGCCTGCTGACCCATAGCTGAGCACATAATAATCTTCGCGGCATCATTAATTGATTTGATCTGTTTTACTGCTTGGATACCATCCATCTCAGGCATTGTTATATCCATTATTACAAGATCTGGAGAAACTTCCTTATATTTTTCAATAGCTTTTAAACCATTCTCGGCTTCGCCAATAACAGCATAACCGTTTTTTGAAAGGATGTCTTTGATCATCATACGCATAAAAGCCGCATCATCAACGATCAGTATACTTGCCATATGTCCTATCCTCTCCCCGTATAAATTCAATATATCTAATCTATACCACTTTGAATTAATTTATATCAATTATAATTGATATTCCGACAAAATGAAAGTCTTTTCATCATTAAAGTCTTCTGGATGGATGAATAATGTCGGTTATTCTCACACCGAAGCTTTCATCAATTACTACGACTTCACCTTTAGCAATTGATTTACCATTGACAAGTATATCTACAGGTTCACCTGCAAGCTTGTCCAATTCAATAATAGATCCTTGTCCAAACTCCAGAATCTCTCGGATTTTCTTGGTTGTCCGCCCGAGTTCAACTGTTATTTGTAATGGTACATCCATCAAAAGCCCGATATTCTTCTTATCGAATTCGCCCATACCATCATCGAAGGATTGGAATTGTAAGGGCTGAACATTAACAGGGTTCTGGTTAATATTAGGTGACATCTGATACTGTGGCATAGGTGGATAGCCATAAGGTCCATAGGGGTTCTGCATAGGTGGCATCTGCTGTGGTGGCATTTGCTGTTGTGGCATCTGATATTGCTGCTGAGGCTGTGGTTGTTCAACAGGCATTTGTGCCGTATGTATAGGTTGTTGCACCGTTGGAGGCGTTGCAAGAGGTGTTGTAGGCTGATTATGCTTAAGAAGGTTTTGTACCATTTCTTTTGCAAAGGAAATGGGTAAAATCTGCATTATTTCACTGTCAATTAAATCGCCCACTTTAAGTGAGAAAAGAATGATAACTATATTGGAATCCTTATCAATCCTGATATTGTGAATATCAGAGGAAGCACTCACCAATGAAGGTTCGGGTGGTGATATATCAACACGTTTCTCAAACATGGATGACAATGAAGTAGAAGAAGATCCCACCATCTGATTCATGGCTTCACTAATGGCACTTAGATGGAGATCATTAAGCTCACCTTGAATATTGCCAAACCCGTCGCCGCCCATCATCAGGTCAGTGATTATTTTGGTGTCCTCTTCCTTCATTATTAATAGGTTGTATCCTTTTAAACCTTCAGTATACTGAACCTTAACCGCAACAAATGGATGTGCGAACATCTTTGAGACTTCATCCCATGTGGTCTCTTCAACCCTGGGAGTCGTAATACTTACCTTCTGCCCCAATAGTGCATAAAGTGTGGTTGCGGACGTACCCATGCAGATATTTCCGATTTCTCCCAATGCATCTCTTTCTTCAGAATTCAACAGCTCTACCTTTGGAGCTTTTGGTTCCGGTATTTCCAATTCCTGAATTTCCTCTTCAAGGCCTGATCCGTTTAACAGGGCATCTATTTCAGCCTGAGATAACATGTCACCCATTCTAGCTTTCCTCCTCTCGGATTACATCGGTCACCTTAACAGCTACTTTTTTATTCCGTGCACCCGGTTTTCCTAAAAATTTCACCATATCTCCTACTACTATTTCAATCTTCCCATCGACATCAGTATTTAAGGATAATACGTCACCCTGTTGTAGCATCAAAAAATCATGAACAGATATTTGTGCCCTGCCTAATACCGCAGTTAATGGGATTTTGCTTTCTTCAACTTTATATTCTATTGCCTGTCGGCTTTCATCGGTTGAGCCACGCTCAATGAGTGAAAACCATAACTTTGTTGATAGCTTACTCATAACAGGTTCAACGGTCATATGTGGTATGCATAAGTTCAGCAGACCCTCGACCTCGCCTATTTTGGCTGTAAATGTTATAAGCACAACCATTTCGTTTGGTGACATCAGCTGTGCAAATTGAGCATTTGTTTCAATTCTGTCCAATGTGGGACGGATAGTTGTTACATTGTCCCATGGCTCGCGCATCAGCCCAAGCATCTGGGATATAAGGCGCATTAATATGGCTAGCTCAATTTCTGTGAAACCTCGCATTTTATCCATTGTAAAGCCTTTTCCGCCCAAGATTCTGTCTATAAGAGAATAAGCTATAGACGGATTAAGTTCCATAATAATGGACCCCGGCAGAGGGCTAAAATTAACTATTCCCAGCACCGCCGGATTGGCGATGGAATTGGTAAATTCAGAATATTGCAGCGCCTGAACAGTCTGTACATCAACCTGAACCAAAGTTCTTAAATAACCGGACAAAAAGTTGGTCAACAGTCTTGCATAGTTCTCATTAATTATCTGTATGGTTCGAATATGGTCCTTAGCAAATTTGCTGGGCCTCCGAAAATCATGGTTGCGAATCTTTTTCTCAGTAGTATCCTTGTTAAACTCCTTAACATCGAGTTCACCGGTATTAAGCTGTTGCAGCAACCTGTCTATTTCATTTTGGGAAAGTATGTCGCCCACATGATCCCCCCTTTGTTACTGCTTCATCCACTTAACTATAACAACATCAATAATTAACAATTCTTCGGAATCTTTGCTTACAATATCATTATAAGCTGCCTTCAATGCTGATTTGGCATTTTCCATGGCATCCTCTTCACCAAGCTCCTCAAAGCTTTTACTCATAAAATACTTTATGGTAGCCTGTTTCAAGTGACTAGCATTTTTCTCTATCAAAAGCTGTCTATCCTCTAGCTTCTTATTTTTTTTGCCCCCGTCAAATATAATAGAGATTGAGGTCATCAAAAAACTATTAGGGTGCTTTTCTGAAGCCTTAATAGTAAATATTCCGTCCTCTGTATCTTCACTATATAGTTTATACTCAGCTTGCTCATCCTGGGGTACAATACGCTCGGTTTTCTCTACTTCTTCACCTGGTTGAGGTTCTACTTTAGTATTATTAAATGCGGTAAAAATAAATATGACCATAACCGCCAAAGCCAGCGTGAGAACGGCGATAATCGAAAGCAATATAGTATATAATGTCTTTCCCTGCAAAATATACACTCCTTTAACGATAGACTCTATGTCATTTATCGTCATTTATTAAAGATGTATTAATGATTGCTCTGCAAAAAGTCGTCATTCGTAATGCTTTTCCACACTATAATCATTAACAGTTCTGTTAAGAATAAATGTTTTTTGTTTATACTCTATTACCCTTTTAATTATATCATCAACCGTTTCAGTCACAATGTACTTTTTCCCATTTGTAAGAGTAATAACGGTGTCGGGAGTAGATTCAACCGTTTCTATCCAATCTGCATTGATAATAAAGCTGGTCTTGTTTATACGAGTTACTTCTATCATGATTAAGCCTCCTCAATAAGGGAATTCCCTTCCTACGGAAAACAAGGGGCGGCTATGCCGCCCCAATCAATTAACGTTTCATATTAGAAAGTTCCTGGAGTATCTCATCAGAGGTTGTCATAACACGGCTGTTTGCTTGGAAACCCCTTTGGGTTATAATCATTTCGGTAAACTGTTTAGCCAAGTCGACGTTTGACATTTCCAAAGTACCCGGAATCAAGACGCCCGATCCATCGTTACCCGGCTGTGCTGCAATTTTAAAGTCCCCGGAGTTGGTTGATTGGATAAACTGGTTAGAACCTACCTTCTGAAGACCTGCAGGATTTTCGAATGTAGCTAAGGCTACCTGTCCCAAAGGCTGCTGACGGCCATTGTCATATACGCCTGTAATTATACCGTCACCGCCTATGCTAAAGGTAACCAGTGTACCGGGAGCATATCCGTCAACACGGGTTGTCTTTACAGAAGAATCATCAGCATACATGGAAAGCTGTTCCAAATTAAGACTGATATCAAATGATTTTGCTCCTGTACTTGGGTCCGGTGTCAGAGTAACGGACTTTATTGTTGCATTATCTCCGGTAGCACTCTTTATTAATCTACCTTTCGAATCAAAATTGATAAAGCCATTGGCAGTAATAGTCGAACCGGTTGAGGAGGTTGAGGCATTAGTTCCCCCATCCACGACATAGTACCATGAGGTTACTGGACCGGTAGTAGCCGCATTGGATGTATCAACGTAGTTCTTCCATAATTTTAAGTTTATTTTGTATTCATTTCCTAATTCATCATAGACATTAATTGGAACTGTAAAATGCGGCGCTAGATTAATACCATCTTTATCAGGAATACCATCTCCGCCTGTGGCTCCGGTCGAATCAACGGTATCTGATGCTAATGCGTTTAAAGAACCTGAAGCCGTACCACTCACAGGTGTTTCGGTGGCGTCCAGGTTTCCTGAAAGAACAGCTTCGGTAGTTGCCTTGGCCGCGATAATTCTCTTATTACTGTTATAGATATCAGTATACAGATTTAATGCTCCGATGGGCTCTTGAGTATCAAATTCATAGCCGTCATCGCCATACTCATACTTCATCCATCCATATACATTCTGCCCTGTTGACGTAACCAGATTACCCTGCTTGTCAATAGTAAAATTACCGGCTCTGGTAAAGTTATAAGAACCCTCACTTCCGCTTCTGACAATAAAAAATCCTTCTCCTTCAATTGAAAGGTCTGTGGGGCTCTCTGTTCTCTGGACACTGCCACGTTCCATCTGAATGTCAATTGCGTCCACGTTCATACCAAGACCAATCTGCATAGGATTGGTACCGCCACGGCCGGATAATGCATCTGGTGAACTTGCCGATGACATGGTTTGTGAAAAAATCTCCTGAAATGTTGTGCGGCTTCCTTTAAAGCCGACTGTATTGACGTTGGCTATATTATTACCAATAACGTCCATACGGGTTTGATGAGCCTTCAAGCCTGAAACACTTGAAAACATAGACATCATCATAAAAATCAACCTCCTAAAAGTCTCCGTTCCTTCTGTCATTCCGGAACGGTCAGCCTCCCGGTGGGTCCGGCTGATATTCGACTGGTTTAATTCCTTCTATTCTGTTTTTTTTGTTTAATATATGGCTTGTCAGGTAAATACCGCTCCGTCGATATGGGTGAAAACATTATCCTTCAATTCACTTTGGTTAACCGCAGTTATTACTGTTCTGGCGTTTACATTAACCACAAATGCCACATCATCCATAACCACAAGGGTATCCCTTACACCTTTTGTCGAGGCTTTGTCCACAGCATTCTTCAGACGCTCCACCTGATCTCCATCAAGATTTATATTACGAGCTTCCAAGCGCATCATCGCATGCTTTGACATCTTTACCTCTCTGGCTTCATCAAGCTTCTGATTCAATATTGAGGAAAACTCATTCCCCGTATTTTGAATCTCTCTTTTTGTAGCCGGTTTTTTGGTTTCAACGATCTGTTGAATGCTTTGGATGGGACGATTATAAATATTCATATCAATCTATTCCTTCCCATCAAACTGTTCCTGTTTCAGTGTCTTCGCCGGAGTCATCCTGAGGAGGGGTGGTCTGGTTCTGGTTCTGTTTCTGCAGTTCCTTAAGAATTGCATTTAGAAGCATTTGCTCGGTGGATAAAAGGTCTATTCCACTCGTTGAATTAATATCCCCTACAGGAACCTTAATGTCGTCTAATAAGAACCTTAATTCACCATCGGTATCTTCATACGCTGATCTTAATATACCCTTGATTGTGAACTTCTCACCTGTGTCCTTGTCCTCAAACCTTACTGAAATTTCTTTACCGGCCATAGCGTTGACATATTCCTCTGCACTCTCAAATGAACCGATATCAAGGTTATAAGGTTTAATTTCAACTTCATCGAGCTTCGTGTATACTCCGTCCTTCTCCTTTATAACTGACGCAATAATACCTTCAATTGAAGTTTCTTTTCCTGCTGTATTCAGGAAGCTTGCTTTTGCTAGTAAACCAATTATACTGCTGTATTCGGTTACATTACCGCCTGAACCGATGCTGGAATCGGATACATCTGTAATACTTTCAATTGGAACATCATAATCACCGACGATCGCATAAACCTTGCCACTTGTTATGCGAACCGATTCTACCTTGCCCTCAACATATTTTACATTACCGGATTCATCCGTTACCTCTCCGGAGACATATTTCCCCATCATGGCAAAACCGGTGGTGTAGGCGAAAGAACTGTTAAGATTCTGCATCTGCTCAAGGGCACTGAACTGTGCCATTTGTGCAATAAAATCCGTATCGGTGGATGGGTTCATGGGATCCTGATTCTGAACCTGAGTAATCAGGAGCTTTAAAAAATCATCCTTTCCCAGTTCACCGGTATTACGGGTAGATGCAGTAGATTTTGACTGCTCTTCAATTATTTGTTCTATTGTCTTTTGCGATGATCCTATACTTGATGTACTTGACATGTTTGTCACTTCCTTTCCCTAAGTAATTATTCCATTCACTTTAAGCCGTTAAGTTAATCTGTGAGCTTTGATTAAAATACTCTTTTTCAATTCTCGCCCTTAATTCACTTATATCTCTCGTTGAAGATTTAACACCTTCCCGGCTGATACCGCTGACAGATGATTTTGTATTTTTCCCGAAGTCTTCTTGCGGCTTGCCATTTTCTTGGCCGTTCCCTACAGAAACACTGAGGTTTTGAACAGAAAGGCCATTTTTTTCAAGAGCGTCTCGAAGTAATTGCATATTGCTCTCTAAGATTCCCTTCACTTGCTCATTCTCTGCCGTAATTTTCGCCAGAATTTCGCCCCGTTCATGGACTATTTTCAGGGATAGCTTTCCTAGGCTTTCGGGTTTCAGGTGCAGTTCCATCTCTTGCTTGTTTTCTCCGGCCATGAGTTTTACTTTCATCATAACCTGATTTGTAATAGTTTGCTCGAGCGGTTTACCTGATAGGATAACGGTTGGTTTTGCAGTAGCAGCTGTATCCTTAACAGTCTCAGTAGTTATCTGATTGTTTTGAACAGCAAACTTGTAAAAGTCATTATCACTGTCTTGATTGACCTGTTGGGTATGGTTTTGTTCCAAAGGTTTTCCATCGGTTTCCTTGGAGTCGGTTTGTGTTTTTGCTTCACCAATATCATCTTTGGATATTGCCAGTTCCTCGGAATTTACATCTGTTGCCACAAGTTGAGAAGTTTGATCTTCCGGCTCCATTGAAAGGGCATCGTTGAGCGTAGATACCTGTTCCCTGAGTTTTTCAATCAGCTGTCCGCACTTAGCTTTCAGATCATTAATAAAATCAGCATTTGACGGTTCTTTTGTCTTGTCCAACTCCGATACAAATTGTAACAAACTATCTTTTTCCTCGCTCCCGCTTAGCTTTTCAATTAGACTGCTGATTTTTTCAACCAATTCAATGACTTCAGGGTCATTAGTCCCATTGCTCAGTTCGTTTACTATCTCCTTAAGTTTTTCGGTGTTGCCTTCCATAAGAGCCATAAGAAGCTCCATGGGAGAAACAGTTTGGTCTTCCGACAGGAGAACCTCATCCATTTCGGTGTTAACTGAGTCAGTGCCGGTTTGAGCGCTGATTGCTTCCAATTTTGCCATAAGCTCCTCAAGAAGCGCAATCATTGCCTCCAAGGTATTAATCTCTTCTTCTATTTCCTTTTTAGGTCCGTCCTGTCCATCCTCAACTTTTTCAGTTTTTTTGGCACTCTTCGTCTCTTCAGTGCCTGAAACCTTTGATTCCGAAGCTTTAACTGTTACACCCTTATCAGTGTTTCTGACCCCATTGACATCATCCTTCACCAGGCTCTCTTTCGCTTGCATTGGTTCCGCTTTTTGCATGGGGCTTGATTTCCCGTTGATTTCACTTCTAGCTGCAATTCTTTCACTAAGTATGCTCATAAAAGTATCATCGGTTGAAAGCCCTCCTGCCGTACTTTTATAACTATTGCCCATAAATACGGGGTTTGTAAGCACAGCATTCATAATACTGTTTTGAGTCATTATTTCACCTCCTTTCATTTCTATAGTATTTATATCGGAAATGTACTCTAGTTCAAAGAGTACATTTCGCACCGGTTCAATATGGAGACTATCGTATATCTGCTTTCCGTGAAGCCATCTTGCTAATTATTTCAGCTGCCACCTCGGAATCCATGCTTTCAAGTATTAATCCCAGGGCATCAGCTTTTAGTCCCTCCACAATATCCAGCGCTGCTTCACTATCACTTTTGTATAGTTCTGTGAGAACACCGGCGGCCCTTTTCGGTTCCATCCCGGCAAAGGGTTTAGCCAGTTTAACCATCTCTTCGTCTATCACTGTTTGCGCAATAATTTCTTTATATATTTCAGCCGCTATTGTTTTGTCCACCTTCTCAAAATACTGCTTTAACCCGTCCTTATCACCAATAGCGATCAGTTTTGATATTTCTGCTTTTTCAGCAGCTAATTCTTCCTGCTCATGCTTTATGGTATCAAGAACAACCTTATTCTCGGCAAGCATTGCCTCGGCATCCTCAGCTGACAGGTTTTCCTGATTCATTCTTTCAATCTCTTTATTAGCTTGTTCCAGGCTCTCATTAAGATCTTTTACCTTATTGCGGTATTCATCATATTTCTCCAAAAGTTCCTTACTAGTAAGGTATTTTGGATCATCGGGGTCATAAGCTACAGGCTCTTTTGGAAGGGCAATCTTCAGAATCGGATTATCCTTTATCCTAGGCTTGATTGTATCGGCGAACCCATTAATATTGTTCTTTGTGAAAAAATAAAAAACCCCAAATGAAACCACTGCAACAACCAAAAGCGCTAAGAATACTACAAGAATAGAATGTAATATGCCTGCTGGCTTTTCTGAACGGTCGTTTATTACAGGTTCCGGGGTTTGTTCTGCTTGTTTATTTTTTTCTGCCATGAATAATCTCCTTAGCCGGTTCCATCCACTTTAGCAGCTTCTTTGTAACTAACAAGCTCGTCTACGCGCTGCTGTTCTTTTTTCTCTTCCTCTTTCAAATACTCTTGGAACTCCTTTTCCTTAAGATTCTCCAGAACTTTTCTTTCTCTCATTATTTCTACGAGCTTTTCTCTTATTTTATCGACATTTTCCTGCTGCCTCTTAACATTCACCTCCTGCCTTTCCTTTGCTTTTTGAAGGTACTCTAAAAACGTTTTTAATTCCTTGATTTTCTCACGCTGAATGGTTCCCTGACATGCTTTTCTAAAGTCATTTGTGGAAACGTCAATATTATCCTCTATGACACGGAGTTTATCTTTTTCTTCCTCCAGCTTCATAACGGCTATACCCAATTCATTCTTTGCATTTTTTTCGAATTGCTCTTTAAGCTTTAAGAGTGTTTGCAAACGAAATTTGAAACTTGGCATTTAACCCCCATTAAGACAATAATTCAGATCTCTACAGACTTTTTCAAGAGCTCGACAGTTTCGTTATATGTGAAGCGATCAGTTGTGTTTTGAGTTAAAAATTGGTTTATTCCTTTGTTTAATTTAATAGATAAATCAATATCCGGATTACTTCCCTTTACATATGCCCCTACGTTTATCAGGTCTTCGGCATCCCTGTAAATTGCTAAATTGCGGCGAAGCTCACTAGCCCCCGCCTTATGATTTTTATCTACAATATCAGTCATAACACGGCTTATAGAAGCCAAGACATCGATGGCAGGATAGTGATTTCGATGGGCCAGCTGCCTTGAAAGAACTATATGACCGTCTAAGATACCTCTTGCGGTATCGGTTATAGGTTCATTCATATCATCCCCGTCAACCAGTACTGAGTAAAGTCCTGTTATGGAACCGGTAGACGAGGTACCCGAACGTTCCAGAAGCTTTGGCATGGCAGCATAAACAGATGGTGTATACCCTCTTGTTACAGGGGGTTCACCAACAGCAAGCCCTATTTCTCTTTGAGCCATTGAAAAACGAGTCAGAGAATCCATCAGAAGAAGGACATCCTTGCCGCAATCCCTGAAGTATTCTGCAATTGCAGTTGCCACCAAAGCCCCTTTTAAGCGTATAAGAGCCGGTTGATCCGAAGTCGCTATAACAACCACAGAACGCTTTAAGCCTTCATCACCTAAATCACGCTCTAAAAAGTCCCTAACCTCACGGCCACGCTCGCCTATTAACGCAATAACATTAATATCGGCCTTTGTATTCCTTGCAATCATACCTAAAAGGGTTGATTTTCCTACACCGCTGCCTGCAAAGATACCCATTCTTTGGCCTTTACCGACTGTCAAAAGGCCATCTAAACATTTTACACCCAGGGGCAGAACCTGAGTTATTCTGGGACGGGTCATGGGGTTCGGGGGCATATTACTTACAGGATAGTACTTTTCAATATCCAATGGTCCTTTGCCGTCCATCGGGTTTCCCAAGCCATCCAGAACCCTGCCTAAAAGGCTTTGCCCAACACCTACTTCAAGGTCCCTATCAGCTGCCACCACAAGATTTCCGGGGCCGATGCCCGACATGTCCCCAATAGGCATGAGCAATACTTGCTTATCTTTAAAACCAACAACTTCAGCCAGTACAGATCGGTTATTATGGGAGACAATATGACATAAGGCCCCGATATGTGTTTCGGGGCCCTCAGACTCGATAGTGAGGCCTACAACCTTTGTCACCTTGCCCGAATATCGAACAAAGCTGCGAGAATCCAATAATTTCTGATATTTATCCAAAGAAATCTTATCATTCATTTTAAAGTTCATCACCCATCAGTTCATAAAATGCTTTTCTGATACTTTCCATACGAACATCGACACTGCCGTCTATTGAGCCAAAGCCTGTATCAATTACACATGAGCCCTTCTCTAATGTTCCGTCTTTCTTTATTTCCAGTTCATTCAGGCCCTTAACCGACGAGCGTAGTTTCTCTTCATTTTCAACAATAAACTCATAATCTTCAGGGGATACTTTAAGCACAACATTATCCCTATTGCTGCAGGCACTAATTGTTTCCCTGACCACACCTAAAATAGCTTCTTGATTATTGCGAATTTCGTCGCCCACAACCTTTGCCGCAATATTTATGACCAGTTTTACAATATCATGTTCAACTAATGCTATAGTTTCATCGTACTCCTGCTTACTACGTTCCTTATACTCAACAGCTTCTGCAATCAAATTACTATAATTCTGCTGGGCAAGCTCTTCTCCGTATCTGTAGCCCTCTTCCTTAGCCTTTTGCTCAATATCAGATACTTCACTTTTTATCTTTTCCATAGCTTCGCCATACAGTCTTTCGGCCTCAAGCTCTGCTTCTCTTTTAATTAATGCGGCTTCTTCTTTTGCTTTATGTATAATATCCTGGCTGATTATTAAGTCTTTTTCCTGATCATCCTTTGCTGCAGCAGCCTCTTCAAAAATATCCTCAATAACTGAACGCTGCGGCTCACTCTGCTTCATTTTATATGGAGTTCCTATATTCACCTGATTACGTTTATACACGCCATAACCATAGGAATTATTCATTACTTATTAAGTCCCCTCTGTATTTCCTTAATTCCTCTAGGAATTACTTATCACTTGTTAATTCTCCTCAACTTATACGACTATTTCGTCGCCTCCGCCACGTGAAATAATTATTTCACCTGCATCTTCCAGCTTTCTGATAACATTTACTATCTTCTGCTGAGCTTCTTCAACATCCTTCAAGCGGACAGGACCCATATATTCCAAATCTTCCTTAATCATTTCAGAAAGACGTTTTGACATATTGTTGTATATAAGATTCTGAACCTCTTCGGTTGCTCCTTTCAACGCAAGAGCCAATTGGCTGTTATCAACTTCATGCAAGAATCTCTGTACAGAACGATTGTCAAGCTGCAGAATATCCTCGAAGACGAACATCCTCTTTCTGATTTCCTCTGCAAGATCTGTATCCTCTATTTCCAACGAATCCATAATGAATTTCTCTGTTCCTCTGTCTACTGAGTTCAAAACATCAACAATAGCCTGGATACCACCAACGGCTGTAAAGTCCTCTGTGACAAGCGCTGATAGTTTTTTCTCAAGAACTCTCTCCACATCCTTTATAATTTCAGGAGAAGTTCTATCCATGGTTGCTATTCTCTTTGCAACATCAGCCTGTTTATCCTGAGGTAAAGCAGATAATACCGCAGCAGATTGATTGGGTTTTAAGTATGACAAAATAAGTGCTATTGTCTGCGGATGCTCACTTTGAATAAAATTAAGAACTTGTGCCGGATCAGCCTTACGTACAAAATCGAAGGGACGAACCTGAAGGGAAACCGTCAGCTTATTAATAATCTCCATGGTTTTCTCTGCTCCCATGGCCTTCTCAAGAATATCCTTGGCATACCCGATACCGCCCTCGGTTATATATTGCTGGGCAAGGCATATCTGATAAAATTCGCTTAATACCTTTTCTCTCTCTCCGGGAGAAACGGTTCTGATATTAGCTATTTCCAATGTCAATTGCTCTATTTCTTCTTCTTTCAGATGCTTAAAAATCTGGGCTGATCGCTCTGGCCCGAGGGTAATAAGAAGCATGGCAGCCTTTTCTCTACCTGACATATCCCTTAATGTATCACTCTTTAATGCCATAACGTTCTCCATCCACCTCCAGATAAAATACTATTCCCAATCCTCGGCAATCCAGTTCCTCAATAGCTGTGCAACGGCGTCAGGATTTTGCTGAACAAATTTCTCAATTTGTTTTTTAAGTTCTGATTGCTCCTGAAGGTTTATATCTAGTAACTCTTCCCCCGATTCGCTGGGAGCTGTCCCGGCGCTTCCTGCCGCAGCAGCTTCCAAAGCAGCAGCTTCAACACTCTGAACAACCTTCTTCCTAGGCATAGCTGTAATAACCATTACTACTAGCAAAATCAGCATAAGGGCATAGAATCCGAATTGATCGAACAGCAGAGTTACGGTATCCATAAAGGTAGTTTCCGGTACTGTCTCGGCTGCAAGCTTCTGAATGCTAATGGTTATATTCTCCATAGGAACACCTGTGGCAGCATATGCAGACTGTCTGACTTGATTCATATACTCCTGTGTAAGGCCATCAGCGTTCTGAATTCTATTACCATACCACAACGAAATTGACATGGTGGATTGCTCGTTAATAAGTTTTCCCACAGCCTTTTCTGCTTGCTCATTGGTTTGGTTGTATATGTACTCCTTAACAGTGTGATCCTTATCGTATTGAGAATTCCCTTCTTCATCAATCTGGTAACTTGTGGTTCCTTGCGGGTTTGTATCGGTTCCCGGGATATCCCCGGCATCACCATTGGTCAAAGACTCTTTAAGAATCTCCTCATTTAATACGGCATCCTCATCTTCGATAGGGCGGCCATACTTAGTAGATGAACTTTTTAATGTATCAAAATCAAGAACCGCATTTGCAGAAACGCTCATGGTGTCAAAAAATTCATTCTGAGCTACTCCTATTTTGAAGAAGTCGTAGACCTTGTTTTCCAACTCAAGCTGTCTCTGACGACGCATTTCATCTTGGGTACTGGCTTTTACCAGCTCAGTCTGATCATAATCTCTGGATAGGGGATTAAGATTGTGATCAACAATTGTTATTCTATCAGCCGGAATTCCTAGGGATGCGGCAACTACCTTAGCAGCGGCATCCACTTGATCAGGAGTTAGCGCTTTTTTTGTTTTCAACATAACATAAGCGCTGCCCTTCTGATTTTCAGCTTCAGATGAAACCCAATAGGTTTTTTCAGGTTTTGAGTACTGTACGGTAGCAGTTTCAACATTCTCAAATTTTTTGAGTTTGTAAACTAAATCGTTTGTAAGATAGTTTTTCCAAAGATTCTCCTTATCTCCTTCGGTAGCGGTTAATGACAGTTTGCCCCAGGTGTCGGCAAAAGTAACCTCAGGGGAAACCAAACCTTGAGTACTTAAGTCAAACTCCACATCCGCTTTTCGTTTACTATCAACATAAATCTGATTTTGACCTTTCTTATATGAGATATTATTCTCAGTAAGATAATTAACAACCGGCTGGAGATCAATATCCTCTGTGGAATCAAAAAGTGGTACATATTCAACTCTTAATGTTAAAATCAGCGTTACAACAACGGCAGCAATTAAAACACCCGCCATAATGAAGATACGCGTTTTTTGTCCTTTTTCAAGATCATTCCAGAAGCTTTTTACCTTATCTAAAAGCTTTTTTATTCCTTCCGGCATAACAACCTCCACGCCGTATCACAGAGGTACGCATCTGAATTATAAATATTAATTAAAGTTTTCATGCTAACCTCCCGATGAAGGCTTTTCTAAAGTATTTTAAGACCTCATCTTAAGTAAATAAATATCAAATCTGCATTCTCATTATCTCCTGATATGCTTCCAAAACCTTGTTGCGGACTTCCATAACAAACTGCAATGATATGGAAGCTTTTTCGCTGGCAATTAAAACCGAATGTATATCATCAGTATTACCTGCTATAAAATCTTCGGTCATCTTTGTAGATTCTTGTTCAAGGGTGTTTACATTATTCAGGGCATCCATTAAAAGATCTTTAAAATTAACGCTATCATCTGTTTTGTTTACTGTCTTTACAGATGATGCAATAAAATCGTTAATAGTGCTAATTCCTTGTACAGCCATTTAATAAAGACCTCCTTATCCTTTGTGTTGGATTATCTGCCTATTTCGAGAGCCTTTGAAGCCATTGACTTTGAAGCGTTAAGCGCTGTTATATTAGCTTCATAAGCACGCGTTGCAGATATCATATTAACCATTTCGGTAACAATCTCAATATTTGGCATCTGCACAATACCATTCTCATCGGCATCCGGGTGGCTTGGATCATAGACTTCTTTAAAAGGAGTCGGATCCTCAACTACCCCGGTAACTCTAACACCACCGCCTGCTAAAATGTTTTTTCGACTTTGCTCTGAAAGATATTGAGAAAAGGGTATATCGGCTTCCTTTTCCTGAAACACAACTGTCTTTCTTCTATATGGTGTACCGTCTTCTGTCCGTGTCGTATTAACATTAGCTATATTCTGGGATATTACATCCATTCGAAGGCGCTGTGCGGTAAGCGCTGAAGCACTAATATTAAATGAATTAAAAAGTCCCATTTATTATGCGCCTCCTTTTATAACTGTTCTTAATTTTTGAAAGTCCCCGTTTATTTTTTGTATCAGCGTATTATAGCGCAGGCTATTTGCTGCCAATAAAGCCATTTCATTTTCGATATCTACATTGTTTCCGTCACTTCTATAGGATGATTCGGTCGGATCTTCGGTTATTTGAATCCCTTCGGAAGATAACCTTGATTTACCCTGTGATATACTTCCCGTTTTCATCTCATTACTCAGAAATTCCTCAAATTGAACTACCTTTCTCTTGTAACCGGGTGTATCAACGTTGGCTATATTTTGAGAAATGACATCATTTCTAAGCCAAGCCGCATCAAGGCCTCGCTCAATATTGTTTTTTGTGAACAAAAGGTTGGAAAGCACAGAATCATCTCCTTTTCAAAAATTGCTAACCGCAATCCTTTTTATCCTTCGTTAAAAGAAGGTACAAAATGCACAATAGTGTACCTACTTTAAAATATACCACAATATATTGACAGATACAACAAAAGTTCTGTCAACATATAAAATTTTCTGCATTAATTATACATTTTTTCGTGAAATTTGTCGGATATTTTATACATTTTAAAGGAATAATAAAAAAACTATTTAATCGAGAAAAATTAAAATATTTCATTTTGCACCATAACTTACTACTTATAATCAAGAGAAGCTAAGCCATAATAAGTATTGAGGAGGTGAGATTAATGGCAACTAGTTCATCTAGCAACAGCAAAACTCAGTTTGACAACATGAAGTACGAGATCGCCGGCCAGCTTGGTATCAACTTAAAGCAGGGCTACAATGGTGATTTAACTTCTCGTGAAGCCGGAACAATCGGCGGTAACATCGTTAAAAAAGTATTCCAGACCTATACAGGAAATCAGTATCCTCAGCAGAAACAATAATGATTCTTCTGCAAGAAGTCATTTTTAATGGCTTATAAGTAAACAATTAAGGTCCAGTTTCATAAAAGGGGCTTTATCGAAAAATCGATGGCCCCTTTTTTATTGCAATTGTCAAATAATATTATTATTTATCCTCTTCAGCGTCCTGATATTTAAGGGTTTCGTTTTCCAATACTGATTTATCAGCTCCTTTATCATGTTTGTCACATTCTTTTTCATGCTTGTGAGATGGTTCAAAAGCCTTCTTTATCTGTTCAATAATGCTTGGAATATTGTCAAGCGCGCGGTCTAAAGCTGCATTAGGTGAAGCAGGTATCATCTTTATAGAATTATTTCGGCCTACTATCAAAAAAGCTACAGGACTTATACTTACTCCGGCACCGCTACCCCCGGCAAAAGGATAATTAGTGCCTTCGCCCTTTCTGTCCTGTCCATATTCTCCACCGCCTGCCGCAAAACCAAAGCCTACTCTAGATACAGGTATAATAACGGTTCCATCGATTGTTTGAACCGCATCCCCTACAATTGTGTTGACATCTACCATTTCCTTGATGCTTTCCATAGCTGTTTTCATAAGCTCTTCAATTGGATGCTGTCCCATAAGTCTCACTTCTTCCTTTCCTTACTTTTTTTCTAAAATGATTTACTATCAAAACTATAATATGGATTATTCGGACCCTTAATATGCAGGAAACATGAAAATCAGGAGTTTCTTTCTGAAAATCGGGATAAAAATCCAACACCAGTCTCTTCTGCGGAATAAATGGGATTAAAACGCCAATAAGCCCCCAAACAGCCCCAAAAATTCTTGCAGTTAATGAGGCATCTTTTGTGGACAAACGGCCCTTTACCGAGAAATCGAATATTTCCAGATCTTTTTTGAGGTGATTATAAGTATCTCGTGAAAAGATTACATTAATTATACCGGAAGTACGGCCTTTTTCTTTTTTCTGATTCTTTGGAACATCTTTTTTCTTTTTCAGTAAAAAATTCAGACCGCCTTCTTCAAGCTTCCATGAATAAATAGTCAGAATCTTATAAAACATTAATTTGATTTCCAAATGAAGACCATTACAATCTACAGCCATAAGAGCCATAAATGATAGCCTTAATATATTCACAAGTAATACTAGCAATAATAGAAGAGCAATAAAAACAGCCAAAAAAACCATAAGTACCTCCGTACCATATGTTTTCCGACTCTTAGTAAATTATGCCAGTGTTTTTTAATCTAAGGGAACATTTTCTAAAACTTCAGGAACCTCATTCATTTCCAATGGAGGTAAATCCTTTATAGACGAAAAGCCAAAGACTCTTAAGAATTCATCCGTTGTCTCATATAGCTTTGGTTTACCGGGAGTGTCGTCCCTACCCGCCTCAGCAATGAGATTTCGTTCTACCAGTTTAAGCAAAACGCTATCGCAATTCACACCTCTTATTTGTTCTATGTAAGACCTTGTAACCGGCTGATTGTATGCAATTATTGACAATGTTTCGTAGGCGGCCGGGGTGAGGCTTTGCTTTCTTCTCGCACTTCCCAACTTTTGGATGTATTCGTCCAATTCCGGTTTTGTACATAATTGGTACCCGTCGTCAATCTGTCTTAACATAATACCCCGGGAAGCATTTTGATATTTATATATCAGATTTGCCATGATTACTTTCGTTGTTTTCTTGTCATGACCTATAATTTCAGAGAGTTTCTCAAGCGAAACAGAATCTCCTGAAGCAAAAAGCAGTGCTTCAATAATTATTTCAGTATCTGTAATTGAGCTCATTTATTCTTCATCCTCTATCAAAGTCATTGGGTCAATATTATTCTGCCTCTCGCAAGGCGTGACATAGATTTCACCAAAGGTAACAGGCTGCTCTATTGAAGCATGTCCCACTTTTACAACCTCAAGAATGGCCAGAAATCCTGTTGCTACCTCTAATCGAGTTTTTTCCCGCGTGTTGTAATAATTGGAGAAACACAATTTTATTCCTCGCTTAAGCAGCTCAAGAAGCTCTTTAACCTTGGATTTTAACGAAACCTTCTCATGATCCAGAATCCTCTTCATTTTTTTCGAAACGTCGACCATCTTGTCCTTATATTTCTTTAGTAAATCAAGCATACATGTTCTTAAAATTACAGGTGATACCTCAATCTCATTTTCTGCTACAATATCGGGAATAGGCTCCGGAAGCTTATAATGCGCTCCGCTCCACTTTTCTTCCCTTTCACTGAGCACTTTGGAATATTCCTTGTATTTCTTATATTCCAACAGTTTTATAATCAATTCTTCCCGTGGATCTATAGTTTCTTCAGAAACTACCTCTCTTTCCGGTAAAAGCATACGGGATTTAATATGAAGCAAGGTAGCAGCCATTACCAGAAATTCCGAAGCAATCTCCAAATCCAGTTCCTGCATAGCATCGAGATAATCCAGATACTGCTCTGTTATCACAAGAATAGGTATGTCATATATATCAATCTGATTTTTCTCTATCAGAAAGAATAACAGGTCAAAAGGACCTTCAAATTTTTCAAATTTTATTGTGCAAGCATCTGTTAGCGCACTTTTCATGATATCCTCTTAAATCCAATCAATTTTCATAACCTGGCGAACCTCAGACATAGTCTTTTCTGCGTTAATCTTAGCCTTTTTATTTCCTTCAATAATAATATCCTTAATATCATCAGGCCTTTTAATCCATTCTTGCCGACTCTCGTATAAAGGTGTCATAAGTTCAGCCACTTTTTGTGCAAGCTTTTTCTTACACGCCACGCATCCTATTTCACCGTTCTTACAGTTATGTTCGATTTCATCAATTTCACTTTGAGAAAAAAGCTTGTGATATGCAAAAACAGAACATACCTCTGGATGTCCCGGATCAGTTTTATGAATACGGGCGGGATCTGTTATCATACTCATAATCTTTTTCTTTACTGTTTCGGGGCTATCTGACATAGCTATGGTGTTATTATAGCTCTTACTCATTTTTCGGCCGTCAAGTCCGGGAAGAACCTTGGCTTTGGTTAATAGTGGCTGAGGTTCAGGAAAAACTTCGCAATTATATAGAAAATTAAACCGTCTGGCAATTTCACGGGTAAGCTCTATATGTGGAACCTGATCCTCACCCACCGGTACAAAATCGGCCTTATACATTAAAATATCAGCCGCCTGTAGACATGGATATCCCAAAAAACCATACGTGGTAATATTCTTATCCTTCATTTGATTAAGCTGATCCTTATATGTCGGACATCTGTATAGCCATGAAAGAGGAACATTCATAGAAAACAACAGATGTAATTCGGCGTGTTCTTTTATACAGCTTTGAATAAAAAATGTGCACTTTTCGGGGTCAAGTCCCGCTGCCAGCCAGTCAATCAACAAATTGGTAATGTTATCTTTGTAATCGTCCGTATTCTCATAACCTGTTGTCAGGGCATGATAGTCAGCGACGAAGAAAAAACAGTCATATTCATCCTGAAGCCTTACCCAGTTTTCAAGTGCTCCAAAATAATTACCTAGGTGCAGAGCACCTGTAGGTCGCATTCCACTTAATACTCTACCTTTTTTATCCATGGTTTCACTCCTGATGAACTTTATATCTATTTTCTTATGTTATATTATATTTCAATGTACAGTCAAGCCTGCTATGTAAGTGGTCATATATCAATATTTTTAATTAGATTAATGTGTATTAAATGAAAAACACACAAAGACAGCAACAAGTCTGCAATTATGTGTTTTATCATTACCGAAACGATTTTATCAGCAATAAATTACTCAACTAATTATTTCTGCCCATAATAAGCATTAGCTCCATGTTTCCTTAGAAAATGCTTATCTAGCAAGGTCTGCTGCATGGGACCTCGATCTCTGTTGATTAACTGAACATGCCAATTCATAAAGGCAACTTCTTCTAAAACGACCGCATTATGCACAGCGTCCATAGCATCTTTTCCCCATGCAAAGGGCCCATGGCTATTTACCAAAGCAGCCGGCACCATCGAAGGATCGATTTTATTCTTCAAAAAAGTCTCTATGATTACATTTCCTGTTTCTTTCTCGTATTCTCCACGAATTTCTTCATCCGTCATTAATCTTGTACATGGAATTTCTCCGTAGAAATAATCCCCTTGAGTGGTTCCCATCGCTTTTATTCCCATCCCTGCCTGAGCAAAAGTCGTGGCCCACCTTGAGTGCGTGTGTACAATTCCTCCACATAAAGGGAAATTTTTATATATAACAAGATGGGTCGGAGAATCGGAAGAAGGTCTCAGATTCCCTTCAATAATATTCCCATCAAGATCAAGAACGACCATATCATTTGGCGTCATTGTCTCATAACTGACTCCGGACGGCTTGATAACCACATATCCGGTTTCCCTATCTATTGCAGAAACATTACCCCATGTAAATGTAACCAGATTGTATTTTGGCAATAATAAATTCGCTTCATAGACTTTATTCTTTAACACCTCAAGCATTTTTAAACTCCTCACTTTCGACCATTTGCCGATTTCATTGCAATAGCGGCCTCATATTGTTCTCTTAAGAATTCTATAGCTTCGGCGATTGTATCCCTATCATTCTGGCCATCCTGGTGCCAAATTTCTGTCATCCATAACCCATCCAGGCATTCGAATATCACTTCTTGTTTTCAGTAATCTCTCGAAATGCCACCTGTGTGAAAAAGTAATTCCTTCATAAATAACTCTTGATAAATAACTAGATAACCGCTTGATAAACGGTAAAAAGTTTAATTAGTTGCATAATCTCAAAATTTATTTTATCTGTTTATTTGTCTGAAATCAATAATGTCAATACTCAGTTTATGACATATTTTGATTTTTTTCTGTTTAATAACTCCCGCTTTATGCTTCATCATATATTTTGAAGCAGTTTAATGGCTATAAAAGCACCTGTTAAATTAAAATCAATGATTTTTTTGCAATCTATAAAAGCTGTCAAATTAATAAAAATTCTTGCAAAGGTAAATACTTCGTGTTAATATATTGTGTGTTGCACGAAATCAATAGGAGGTGAACGTAAATGCCTAATATTAAATCAGCAGTTAAGAGAGTAAAGACAAACGAAGCAAAAAAGATGCAGAATCGTATAAAGAAGTCTGAGCTTAAGACTACTCTTCGTAATTATCGTGAAGCGGTAGAAGCAAAGTCTCCTGAGACACCGGAAATGCTGAAGGAAGCCATTAAAAAAGTGGATCAGGCTGCTGCCAAGAATCTTCTTCATAAAAATGCCGCCTCCAGAAAGAAATCCCAGCTTCAAAAAGCTTTTACTGCGATGAATGCAGAGTAATAGTTAAATTGTATAATAAAAAATAAAACGTACCTGAGGTACGTTTTTTGCTTTTTATACGCAATATTTAAATGGTTGCATGGCTAGGCTCTAGAATGTAACGACTAGTTCAAATTCTTTACAGTTATCTTATCCATGGTTACATCAGCATGTCGTACCACAATATCGCTTATCTGGGCAACCTCTTGAGCCGATAGGCTTGAAGCTTTGACTAAAACATCCACATTCTCCGTTTCACTCATATATGCCAGCGCATCTTCAAATCCTATTTGTTTAACCAAAGTTTCTATAGTGCTCTCGGCTTCGGCTCTCCTGATAATATCAAGAAGTTGCTCCTGAGCCTGCAAAGAAGTCATGGATGTAGAAGCAGCTACTGTTCCGTCAGAATTAGCCATAGCTATTGATGTCAGCTCATCTTTCTGCTTACTTCTTGTTTTATCCCTTTCCATACGTGTTTCTGCAAAAAATCCCACTGATTGCTGCACCTGAGCCAAATCCTCCTCAGATATATCTGATCCTTCAACGTAAACAGCTGCTCCGGGGATATCCTCCATATCGTTACCGTCCGTGAGGGCCAGGTCATCAGGATTAAGCTTGGCAGACTCTCCCGCGGTATTATAATTATATTGTAGTATACCAACCGAAATTATTACCAGAACAAGCCCCAGCACGACAATTTGTTTTCTTTTCATACCTTTCCCTCCAAGCAAAATGCTAATGATTCTGTACACGATTCCATCTATAGAATTATATTTATGATACTCCCCTATTTATGCTTCAATATCTGAACCCGATGCTCAGGAATTCCTAAAAGTGTGCAAACTGCGTTATTTAACTGGGCTTTGATCAAAATATCATCAGCCCCTTCAGCAACTACAACCACTCCCTGAATCTGGGGAATAATGACCTTTAAGATTACAGGTTCATCATCTCCTGATAAAACCAATTGACGGGTTTCACTTATCTCAGATGATTTACCATCTGTTCTTTCCTCATTTCTGGTATCCTGCTCGTTATTGTATGCGGGAACCTGCTCACCACCGGTATCAGCATATACCATAACCCTTACTTTCCCCGCACCTTCAACATTTGAAAGAAGCTCGGATAATCTTCTTTCAATATCAGCAACCACATCCTGCCCGTTGGTGGATTTTCCTGATTGGGATATATCATCATAGCTATCCATGCTGCTTGCATCATTCATTGTATCCTTTGACTTAGAGGGTCTTGCCAAATAGTTCCCGGCAAGGATAATAATGATCCCCAAAATTACAATAATAAGCAAAATTTCGAAGGTGGAAAGCTTTCTTTTCTCCGACTTATCCTTTTTCTTCACAAAGAAGCCGGTAATATTCTTAAACATAATTAACCTCCATTAAATCTACTGAGATCTATGATAATTTGATCCTCTTTAATGGCAAATAACTCGAATAGCTGCTTCTTTATATAGTCAACGGTTGCATTGTTTATCACTGCCAAGCTATTATTACTACCGGGTTCCAATGTCAAATAAATGACCCTTACCATACCGAAACGTTCATCATTAGGATCTTCATATAGTACGGCATCAGCCGCAGTCACAGAAATCTCCTCATTTCCTCTAAATCGTGCCTTAATATCGCTAATCAGCGAAATTCTGTATAGCTCCAGCATCTGTTTCGAATCCTCTTTCTGAAGCTTGTCAATTCTCCTTTTAAGCTCGCCTTCCGAAAGTTTCATATAGTCATTCCATATCAGGTTATCAATCTTTAAATCGCTTCTTGCCATATTCAAAACAGGCATTGCCATTACTACTGTAACTGAAAGCCCGCAGATAAGCTTGACGTACTTATTGAGGCTTCCCTGAGGAGTGAACTTCTCAATTATAGAGCACAAAACAGTCACCGTTACCAGGGTTATAATCCATGACCTAAGTTCATCCATTTTTATCTCCCTATTTCATGACCCCACTTGCATTCATTAGTGTTCCGGCGAGCAATATTATTACAAACAGTGAAGCCCCCATAATACCCAATATCACAGAAAGGCATTTTGCAGCATCCTCCAAAGCATCACAGACGTTTTCATCACATATGGGTGAACCAAAGGAAGCCGCCAACCTGAAGGATATCATAACAATAAATATCTTAATAAAAGGAATCACAGAAATCAGAACAAGTCCTATAACCGTTAATACTCCTGCAATATTGCTGGCGGCCGATGTGCAAAGGAGTATGGTTTCAACTGCGTCAGTCATATATTTTCCGGCGACCGGAACAAATGTACCGATAGCAAATTTGGTTGTCTTCAAGGTTACAGCGTCAACTGAAGTGCTGGCAATCCTCTGTATTGACATAAACAGTGAGAATGCCAGCGTAACTACCCCTGTTAACCAGACCGCACAGCTTTTCAAAAGCTTTGCCAGAGTCTTGACCTTAAATCTCTCCGAAACACAATCGACTAAAAAGAGTAGGCCCGCCATTACAGCAATGGGTAGAAGGACTGTCTTAAACAACTGACATGCTGCATTTACCCCAAAAAGCATTAACGGTTGAAGAGCAGTTACAGTAACAATTCTTCCTGAGGCTGCCATAAGTGCGAATAAGGCCGGCATTGCCAGTGAAGCAACGGACTGCATGGAATCAATAGTGGTTCTGGCTACTTCCACAATGTTTCCGAAGCTCACAGCAGAAATAACTATCAGTACTCCATTTACCCCTAATTTGGCAACTTCATTGGAAATACCGTTTTCAAGAGGTTGTAGAGAACGAATCACAGCCCCCAACAGCATTACAGCAAATAATTGGAGAATTAAAACCAAATTAACTTTTATTTCTTTTCCAAGGACCGATATTAGTATCTTTGGAAGTCCTTTCAGGCTTTCCATAGGCTTGCCATTCAATGCTCCCTTCAAAATATCTTGTGAATTAAAATCGTATGTACCCGAGAGCGGCGTCTTGGTCAATTCTTTATCCACCGCTTCTTTAATTGATTTTATCTCATTACCTTTTAGCTTTTCTTCCAATATTTCTTGATTTACTCCAGTTTTATCTGTTTCTGCGCAGTACCCCATTACCGGAGATAAAAGTGTAGCCAGGATTATTGTGATGGATATAATTATTTTCTTAACGTTACATAACCCCATTTTGTATATACACCTTCTCTCTTAAGTGCTTTTGCCTTGTTACATCAGACTGTGCGTTTATCCGTAATTATATTATGGAAGATATAATTTTTATCAGGGATGTGGCTATCGGTACAGCAACTACCAGCATCATGATTTTACCTACTGTTTCGACCTTACTGGCTATAGAGTTCTGTCCTACATCCTTACAGGCCTCAACAGAAAACTGTGTTATGTACGCCATCCCTGTTACTTTTAGTATAGGAACAAGGAGCTTGCCATCTATTCCCGCCTGATTTATTGTATCCTCCAGAACCCCGATTATTGCTCCTGCTTTACTAAAAGCTACCACCAGAGCAATAGTCCCGAAGGCAAGTCCCAAGAGTACCCCCAGTTCGGGCTTTTTCTCAGATATTACTACTGCTAAAATGGCTGCTATTATTCCTATTGCGGCAACACGAAAAAGTTCTGCTTCCATAATAAAAATCCTTAAAACCCAAATAATGCTTTTACAGTATCAAATAGTTTGACAATTTCCTTTGCAACCATCAATAGAACCACCACAACCCCTGCCAAAGTAGTCATCATAGCCATTTCTTCCCTGCCGGATTTAGTCAGTACGATATTTAAAATGGATACCAGAATCCCGATTGCCGCTATCTTAAAAATTAAATCTACATCCATGCCTATGTCCTCTTATCAACAAGATTTAATGAGGGAATGACCTACCCTAATGGTTCAACAAGGTAGAATAATTTTTGCCTGCCTTGTCATATCAAAAGGATTACCACTGCTGCACCGCTTAGAGCGCCCAGGTTCCTGTAGAGCTTACCCTTTGTACTCATGGCCTCTCCTGCTTTCTTCTCAAGTAGAGCGATATTCTCCCTGACCATGTCCAACACAGACTCCTGATTATATCTGTCCGATTTGCCTAGCAACTCACCAAAATCATTTATTATATCCCAATCTGTTGCATCTAGTGGTAATAACTCACTATTTTCTGAAATAGCAATTTTCCATGCTTCTCCGGCATCTAAGCGCTGTTTTTCCATGATCTGTCCACACCTTAAGAAGATTTCTGACCATACCCCTCCGATTTTTTCCAAACCAATATCCTCAAATGCAGCATAAAGAGGCATACCCAGAGTGCAAATCTTGTTTTTGAGATTAAGGAGAATCTCCAGGAGTTTTAATAAGGCACGCTGTCTCTCTGCAAGCCTGGCTGAAAACTTCATCCCTAAGGCCGTGCATCCCACGAAAACCATCAGACCCCCGATTCCCTTTAGCCAAATCACTAAGTTCATTTCCATTGGCATCCATCACCTTCATCCATCTTTTCCCCTTGTCCATTCCCAAGAGAATAATTCTCTCAAATCCGTCATTAGTAGCTATTTGACCGACACCCAGCCTTCTTCTGAAATCATCTAAACCAAAGGCATGGGCAGTGGCGATAAGTCTTACTCCGGCGTTCCATGCCATTTTTACAGCAGCAAGATCATGGTTTGCCCCTAATTCATCAACAATAATAACTTGTGGTGCCATCCCTCTTAGCATGATCTCTATGCCATCACTCTTACGGCATCCATCCAATATATCAGTTCTGGGCCCTAAATCATTCTGAGGCACACCTCTGTAGCTTGCAGCCAGTTCCGACCTTTCGTCAATAACCGCAGTTCGAAGCCCTGAAAATGTCCCTTCCAATCCGGTGCTGATAATCCTACATAAGTCCCGAAGTAAAGTCGTCTTTCCACATCGAGGGGGGGATAGAATCAATGTATTGTATATATCCTGCTTATTTCTTAATATCTGATGGATCACATCCCTTGCGCAGTCCTTAATCTGCCGGGAAAAGCGTATGTTTATTGAGGAAATATCCCTCATGCCTTTTATGTTGCCTCTATCATATACCACTGTTCCGCATATACCGGCTCTGTGCCCTCCTTTTAAGGTTATAAAGCCCCTGCTGATATCGTCTTGATAAGCATATACAGAATGCTCACAAAGCAGCATAAATAAGTTATCTACCTCTTTAGGTAAGATATTCAGTGCAAACTGAGGACTATCAGACAGAAAACCATCCTTGCCGATAAAGTGATCAAACCCGGCGAATACTCCCATCAAAGGCTGGCTTCCCCTTATTCTCAACTCCTCAAGTTCTCTTAAATATTCGTACTTTATTCCCTTGACGGCTGTTTTTATTCTATCGGGAAGATATGATGAAATAAGCTCATCAAACCCATTAAAGCCGTCCTTCCCAAGCCACATAGAGAATCCTCCGCATAAAAAAAAGGACATGCTTAAATGTATGCCCTTAAACTTGTCCTTATGATTAAAATAATTATAATGATCTAATCATATATTTGAATTCTTATAGACTATTTCTCTGTCACCTCTGCTGTTCTTCCCAAAGTAGAGTATTTCGTATTTATTCAAAAGCTGTTCAATTTCGCTATCGTTATAGTAATGGAATATCATCCCTTCTCTATCTCCGGTAATATATACCATGCTTCCGTCTTCTAGTATTTCATGCTCACATTCAATATCCTCATCACTTAATCCATCAAAAGAGATATACACTATACCTCCGGGTTTTGTAATTCTAGATATTTCCAATATACTCTTCTTTGCTTCCTCTAGCTTTATATGGTCAATAACCGCATGAGCTATTATTCCATCAAAAAAATTGTCTCTATATAAAATCTCAGACATTTTACATACTTTAAACTGCTTATACTCCAACCCTAAGCTCTTAAGCATTCTCTCAGTGAGATTTATAGCATAATCGGAAATATCAATTCCATATACATCAAAATTATTAAAACTAGAAATAGCACTATACTTACCGAAACCACAACCAACATCGCATATTGTCTGTACTTCAAAGGTCTTAAAATAATCAAGAAAAATGTATTCCTGATTCATGTTTATATACTTCTTGAAATCACACACACCAAAATTCGCCCATGACCTATCCCAATAATCCATTTAGAAATACCCCTCTGTAAAATAACTTGTTATAACAGCTTATAGTACCTATGCTCATATAGACCGTGATTACCCAGAAGTTTTGTTGTACCGTCATGCTGATATCCCGATTTTTTATAGAAGCTTATCCCTATGTTATTACCTTCGAGCGCCCATAAATATATGTCTTTATACCCTAAGCTCAATGCTGTTTGTTCACAATATTCCACCATGCAGGTACCTATTCCACCTCTTGTCCAAAAAGGGTCAACATAAATACCCCATAATTCAAATGACCCCTTTTTATCATCGTCTCGGCAAGGTCCTATTGCCATAAAGGCCTTAATGATTCCATTTTCCTCAAAGACATAGTTATCTTCAATATGCTCTTCAATTGACTGCTTAAATAAAGCTGCTCTTTTTACAACTTCCATCATTTTAAATAAATGCTCATCGGAAACTAGATTCCTATATGCAAATCTCCAGCCAAAAACATGAATTTCAGCCATTCGATTTGCGTCATCAATGGTGGCTTTCCGTATCATAGCGGTTTTCTTCCTCTATTTGTTAACTTCTTACTATAAGAAATATCTCTAGCGGATTGGTATTCCATAAATTTACTTTCATTATATCATAATTAGTTCTATTCTTAACACTATAAACCTTGGCTCATTAATTTATTAAAAATTGAGATTTCTTTGATTAACCGAAAACAATTGAATATATTTACCATAATTTATATAATTGAAATATATCGGGTTTAAGGGAATATAATACACTACCCAAATAGGAGGAATACAATGAAAAAGTTTTTGTCATTGTTGTTGGTTCTATGTCTTTTATTATCTATGACTGCTTGCGGAACCGGTAACCAGGAAACAGTTAATGAACCGCCTTCTGAAACAGTCCAGCCCACCGAAGAAGTCAAGCCGACAGAAGAAGGTCCGCCCACTGAAGAAGTGCAGCAGCCCGAGGAAGATAAAAAAGGCAACCAAATTCCTGGTGGAAACTTCGACGAGGCCAATAATTTGTGGGGACTTTATATGGAATCCGGAGGAAAAGCAGACTATGCCGTAAAAGACGGACAGATGGAAGTTTCTATCGAAAAAACAGGCACCGTAAAGCATGCTGTTCAGATTCATTGCGATGGCTTTAAAGTGTTTCAAAATGCCGAATACAAGCTGACTTTCGATATTAAATCCAGCGTGGACAGAACAATTGAATGGCGAGTTCAGCTAAACGGGGGAGATTATCATGCTTATGCAGGTGAGGAAAACATTCCTGTTACAACTGAAATGAAACACTTTGAGTATACTTTTACGATGGAAGAGGCGTCCGACCCAGCTCCAAGATTCTGCTTCAATCTGGGGTTCCACCAACCGGACGGAGAACTGGCAGCACATATTATCTATATTGATAATGTAGAGCTCATCGTACTGGATGATTCCAACGCAATTGTTCCTGATCTAGAGGACAAGGGACCTGAAATAAATATCAACCAGGTGGGTTACAAATCAAAAGATGCAAAGATCGCTATTTTCCGCGATAGCAGCAAGGATACGAATTTTGATGTTGTTGATGTAAAGACAGGAAAGTCTGTGTTTACAGGAAATATCAGTGGAAGCGTAAAAACTGCAAGTGCAGGGGAAACAGTGGCCTACGGCGATTTTTCAAGTGTGGATAAACCCGGTACATACAAGATCGTGGCTGCAAACAGCGGTGAATCATATGAGTTCGTGATTGGTGATGATGTATATGGAGACATTTTTACAGACATCGTAAAAATGTTTTATAAGATGCGCTGCGGATGTGATCTCGACAATGAGCATGCAGGCGATTTTGCGCATAAAGCATGCCATACAAAGAAAGCAATCATATATGGCACAAATAAAACAAAGGATGTTTCAGGTGGTTGGCATGACGCCGGTGATTACGGACGCTATGTAGTACCCGGAGCTAAAGCTGTGGCAGATCTGTTGTTGGCTTATGAGGACTACAGTCAATCTTTCACTGATAATGTCGGCATACCCGAAAGCGGTAACGGAATTCCGGATGTGCTCGATGAAGCTAGATATGAATTAGATTGGATGTTAAAGATGCAGGATGAAAAATCCGGTGGTGTTTACCATAAAGTGACCGGCCTGAACTTCGAAGGTGTGGTATTGCCTGAGACAGTATCCGATGATCTTTATATCCTTCCAATCTCAAACTGTGCAACAGGCGACTTTGCAGCTGTAATGGCGATGGCCGCAAGAGTCTATAACCAGTACGATGCGGCTTTCGCAAAGAAATGCCTTACTGCAGCAAAAAGCGCACTTGCATATATGGAAAGCAATGAAAATAATGGCGGCTTTAAAAATCCGAGCGATGTCCTTACAGGCGAATACCCTGATACAGAAGATGCCGATGAGTATTTCTGGGCACTGTGTGAATTATACAAGACCACCGGTGATTCTGCTTACAGCGAGAAACTGAGTTCTCTGGACATTTCTTCACTTGGCAACGGCCTTGGCTGGGCTGCGGTAGGCTTTTTTGGATGCTATGCATATTTGACATCTGAAAACCAGGACGCAACTCTGATAGAGAAGATAAGCAATAGATTTAATTCGTATATTCTTTCAATAGAGCATAATGTTAAAGATGACGGATATTTCTCCACTGTAGGTAAAGTCTATCCATGGGGCAGCAATATGAAGCTGGCCAATAATGGCATGGCTGTTCTGATGGCGAATAAGATATACGGAAAAGATACAGAGTTGGCAAAAAAACAACTGAATTATCTGCTAGGTGCAAACCCAACATCATACTGCTTCGTGACGGGTTATGGCACATTGTCGCCGGAAAGTACGCATCACAGACCATCTATGGTATTGAATAAGACAATGAAGGGTATGCTTGTGGGTGGTGCCAATTCAAATCTTGAGGATCCATATGCAAGAGGTGTACTTGCTGGCAAGCCGGCTGCGAAATGTTATGTCGACAGCTCACAGAGCTATTCCTGCAACGAGATAACGATTTACTGGAATTCGCCGCTTGTATATCTTCTAGCTGGCCTTCAGGCTGAAAAATAAGTAAATATCATTAACAGAATTATTGAGGCGTCCACGGATGGACGCCTCTCTTTTTTTTATTGAAGTAAAGTGAATCCCATTGTGGTGCTGAATACTTAATTAAAGTAATTTAATCCAATCATCTGTTGTTGAGGGGCTGTGTCGTTTTGCCTAGATGATATATCATTCAAACTTCACTTAATTTCATATTCTTCTTTGAGTATTCCGCACCAATATAAATCTCTCCACCCATCAGGTTGTTTACTATGCTTTCGGAATACTCCTTCAACTCTCATCCCAAGTTTTTTCATTAAACCCAATGATTTCAACGGGTCATCAGTTTCTGCTACTATCCTATGCAAATTCATTTTTCTGAAACCATAATTAAGTAATGCAGTGCTTATTTCAAAGGCATAGCCTTTGCGCCAATATTCCTTTCCCAGTATCCAACCCAACTCAAATATCTCAGGTTCATCAATCTCATGAAAAACAACATGCCCAATAACCTTTTTAGATAATTTTTCTACCAATGCGAATACTCTAGGACAACTACACAATCCATGTTTCACTATGAAATCCTTAGTTTTTTCATAATCATAAGGCAGCTCAACATGCAACATTACCTCTGGGTCACTCAATATTGAAAATAGAGCATCAGTATCCAAAATACTCAGATTTCTCATTATTAACCTATCCGTTTCAATAACCACAATATCCCTCACTCCATATAAACCCCTTCAGAAATTCCTAATAAGAACCATAATATAATCAAAAACCTATGAGACAGCCTTTCACATAACGTTCGGGTTTTACCACGCCGACGAACCGGACCAACCGAGCCATTACCCTTCAGCGGTGCTTACCGCCCGGTGAGACGGTGTGGCAGGAATACCTCCTGAATCTTCTTTTAAGCATACTTCCTGATTTGCCCCTTGCGTAAAAGCTTTGTTCGTATACTCGTAACATAACCACTTCAATCTGGGTATGGTTCGTTTATACTATTTATACTAACCGGAGGTGTAGAACGTAAGCATTGTTGGGGCTTTAGCCCCCGTCGCATAAAGTACTTGACAGCGCTTAACTGGTTTAGGTGAAGTTTTTTGCCCCTCGAAGCCAGACCAAGTAATCAAGCATCAAGTTACTTTAATAAAAAACTCATTTAAATATATTAAGCGAATATAGAGCAAAAGCTAATAGTATAAGAAATGCAAAGAAAAGAACTTTCTTACGTCTATTCTCTTTAAATCTAGCAAATTGAACATTATCAATATAAAACTTACCATCTTCAACCTGAACAAAAATATTTCTTTTAGCCATCCTGTAAAATATAAAATTGTTACGTACTCCTATATCCTCTATAGAAATAGCATTTTCTGGATTGATTGCCCCGTATCTATTAAATAATTCAACAAGCTTATTCTGCTTTCTAACGACAATAGCCCCTCCACCATAAAACATAAACCTGTAACTCCTTATAAAATATTAGTTTAGTAAAAAAATCTAAATACTAAATCAATTATATGCTTTATATCAATTTAAAAATTCTCAGCACATCCAAATTTGTATTTCAACGTCCCGGTTTTACGACGCCGACGAAGACCACCGGAGCCCTTCCCTTTAGCGGCGCTTGCCGCCCGGTGAGACGGTGTGGGCAGGAATGACCTCCTGAATTTCTTTTTACGTCATACTTCTTGCTATGCCCCTTGCGTAAAAGCATTGTTAGCTGAAGTCAAACGCATTTTATGGTAATTTTCAATCAAAAATCTCATTAATCCTAATAAAATAGTTAATCCATTTCACCTAAACTTTTAAATTGAACCCTATATCAATTTCGCTTGCTGGATGGCCTCCACGTATTCCCCAATTGTCCAAGGGTTCTTCATATAAAATAATTAATATGTCTTTTGGATCTATATCTATTTGATTTAAGTTTTCTACAATTCTCCTGTATAATGACCGTTTTGCATCAATGGACCTACCTGGAAGAATAGTTATCTCGATAAGAATATATTTATCAGACTTTCCGGGGGGTAAAACATAATCCTCTTTATTGAACTCCGTTATCCTAAAATTCTTATCATCTTCTGGAATTTTAAAAGATTCAAGCAAAGCGTTATGTATACCAGATATAACATTCAATTTTTCAGATGCAGTTCTGCCCTTAATCATGCTTAGTTTCACAATTGGCATAAGGCTCAACTCCTTATAAAAATATTCTGAACAAGACATAAGTAACAGATAAGTATATTTCGTTTGATTTCAGCTAACTTTTAGTATTGTATCTGAATTTTAAAAATAAGCAGGTACCGGTTACAGTAAAATACCTGCATAAAAGTGATTATCAAGTTGAGCCTACTAATTTCAGATACAATTTTGTTGAACGAAACCTTTAAGTTCCCTTATGGAGTTTGTATAAAAGTTTCTCTTAAAACACACATGTTGCAATAACCTTAATTTTACACATATAACCTAATTATGTCAAACAGCACCTCTAGAAAACCTATGTATATCACAAAATAATAACCGTAATCAAATTAAAAACCCTTTAACAGCTTAATTTGAGTATCACAAAATAAAGCCAATTAGATTAAGTATTGTTTTTCCGATCATTCCTTTATTCAATCGGGTCCATGACGACTTCTTGGGACAACACCTCTTTTCTCCATGATGCCCTTGCAGCAGATGCACTGAATTATATAGCTAGGCTTTACCGTGGTAAAAGGTTCTGAAGATCTTTGACCTAAAGAATCGTCCTTTGTAACCTGTGACTCAGGTTTTTCCCTGAAGGTTATCAGTCTATGGCACTTCTCAACGTTGATAGCTCTGTTGCGATTACTCAAAAATCCATAATATCGTATTTTTACAAATCTATCCGGCAATACATGTAGCAAGTACCTTCGAATAAACTCTACAGGGGTTACGTTCATGATTTTTTCTTTACCATCTCTGTTATCTTTCCACCTAAAGGATACTTTGTTGGAGTCATTACTCATGATGCGACTATTTGAGATGGCGACTCGGTTCAGATACCTGCTCAGATATTCTATGACAATACTCGCAGTTGAGAAAGGTGGCCTGACATGGACAATCCATCCTTTTGAAAAAAGACGTTGCTTAAACTGCCCGAATTGTTTTGGTTTTTCGAGATAAGCCTGTTCTCCAAAATATTTGATTCTACCCTTAAGATGAAGCTGCATAAACAAATGCATGAACTTTCCTCGAAAGACTTGAGATAAAACATGAACGGGCATAAAATATCTGCGGTGGCTTATGTCAAGCCAATAGTCACCTTGACCACTGATTCCGCCTCCGGGTATCAGAACGTGTAAATGTGGATGCTGCATCAAATTTTGCCCCCACGTATGAAGAACAGACATAAAGCCAATTTTAGCTCCTAAATACTTCCTATCCAAAGATAATTCGGTTAAAGTCTCGGCAGCAGCCTTAAAAAGAATGCCGTACATTAACTTTTGGTTCTGTTGGATAACCCCATTCAATTCAGAAGGTACTGTAAAGATGATATGGTAGTACGCTATAGGCAACATTTCCTCCTGACGCTTTTCAATCCACTGTTTTTTTGTTTCCCCTTGGCATTGAGGGCAATGACGATTACGACAGGAATGGTAATAAATTAGTTTTGTACCGCAGTCATTACACTGCAATATATGTCCGCCAAGACTTGCTGTACGACAGTGCTCTATAGCACTCATGGCTTTTAACTGATTCAAGGGTAGTAAATGATCTGAACGGTATCCGGGACCATTTCGCCTAAAAATATCACCAATTGTGTTCATCTTTTTAAGTATAAGGCGTCATGAGGGTTCTGGATTCGCAATGCCTTATGATGCGTGACGTGTATATATATTGAGGTTGTTTTTACGTTGGAATGGCCCATAAGTTTTTGTAGGTGATAAATATCTACACCACTCTCAAGCATATGAGTTGCAAAACTATGTCTGATACTATGAACTGTGAGTGGCTTGTTAATATCAGCCTTGATTAATGCCTTTTTAAATGCCGCTTGAATCGTCCTTGTCGTGATTTGGTTGTCTGCTTCATCTCCAGGAAACAGATATTCTTTTGGTTGAAAAGCTTTGTAATAGCAAATTAGTGTGGCTAGCGCTGTTTTGGACAGGAGAGTATAACGCTCCTTGTTACCTTTTCCTTGTCGAATACGAATACTCATATCTTTACGGTTGATATCACCAATCTTTAAATTAGTAACTTCGCTGATCCTCAAGCCGCCACAGTAGACGAGTTGAAAGATGGCTTGATGCTTGATATTTCTGATGGCATTGAAGAATCTCAGAATTTCATCTTGACTAAATGGCAGGGGAAGCCGTCTTTTAGATTTACTTCTGGGAATCTTAAAGGACTCCCATTCTTGCTTAAGAGTAATTTCATAAAGAAATTTAATGGAGCTATAGCTTTGGTTAATAAAACTGGTGCTTTTCTTTTCCTCCACCAAAGTGTAAAGATATGCCTTGATTTCTGATTCACATAGCTCTGTCGGGCTCTTATGAAAATACCTGACAAAACGTAGGATGTGATTTAAATATGATTTTTGTGTTGTCGTAGCAAAATTCCGAAGTTCCATATCTCGGATAAATTGCTCTCTTAAAGTTAATCTTTGCATAAAAAAACTCCCTTCATGTTTTCTTTTAAGTGTAAAACATGATATGGAGTTCTGTCTTGCTACTTTATTCTAAGCCACCGCGCAAGCGGTTTAGTTCAACTACTGCATTTACGTATTATATTTCGTAAATGAAACTGATCTGGTAGGATTTACGAACTTGATTTCGTTAATGCAAATTGTAGATGAATGATTGGTCGCTATTTTATGTCTAATCTTATGATTACTGGGTCATATCATCAATGCGATCTATAGATGTGAAGTTGATGTCTTTCCTAAGTATACCATATTCTTCTAAATTGACAAACTATCAAAATCAATACATTAAAAAGAGCCAAACAAAAGTATCACCTTTCATTTGGCTCAATAAGATATTATTAATTGATTCAGTTTTTATTTATAGGATATTGAGTCATATACACGGTCGTTTTTAATTATATTGTACTGTGGCTCTAAGCCCCAGTTATCAATGGCGTTGTTATAGAAGTTTTCACGATCCGCAGTATCCATATCTTTCTTTACTGTGTCTTTCACATCATCAAATGTTGTTCTGCTGTCTATCTTTGCAATATATATGAAATTATTGGTCTCAATAATATCAGTATCACCGATATTGTTTTCAAATGCCCACTCAATAAGATTCCACTCTATATAATACTCATAAATAGTATCCTCGTTATATGCCAATTTTGCCTTTCCAATGATATCATCCTCTCCGGATGCCTTTTCATCGGTATATTTTGCAATGAGTTGATCGATGTTCTCACCCTGTTGGATTTTACTTAATACTTCTTCTGCAGTCTTTTTCTTGGTAGCAATAGCTTCTTCGGTAAGGGCTACACCTGAGTCATCGAACTTATATAAGGTCACATAGCTTATATCGACCTTGTCATACTGCTTTATATCTTTATCATACTCAGCTTTTATTTCATCTTCGCTATAAGACTTTTCAGTATAGTTGTCTTCCAGATATTTATTCTTAAATTCTCCTATCAGACTGAATTTTTCGTATATGCTCTGAAGATCCTTAGAGCTTATCTTGTATTGCTCCTGAAATTGCTTTTCAGTCATTTGACTCTTTACAGAGTTTATTAATGAAGCAACCTCATTTTTTATTTCCGCATCAATTTTAAAGCCTGCTTCTTTTGCTTTAATGTATTGAATGGTAAACTCCTTGGAAAAATCTAATGCTTTACTTTTGGCAGCCTCATATGGGTCCTGCCCATCGGCAGGAGTTGTCCAGAATTCTTTCTTTTCCTCTTCAGTTGTAAGGCCCTCGTTTGTTTCGGTAGAAACTATTTGCTGCTCAAGGAAAAACTGATAATCTGATTTTGATATCCGATGTCCGTCAACTGTTGCCACATAACTTCCGGAATCTACAATGAAGTATACGGCAGCAATGATTATTATTATAGCAATGGCAACAATAAATCTTGTTCTTTTTATTTCTCGCTGTGTTCTTATTAATTTTTTCTTCGTGGACGTACTCGCTTTATCCTTAAGTGTTTTCTTATCCATATGTTCCATCCTTTTCCCCGATAAATAATTTAAGTATCTTTCACCCAAAAAGCTTGGCTATAAACCAACTTAATTATATCATAACTCTTCAAAGCTCTAACTTCAATTTCTGAAGGTCGTGTAATAGAATTTTAATATTTTCTATTACTTCCCTAGGCTTATATCCCTTTGTTCTGAGTGAGAGGTATGGTTGCTTTCCGGCACTAAACATAAGCTTTCCCTTCCACTTACTCATCAGTTCGCCGATCTTTTCCAATGGCAATCCGCCATGTTCGGAAAAGATAAAGAGTATAGCATCCTCCTTCTCTTTAATCGACGCAAAACCTAATTTCGCCGCAAGATTTTTGATAAATGCAACCTCAATTAGAAGCTCTGTCTCCTTAGGTATATCGCCATATCTATCAATAAGCTCGTCCTTCATATCCAGTATATCTTCCTGGGTCTCGACACAGGCAATTGTCCGGTACATGTCTATTCTCTGCTCCTCATCACTTATATAAGCAGAATCGATATATGCGTTTGTTAAAAGCTCCACAGTGGTATCAACCGCTCTGTTAGTGGATGCATTACCTTTAAGCTCGGTTATTGTCTCATCCAGCAGCTTCAAATACATATCATATCCGACCGATTCCATATGCCCATGCTGTTCTGAGCCCAAAAGATTCCCTGCTCCGCGTATTTGCAAGTCACGCATTGCTATCTTGAATCCTGATCCAAACTCGGTAAATTCTTTTATAGCCTTCAAGCGCTTCTCTGCTATTTCACTTAAAACTTTGTCCCGCTTATAGGTTAAATATGCATAGGCCAAACGATTCGATCTTCCTACCCTTCCCCGAAGCTGATAAAGCTGGGCAAGCCCCAGACGGTCTGCGTCCTCCACTAGAATAGTATTAACGTTGGGCATATCGATACCTGATTCTATGATTGTTGTGCAGACCAATACATCAAAATCCTTGTCAAGGAATGACTGAATTATTCTTTCAAGCTCCCGCTCACCCATCTGTCCATGAGCATAATTAACTCTCGCTTCAGGAACTAAGCTTTGTAGCTGTGCCATCTTGGACTGTATTCCTCTGACTCTGTTATATAGATAGAATACCTGCCCTCCTCTGGCCAATTCTCTGTTTATGGCACTCTGAATTATATCATCCCGGTGCTCCATCACATAGGTTTGAACAGGATATCTGTGCTCTGGAGGATCCTCCAGTGTGCTGATATCTCTAATACCCGACAAAGACATATTTAGTGTTCTGGGTATGGGCGTTGCTGATAGGGTTAATATATCAACCTTTGGATAACGTAGCTTAATAGTCTCTTTATGTTCTACTCCGAAACGTTGTTCCTCATCAATAATAAGAAGACCTATATCTTTAAATTTAACAGCCTCTCCCAATATCATATGAGTACCAATCAGGATGTCAATCCTTCCGCTTTTTACATCCCTGATAATAGCCTTCTGCTCAGATTCCGACCTAAATCGGCTTAACATTTCAATGGTGATGGGAAATCCGGCAAATCTTTTCTTTAAGGTTTCATAATGTTGAGCGGCTAAAACAGTTGTAGGCACAAGAAACGCAACCTGCTTACTATCCATTACTGCTTTAAAAGCCGCACGAATAGCCACTTCGGTTTTTCCGTACCCCACATCACCACACAGAAGCCTATCCATGATAATGTCGGATTCCATATCTTTCTTTATCTCTTCAACACACCTTAACTGGTCCGGTGTTTCTTCAAAAGAGAAGGTATCTTCAAACTGCTTTTGCCAAACCGTATCAGTTGCAAAAGCATGGCCTTTGGAGTTCCTTCGCTCGGCTTGGATACGGATTAGATCATCAGCTAAAGCCTTAAGGGATTCCTTTACCTTTGCTTTTGCCTTAGCCCACTCGGTTCCTCCTAATTTATTCAATCTGGGCTCTTTGCCCTCAGAACCTATATATTTTTGAATTAAATCCATACTCGTGGTAGGGATATATAGTGACCCGCCGTCTTTGTATGATATCTTCAGATAATCCCTTCTGATACCCTCAACAACCAGCTGTTCTATACCGTTATAGATACCTATACCATGTGCCTGATGGACTACAAAATCCCCTACCTTCAGGTCTGTGAAGGATGATATCCGCTTTCCCTTCTCGTAAGTTTTTTTTCTGGCTCGACCCCGATTTCCTGATATATCGCTTTCAGACAAGAACACGAGCTTTTCGTCGCTGTATACAAATCCGGTCTGAAGGTGTCCATCAATTGCAAGAACCGAAGAATTAGCCGGCCAGGCTCCATCTTCCTGACCAATAATAGCGTTAACTCCATATTCTCTTAAATCTTCGGTAAATTTATTAATTCTATCTTTTGAGGAGCACAGGATCACTACCCGATAGTCTTCGGCTGTCCATTTTTTTATGTCTTCGCTTATTAGTTCAAGCTTTCCTTTGTATGAACTTACACTGGAACCCCTTACTTCAACCCTTTCAGCCTCTCTACCGTTGATTGAATAATCATCGTCAAGAGACTCTAGGGTGATGAAGCTGTTGTTTTTAGCTCCTTCTAATAATGTCTCCAGGTCAAAGAGCATGGAAAAAGTACCGTTCAGGATTATGCCTTTCTCTAAAAGAGTCTCGCACATATTAGTCAGTGCTTCCTGCTCATTGTTCATCCTCTCCTGTGTTCTGTGGGGTTCCTCAAAAAAAACAAGATGCCTGCCCTTAAGATAATCAAAAAGACTCGCTTTCTTTTCGAGCAGATATGGGATAAACTTATCAACTCCGGTGAAATAGTGGTTGTCCTGAAGTTTTTCAATATACCTTCCAATATTCTTAGTAAGAAGGGGGCGGATCTCCTCTGAAATAAGCGGCAGGGTTTCATCCAGAGCTTTTTTTATTCTATCTGAAATTACACTGATTTGATCCCTAGAATAGACTATTTCTCTTGCAGGGTATATATTTAGCTCCTCGCATTGACCCACCGACCGCTGGGTATCCTCAGAAAACCATCGCATTGAATCAATTTCTATGTCAAAAAACTCAAGCCTGCAGGGCATCTCACAATTGACCGGAAAAATATCCAGAATTCCTCCGCGTTTGGAGTACTGTCCCCGGCCTTCAACTTTCTCTTCTCTTTCGTAACCCATCTCCAGAAGCTTCATTTCTAAGAGATTTCCATCAACCGTTTCACCCGGCTTAAGGGTTATAAGCCGTTTCCCAAAATCATCAGGATCCATCAAATAGTGCATTAGAGCTTCGGCTGATGTAACTATGAATTGGTAATCGTCATTGATGATTCTTGCCAATGAGGCTATTCTTCCGTGAGTTTGTTCAAAGCTTCTGGCTTCCACGTCATATAACATGATCTCACGGTTGGATAAAAATACAGCTCTATCACCTGTAAGATATGATAAATCAAGATAGGCCTGGCGAGCCTGCATTTCATTCCAAGCCACATAAAGGCCTTTAAGTCCGGCCATCTCAGCAACGGTATTTGCTATATGTCGCTTTTGTGAATCAGAAACACCATGAACAACCGAATCGTTGCCGACCTTTGCCAAGCCTGCCAGATGATTTATCTTTTTTGATTCATTCATCACTGAGGTAATAAGTTTCATAATAACCTTCTTTTATCCGGTTATGCCTTGCATCAGCAACCAGAACACATTATCTGCATTGATTCCCAGAATGGTCTGAGTAGTAAGAGCCATACTGCGGAATATAGGGGTTGAAACGGCACCGATAAACCGGCTTATAAAGTCGTTTGGGACAAGGACAACGAGTGCCAGAAATGCCAGGCCGATATATTGCTCGTATCTTGCGAATTTGTAATATGCTTCCTCCGGAATAAAGGTGGATATCAGTCTTGACCCATCCAAAGGGGGTACCGGAATCATATTGAATATTGCCAGATTTATATTAACTGATACAAGAAAAAAGAAAAACAAGGCCAAGTAAATAAAAAACTTAAACATACCTTCTGTATCAATCACAATGGCCCCTATATCAATCAGTTTTATAATGATGCCACCTATAAACATACTCACAAATCCCAATAGAATATTGGACAGAGGACCCGCCATTGCCACAAGAATAGTACCTGAACGACGGTTCTTAAGATTCGCAAAGTTAACAGGCACAGGCTTTGCCCAGCCGAAACCCACTGTGTACATCATTAATACACCGACTAAATCCAGATGCTTAAATGGATTCAAGGTCAACCTACCTGCCATTTTTGCTGTAGGATCACCCAACTTGTAAGCTACCCAGCCATGGGCAAGCTCGTGTACAGGTAATGCGAGAAACAATATTGGTGTCATTAGTAATATATTTTGTAACGATAAAAAATCCATAATCATGCCTTCTCTTAACGGTTGATTTATTTCAGTAGATTGATAATTGGTTCAAGGAACACTATAACTCCGATTATAACCGAGATAACGGCGCTAAATAAAACCGCTCCGGCGCTGATATCTTTTACGTTCCTTGCTTTCTCAGAATATTGATCGGTTACCATGTCAGTTAGTATCTCAATTGCGGTATTAAACAATTCGCAAACAAAGACCAGACCTATAGCGAAAAACAATGCTAGCCATCGGGGGGTATCAATTCTCAAAAACAAGCCCATAAGGATTACCAGAAGGGCAGCGCCAATATGTATTTTCATATTTCTCTCAGTCGTAACGGCCGTTAAAAACCCTCTGAATGCATTTTTAAAGCTAGTGCCAATACTTTTATTCTTCATTATCTGGGAATCCCCATTTCCTCTAATATACCTTCCTGAATGGAAAACATCTGCTTTTCATCTTCTTCAGATTCATGATCATAACCTAAAAGGTGCAATATTCCATGTACAGCTAAAAAGGCAAATTCTCTCTCCGGTGAATGCCCGTAGTTTTGTGCCTGTTCCATTGCCTTTTCCACAGAAATAATTATATCTCCCAAAAAGACTCTGCCGGATTCCGGGTCAATATCGCCGGGTTCAATCATGGGTTCACCATTAACATATTCTATCAGTGGAAAGGAAAGAACGTCAGTCGGCTTATCAATACCTCGGTGCTCCTGGTTCAACTCCTGTATACCCATATTATCTGTCAAAGTCACATAAGCCTCACATGGAATTGAAAACCCATTTCTTTTTACACAGCGTTTAATGGATTTCTCAATTAGCTTAAGTGTCTCTTTGGATATTATCAGGCTCTTCTGCCTGTTGTAAATTGTTAGCTTCATTTTCATTATTCCCCCTAACAGGCTTATTATGTTTTGGTGCATTGTAAATGCTGTTATCAAGCTCCAGCAAGCTCTTTTTCTTCTCTAATTCAGGATACTCGGGGCGTTCATGATAAACTCCACTCAATACCTGAAGAAAGCTATCGGCTATAATACTAAGGTCTTTTAAGGTAAGGTCGCAACGGTCCAGTTGGCCGTCGTCAAGTTTGTCCTTAATAATCTTACGAACCAGCCCTTCAGTTTTGCCCGGAGTCTTTTCGGTCATGGAGCGGACAGCAGCCTCAACCGAGTCAGCCAACATAACTACTGCCGCCTCTCGTGAGTCGGGTACCGGTCCTTCATAACGGAAATTACCTTCATCGGGCTCTTCAATTTTTTCTGTCTGAGTAGCTTTATGATAGAAATAGGCCACCAGCGTATTCCCATGATGCTGGCCTATAATATCCCGTATAATTTTAGGAAGACGATATTTTACCGCCAGTTCTTCTCCATCTTTCGTATGGGAAGTTATAACAAGGGAACTCAAGTTGGGGGTAAGTTTATCATGGGGGTTGTCCGATAATTGATTTTCCTTGAAGAAATGAGGGCGCTTCAGCTTCCCCACATCATGAAAGTATGCCCCAACCCTGGCAAGCAAAGCATTGCCTCCTATCTCACGGGTAGCAACCTCGGCAAGATTTCCCACCATAAGGCTGTGATGGTATGTCCCGGGGGCCTCCATTAAGAGCCTCTTTAAAAGAGGATGATTGGGATCTGCCAACTCCAGCAATTTTAGCGGTGTCACAACATTAAAGGTGCTTTCAAGAAACGGCATAAGACCGATTGCCAGAATAATTGACAGCATGCCGTTTATAAAAGCCAGCCCTCCGTCATTAAAAAGACTCTCCAGACTCTTTTTTTCTATAATTCCTATCAAGGCAATAATAGCTGCGTTAATACAACCTAGAATAAGCCCCGCCAATGATATTTTTCTTCTCTGGGTAGCGTTTACTGTAAAGAATGCCGCAAATGTACCACCTATAATGGACATAAGCAGAAATTCGAAGCTGCCCCCCACCATAAGTGAGAAACTAAAGGCAAGAAGTATGTTAACAGTTATCGCAGGTTCAATACCAAGGAAAATAGCAATTAAAACGGGAGTGATAAAAATCGGTATAAGCAGATATGATAGGTCCGGTATGAACTCACGAATAGTCCATGCAAACAAAGTAGTTATGAGAATCGACACACATATTAAAAATATGGAGTTTCTGTCGTAATATATTTTGGGGTGAAAATTTCTAAGGTAAAAAACAGTAGCTACAAGTAAAAGCAGAACTATAATAAAAACAGCCATATATAGAAGATAGTCAGGCCTTCCTTCGCTGTCTATGTAGTTTAACTCCTTAAGCACATCAAATTTATCCTCAGTGACTACATCATCCTTACTGATTATTCTTTCATCCTTATAAATGATGACGGGGTTGTCCTTAATATAATTCTCGATAAAGGCTTCCCTCTGAGCATTTGTAGACTCTTCATCAACACGGCTGTTAGGTTTAATTACCTTTTGAAGTACATCAACCGCAATGGGCTTCAGAGGCTCAATCGTATGACCTTTTCCAATAACATTGAGGCTATTGGCTATTTCAATTGCAATATTATCATCCATCAACTTAATTTTAGTCAGGCCCGGGATAATATTTTTAATTACTATGCTTTTTAACTCTGTAAAGCTTTCTTTCCCTTGATTTCCGAACAGTCCCTGCAGGGTAGGCTCGTCCAACTCAAAAAGAACAGCGAATGCTCCATCTTTATCAATGCCCTGTATCTTTTCAATTAAAGTCGCATATTCGACATCATTTTTCACATCGGTAATAAGCTGTTCAAGGGCATCAAAATACTCATAGGCCCCGTTAAGCATATCGCTATTGGCATTTTCAATGTTTATTACCATAGGAGCCAGCTTTGAGGCCTTTTCCTCTGCATTCTGCCTTGTTTTTATCTTGTTTTCTATATCTCTGGGGGCTTGGATATCATACTGAGAAATATCGCCTTGTTTGAGCTTGTACTTTTTAGGAGCTGCCTCGTACGCGACTAATGTCGAAATCACAAGCCATGTGAGAAAAAGAGCGATAATTCGCTGAAATGACAAGCTCCTGATTAATTTAAACACTTTTATGTTTGATTCCTTCTTATTCTTTTTACCCATCTACACGCCCCTTCCTTTCGCATCATATTCATATGCTTTTACTATGCGCTGAACTAGTTCGTGTCGTACAACATCTCGCTCTGTAAGATAGTTGAATGATATTCCATCAATATTATTAAGAACTCTTCTGGCCTCATTTAAGCCTGATTTACCAGAAGGAAGGTCAATTTGTGTTATATCACCTGTAATAACCATCCTCGAACCTATACCCATTCTGGTAAGGAACATTTTCATTTGCTCAGGTGTGGTGTTTTGTGCTTCATCCAAAATTATAAATGAGTCATCAAGGGTTCTACCCCTCATATACGCAAGGGGTGCCACTTCAATTATACCTTTTTCAAGATTGCTTTGATAGGTTTCCGGTCCCATAATCTGATAAAGGGCGTCGTACAAAGGCCTCAAATATGGATCAACCTTATTTTGAAGATCCCCGGGCAAAAATCCCAAACGTTCACCAGCCTCGACAGCAGGTCTGGTCAATATAATACGATTTACTGTTTTTTCCCGGAATGCCATAACAGCAAGAGCTACTGCGAGAAATGTTTTCCCTGTACCGGCTGGTCCGATGCCGAATACTATTGAATTTTTACGCATTGCCTCAACATATCTTTTCTGACCTAATGTTTTTGTTTTAATAGGTTTGCCTCTGTATGTCACACATATTTGATCCAACGGAAGTGAGTCGCTTCTGACCCTTTCCTCTTCGCTAAGTTCTAAAAGGTAACGAACATTCTGATCTGTAATTACATCTCCGCTTTCAGCAATTAGCATTAGCTTTTTTAGAATATCTACTGCCGTGTCAGCACGGCTCTCAAATCCGGAGATATGAAGCTCATCATTTCTTGCCGTTATTTTTACATCCAGTCTGTCCTCTATCATTCTGATGTTTTTATCATTAGCACCGAACAGGTTTATAGCCAAATCAGGCTCCGGTAACTCTAATTGTCTTTCAACAACAGTATCCAATTCTCTTCTACCTTTCTTACGGTATTTTCATTAAGGGCTTTGCGCCTCGTTCTCTATTACGCGCTCCAGACCGGCGATATCTTCTTCGCATTCCACAACCACTTGTATATATATTGTTCCGTTTTCACTGTTTACCTGTTTAACTATTTCATCAACCACGACACAATCATCGGGCATTCTCTGCTTTAAGTCATTTTTAGCTTTTTCCACCGCTACGACTAAGGCCTCATCTAAGGTTAAATCAACTTGTCTTTCCATTATTTCAAAGCTTGTTTCAACAGTCAAGCCTATTGGCAGTTTTAACCCAAAGAGGGTAAGGAACTTGTCAACAGTTTGGGTTTCATATAGTTCATAGGGAGGATCACTCCCCAGTTTTAGCTTTCCGTCCAAAAACCTCAGGTATACCGTGTCATAGGTTTTTTCTGTTTTCAACCTTTGCGTGTATACCATCGATACAGGTAAAGAACTTTCATACCAGGTTTTTGCCACAACTTTACCCAACGCATGAACGTCTCGCGTTCCAAATTCGGGGTTTTTGCTTTGTAGTTTCCCCGAAACCAATACCTGTCCTTCCTTTACTGTGTCCCCTTCCTTCACCAGGGCATTTCCGGCATAAACCTCCATTTGAGTTATATAACCGTCTCGTTGAGCTACAATATTAAATGATTCATTATTTTTTATCAAAACCGGTGTAGCTATACTATCCTTAATGGTGACATAAAGTTTTACTCCCTTTAATTCGACACCGACCCAGGCCAGACCTTCTACATCAAGAGCAATCTGCGCAGCTAATTCCTTGGGATTCAATCCCCTTTTAAAGCTTCCTCTTCCTATCCTCTCCACTTCCAGAACATTCAAAACCTGCGGAATCATTTCCGGTTGATCACATATAACCTCAATATCCCAGATAATTGATGTAGAAAGAATCAGTAGAGCAGCAAATAGTATCAATCCGACCTTAAAGCCTTTTCTCTTTTTTAGGCGGTGCAGTAAAAAAGGTAATCCGCATTTTTTTTGGATATGAACCCTACAGCCTGATTTTTTAGCTGCCGGGCGCATAAGTCTGAAACCCCTGAGGCTCGCCTTCATAGAGGCAGACTCCATATCTCTTCTCACTATGTCCCACAAAAGTATTTGCCGTTTAGAACAGATATTAATAAATCGCTCCAAACTGCTACCAGTAATAATAATGATAACATATCCCCTGATATAATTCCATAAATGCACTAGAAACATAAGCCAATCAACCCACTTTTACGCATCGTAATCGATATTTGAAATCTTTCCTCCAATAATAATTTCTTCGTTGGTTATCTCTCTAATAGTAAGCACATCTCCTGTAACTTTAATAACACCGTTATTGGTATTGATACGTATCATACCGTTCTGAAAATCCATTATCCCTTTAAAATTTTCAATGAGGACCTCGCCACGACCTATAGCTGTTACCTTGGGCCTATTTCCATATGCGTCGGCAGGTATTTCAAACATTCTTGCAAGCTTTTCCCCAAGGCTCTCTCCCGGCTCTTTTTTAGCTTTCTTAGACCCTTTTATTTTGTGAATTCCTTTTTTCATCAACCTTCACCTCTCGCTAACTTCTCCAGTTCAAAGACATCCCCGAATTCATAGCCAGAAGATCTGACATACTCTATAATAGCGTTTAAGGCTTCGGCATTATCCTTGGATACCGCATGAAGTAATATTATTTCCCCATTATGGAGATTATCCTTAACCTTCTGGAATGCATATTCCCAGCCTCTTTGACGATCCTTTGCCCAATCATCATAGGCAAAGCTCCAAAACACGTTGATATATCCAAGTTTGGTTGTAATATCCAGGCTTCTTTCACTATACTCACCCTTTGGCGGCCTTAAAAAAACCATGTTCTTACCAAATTTCTGATTAAATTTCCTGTCAAGGCCCACCACTTCTTCTTCTATTTCCTTTTCGTCAAGCAGTGGTAGACTTTTATGTCCAACGGTGTGATTGCCCACAGCGTGCCCTTCATCTATCATTCGTTGGACCAGAGCCTCTTCTTTCTCCAAATATGGTCCGGTTATAAAAAAGATGGCATTTACTTTGTTCTCGTATAGAACATCGAGTATTTTTGGTGTATAACCATTCTCGTACCCCTCATCAAAGGTGAGATAAATAGTTTTTTTGCTTGTATCGGCTATGTATAATGAGCTATACTTTGCCAAAAGCTCAGGGGCACCCGGATCAGCCTTAGGCAGCTCGCCATTCTTACTCCTCAATAAACCCCAACTTCTGAAACCCGAATAGCTATCATTGGTACCAGATGCATAATACTGGGTTTCCGATACGCCTGACCCTTCTCCTTCAGACAATGCTCCTGTAATCTCCTCGTTAAATATAAACTGTGAAAAAACCGGGAGTTCCTGAAAAAAGAGCAGATAAAGTGTAACTAAAGCCAAGACTCCTATCACAAAAAAGCTGAAATACTTATAGATTTTTTCCATATTACCACCGGAATAAAAAAGAGCCATTGCTATTCAATGACTCTTATCTCCTACTATCATTATATTATATGGGGACAAGCCAAAATTACAAAAAGAGCTTTTATTTACTGTACAGTGGTGAGCTTGTCAATCTTTAAGACCGTTCCGTCGTCTCTGACTGCCGGTATAACAATAACTTCTTCCTTTTTTAAACTCACTTCAAACCCATAATATCGGAATTTCTCCAACACCCCGGCCAGAATATTTAGTGATCTTTCCATATTATTAGGATCTCCTATAGCTTTTATAGTATAGGGTGGAACTAACTGGCTTCCATTAATCATTATATAATCACTTGCATTGCGAATTTCACTTAAGGCGACAATTCGTTCATCATTCACCGAAATTGCCTGTGCATCGGAAGCCTTAAGCTCATTTATCAGTTCCTCTATATGCCTATCTTCAACTGTTTTTTCTCCCCCCGACTCAATGCCTATTATCAATCCGGGACCCTTTACAGTTTCAAGACCAGCCTTAATACGGGCTACTAGTATTTCCTTTTCAAGGGCTGTAATTTTATCTTTAACAGTTGTCTCACCGTCCTTGAAAGCATCAACTTCTCTCTGAAGCTCTTGGAGTCGACTCTTTAAATTCTCATTGTTCTTTTTCTCCAATAATAATTCATCTATAATTTCACTTACATTTTTCTTTTCATATTGGGCTAAAACCTGGTTTACCTTGACACTTCTGAATTGCCAAGCCAAAAGAATACCTAAAATAAGGCAAACAGCTGCAAGTGATACCGTCTTAAAAGCCTTCATTTCGAAACCACCTCCAAACCTTTCAAAGACTCCTCAAGTGAAGTGTGTATATTATACTTATTCACTACAATATCGTCCTGCTTTACTATATTTATACGAATATCATAAAGACGCATAAACGCAACCGGAGCCATGGTCTCAATTGCTTCGTACAATACGTCAGGATCTCCGATCGCTTTAATGACATAGGGTGGGGGATAACGATTATTGTTTACAATTATTGTCGGTCCGGCACATATCGGTTTTGTCGTAAACATAAGTCTTTCGCCATTAATGGATATAGCCTGGGCACCGTTTTCCCTAAGTTCATCCAATATATTATTGACATCATTATCGTGGATTATATAGTCTTCTACGTCAAGCTCTCCCTTAGCCGGTGCATCTTCCATGGTAATTACAATTCCACTGCCTTTGACGGGAGTAAGACCTGCACGGAAATTTTCAAAATCTCGTTCCTTTAATAGGTTGGTAATTTCTTGATTATTGAGATTATCCCCAAGGTTTTTCCATAGCTCTTCACGTTCGGCTTCAATAATTTCAATCTTTTCGATCAAGCTTTTGTTTTCACTTCTTTCCTGCTCAAGCTCAGCCGCAAGTTCCTTAGCCGACGCGCCCTCATTTGACTCGGATAAAATAATGCCTCTGAATTGAAGATTAATAAGAATTCCGAATAAAAGAAATATTACAAACATCATGCCACGATGGCCTTTATTCATTTAACCCTCGCCTTTCAATCTTGTCAAACAAACTCCTTAATCCTCACAAATTTTGATACTGAGGTGTCAATATAGCGATCCCCAACCTGTACCACAGGACGGGATAAGCTCTGCTTATTCATAAAGACTACTATTCCTGCTTCACCTGTGTTTAGTACAACCTTTGAGCCAATATAATAACTTGTAACATTATTCAAAAATGTATCTAGTACTATTGGATCAAGTATACCAAAACTTCCGTGTTGCATCAATTCAAATACTTTAAAAGGTGTATCCTTGCTCTTATATATTCGGTTCGCCGTCATGGCATCAAATATGTCAGCTACGGTAATAATCTTTGAATAAAGATTTAGCTTGTCACCGGTAAGTCCCATGGGATAACCGCTGCCGTCTTCTTTTTCGTGGTGGGTAAGTATTGCCTTAGCCACTTCCACAGGGATATTTCCATAATTCTTTACAATGTTATAGCTATATTCGGAATGCCTTTTCATCTCCATGAATTCTTCATCAGTAAGTTTATCGGGCTTATTTAAAATTTCAACCGGAATACGGGTCTTACCAATATCGTGAAGTAGTCCTGCCTGTACTAGGTTCCTTATATGGTAATCGTCAAGTCGTAACCATTTCCCGATGATCATACAAAGCATAGATACATTCAGGCTATGATAATATGTATATTCATCTATGCTTCTAACCATTGTTATTGAATCTATAATATTCCTGTTGCTCTCAGATTTTTTAGCGATTGATTTAACTATTTCATTTACGGCTTCCACATCCAAGCTTCTTCCTGACGAAATATATTGAAATAATTGCTTGGTGGAATTTAAATCCTGTTCATATTCTATGGCAAAAAACTGTGGTGAATCAAAATCATAACTGACTTCTTTACTATGAGGCTCATCAATATGTACCGTTATTTCTTGTATGCCTATGTTCTTAAGACGTTGAATGGTAAGGCTATCCAGAGCAACACCATCCCATATCATAACGTTGCCCAATTTATTAAAGACGACTTCCGCTGTCTTCATACCCGGATTTACCTTATCAATCGGTAAAATCATCTTTTTCATTTGTACAGCCTCCGGTAAAATATTCCTACCCTAATATTATCGAAATTTATGGTTTATAGCTTAAGCATTTATCAATTCTTCATGTTTTGCGGCATAATACTTTATTTAGTAATACCACACATGCTGTTAAAGGTATCCTCGTCTATAATTGTAACTCCCAACTGCACTGCTTTGTCAAGTTTACTGCCTGCTTCATCACCGGCTAAAACATATGATGTCTTCTTAGACACGCTTCCGGATACCTTGCCTCCTCTTTCCTCAATCATCTGGGATGCTTCATTTCTGGAGTAGTTAGGCAATGTTCCTGTAAGCACAAAGGTTAAACCGGCAAAAGCTCCACCCTTCTTCTGTAACGATGACTCCATATTTACACCGAGGGCTTTTAGCTGTGAAATCGTATGCTGTGTTTGCTCCTGTTTAAGAAAACTTTCTAGGCTCGCAGCCATTTTCTCGCCGAATTCTTCAACTTTTTGTAATTCCACAGCGTTCGCAGACATGAGCGCATCCATGGTCTTAAAATGCTCTGCTACCAATTGGGCCGCTCTTTTACCTATATGACGAACACCGAGTCCGAAAAGAAGCTTACTTAAATCATTAGTCTTAGATTTTTCCAGGGATGTAAGAAGGTTATCAACTGACTTTTCACCCATGCGTTCCAGTAAAATAAGCTGTTCTCTCTTCTCATATAAAGTATATAAATCAGGTATAGATTTTATAAAATCTTTTTCCAGCAGCATTTCAATGAGAGCAGGTCCGAGCCCCTCAATGTTCATTGCGTCACGGGAGGCAAAATGTACAATGCTCCGAAATAATCTGGCCGGGCATTCAATTCCCGTACACCTAATTACGGCCTCTTGTTCCTCCCTCACGGCAGGAGCTCCGCAAACAGGGCATAGTGATGGCATCTTAAATTGGGTAGAATTTTCGGGACGAGCCGAAAAATCCACTTCAAGAACCTCCGGTATTATTTCACCGGCTTTTCTGACCCAAACCATGTCTCCAATCCTTATATCTCTTTCCGTAATAAAGTCTTCATTGTGGAGAGTGGCTCTTGATACAGTTGTCCCGGCAAGGCGAACAGGTTCCAGAACCGCATTGGGTGTTAGTGCCCCTGTGCGTCCAACCTGAATCACTATGTCTTTTAAAAGTGTTTTTTTGACCTCAGGCGGGTATTTATAAGCAATTGCCCATCTAGGCGCCTTACTGGTTGAGCCTAATATTACCCTTTGGGCCAGATTGTTTACTTTTACTACCGCTCCGTCGGTTTCATATGGGAGAGTTCCTCGTAACTCTCCAAAAGCATTTATTTCCTCCACCACTTCATCCATATTGCTACATAGCCCATACTCCGGGCTGATTTTGAAGCCCAGGTTCTTTAAAAATTCCAAGGAGTCGGTATGGGAAGAAAAGCTAATGCCTTCGACTTTTTGTACGTTGAAAACAAAAATATCCAGCTTTCGCGAGGCTGTCACTGACGGCTCAAGTTGTCTTAATGAGCCTGCCGCCGCATTTCTTGGGTTGGCGAAGGTTTTCTGCCCCATGGCTTCCTGCCTATCATTTAAGTCTAAAAAATCTTTTTTAGACATAAAGACCTCACCTCTGACCTCCAGATAAGGTAAATCAATATTATCTGGGATAGAAAGCTTTAATGGAATTGATTTTATTGTTCTTAAATTACCGGTTACATCTTCGCCGACTTCTCCGTCTCCCCTGGTTGAACCTCTTTTAAATAATCCATTTTCATATTCAATGGAGACTGAAAGACCATCTATTTTCTTTTCAACGACATATTCTATATTAGTTTCTCCAAGAGCGTCTCTGACACGGCGATCAAAAGCGTATAGTTCTTCAATCGAAAAAACATCCTGAAGGCTCTCCATTTTAACTTCATGAATTACCTTCTCAAAGGCATTTGAGGCTTGTCCTCCGACCCTCTGAGTAGGAGAATCAGGTGTTATAAGATGCGGATTTTTTTCCTCTAAAGCCAGAAGCTCGTGATAAAGTTTATCATATTCGTAATCCTCTATCTCCGGGCTATCATCAATATAGTATCTGCGGCTGTAATAATCAAGAAGATTACGTAACTCAGCGATTCGCTTCTCGGCATCCATTCACGCTCACTCTCCAATTTCCTTAAATACGTACATTGCACCCTCATGCTCAAATACGCCGATTTCGTCCATGGCCTTAACTATGCCGTCGACAATACCCTTAGCCGTATTTTCTCTAAATTCCTGGGATTCAAGTTTCTTATGGTCTTCTTTGTTTGTTATATATGCAGTTTCAATCAGGACTGCCGGCATTTTGGGATTGCGAACTAGCGCCAGCCTTATACCACCCTCAGAAAACCTGAACTTAATACCATTGGCATTTGGAATAGTTTCCTCCATTATTTCGGCAAAACGTTTCTGAGTGAATCCCGGATATATCTCAAATTTATCCTCAAAATAGTAAACTTCCATACCATTAACCGATTCGACTTTATCATATGCATTAACGTGAATACTGACAAGTAAGGAGGCGTCCAGTTCATTTACCATGGTCCATCTGGCAACCAAATCCTTATCATTGTGCTCAATAATTCGCGCGTCTTCCTCACGAGTCATTTTAACGTCTATACCCTTTTCAATAAGGAGAGCTTCGACCTTCTTTGCTATATCAAGCACAATATCTTTCTCATAAAAACCTTCTATAAAGGGCGATACAGTTCCTCCATCCCCTCCCCCATGTCCCGGGTCTATGATAACCAAAAATGGATTCATGGTCTTTCCTTCAGGGACCGGAAATGGAGTTGGCGTTGGCTCCGGAGTTGGTTCCGGAGTTATTGGAGTTATTGATGGGTTTGCCACCACATCACTATTATTTTCACTACCGTTGCCATTATTATTGCTCTTTACCTTAATAACAATCAAAGCAATTGCCGTAAGTAAAACAATAAGAATAATAGATATAAAACGAGCAAGATTTCTAATTCTGTATTTCCTTGATCTTTGGTATTTCAGGTGAGAAAGATTCATTTAAGCTACCCCACTAATTACTGTATATATTATTACAAACACTCTTAAAGGATTTGCTATGATACGCTTCAAATGTTGTAATCATAATATATAATACACTAATTTCCATTCAAAGAACAGTGGATTATCTAGTAGAAAATCCACCGTTTGTCAAAAAAGACATTCTCTCTATTGAATGAACCTATCCACATCGTCCGGCCCGATATTTTCATGAAGAGCCATGTTGATTCCATTTGCAACAAGTTTTGAGAGATATTCTACCACATCATCGGTGTCCTTGGGAGTAACCACCAGATTCCCGGAATAGGGCTCTAAAAGCTCAATAATCATACGATATTTCTCATCCCGGTCGATTTGAGAAATCATTTTATAAAATTCACTGCCCTGTCCTGCCTGCTCCATCATATTATCCATCACAAGGTCCAGAACATCGCTGGCCATTGTTGCAGCATCCACCACTGTTGGAACACCGATTGCAATGACAGGTACTCCGAGGCTTTCTCTTGTCAATGCCGCCCTTTTATTACCAATCCCTGATCCAGGAGCAATTCCCGTATTGGCAAGCTGAATTGACGCGTTGACCCTGCTCATGCTTCGAGATGCCAAAGCATCAACGGCAATCACCAGACTGGGTTTTACATTATCAACAATGCCCTTTATGATATGACCGGTCTCAATACCCGTAATACCCAGAACTCCGGGTGATATGGCACATACCGGCCTTTCAGTATCATTTACCTCTTTTGGAAGATACTCATAAATGTGCCTTGTAACAAGTACATATTGAGCCACCTTTGGTCCCAGAGCATCGGCGGTCACATTCCAATTTCCCAGACCGACTATTAATACTGTGTCTTTCTTGTCTAGATGAATGAGCTTTTCCAATTCTCTGGCCAACATTCTGCAGGACTTTTCGTAAAGGTCCCTGCTTTTCTCCCGAATTTTCGGAATATCCAGGGTAATATAGCTGCCGATTGGTTTTCCGACCTTCTGTTCAGCCTCGGGAGTGTTGACATGTACTCTGGTTATTGAGACCTCCTGGTCTCCATCGTTTTCTACGCTGAAGCCCTCACCAAGACCACTATTAGCAGTTCTTGACTGAGTACCGGCACCCACAACCCGTGATTCGTCGGCCATATCGGTTCTTATCACACGAGCAAATTTATCCATATGATCCCTCCGTTTTGTTAATAATCATCACTATTATTGGCAAAACGAAGGGTTTCATTCAGAATGGAATAGCAAAACCACTGTGCGAAAACTAATCACCCTAATAAAATTATGCAGTTTTAGCGGCTATAGCCTGCAACGATTTAGCGCTCCGGGCCAACATCCTGTTTCTAGTCGCGCTCGCTACGCAATCCTTGCTTCGCTTTAAATCGTAAGCAGGCACACCGCTTAAGAATATTTAAATAAAGTATTAATTATTGAATAGTAAAATGTTTTCGCACTGTCTGGCGTCCCTTTTACTTACTTTAGTTGGGATTTTATGACTTCGGCGAGTTTTGGACCTATTCCCTCTACCTTGGCTATTTCCTCAACATCAGCTTCCTTTAGCTTTTTGACAGAACCAAAGGCTTTTAGCAAGCTTTTTTTACGAGCCGGTCCAACCCCTTTAAGGTCGTCAAGCTCAGACTTAATCATTCGCTTCTTTCTGAGATTCTTATTATATTGAAGGGCATACCTATGGGCTTCATTCTGTACTGAGGCTATGAACCTCAATATTTCACTGTTACTTGCAAGCTCAATACCTGTGGTACCATTGACTAGTCTATGGGAGCGATGTCTGTCGTCCTTAGCCATACCCCATACCGGTACGTCCAATCCCAAATCGTTCAATACCTCTTTAGCGGCGCTTACATGCTGCGCTCCACCGTCTACAAGAACCAGATCGGGCAGATTTCCAAAAGCGTCATCCTTAACCCCGGAAAGATATCGGTTAAAGCGGCGTAGTAGCGTCTCCTGCATGCTGCCGTAATCATTTTGTTCGGTGATAACCTTCATTTTAAAGCGACGGTAGCTTTGTGTGTCTGGCTGTCCCTCACGGAAAACCACCATTGATGAGACTATCTCGGTATTTCCTGTATTTGAAATATCGTAAGCTTCAATGGTTATAGGCATACTCTTAAGATTTAAAGCTTCCTGAAGCATTTTAAGCACTTCAATTGATTTGGCTTGTGTAGCCAATACATTCCTTTTATATAGCTCAAGCTCTTCCTTTGCATTCTGTTCAGCCATGTCAATAAGCTCAGCTTTTTTCCCTCTTTGAGGCACCATGAGGGTCACTTTTGCTCCGCGTTTCTTTGTAAGCAGTTGTGTAAGCGCGTCCACAGATTCAGGCTCCACTTGAAGGGCTATCTCCTTGGGAATTTCCGGATTTGCTTCATAATACTGAATTATAAACGATTCAATAGCATTTTCCGCTGTTGCCGCTCCCATTCCCTCAAGCACATATGCACGTTTTCCGATGAGTCTTCCTCCTCTCACAGCAAGTACACTTGCTGCATAATGCCAATTGTCGGAATGAAGGGCTATAACATCGCGCTCATCCATCTTTGTTGAGTAAACAGACTGCTTTTTATACAATTCATTTATACTATTAAGCCTGTCCCGTATTAGTGCTGCCTTCTCGAATTTTAACTGATCAGATAGTCTGTTCATCTCACTCTCAAGCTTTTCAACAACATCCTCGTGTCTCCCGTCTAAAAACGCAATTGCATTTTTCACAAGCTCTGCATATTCCTCACTGCTTATATGCCCTGCACAAGGAGCGGAGCAAAGCCCTATGTGGTAATACAGACAAGGTCTTTGCTTCTTATCAGGGTACATATTCCTTTTGCATGTCCTAATCGGAAACAAACGTCTTAATACCTCAATAGAATCCTTCACAGCACTCATTTTAACAAAGGTTCCGAAGTATTTTGCCCCATCCTTCTCCACTCTACGGGTTATCTCCACTCTGGGAAAATCCTCTTGTGTTGTTATTCGAATATGGGGATAGGTTTTATCATCTTTCAAAAGAATATTATACTTAGGCTTATGGCGCTTTATGAGTGTATTTTCAAGAATCAGCGCCTCTTCCTCGGTATGGGTAACGATATACTCAAGAGACTCAACAGTAGATACCAGCATAGCTGTTTTGGAGTCTCTATCCTCCCTATGTTGGAAATATGACTTAACACGGTTTTTTAGTATTTTGGCTTTGCCGACATAAATAACCGTACCCTCTGAGTCCATCATTATATACACACCCGGCAATTCGGGCAGATTTTTAAGTGTTTCATTAATTGATGCCATAATTCCCCCATACATTAATCAAAAAAGCCGGCATTTAGCCGGCTTTCATTTTAGATAAACATTATTCTACCATTCCATTATTAGCGAATGCTTCAAGTTCAGTTAAAGCGGTTGCTTCGTCCCTGCCTTCGGTAATAATTGTAATCTTATCCCCCGGGCTTATTCCTAAAGATAAAAGACCTAGAAGACTTTTTGCATTAGCTTTACGTTCATCCTTCTGAATCCAGATATTTGCCTCATAGCTTGAAGCCTTTTGTATTAACCGGGCGGCCATTTTTGACTCCAGACCTGTTTTACTAAAGATTGTTACTTCCTTAGCTATCATATTGTAATTTCCTCCTGGCAGTTACCAAGCGTAACCATGTTATAAATTATAACTTTTGTAAACCATCGGATTCTGAAGGCAATAATATTATAATAGTTTATCAAGCCTTCTTTGAAGCACTTATAAAAATCAGGGAATCCCTGGATTATATAAGTAATTACTTCACAAATATCTCAATGATAAACCTATTATACAATATCAAACTTAAAAATGAAAGCTGTTTTTCTCGATTCGTCAGTTTGCCTCAAGTTTTGGTTTTCCGACTAGAAAAAATATGGACTTTGTTTATAAATCAAAACATCCTATATTTTTCGGGACAAATTTACTATTTATATTAGTAATTTAAAAAGCTATGATAAGTTGGGGTGATTCTTTTGAAAAGTACTAAAAAGCTAAACTATTTAACATCAATAGGTAAGGATATCCCTGTCAATATAGCAGACACCTTTAAAGAGCGATTTTTCGGATTAATGGGTAAAAAAGAGGGCATATACGGGCTCTTGCTTTTAAAATGCAACTCCATTCACACCTGCTTTATGCGATATAACCTTGATGCTATCTTCTTGGATGAAAATGACAAGATTGTAGCAATAAAAAGGTCTATTAAGCCTTTCTCATTTATACTCCCAATTCGTAATACCGTTAAGGTTTTAGAGTTCCCGTCTTCTCTTCATGCTACAGCATTCCTTAATGTAGGATCTCAAATCCCTTTACACTGAACCATATTTGATTAATGCGAACTATGCGGTGACATTCCGCAGCAAGCTAGACACGCGAAGCCGCGGTGTGTCCCCATATGGTATTTTAAATTTGTTCCATTAAGTTTTGCGGCCCCCAAGGTTCTCACACCAGGCAAATTTTCCAATCAGATTTATCTCCATGCAGGTATAAATTTTTAAGTAGACTACGTAAGCGGCGTGCCTGCGAACGATTTACAGCGAGCGTGAGTAAGAGGGACGGTGACTTTTACTCATTGGCATAAATCAAATAATGAGTAAAAAGCAACGTCCCCTTTACTCACGTCCCCTTTACTCATTATTAAGGATTAACTTATTGTAATCGTTTAACTATGGTGTTTGTTATACATTTCTGCGGACAATTCTCCGAGCATGCTCCACAGTTTACACACTTCTCGGGATTTATTACAGCTACATTATTATTCATTGTAATTGCTTCAGCCGGACATACCTTTACGCACTTTTGACATGCTATACAACCGACTTTGCAGTTTTTTCTTGATACCACACCTTTATCATGGCTAGAACACTTAACGGTAAACCCTGTCAGGACAGGAATCAGATTGATTATTGCCTTCGGACATTCTTCAACACATTTCCCACAACCTGTACATTTCTCAGGAATTATTCTGGCTAAACCGTCTTCCACTACAATTGCGTCAAATTGACATACATTCTTACAGCTTCCCAGACCAAGACAGCCATAACTGCATGCATCCATTCCTCCGGCAAGAGCGTTAGCTGCATGGCAGTCCTTTATTCCTACATAATTATACTTTATAACGGCATTATCGCAATCACCCTGGCATAATACTCTGGCTACCTTGACATCGATAGACCCTTCGTCAACTCCCATATAATCTGCGATGGCATTTACTACCGAAATTCCACCGACAGGACAACGGCTGGGATGAACACCATCGTTAACAATTGCTTCAGCCAAACCATCACAACCTGAAAATCCACAAGAGCCGCAATTAGCTCCGGGAAGCATTTCTCTTACTGTTCCTATTCTTTCGTCAACTTTGACCTCAAAGACCTTTGACGCATATGCTAGGCCCAGGCCAAAAAAGAGCCCAAGACCGGAAATAACAGCAATAGGTATTAAAATAGTCAAATCATTCACTCCCCTTTCCTATTGGATAATTAAACCGGCAAAGCCTACAAAGGTTATAGACACCAGCGATGCCGCAATCAATGTAATTGGCATTCCCTTAAATGCATCAGGTATAGGGGCTGCTTCAAGACGCTCTCTTATTCCTGAGAATAGTATCAGCGCTAATGTAAAGCCCAGGCCGGCAGCAAAGCCAAATACAACCGATTCTACAAAAGTATAGTCGCGTTCAACGAAGATTAGTGCTGAACCTAAAACCGCACAATTTGTTGTAATCAGAGGAAGGTATACTCCCAAAGCCTTATAGAGTGAAGGCATCAGTTTTTTCAAAACTGTCTCAACAAACTGCACCAAAGCTGCGATTACAAGAATGAACGCTATTGTTTGAAGATACTCAAGGTTAAAACGCTTTAACAGATATTCATTGGTAAGCCATGTAACAGCCTGTGAAAGTACAAGAACAAAGGTTACAGCACCGCTCATACCAATAGCCGTGGAAGTCTTCTGGGAGACGCCCAAAAACGGACAAATACCTAGAAATTTCGAAAGTACAAAATTCTCTACCAATATTGCACCTATAAGAATTGCAAAAAGCTCTTTCATGCTGTCTCACCTCCATTAGATGCTTTGGTACATCCGGGACAACCCAATGCACAGCCAACTTCTTTTTCCTCAATTGTCTTAGGTTTCTTTACACTAAACACCTTATTGAATAAAGCTATTAATAAACCCATAATCAAAAAGCCACCGGGTGGTAAAATAAAGAATGTAGCAGGGTCAAATAAATTGACTGTTACGGGGATACCCATCCATGTTCCGGAACCGAGAATCTCACGGACCGACCCGATTATAGTTATCGCTATAGTAAAGCCTGCGCCCATACCCATACCATCCATAAAGGATTCTACAGGTGGATTCTTCTGAGCAAACATTTCAGCACGAGCAAATATTATACAATTTACAACAATCAGCGGAATATAAATACCAAGCTGTTTATCCAACTCAGGAAGAAAAGCTGCCATCAGAAGTTCCACTATGGTTGTAAACGATGCGATTACTACAACGAAAGCAGGTATTCTTACCTTATCCGGTATAATCTTTCGAAGCAGGGAAATAACCAAATTCGATCCTACGAGAACAAAGGTTGCCGCAAGGCCCATGCCTACACCATTTTTTGCCAATGTTGTTATTGCCAAAGATGGGCAGTTACCTAACAAAAGTCTGAAGGTTGGATTCTCACTTATTATACCGTTAAGAAATATTGAGCCTAGTGATTTCTTCTTTTCCATGTCATTTACCCCCTGCCATTGAACGTACCAAAGCGACTGCATCGACAACACCACTGTTTACAGCTCTGGATGTAATGGTGGCACCGCTTATAGCTTGGATTTCATTATCAGCACTTGGCGCTGTTTTAATTATAAAAAAGTCTTTTTCCGGAATTGCCCCGACAAACTGGTCTTTAAACTTAGGTTCCGCGCCCTTGGCACCCAATCCGGGAGTTTCACTGTGACTTACTAATACAACCCCGGTGATATTTTGTGTTTTGTCAATTCCGACAAACATTTTAATCTCTCCGCCATATCCCCGTGAAGAGACTTCAACTACATAACCGATTGCCTGACCGTCCTTTTGAGCTTCGTATGCCTTCACTATTCTCTCGCTGACCTCATATCCTTCGGCTTTTAACGTATCTGCTTTTATAGGCTCTAAAAATTCCTGTGCATCCGCAAATACACTTTTAAGGCTTTCCTGCTCGGCGATACGGTCGTTTTCTTCGATAATAGGCTCTGTTATACCATTAACATATGCAAGTGCACCGGTAAATAAAGTGCATATAATAGCTAAAATCAATGCGGGCTTTACTATGTCCTTAAACATTCACAGCACCTCCAAATCTCCTGGGTTTAGTAAAACGGTCAATAATAGGCACCGCGACATTCATAAGAAGTATGGCATAGGATACACCTTCGGGCATATTGGTATATAGCCTGAATAAGATAGTCAGAACACCGCATCCAAAAGCATATATAATGATACCTTTTTTAGTCATGGGACTTGTGGTGTAATCAGTTGCCATAAATATAGAACCTAACATTAGTCCGCCGGCTAATATATGGAAAAGAGGATTCCCTGTAAAAATACCTTCAGGTCCGAGTATCCAAGCGAACAAACCTACGGTGCCAACATATATCACAGGAATATGCCATGAAATAACTCCGCGAGCAATAAGATAAATGCCACCAATTATAAGCGCCAATGCCGACGTCTCTCCCAGTGAGCCTCCTATATTACCAAGGAACATATCCAGGATATTGGGGAGCTCCCCGCCTTCCTTTAAAATTCCTAAAGGAGTGGCAAAAGAAACCACATCAACTCCAGATCGGTTTGAAAGGGGCTGTGTCCAGCTTGTCATCCTAGTTCCGTATGAAATGATAAGAAAAGCTCTGGCTGCCAATGCAGGATTGACAAAATTGTACCCTATTCCGCCAAATAGCTGCTTAACTATAACTATTGCAAAGAGCGAACCCACAATCGCCATCCAGATAGGCAATTCAGGCGGTAAATTTAAAGCAAGTAGCAAGCCTGTTACAACAGCACTTAAATCTGCTATTGTATTATCCCTTTTTAGAGCTTTTCGAATTAGATATTCAAATCCAACACTCGAAATAACAGTAACAGCTATCAAAAGTGCCGCCCTCAACCCATAGAAATAAATACCCGCCAACGTTGCAGGAATAAGCGCAATAATCACATCCAGCATCAACCTTTGGGTTGTGACCCCACTTCTAATATGTGGAGATGAGCTCACATTCATCATAATTTCCAAAGTAAATTCCCCCTCGTTTTTATGTTTTATTTCTTTGCCGCTCTTCTTAAAACGTCCTTACCTAGGCGAATCGACTGGACAATAAGCCTCTTAGAAGGACATGCATATACACATGACCCACACTCCACGCAATCCATTATGTTACAGCGTTTCAAGTCTTCATTAAGGTTTGCCTTAACCAGTCTATCCATCTCAAAGGGCAGAAGATTCATAGGACAGGCCTTAACGCATCTTCCGCATCGTATACATGCGTATTCTTCAGGAATAGCTCCTTCTTTATCGTCAAGAGCTAAGAGAGCATTGGTAAACTTCATAACGGGTAAATCAGATGAATATAAAGCTACACCCATCATAGGCCCGCCCATAATAAGCTTTTTCGGCTCAGTAATAAAACCACCGCAGAAATTAAAGATTTCTTGAACAGGTGTACCTATAAGGGCTCGCACATTTCTCGGATTCTTTACGGCAGATCCATCAACAGTTATTCTCTTACTAATCAATGGCATTCCTGTTTTAAGATACTGGGCTATAAAAGAAACACTGGCAACATTCATTACAAGACACTGAACATCATGTGGCAATTTGCCACCTGGAATTTCGCGCCCTGTTAAAGTCTTTATCAGCATCTTCTCAGCGCCCTGTGGATAGCGTGATTTAAGGCTGTGAACAGTAATATTGTTATAAGACTTAACAGCATCTCCTAGCTTCTTAATGGCATCGGGCTTATTATCCTCAATTCCGATTAAGGCTTTTGCTATGCCTGTCCACTTAAGAACATGGTTTATACCCTCAACAATATTTGCAGTGTTTTCCATACACTCACGATAATCAGAGGTAATATAGGGTTCACATTCGGCAGCATTAATAATCAGGGTATCAATATTCGCATCTTTAGGAGGATTGAGTTTAACATGAGTAGGAAAACCTGCTCCCCCAAGTCCTGTCAATCCGGCTGCTCTTACAGCATTTACAAATGACACCTTACTGTCCACTACCGGTGGCTTGATATCTTCAGAAACTTCCTGTAGCCCGTCTGGTTTGATTTCTACACAAACAATTGGCTTACTTCCTGATATTATCCTCTCATCTACGTTAGTTACTGTCCCCGATACACTAGAATGGATAGGTGCTGAAACAAATGCCTCGGTATTACCAATCACTTGGCCAACTTTAACATAGTCACCTTTCTTTACTAGGACTTGACACGGGGCACCTATATGCTGAGACATGGGGATCAGGACTTTTTCCGGGACACCTATATCTACTGTAGATAATCCCATCGTATTCTTCGACTGAGGAGGATGAACACCGCCCTTAAAATTATGTAATTTCATTTTCACCAACTCCATTTACTTTTTATGATCAGTAAGAACAGTTATAAAAAGAAAACCTGACTATTAACCTCTATTATAATAACACAGGCGAAGAATTTTTGAAAGCATTAAAGATTGTTAAAAAACCTACAAATAAAGGGATGCAGCCCTTGCAGTATGTATTTAGTATACATCATAGCCATTGAGGTAATATATGATATAATAGAAATAATTGTGAATTTTTTAACTCATATTGTAATACTGAAAGGAGACTCACCAGTGAAAGTAAACATCACAGAAACCGTATTAAGGGATGCCAATCAATCCCTCATTGCCACTAGAATGCCCTTTGAAGATTTTGAGCCTGTATTGGAAAAAATAGATGAAGCTGGCTATTCTTCGATTGAATGCTGGGGAGGAGCAACTTTTGATTCATGTCTCAGATACTTGTCCGAGGACCCTTGGGAAAGGCTGAGAAAAATTAAGTCAAAAGTAAAAAAGACAAAGCTCCAAATGCTTTTGAGAGGCCAAAACATATTAGGATATAAGCATTATCCCGATGATGTTGTAAAAAAATTCGTTGAGCTTTCAATAAAAAACGGAATGGATATAATAAGGATTTTTGATGCTCTTAACGATTTCAGAAACATTGAAGTGGCTGTTAAGGAAACCTTGAGATGCGGTGGCCATGCTCAAGGTGCCATATGTTATACCTTAAGTCCAATTCATAGTCTTGAAAATTATGCAAAAATGGGTAAAACTCTTGAGGAAATGGGTGTTAACTCTATCTGCATAAAGGATATGGCAGGAATAATGGGACCCCAAGAAGCTTATGATTTATTTAAGGCACTCAAGGAAACAGTAAAAGTTCCGCTTATTCTGCATACCCACTCAACAACAGGGCTTGGGCCTATAACATATGTTAAGGCTGTCGAAGCCGGATGTAGCGGCATTGATACCGCTATTTCAGTATTTTCAGGAGGTACCTCTCAACCTGCAACCGAAACACTAAATTATGCTCTTAAACAAATGGGCTATGAAACAGATCTTAAAGAAGATGTTCTCAAGGAGATTAACGACTTCTTTAGACCGATTAAGGACAAGTTTCTTCAATCAGGCGTTCTTGACCCTTATGTTATGGGTACTGAGACAGATGCCCTTGTATACCAAATTCCAGGTGGAATGCTCTCAAATCTAATATCTCAGCTTAAACAACAAAACGCTTTAGATAAGCTGGACGAGGTTCTTCAGGAAACACCGAGAGTCAGAAAAGATCTGGGTTATCCTCCTCTTGTAACACCTATGAGCCAAATGGTGGGAGTTCAGGCAGCAACTAACGTCCTTCTTGGTGAACGTTACAAGAATGTTTCCAAAGAGGTTAAATCATACATTAAAGGTGAGTATGGAAAAGCACCGGGTGAACTAAATCAGGAATTGGTTGAGAAGGTACTTGGTGATGAAGAACCTATCACAACCAGGTTCGCCGATACATTGGAACCGGAATTTGAAAAGACCAAGAAAAAGCTTGGCAGCATGGCTAGAACTGATGAAGATGTTCTTTCATATATTGCCTTCCCGCAAATCGCGGAAAAATTCTTTAATGAAAGAGAAGAAAAGAAAGCATCTACTGTCAGTTATTCTATTAAGCAAATATAAAAGGCGGTATGTTTATGTCATTTTTTGATAGTCTACTTATTTCATTTTTGGGACTTGGATTGGTATTCGTTGTATTAGTTGGTTTAAGCGCTGTCATTACCATTGAGTCAAAGGTATTCGACTTACTTAGAAAAAAAGCAAAAAAGGAAACCGCTGACCATTCTACCGGTTCCTCTGGTGAAAATATCCCTCTCATCAGCGCTGGAGAGTTAATGTTATTTGAAGTCGATGAAAAAACCGCAGCTATGATAATGGCTATTGTTAGCGATGAGTCGGGTATACCGCTTTCAGAGCTGCAATTTAAAAGCATAAAGGCATTGGACTAAAAGGATTAGTCTTGTTAGGAGGATTGTAATGAAATATATCGTAACTATTAACGATAAAAATTATGAAGTTGAAGTTGAAAGAGGACAGGCGACTATTTTAAAAACCACACAAGTCGTAACACCGCCTGTCACTCAGGTTGTAACAGCCGCTCCTGTAGCAGCACCTGCCCAGGCAGCAGCAACCATCTCTACTCCCAGCAATATTTCAGGAGAAGCTATAAAAGCGCCTATGCCGGGAACCATTCTCAGCGTTAAGGTCTCTCCGGGAGCATCGATTAAGAAAGGTGATACTCTCGTTATTTTAGAAGCCATGAAGATGGAGAATGAAATCAGTGCGCCCCGTGACGGAGTTGTTGCTGAAATATTCGCAGCCAAGGGAGCTTCGGTATCAACGGGAGATATTCTTCTGGCAATTAAGTAGGGGGTAAAAAATTAATGACTTACTCAATAGGTGAAACAATAAATAAAATATGGAGCCTGTCAGGTTTTGCCGCAATCACATGGCGGGAAATGCTGATGATTATAATTTCTTTTGTGCTAATATATCTTGCAATTGCCAAAAAGTTTGAGCCTCTGCTTCTTCTTCCTATTGCCTTTGGGATGCTTTTGGCAAATATGCCTATGACCGACCTTTTGGCTAAACCTCTGGGGGATCAACCCGGTGGGTTGCTATATTACCTTTATCAAGGAATAGAGCTAGGAATATATCCCTCCTTAATCTTTTTGGGAATAGGAGCTATGACTGACTTCGGTCCCTTGATAGCAAGACCTTCAAGCCTTTTTCTCGGTGCAGCAGCACAGCTTGGTATATACATTGCATTTGTAGTGGCAATAGCACTTGGTTTCTTACCGGAAGAAGCCGCTTCTATCGGTATTATTGGTGGAGCAGATGGTCCTACCGCAATTTGGCTTACATCAAAGCTTGCAAAGGACTTACTGCCTGCCATCGCTATAGCAGCTTATTCATATATGGCTCTTATACCAATGATTCAACCGCCTCTCATGAGATTACTAACCACAAAAAAGGAAAGAGAAATCAAAATGGAGCAGCTCAGGGAAGTTTCCAAGCTGGAAAAGATCGTTTTCCCCATAATTGTTACTGTTTTGTGTACTCTTCTTCTGCCGTCGGTGGCACCTCTTATAGGCATGCTTATGCTTGGTAATCTTTTCAGAGAATCAGGAGTTGTTGACAGAATCTCTAAGACCGCACAGAATGAACTTATTAATATAGTTACGATTTTCCTTGGAGTAACAGTAGGTTCAAAAGCTGTGGGAGACAAATTCCTACAGCCTGAAACCCTTAAGATAATTGCACTGGGTTTAACTGCTTTTGCTTTTAGTACCGTTGGTGGTTTACTCCTTGGCAAGCTTATGTGTTGGCTTTCAGGTGGAAAAATCAATCCTCTTATAGGCTCGGCAGGAGTATCAGCCGTACCTATGGCCGCCAGAGTATCCCAGGTAGAAGGTCAAAAGGCAAATCCGAGCAACTATTTATTAATGCACGCTATGGGCCCAAATGTTGCAGGGGTAATCGGTTCAGCAGTTGCTGCCGGTGTATTATACGCTTTGTTTGGAAAATAAGTGCTTCGTTCAGAATGACAGAATACAAAGGGGTTGTCTCAGATTTGGTATGCACCCCGTCAAGTAGACAATGAAATATTTAAAATTTTGGGATTGCTGTTCGAGTGTTCGGGCAGCAATCTTTTTATGCTGCATTCAAACACTTTACATGGAATTCCATCGGTGTCATGACAGATAAATTTCTTTGCAAACGTTTATTGGTATAATAATCCATATAATTTACGATAGCATTCACTAGCTCATCCCGATTAGTATATTTCTTTCCATAATACATTTCACGCTTTAAGATTCCCCAGAATCCTTCCATTGGTCCATTATCAATACAGTGTGCAACCCTAGACATGCTTTGAGTCATTCCTGCATTAATCAGCTTTTGATGAAAAATCCTACTTGTATATTGGAAGCCACGGTCACTATGAAAAAGAGGATGTGCATCAGGATTAGCTTCTACAGCTAAATCAAATGTATCGAAAACAAGCTGGTTATTATTGTGATCGCTGATAATGAACGAAACAGGCCGTCTGTCACACAAATCCAATATTGCACTTAGGTATAACTTACGTATGCTTTCTAGTTTATCTCCATACTTAAATTCAGTAACATCAGTAACCCATTTCTCATTCGGCTTGTCCGAGTGAAATTTACGATTTAGCACATTTTCTGCAACATATTCTGGTGGCGATGCATTCTTTGTGCATCCTTTATTCCGAAATTTAATTGTGGATTGAATTTGCATCATCCGATTGATACGCAAGATACGCTTATCATTTACATGTATATCGTAATTTCTGTCGAGTTCATCACGAATTCTACGGTATCCCATATCTGGATGTTCGTCATGGATTTTTTTGACCTTTTCAGCTATCTTTTCATTTTTAAGTTCCTGCTCGCTCTTAGGGTTTGTCAACCATTTGTAGTAAGCAGCTCTTGCAATGTGCCCTAATTTGCATAATTCCTGAATCGGATACTTTTTATCTGTAGATAATTCCTTAACTATTTCGTAAACATCCAGGCGTCTGATAAGACTTAGCGTCGCCTCCTTTCCACCTCGTCTAATTTTTTTAGCAAATCGTTCTCCATTTGCAGCATATATTTATCATGCTCTAATTGCGCAATCTTCATCTTGAGTTCCTCTTCAGGAGTTCTAGGTTGCAAACTGCCCATTCGCTTACCTCGTCGATCTTGTAGGCCATCCTTTCCAATTCTACAATACTTTTTTACCCATACGTAAACCTGCTGATAAGAAACCCGATATTTTAAAGCTATCTCGCCATAATTTTTATCATTGAAAATACAATCCTCTGCTATCTGAATACGCTCTTCTGGTGTAGTAGGTCTACCCTTTGTCATGATGCTTTCTCCTATCATACTTTTAAAAGTATCATGATTATTATACACCTTTATCCATTTCTGGAGAGTGTAATTGCTGCGAATATGATATTTGTCGCATATATCCTGTTGGCTCCCACTACCTGACAGATATCCTTCAACAGCAGCTTTCTTGATTTCGGGTAGAAACTTAGTCTTTCCATTTACAGGTATAAAGACAGTTGGGCCATCTGACTTATATTGATGCACCCATCTCCCGAATGTTGCTCCTGAAACACCAGCAACTTCAGCAGCTTGATAGTAACCATACTTACCTGCTAAATATGATGTAACTATACGTATCTTTTCCTCGATTGGTATTTTGATTTTTTGTGGCATAAAAACACCCCCAGAGATTAACAATGATTTTATTATTCATTGTCTACTCTGGGGGTAGCATATCACAAATTATATTTTGAGACAGCCCCTTGCTGTGAAAAAGGCATGTTTTATATAATGAAAAAGCGGATTAGTATACAGGGAACTGTTCTCCCGTCTATCTGTATCAACAGTAGCCTACGATGGTTTAGCGTTCGACAAAATGTCCAGTTTTTTATGTCCCAGATCGACTCATAGGAGTCGTTTACACTCAGTTAATTTGTAGTATACACGCTGCTTAACGACAGAAGTGGTACCAGACAGAAGAACCGTCCCCATGACACTCTGATGCTTCCCTCTCTAAATGCAAATAAGATTTATTAAGAGCCTTTTCTTTTATTTTTATTGGCTTGATAAAGGATAAACGGCACCAGAGCAAAAAGGAGCAAATAGTATTTACTACCGTATCGATTGACTTGACCGGTGATACTAAATTGAAGAGGAATATTATCTGGAAGGAAAAAAAGTGCAACCACCGCGGCAATAAAAGGCAATATCAAAATAATGATTCCGAGTTTATCAAATTTCATGTTGTCCTCCTCGAAAGTTATCTGTTTTAATTATACTTTGCTTATCTCTATTTCTTAATTTTTCGGCGTGTTTGGATGAGGTTCTTAACGTCATCCAGTATTTTTTCATCTGTGACGTTTATCATCAACCATTTTCCACCTGCAACCGGAGCACTTTTTGAAAAAAGATTTCGTACATAATCTGTACAGGTAGTGATCAGTAGCTCTGCTTCGGGTTGTTCTTTCGCTCCGATTACAACAAGTGCTATAAAAAAGCCATCCATCGGATAAAGGGTACAAAGAGAACGCCCTGCCTTTTGATACTTTATGTTCCAGCCAGGCTGCCCTGAACATGTACTATAACTGTAAGAAGGCGTTACCGAATAGCTCTCCTGCAAAAAGTTATTTAATTCAACCCATAAAGGACTATTAATGAAATTTGCGATTTCTTTTTCGCTAGGCTGCTTGTTAGCACCGAACAGATTTACCCATTCCATTTATTATCACCTCATAACTATTATATACCATTTAATATGACAACAGTATGTCATGTTATATATAGCATAGACGGTTCCTCTGTCTGTGTGTCATACCCATGACACATGGATTGCTTGACAAAATTAACTCTTTCACGGGAGTGCACTATGTGTTATCGCTGCGTCTCGTAAAAGATTCCTGGATCTTTTAGAGAGAGTTCATTGAAAGTCTGTTTTAGGAGTTCATAAATTTTCATATACCGCTCACGAAAAAAGCTATCCTTTAATAGTACAAAATTAAATTCACGCTGTTCAGAAAAACCAGGAATATTAATAACTGAAAGGCTTCCATCATCTATTTCTTTTTTTCCGGCCACCTCAAAGAGAAATGTTATTCCTAATCCATTGGACACCATTTTTTTTATGGCAGCCATATTTCCTATTTCAATCACTTTTTCAAATGAGTTGATCGAGAAATTGTTTTTATGCAATATGTTTTCAAAGATTTCTCTTGTGCCAGATCCTCGCTCTCGCAGAATCAGACGATTTTTTATTATCTCCTGAAAATCCACTGCCTCTTTCGCTAATCTTGATTCGGGTGAGCACACGGGAATAAACTTCTCAAGGCTAAAAAGAGTGGAGTCGTATTCTGATTTATCAAACAGTCCTTCCACAACAATAAAGTCCAATTCGCCGTTGTTCAGCCTTTCAAGAAGAACCTGCGTATTGGCAACGGACATATGTATCTTCATTTTCGGATACTTTGTAAGCAAGCTGGAGAGGATCTCCGGCATAACATATTCTCCGATAGACAATGTCGCTCCGAAGGAAAACTGCATTGTGTCTTCTTGGATTGAGCCGATGCTCTCTTTAAAGTGCTTAGAATCTGAAAAAATGGTCATTGTAAATTCTTTTAAAAGCTCTCCTTGAAGTGTTAGTCTTATTTTTCTGTTGGCTGTATCGAAAAGCTTGCACCCATAGAATTCCTCAAGATATTTAATATGCTGTGATACGGCAGGTTGCGTAATTTGCAAAAGTTCGGCCGCTTTTGTAAAACTGTTGCATGAGCATATAGTAAGAAATGTTTCATGTCTGAAATCGAGCATAAGTATCTCCCAATTATAAATTTAACTTATAATATCATTATTAAACATAATTTTATTTTATCGAGTAGGTATGGTAAAATCAATACTCGTTAATAAACGTGAGGTAATCGAAAGGAATGACATTTATTATGAATCAGTTTAAAAAGTACTTATTAGGTATTGCACTTTCAGGTGGAATCGCTTTGATAGCTTATTTAATTAGTTTGATTCTCCCTGCCGGTATTTTGGGAGGAACACTGATTGCACTTATTCTAGGAATGCTGTTAAATCCATTGATTTACCGCTATGAGGTTTTTAAATCGGGAATTAACTGGACTTCTAAAAAAATCCTACGGGCGGGAATTATTCTCGCCGGAATAACATTAAGCTTTTCACAAGTACTCAGAGCTGGAAAGTATGCCCTGCTATTAATGATATTCACGCTTGCAACCTCCTTTGGGGTGGGATATGTGTGTAAGAGAATTTTCAAGATAAACTGGAAATTAGCTAGCCTTCTTTCAGTAAGCACTGCCATTTGCGGAGGTACAGCTGTTGCGACGCTTGGCCCTACTATTAGGGCGAAGGATCGGGATATCGCTTACGCAATATCAGCTACTTTTATTTTTGATATCATAACTGTAATCGCATTCCCTTGGATAGGCCGACTCTTGGGTCTTAGCGATACCGGGTATGGGCTTTGGATTGGTACGGCTGTAAATGACACATCTTCGGTTGTTGCTGCGGGGTATGCATTTTCTGATGCTGCAGGCTCGCTGGCGACAATCGTTAAGCTTACAAGAACACTTTTTATCGTACCTATTGTTCTTGTCTTTTCGTGGATATATGCAAAAAAAGAAAAGTCTTCGGAAACGGCTGAAAAGGTGAACATACGAAAAATATTCCCTTGGTTCATTCTTGGTTTCCTGGCTGTAGTTGGCATAAGAAGCACAGGGTTTGTGCCTGATAACATCGTCGCAGGAATTTCTTTTTTATCTAAATTCTTTTTGTCGATGGCATTGGCGGCTATCGGATTAAAAACTAGTATTAAAGAAGTCACAGGCGTCGGCATAAAGCCAATGATTGCAGGGGTTATTATAGATATTTCGGTGGTTTTTGTGTCTTTGTTTGCACAGGCGGGGATAATACACTTCATCAAATAATATCATATCATGGGGACGGTTCTTCGACCTTTTTCTTGAAATATGTGTTACTATTCGATAAACTTGAATTTGGAGGTAATTCATGAAGCAGTTCATAAAAGCACATTGGAAAACGCTTTTGTTTTTCGTAGTAGTTGGACTTGTTGGTGGTTTCTTCACTGGAATACATCTGTTGGATAGTTATCCCGCAGAACTCCAACAGCAACTCATAGATGAACTTAATGCAAAAGGACTTGGTACACTTCCTGTTAACTTCGTTACGGGTGTAATTACAGCATTCCAATCAGCTGGTTACGGATTGGTGTTGGGTGCTTTTGGTATTTTGCTTGGCAAGAAAACAGGCCTTTGGAAAGACGAAAGAACCATAACGAAGAAACCGCTGATTACTTCGATTATTGTTGCTGTTGTTGGTGGTCTGGCGTTGATTTTGCCTGATGTTCTATTCTTTGGACATTATTCAGAAACAATCATGAATTCCTATGCAGTAAAACCAACCATTCCATACATGTTGGCAACCGTGACTTACGGAGCGGTTATTGAAGAAGTAATGCTCAGACTTTTCACAATGTCTTTAATTGCATTCATTCTTTATAAGCTGTTTGAGAAGAAAAAAGAGAAACCTTCGACCACAATTTTGATTGCGTCTAATGTGATTTCAGCAATTTTATTTGCAGCAGGACATTTACCCGCAACGTTAATTCTGCTTGGAAGTTCTCCGATGGTAATATTTAGATGTTTCCTAATGAATGGCGCCTTGGGATTGTTGTTTGGTTGGCTTTATCGAAAATATGGCTTACGATACGCTATGATTGCCCATGGGGGATCTCATGTAGTATCCAAGTTAATTTGGATATTGTTTATTTAATTCCAATTTGTCGGTGGGATCAGATAATTCAAACAAGAACGCTAGTATTGATACGGTAATTATCAACATTAGCGTTCTTATATTATACCCGAAAAACCTGTAATAGCGGCGTTTATAAACTTGGGGATGGCTCCTTTGTTACAGCTCCCCAAGTTTTCTGATTATAGATAATACTCCATGGGATAGGTCAGATAAGAAACAGGTTCAAGCTGATCGGCGGTGACATAACCTGCGGCAGCGCTCAGCAGAGTAGGAATACGGTTGACGATTGTTGCGCAGGTGTGCTCCACGGTAGCGGGGTTCACAACATGGAACTCGGTATCGGGCTCACCCATCAGCTGCCAATCGCACATATCGCCGTCTTCAGGGCCGTACACCTTACCGATGGTCTCCTCCTCCACTGTGATATTTTGCATGGTTTCGATTGTCACCACAGCACTCATGCCAATGCACTTGCCTGCTTGGATGGATTTCCCCAAGGTGGAAGAATAGATGTCACGGTCGATAATATAAGGTACATGCTTTTGATTGATGGACTTGATGGTCAGACCAAGCTTGTTGCAAATAGCTTCAGCAGCATTCCATGCATAGGAGGGTTCAAATTCGGCGGGGTGCGCAATCTGTGCTTCAAACTCCTCAGCAGTGAGGTCACAGCCGTGAGCCTCAGCAAGAGCTAATCCGTATTCGTCCACATTGTAGCTGTAGGCACCCTTGATCTTGGTCAACTTATTAATACCGCCTGCCACCAAGCCTACGATATTAATCCAGAAGATATCCTGCATACCGGAACCGGTTATTGTGCAATTGGTCTCTTTAGCCAAAGCGTCTAGTTTGTTAATTTGGGCAGCAGCTGTTGTCCAAGGATAAATGGCTTCTTCGCAAGTGGTGATCACGTTGATTCCTCGTGCCACACACTTCTCCACATGGCTATAAATGTCTTTGATGAAGCTGAACAGGGTCACAACTGCCACATCGGCATCGCACTCATCCAATACTTTATCGGCATCGTTGCTGATTGTGATGCCGGTCTTCACACCCAGCTCAGCAAAATCGCCTACGTCCATACCCACCACAGCAGGATTCACGTCGATCGCACCAACGATCTGAGCGCCGTGTTCATAAAGGTAGCGAAGAATGAACTTGGCCATCTTGCCACAACCGTACTGTACAACCTTGATTTTCTCCATAATATAAACCTCCATAAAATTGCTGGAAACCAAATTTTTCCGTTCAGCTTTTAGGATATACAGATTGCTCATTTTTATACAGCAATAAAAATTGAAGTAAATTACGAAGAAAGAATTAATCTTGTTTTTGTCTATGTGTCATGTGTCATGGGGGCGGTTCTTCCAGCGTATGACACACAGACAGAAGAACCATCCCCATGACACAGAAGAACCGTCCCCATGATTACCCATGATTATTGAGGCTGTAGACAGAAGTCATCCAGGGTGCCCCATCCGCCTGCATCACATTTGATGATGGCACCTATAGTGATTGTTCCGTTATTTATGACAATATCGCGAATTTCGGGGTTTTGCCAAACAACCCAGCCATCGGTACCGGTAGTGGCTTTGTATTCTTTTCCGTCAACAATTGCATAAAGGTACATATCGGGGTTTTTAGTATCACCGCCCTGATTGAACATACTGAGAATATATGTACCACCGGGAATATTTGTTATGGTCTGTTCCACCTTGAAATCAACTCCTGTGGCCGAGTAATAATGTAAGGAGATATTTCCTGTTTTGGCATCCACCGCTTTGTTCTGATAATCGGTCTGCTTTCCGGAGTTTTCGGTGATGCTCCACATGGAGGTGTCATCCTCCTCAAAGCTTCCGTTTACTACATAGTTGAGAGGATTAATTTTTAGATAGCATACAACGGGTGTTTCATTGGCCGTACCGTTGATAACATAATCTCCAATACCGCTTTTAACGGCGCTGTCAAAGGCAGCCGTATCCCAGACAACTTTAACGTCTTCCTCAGATCTGTCGTTATAAACGGCTTTGATAGTTTGCGGAAGGCTGATGGGGGTATCAATCATAGCTATAACATGGATATCAGGAAGATCATCAATCCTTTTTTCAGTTTCAGCGCCCTGGGCAAGATATCTAAACACATTAAGTGAGGGCAGGGGGTGCCCGTTAAAATCAAAAAGGGCTTGATTATCGACGGCGCTTCCACCAAACCATACACCGGCATCCTTTGGATCATATGAAGCGGCATAACTAGAAGCCCAACCGCTGCCGTATTTCTCCCACAGGAGCTTATTCTCATCGTAAGCATCTGCAGGCCCCACCGGAATCCATGCCGGTTCCCAGTAAAAGTATCCTATCCCTTGAGATCCTACGTTCACAACTGCATCCACAACATCTCTTATTTGATTTGCCTGTCCCTGAACAGTTATGGCATAATCCAGCACCTGCTTGGATGAATCCGGAGCTGTATTGCCGAAGCCATCGCCATTCTCAGATGTGTAAACATAAGAATTCTCAGCCACCATGACCTTTTTGCCGCAGGTCTGAGAAATTGTTGACAGAGTCGAGGTCAGGTTCTCCAATGAGCCGTGCCAAAAGGCATAATAGGATGAAGCAAAAACATCGTAATCAACTTTAAACTTATTAAGTGCCATTGCACGTTTAATCATATTCTCCGATGATTCAGGATTTGTGTAATGGACAGCGATTAAAATATTTTTATCTGTCTCGCGAACGGCCTTGCTGCCCATGTTCATCAACTGGCATATATCTCTGATACTCGTTTCCCCGGCCATTTTGGTATTTGTTTCATTTCCAAGCTGCACCATACCCACATCTACCTTAGCTTCCTTCAATTGTTTCAGGCAATCCTTGGTATACTGGTACAGGGCTTCGGATTTTGCATCAATATCCATATCGGCCCAGGCCTTTGGGACCATTTGTTTGGATGGGTCAGCCCAAAAATCAGAGTAATGGAAATCGACAAGAAGCTTCATTTTATATTTCGTTGCACGCTTTCCGATTTCAATGGCGTTTTTAATATCGCAGTTTCCTCCACCATAACCGTTTCCTTCTGCATCGAAGGGGTCATTCCAGACCCTCACGCGGATATAGTTGACACCCGCTTCATGAAGAGTCTTGAAAATATCCTGCTCCTTGCCATCGAACCCATAAAATTTTACACCGCTTTTTTCAAGCGACAGAACGCTCGACACATCCACTCCCATAATGAAATCTGAGGGTAAGTCCTCAACCTTCTGAACCCAAATACCGGGATCACCTTTTACACTTTGAGAGCAGGATGCCATAATCACGCAAAGGATTATGGACAGCGATACGCAAAGTATTTTTTTAATCATTAAGAGGTATCCTCCATTCTGCCTTAATTGCCACCGACCGTATCTCGCAAACCCTTTGCCCGTCAAATTCAGGCCAGGGCTCCAGATAGATATCGTCGGTCTTATTTAGAGGCACTATATCGATGGTGATTTTCTCGGGAAATTCGAATTTACGCAGGCTTATTTGCCATGGTTGACCGGTGTAGAAATTGTCAGCCGAAAAACAGCCGTTAACGGTCATCTTGGCCACATTCCCCAGATAATAAATATCCAGAAAATAATCATTTACATTGGGATTTAACCCGCATAAGCTTATTTCATAAGAGAAGTCGTTTATCTTTCTGATAGTAGCCGATGGTTCATTAACCAGTAGTTTCATTACATAGGACGTAAACAGTCCGTCGTTGCCTGTTTTATCAAAACCAACGGGAGTAAAAGGCAGCTCAGGAAAGCATTTTAATACAATATCCTTGCAAGCCAGAATTTCGTAACCATCACCAGTTTGAATAATAGGACTTTCATTGATTACCAGGTAATCTTTATCAAGACGAATTTTCCAGGCATCAAGAGCTTCCTGCCTTGTTATACGGTATTTAAGGTCTGATACACCATTATCTCCGTAATAGATTGTCTCGCCGTTAATTAGGCATAAAGGAGTTGCCAAGAAGGTTCTGTTCTCCTTGAAGGAGAATGGGAAAAACATATAATCGCCGTTCTTAATATCCAACGGAGGGAAACTGATTGTTTTTCGGTCAGATTGAACCGTAAGGGTTACATTTTTATGTTCTGCCATTTCATATCCGCGCTGATAATTGTTGATAAAGAGATAGCCCTCGTTCCCGTTATGCCGTACCGCAGTCCTCAAATCTGTCAGATTAGAAGGCTTTACCGGATTGCTATCGGGAATAGTGGCCGGCATTTCGCATAGGGCTTGGCCAAAATCATTGAGAAACATCGAAAGAAGCTTAATCTCCTTAAAGGTATCAGAAATCTGGCCATATTCCCTGATTGGAGCATTAAAATCATAAGAAAGCTCCGGAAGGTCATTGGGATAACCGGTAGCCTTGGATTCCTGCAGCGTACTAAGCTTACCCATGGGATTAGTACCACCGTGATACATGTAGTAGCCCAATAAATTAACACCGGAACCTAACTTGACCATGCTCATAGCGCCAATATCCCTTGCAGTGGCAACAGGCCTTCTATGGTGAGTAACCTGCAGGCCCCCGCCCAGCTCGGCGGTCAGGTAGGGAAACTTGTCGATATCAAAAGTGATGCCATGGCCAAACTCATAATCACTGCCTATATTGTGGTCATTGCGTTCATGGGAAAACAGATAGTTAGGGCTCGGTTCAAGCTTTGTCGTCCGTTTATCCCAGGGAGCATCGCAATATCCGCCCATGACCGGCAGTAAACCTCCCGTTACAGCGCCTCCCCAGCCTGTTGCCGTATAATAAGGGACATCAAAACCGACATCAAGGGCTATCTTGTAAAGTCGTCTCATGTGTTCTTCTCCGGCTTCTCCGTCCATACCCCCGCAATGGCCATATTCATTTTCAATTTGCACACCGATAATGGGTCCACCGTCCTTGATAAACAAACCCCGTACCTGTTGATATATCTTGCTGTAGAATTTACTTACTTCTGAAAAGTAAGCTTCATTGTTCTCTCTTATTGGAAAACCTTTATTAAGCAGCCAATCGGGAAAACCACCGTTTCTTACCTCCCCATGAACCCATGGACCGATACGTAAAAACATGTATAAACCTGCATTTGCACAACATTGCACAAAGAGCCTGAGATTTTTGTCACCAGTGAAATCATACTCGTTTTCAATCTCTTCATGGTGGATCCATATGGTGTATGCAGAGACAACGTTAACACCGCCTGCTTTGATTTTAGCAAGGGATTCATCCCAATAACGGCTTGGATAACGTGAGTAATGGAATTCCCCCATTATGGGAAACCAGGGTTCACCGTTTTTTGTAAGATATCTGTTGTTAAATGAGAAAATATCCATAGCGCTCCTATTCCTTTATTGCTCCGCTGAGTGAAGTAATAAGCATCTTTTGAGTAATAACGAAGAAAAATACAAATGGTATGGCAATCAAAATTGAACCTGCTGCAAAGTTTGTAAATTCATTTTTCTTGTCAGAGACGAAGTTAAATAAGCCAATAGCCAGAGTCTGTTTTTCAGGGGATCTCAGTACCATGGTTGGGAAGATAAAGTCCATCCAGGGACCCACAAAACTTGTAATGGCAAGAAAAACTAATATTGGCTGTATAATAGGAAGAATAATCTGAACAAATACTCTAAGATTACTTGCTCCGTCTATTCTGGCCGCTTCATCAAGGTTTTTTGAGACAGTATCGGTATAGCTTTTAACCAGCCAGGTATTATAGGGCAAGTTACCCGCAACATAGATAAGAACCAATCCCCAAAGTTTGTCGATACCGTTGATTCTTAAAAGGATTACATAGATGGCAACCATGCCTACAAAGGAAGGGAAAATCTGCAGTATGAGCATTGACATCAGCAAGGGCTTCTTAAAGGTAAACTTGAATCGTGACATCGCATAAGCACCAAGGGATGCAAACAATGTAGTCAAAAGCGACGTAAATATGGCAACATAAAAAGTGTTTTTAAACCAGCGCGGATAATCGGTGCTTTTAAATAAATGCTCAAAATGCTTGGTGGTAAAGCCATCTGCAAAGGGAAGTATATTCAATGACGCTATGCCTGTTCCGGGTGAAAATGCTGCGCTCACAACATAAACAAGCGGATAGAGGGTAAAGACCACTGCAACTAGTAAAAACAGGTATAGAAATACTTTGTTTACTTTCTGAATGATTGGATTATCCATTTTTATAAATCCCCCTCCTTAAATGAACGCGTTCTTCTAAAGTTATAAATGGCAAACGGAGCCATCACTACGAATATCAATACAGCTACTACCGAAGCATAATTGTACTTCAAAAGGTTAATGGTCAGATTGTATATCCATGTGATCAAAAGATCGGTTGCTTTAGCTCCGGTGGTGGTTGAATCAGGTAGGGTCGGATTGCCTCCGGTTACGAAGAAGACAGCGCCAAAATTGTTTATATTGTGGGCGACAGACATAATAATGAGGGGCATTGTCTGGTATATTACAAGTGGCAACGTTATTGTTTTAAAAACTTGAAATTTGCTGGCTCCATCCACTCTGGCAGCTTCGTAAATCTCGTTGGATATAGCCGTCATTGTTCCGGTAATAAGCAGCATAAAATATGGGAATCCTGCCCAGAGATTAACCAATACAATCGTGAATTTTGCCAGCCACGGATCTGATAGCCAGGGGATTACATCCTTAATAATTCCCAATTGTATAAGGGTTCTGTTGACAGTGCCGAAGCTACCGTTCATCAGATTTCGCCATACAAGCATACTTACCACTGCAGGTACCGCGTAGGGGAGGATGAAAATCGACCGGAAGACAGGTTTGAGTTTTATGTCACTTTCATGAAGGACAACCGCCATCAGCATACCTCCGAAATAACAGGTGAAAGTGGCCAGAAAACCCCACACCAGCGTCCAGAGAGCAACCTTACCAAGGGCTGATGTCCAGGCGTTTTGACCTGAAAACATATCGGCAAAATTCTGAAATCCAACCCAATCTACGGTGTTTTTTGGTGGTATATGCTCGGGTGCGGAATAATTTGTAAATGCTACGAGAGTCGAAAAGATAAGGGGGACAAAAACAAAAAACAGAATCATGATGATTGTAGGGGTAAGCGCCAATAAGGAAAAGGATTTTCCGGTAAGCTCGGAAAACACATTTTTATTACTGGTGAAGGTTTTGGATGCACAATATTTTTGGTACTCATTTTGTGCGCTTTTAACCGATATAACATAAATGGCTATGAGCACAAAAATGACAGCTAACGCGATGACGCCGTCAATGAGCATGAACATCGAATTGTCCCTAAGTTTGATACTTAATTCAGGGTGTGGAGTGCCTAGCGTGATTAGATTTTGTATGGCTGTGACAAACTTGGGGATAAAGAGGATCGTAATGGCCTCAACCGTTGCAAAAAGGATCCCCTTGATGTATTGCTTCAAATAGAGAATATGTGCAAGACCGCTAAACAAAAGGGAAGCGATAAGTATTTTCTTTTTATCAGATCCGTCAGCACGAATATTCACTACAGCACCTCCTTGATGATCTCCGGCGCAGTTATACCGGATTATAAGGGATTATTATAAAAAAGGGAACGAAAAATCGTCCCCTTTTTTCACCACAATGGTATTATTGACCCAGAATAGCAGCGTCACATGCGTCAAGTTCCTTTTGAACGTCTTCGCCGTTCCATATATTCGCGCTTGCTGCATTCATGGCGTTCCAGAAGTTACTCATCTCGGGGATAGAAGGCATCGGGAAAGCATAATCAAGCTGGTCAATAAAGGCCTTGATATATGGGCTGCTAACCTCAATACTGGTAGAGGGGATTGCACCCGTGATATCAAAGCGAAGCTTTTGCATTTCAGGAGTCATAAGGAACTCAGCGAACAATGCAGCTTCTGCAGGATAGTCGGTATAAGATGAAACGAACATTGTTCTTGTTCCTGAGAAGGAAGAGGCCGGTCCGGATTGTCCGGGAAGGCTTGGTATAGCAGCAACACCAAAGTCCACCCCTGATTCTTGGAAAGGCTTGATATTCCAAGGACCGGTTATGTACATAGCAGCTTTACCTGCCTTGAAGGCTTCGTCTGCAATGGCAGTTGTCAAATCGGCTGCGGGAACATTCAATATAGATCTCATAGACTGGAAGAATTTCATACCGGCAACGGCATCAGCGGTATTCAGGTATGTTTTGGTTGTTTCAGTACCTGATGTACCAAAAAGACGATTGCCATTTGCCGTGGTAAAGAGGATGGTGTAATAGCCGTTTCCGACATCCAGCATAAATCCGTAATTATCGGCATTGTTAAAACCGTTAGCGAAGCTTACAACTTCTTCCCATGTCTTAGGAACTTTGTCTTCGCTTATGAGCGCTTTATTGTAGAACATTGCATAGGTTTCGGCTGATACAGGATAACCAACGATTTTGTCTTCATAGGTTACAGCTTGTGTACAAGCACCTAATGCGGTATTCTTAACATAGTCGGGATTGGTTGCCTCTGCTATGTGACCGCCGCTTACCAGCTCACCAATCTTATCATGGGGTGCGGCAAATACATCGGGGCCCACACCGGCAGGTCCGTCGAGGGCAATTCTACCTGCGGCATCGCCGAGTTCAACATTGACATACTTGATTGTTATATTTGGATGAAGTTTAGTGAATGCTTCACCTGCTTGTTGAATAAATGCATCGGGTCCATTTGCGGATTCCCATACGGTTAATTCAACCGGTTCGGTAGGATCTGATGTTTGTTGAGAAGGAGTAGGCTCTGTAGTAGATGTCTCTGTAGATGTCGGGGGGGTCGTTGATCCGCAACCGGTAACGAGTGCGACAATCAACAGGATAGCCAGTGAAATAGTGAACAACTTTTTCATAGAAATCCTCCTTTAAAATAACTTTATTATTTTTATTTAATTAATAAGGTTGCATTTTGAAGTCGGCTTTGATAGAATTATTGAGCAACCGGTTGCTCATCACACTAAGAATATCACTATAAAGTATATTTGTCAACAATACGTTTGATAACCCGAGACATCAGTGCTAAGGAGCTATATACAGTTAAAATCCTTTGCTTGAGGTTGTCCGGCCGGGTTCATTATTGAGTTTAATTTTATTAGCAACCTATAGGGGGGATTCTTATCAATAAAAAATCGCAAAACAAACTAACACTTGGTGACATAGCAAGTGAACTGGGCTTATCTAAAGCAAGTGTATCCCGTGTTATATCGGGAAAGGGAAGAATAAGCGAAGAGACCCGTGCAAGGGTCCTGAAACATATCAAAAAACGGGGCTACGAGCCCAATCTTATAGCAAGAAGCCTTGCGCAGTCAAAGACTATGAATATTGCCGTGGTATTGCCTGCCGATGGCAGTGTCGTTGAAATGCCGTTTTTCCAGAACTTAATCATAGGGATTTGCAATATTGCATCAACAAGCGATTATGATGTCATAATGCTGACTCAGAAGGAAAATGACATATCTCAGATAGAAAGAGTAGTGAAACATAAAAAGGTAGACGGAGTAATCTTGACGCGTTCCATGGCAAAAAATATTGATGCCGAATATCTGGAGGAGAATGATGTACCCTTTGTAATAATTGGATCTTCCCCAGATAAAACAATCCAGATTGACCACGATCATTTATCGGCTTGCCGGGATTTAACTTCCTCAGTTCTTGCCGGCTATGACAAGGACATTTTGAAGGGTAATATAGCGTTGATAGGCAATGAAATGCAATATATGGTAAACCAGAGCAGGTATTTGGGGTTTTTGGAAGGTATACGTTCGGTTGGATTGTCAGATGATGATTTTACTTTCTTCAGCATGGATTCAAAGACCATGATTAAGCATGTAGTTAACAAGATTATCGAAAATGAGCAGAGGATAATTTTCTGTTTTGACGACTTAATTTGCGAGTATGCATTACTAGAACTGGGCAAACACGGAATAAGAGTTCCTGAAGATATTGTGGTGGCCTCATATTACTGCAGCTATATAATTGAGAATCATTATCCAAAGATTGCAACCATCAAATTTGATGCGAAAATATTGGGGGAGACGGCATTTAATACTCTTATTGAACTCCTTAGTGAAAAAGAGGTTCTTCAAAGGACCTTGTTGGAATACAAAATAGTCAATAACACCGACAGGATTCAGGGATATCGCCAATAACCATCATAAGCTACTTAGTAAAAATCATTAATTAAAAAGATGATAAACATACACAATCAGAAGAATATCATTTATAATGGTCATAGTACCCGAAAGTATATCAACCACAAGTAGCGGGTTTCCAAAAACTTAACATTCACTTTACACGAGTATGTTAATTAAGGGAATACTTAAGGAGATGAGATGTATTGCTATGAAAAAGCCTGAAATGAAAATGCAAAATATCGAAGATATAGGCTCTTATACAATCCAGAATATTTTTCGCAATTCGGTTGAGAAATTTCCCACACAACCCGCTCTGTCTGTTGTGGGACAAACACCGATTACATATTTTGAACTTTTTGAGGCTGTCAAGCGATATGCTTTTTTGTTAAGACATGTCGGTATAAAAAAAGGTGATAAAGTTGCTATATTGGCCCCAAGTATGCCAAAATGGGGAGTTGCCTATTTTGCTATTGTTTGTCTGGGTGCAGTCGCTGTTCCTTTGCTTCCGGATTTCAACAAAAACGAGGTTGAGGGCATGATCCGTCATTCAGAGGCTTGCTTTGCATTTGTTTCAAGAAATAATCAGGAAAAGCTGGCAGAGTGTATGAACCTTGGACAAATTTTTTGCTTGGAGGATGAAGCATTTTTAACGGGTGAAACCATCCCGGAAATTGGTACGCCTGTAGATCTATTTGGTGAGCCTATCGACGAACAGGATACCGCATCTATAATTTATACGTCCGGAACAACCGGTACTCCTAAAGGAGTTGAGCTCTCTCACAAAAACATAGCGTTTATGGCACATCAAAACAGATTAATCCAGGATATTCACCCAACCGACACGTTCCTATCCATTCTGCCCATGTCCCATGTGTATGAGTTTTCCATAGGCTTCATTTTTCCGATAATGCAGGGATGCCACGTATGCTACCTCGGAAGAGCGATTGCAGTATCTTCTTTACTGCCTGCGCTGAAAACGGTTCGACCTACCATAATGCTCAGTGTGCCGGCTGTAATGGAGAAAATATATAAAAATAAAATCGTTCCAACCTTTGAAAAGAATAAGTTTGTCGCAAAATTGTACAAGGTTACGTTTTTCCGCAAGATTCTACATAGTATTGCCGGGAAAAAATTGATGGAAACCTTTGGCGGGCGCATTCGTTTCTTTGGCCTTGGTGGAGCAAAGCTATCTCCCGATGTGGAGCGGTTTTTAATGGAGGGCAAATTTCCCTATGCCATAGGGTACGGCTTGACGGAAACCTCACCATTGATTGCCGGCGCCAACCCTAAAAATTCACGTCTCCAATCTACCGGACCTAAAATGGAAGGCATTGAGATGAAACTGATTAACACAGATCCTGTAACCGGAATCGGGGAAATTGTCACAAAAGGGCCTCATGTGATGAAAGGCTATTACAAAAATGAAGAACTGACAAAATCGGTCTTTACCGAGGATGGTTTCTTTAAAACCGGTGATTGTGGCTCTATCGATGAAGACGGATACCTCTATATCAAGGGACGTAGCAAAAACGTTATTGTTGGTGCATCAGGGGAAAACATTTATCCCGAGGATATTGAATTTGTACTGAACAAGCACCCTCTGGTATTGGAATCCCTCGTAATCGAACGAGATGAAAAGCTGGTTGGTTTGGTGAAGTTAGATGAGAATTTAATCGAGAAGGACATTTCATCTGAAAGTTCTGAATTGACTCCCTATGCCAAAGCTCTTGCCGATATCAGAACCTATGTAAATTCTCAGGTCAATAAATTTTCTAAACTAAAAGCAATCGAATGCATCTCCGACTTGGAGAAAACGGCCTCACAAAAGATAAAGCGCTTTCTGTATAACAACAGCGGTAAAGGAAAAACCATGAATGATACACCGGAGAAGAAGGCATAATGAAATAAGCTTTACTGTTTATTTTTCTCCTTGAACATTATCCATTCCGGCCACCGCAGCTTAAAACCGCCCTTTTCACGAATGGCGAGAATAATGCTCTGAAGCATAATAAATAAGCAAAGCATTAGACCGGTGGTAATGCTCTGCCAATATGGCTTTGAAAGTCCTGAAGCAATTACTATATTGGTGATTGTCTTTAAAGAAAGCATTCCAAAAAGAGAGCCAATTACGTTACCAACTCCACCGGTCAATAATGTTCCACCGATAATATTAGATGCGATTGCTTGCATCTCAGCCTGCGTAGCATTAGCGGCGTCTCCTGCCCCTGTATGTAACAGGTAGACATAACCGCCTATTCCGGATAACAATCCGGACAGTAAATAAGAATAAAATTTTGTGCGCTTTACATTGATACCAAGCATTAGTGCACTGTATTTATTACCACCTATCGCATAGAGGTTGCGCCCGAACCGGGTCCATTTAAGAATCACCGCTACAACTAATACTGTAGCTATAGCTACTATTACGCCTGGCTCAATTTGTGCGGGAATGAAATTGCCGGTTTTACCATAATAGCCTATACCGGGGATTGTAATACGTAATTGCTTAAGTGCGAGAAAGCTTTCATGTTGTGCTGTGCGAGGAGCAATGCTGACTATGGTTACCATGCCTTTTGCAAAGAACATTCCTGCTAAAGTTACGATAAAGGGCTGTATATCCAAATATGATATCAATAGACCATGAACCAGACCGAAAGCTAATCCTATACCCACAGCTATAAATAACGAGCCTATTACGCTGCCTCCACGATCGCTCAGATAAACAACACAAGTCATTGTCACAAGCGCCGTTATGCCACCCCCTGAAATATCTATACCACCTGCTATCATAACAAGATTCAACCCGCAGGCAAGTATTATCAAAAACGCATTGTTATTGAAAAGATCCAGAAACTGCTGAGGATTCAAGAACCCACGGCCCCAAATAAGTATAGCAATTAAGTACATACCAAAAAAAGTACAAATGGTTATTAGCAAAAGTAAATTAGTATTTGAAATAGGCTCTTTAATTGTTTTATTCGAAATCCCGGTAAATGAATCTCTAGCATTTTTCATATCATCATTTCTCCATTATTTTTTGTCGGTTTTTCCTGCGATGTTTCGGCCTTTAACGGCTTTTTAAACAGCCTATTGCGTAGACGATTAGCATATTCTTGTACAACCGGAGAACTAATTATAACGATAGCTATAATTACAAGTGCCTTATAGGCTTTTACAGCCGATGAAGGAACTTTAATGGCATATAGCGTAACAGTCAGCGCCTGAATGATGTATGCACCTATTACTGAACCGAACAAGCTGAATTTCCCGCCGCTCAGAGCAGTACCTCCAATGGCAACCGCTAAAATAACATCCATTTCTACATCCAAGAGAAGTGTCTCGTGATTTATAAGACCAATTCTGGCTACTGTAATACAACCCGCAATAGCAACGCAAACTCCCAGTATCATAAATGATAGTAGTTTTATCCAGGCTGCGTTTATTCCGTTTAAGTGGGCAGGTCTTTCGTTGATTCCAACTACCTGCGTGTAGAGCCCCAGATTAGTAAACCGTAAGACAAGCGAAATCAACACCAGGAATATTACCATAATAATAATAGGTGTGGGTATGGGAATGCCCGGAATAAATCCACCGATACTAACTAACAGCGGACTAGTAACAGTAGGCGTCGCGCCGCCGTTTATCCAATAAGCTATTGAGCGCCCGGCTGAAAAAAGTATTAATGTCGCTATCATAGGCTGAATTTTAAATACTGCAACCAATGTTCCGTTGAATAGGCCGCAAAGAATTGCAACTAAACAACTTGCCAAAAAAGCCATAAGAACAATAGGCATCGTAATTTCATTGGCACGAAGCACACTGACAAAAACACTGCCTGCGATTGCTGCCGTCGCACCGACACTTATATCCTGTCCCCCTGAAGCTGCTGTTACCAGTGTCATACCGATTGCTAAAATAGCAACCGCTGATGCACCGTTTAAAATGCTGATTATATTTCCTGTAAGAACCGTATTTCCCATGTTATTTGTCGATACACTTATAGAGAAAAATTCCACATCCCTGAATAAATTAAAAACAACCAGCAAAAAAAGGGCAAGCAACGGGATGACCAATTGAGATTTTGCAAATTTCTTAAGAACTTTAGCCATTTTGAGCTTCCCCCCCCGCTATTGTGTGCATAATTTTAGCTTGTGTCATGTCATCCCCTGTTAATTCACCGACTATATTACGATCGCGCATAACGATTAGCCGTGAACAAGTACGGAGCATTTCCTCTACTTCTGATGAAATAAATGTAACACTGACGCCTTCTTCTGCAAGCTTGAGTACAAGCTTTTGTATCTCAACTTTTGTACCGACGTCAATTCCACGTGTTGGTTCATCCAAGATTAGATACTCCGGATTTGTGAGCAACCAGCGAGCAAGTATTACCTTTTGCTGATTACCGCCTGAAAGTGATTTAATGGGTGTGTCCATAGAAGAGGTTTTTATGCCCAACAATTTTATGTACTTTTCTGCAAATTCTTCGGCTTCAGTTTTAGAAAATGGCCTGAAAAAGCCCTTCATTACTTGCAAGGCAAGAATAATATTTTCACGTACAGACAAGTCTGCAACGATACCATCCATTTTTCTGTCCTCAGGTAAATAGCCAATACCATACTTCATGGCGTCCTTGGGCTTATTTATTTTGACGTCTTTACCATTTACCCTGATTTTCCCACCGGTAATTTTGTCTGCAGCAAATATTGCGCGTACGCATTCGCTACGGCCGGAACCAAGCAGCCCGGTAAATCCGTTTACTTCTCCCTTAGATATTTTAAAATTAAAGGGTCTTGTACCCTCCGCACTGGATAACCCAAATGCCTCAAGAACCGGAGATACGTCAGCCTTGATTTGTGATGTTTTTTGATTCTGTAGCGCTGAAATATCATCAAGCTCTTTACCCATCATCTTTGAAATGAGCTGTACGCGCGGTAGATCATTTATTTCATATTCTCCGACGAGCGCACCGTTCCGTAAAACAGTTATCCTGTCACATATCTCGTACACTTGCTCTAGGAAATGAGTGATAAAGATAATACTCACACCGCGTGACTTCAGGTCACGCATTAGAGAAAAAAGTTTTTTAACCTCTTCTTCGTCCAATGAGGAGGTCGGCTCGTCCAGAATAAGTACTTTGCAGTCCATATCCACGGAGCGAGCGATGGCTACCATTTGCTGAACAGCCAACGAGCAAGTAGAAAGCTGCTGAGTGGCTCTCGCCGGGATATTCAGTTTGGAAAGTATCTCTGTCGTCTTCTTTTTTATAGAGCGCCAATTCACGAAATTGGATTTGTCTCGACCAATAAAAATATTTTCGGCAACTGTAAGGTTAGGACACAGTGTGATCTCTTGATAAACCGTACTGATGCCTAAATTCTGAGCCTCACGAGGAGATTTTACATTAATATCTTTGCTAATCCCCTCTATGTGGATTTGACCTGAATCTTTTTGGTGTACACCTGTCAGAACTTTGATTAAAGTTGATTTACCGGCTCCATTCTCACCCATCAGGGCGTGAATTTCCCCTTTGTATAGAGTGAAATCCACATTTTGCAAGGCGAGAACACCCGGAAAGGCTTTGGTTATTTTACGCATGGATAAAACGATGTCGTTTTGCATAGTTACCATCCTTAAAATTCTCGTTATAAACAGCGATGCTAGTATGGGGAGAGATTGTATACTAGCATCGCAATCAACTAACAGAACTCCTTTAATCAGGAGGAGTAAGTTTTTGATTAATCACCAAGACCGTATGTATCAATGTCAGCTTGTGTAAGAGTCTTTGCGTCAAAACCTTTTTCCTCGGAAATAACCTTCTTAGAAGGAAGCTTCTTGCCGGCCTCAAGATCCTTTATCATACCAGCAATTACAGAAGCCTGGAAGGGGCTGCATTGACCATCATAGTTCCAGTTTCCTGCAAGTAGTTCCCTAAGCGCCCACTTATTGCAATCGAAGCCCATTATAATGACATCTTTGCCAACTCCATGTGTGATACCGGCTTCATCCAGTGCTGCAACAGCACCCTTTGCCATACCGTCATTTTCAGCATAAATAACGTTGAATTTTTCTCCGGAATTGATTACTGATTCTACGATTTGCTTAGCAGTGGCTTCATCCCAAGTAGCGGTTTGCTGTACAACTTTTTTCATGTGGCCAGCTTCAAATTCTTTATCTAAAGCAGCTGTACGGCCAATCTGAGCATCGCTACCCATTGCGCCTTGAATGTGTATGACATTATATTCCGACAGCTTCTGTTCTTTGAGCCATGCAACAGCTGTATTTCCCTGGTTTGCCATGTCGGAAACGACAGCAGCTTCATACATGCTTTCGTCGACGTTCATCATACGGTCGAAAAGGAAAACTTTTATGCCGGCTTTCTTAGCAGATTCAAGAACAGTATTCCAACCATCAGTAGCAGCGGCTGAGATAAGAAGATAGTCCACACCGTCGGTGATAAACTGTGTAGCTGCATTCAATTGCTCATCGTTTTTCAGACTATAGAAAGTCGAAGCCTTGTATCCATTTGCTTCTGTGAAGACTTTTTCCATGTCAGCTACATTCGCAGCACGATATCCCGACTCAGAAGGTGGATTGTTTATGATGCCAACTTTTATAAGCTTGTTTGCAGGACCTGCAGGTGTTCCACCGCATGCTACCAGCCCTAATGTCAAAGCAATTACCAAGAAAATAGCCAAGATTTTTTTCATTTTCTTATTCCCCTTTCAGAATTTTGTACTAAACCCTACTCCCAACTTATTACAGCTTGTTTTGAAAGACAATATCTTAGAAGAAATCACATAAGAAAACTAACAATCTCGGTTAATTAGTGAACTGTCAAAGGATTTTGACTTGTAAGGATGTATGAACCAATCGTAAAATTTTATACTTTTACAGTAAAAAAACGACCTTAATAATCCCTGCCATCAATTATTTCCTGTGTGATGGTGAAGCAGTCGAAATATGTCTCATCAATATATTTGATTCGTTGGATTTGTTCCCCCCGCTGCAACTGTTTGATAATCTCGTCAACATATGGTCCCTGCAACGGATTGCATTCCACATCCAATGCTATTTTCCCCTCAAGGCAGTATTGTAGTCCAAGCCTCGTAGCATCGAACGAGATGACAATGACGCCGTCGTTCGGATTACATACAAGTCCTGCTTCTTCCATAGCAGCAATTGCGCCAAGGGCTTCACCGTCGTTTTCGCAATAAACAACATCAATATCACTTGTCTGTTTCAGAATTGAACCCATAACTTCATATGCCTTAGCTCTTGTGAAATCACCGCATTCCTGTGAGACCATTTCCCAGTTTGCATGCTCTTTCATGGCCTGCTCCAGTGGTGCAGTCCGCCCGATTTGTGCTGAGGAACCCATGGTCCCCTGAATATGTACAATTCGGATAGAATCATTCTCTCTACCTTGATTTTTTAGAAATTCCTCAAGCCACTTAATAGCAATTTCGCCTTCCTTATAGAAGTCGGACCCAATATACGCCGTATACAGATTCTTAACCTCCGGCTCAATATAACGGTCGATAACGATAACCGGTATATTTGCTTCCTTTGCTTCCTTTAGGATAGAATTCCAACCCGTCTCCACTTTTGGAGAGAAAACAATATAGTCAACTCCCTGCTGAATGAAGGTTCGGAGCGCTCGAATCTGGTTTTCCTGCTCTTGCCTGGCATCGTCATATATCAATACGTATCCGTTTTCTTCTGCCAGTGCTGATTTCATGCTCTCGGTATTGGCTACGCGCCACTCGGATTCTGCACCGACCTGTGAAAACCCCACTACCAAAAGTTCATCCCGGGAATTATTCATAGTCGGAACTTCTTTTGTACAACCGCTAAGAAGAATCATCAGACATGTAAGTATAGCAAGCATTCTTTTCATATCACCATCTCCTTGTCGCTAGTTTGCATAGGAATCGTCACGGTAACCTTGGTTCCGACATCGGGTGTGCTGTCCAAAGCTAAACCGTACTCCACTCCGAACATTATCTGGATTCTCTGATGTACCGTTCTTAAGCCAAATCCCTCACGCATTCCATCCCTCAGTGAAGCCCGAACCTCGTTCAGTCGTTCTTTTTCCATGCCGCATCCATCATCGGTCACTTCCAGAATAATGCGATCGTTCTGAGCTCTCCCGGTCAAGGTTATAAAACCTTTACGTCTTGTATTCTTGATGCCGTGATATAGTGCATTTTCCACCAATGGTTGAAGGGTAAGCTTCGGTAAAATATATTTTTTCAATTGAATAGGAATATCGATTTCATAATCCATCAAATCGCGGTAGCGCATCTGTTGGATCTCCAAATAGCTTCTGATATGCTGTTCTTCCTCCTCGAGGGTTATGACGTTTTTCCCGCGGCTCAAGGAAAAGCGGAAATAATTAGAAAGACTTGCAACCATTTTTACTGCTTCGCCTATTTCCCCGGACTCATTCAGCCAAATAATTGTATCAAGTGTATTATAAAGAAAATGCGGATTTATTTGTGCTTGGAGCAATGCCAGTTCGGTACGGCGTCGCTGCTTTTCCTGTTCTGTGTTTTTATCAATTTGCCACTTCAAGCGTCCGACCATATTTTCTATACCATCAGAAAGCAGTTGTACTTCCTCTACGTCGGCTTGAATGGGCTCACAGACCAATAGGCTACCCTTGCCGATTGCTTCAAGACGCTCACAAATTCTGTCGATAGGGTCCACAATTTTGCTGCTCAGTTTCTTTGAACCGGCCAAAAGAAAATAAAGTAAGACCAGTGACAAAAGCACAATAATAATCATCAGGACAATTGTGTTTTTAATCATGGTAGACTGCAGATTGTTAAGATGCGCAGCCTCATAATAGAGGTAGGTGTACATGAATCTTTGAATTAAATCGGTAAGAATATATATGTTTTTTTCCAGCTGGTCCACACGGGAGTCGTACTCTTTCGTTTCGGCAATCTGCTGCATTTTTTCCTCAAGATTATTAAACAGATTTTGTACGCTGCTGATTGCACGAAGACTATCCTTTTTCATTGTCGTATCAATCAGTTTCTGCGCAATATTTTTTGCAGACTGTACCTCATCGATTGGCAGACCCACTGAATACTGGCTGTCGATAACATAATAATACATTTTCAGATCGACATCGTCCTTAAAGTTCTGGTTGAAGTCCGAAGCCATTGTAACATTGTTAAGGATAGAATTATATTGCAGCGCGTAGATGATTCCCGAGAATGCAAGCGCGATAATGACAAACATCAGAGGTAGCGCCACAATCAGAGTCATCTTCCAAAGACTGCTCTGCATCTTTATCTTTTTTTCTTTCCGCGCTGAGTTTGATATCATTGCTTAATACCTCTACGATATTCACTGGGCGTTAAGCCGGTGACCTTTTTAAATACGAAGCTGAAATAGTGAGGATTCTTATACCCGACCGAGAAAGCGATTTCACTGGAACGCTTTTCAGTTTGCCGGAGCATGCGTTTTGCTTCATCTATCCTTTTACAGGTAATATATTCTATTAAGGTTTGTCCTACCTCCTGGCTGAATATTGCTGAAAGGTAGTTAGGGCTTATATTGACATTTTTAGATACTCTGTCTAGGGAAATAGACTCCTCGTGGTAATGCTCGCTTATGTAATTAATTGCCTGCCTTACAAGATCCCGTTGCTGTTTTGTGCTTTCCCGGTCGCGCATTTCTATTGCCTTTCCCATAACCTGGCGTGCGTACTGTCGTACTTTATCGGGCGTCGAAACATTGTCACTTGGTTGTAGCTCAATGGACCAGAAGCTGTCGGCGCGACATCCGATTGAATCAAGATACTTTACAGCCGCAAAGTAAATCGTCATGGTTAAATATCTGCAGAACAGAGGCAATGAAACGGCTTCTTCTCCTGCGCTTAGTAGAAGTTGATCCATAAAGTGGTCTATTTCTTTTTCGGTTCCGCTGCTTAAAAAGTTTCGGACAAGCACCTGACCAATCTCGTCCTTGCCCGTGTCGGTTCGTGATCCATTCTTTCTTCGGCAATTTCTGATACTTGCTTCAGAGAGGATATGCTCATTCGGGCACAGATAGCGATATGAGAGAATACGGCTCGCCTCGTTAAAACATACGGGAATGGCGCTGAGACGAGAAACAGGGGTACCGTATGAGATATGCCAGTCAATGTCCCCGTCTGCTAAGGAGCAACGGTGTTGAATAATTTCAACACACTGATTGGTTCTAAGCGCGATATCATCCTGATTGCCCTTTACCAAAACAGCATAGGTAGTGATGTTCCAACGAAATAAAATCCATTCGGGATGATTGATTATAAGCTCGGTAACCTTATTCTGAACCGCTGCGAGAACATCTGTATAACTTTCAGGAATGCTTCCGTCATATTCAGTGCTACTCAGAGAAAAAAGCACCAGATTGTAGAATGGGGCATTTAGGTCAATTCCCATTGTCTTGGATGTTTCAGAGATTTCAGATACACTTAGCCCTCCTGTGACAATTTGTTCGAAAAATCTTCTGCGTGCATAATTTTCGTACTCCTGAGTCTCTCGTCTAAAGCTTTCTATGTATTCCTGCTGCTTCTGTTCGGCTTCCATTTTCTCTCTGATCATAATCAGAGTCTCTACCATTTTTTCCTTTATAATCGGCTTAAGGAGATATTGTTCCACGCCGGCTTTTATTGCCTGCTGTGCGTATGAAAAATCGTCATATCCGCTGATGATGACGATTTTTGTTTTTGGCAGTTCTTCCCGGACCAGTTCAATCAACGATAGTCCATCCATAAAAGGCATTTTGATATCTGTAATGAGAAGATCGGGCTGAATCTGGCGAATAAGGGGTAGTGCGAGTTCGCCATCTGAAGCATCACCGGCATAATGAAAACCGTACTGCTCCCATTGAATATTTTTGCGTATGCCTTCGCGAACAACGACTTCATCCTCGACAAGAAAGACATTAAACATGTTGTTTATTCCCTCCTGCTAAACGTTGGGCTGTCAACATATTTTCAAGCAAATTTTATGCATTGCGTGCCTGATGATGTGAGTAATTATAAAGAATTATGTAAAAAATATCCCATATAAAATCGTATCATTATAATCATAATGGTGCAATAATCAAATGGAGACAAAACTATTTTTTCAGTTCACCAAGCATTGCCCACCTTATTTCAGCTTCCATGCAAGATCTGAGAGGAATAAATCATGCTCCAGTTTATCAACGGTAGTATCCTTGTTTATATGCACAAACTCTATATCCATTAAACGTGCCCAATCCTTCATTTGCTCTGAAGTTACATCATAGCTTAGCACGGTGTGATGAGCGCCACCTGCTGTAATCCAGGCCTCCACACCTGTTGTAAGGTCAGGCATTGGCTTCCACATGACACGTGCAACCGGTAAATTGGGCATCTTCATAATGGGCTTAACACAATAAATATCCTGGCAGATTAATCTCAGGCGGCCACCCATATCAACAAGACTGATTACAATAGCAGGACCCTCATGGCCCTCAAATACTAATCGGGCCGGTGCCTCACGATCTCCGATTCCAAGAGGATGAACCTCAATTCTGGGCTTCTCACTTGACAGTGAAGGACATACCTCGAGCATATGAGCGCCAAGACTGTATTCGTTTCCCTGTGCAAGATGATATGTATAATCCTCCATGAAAGCTGTTCCGCCGGTCTGACCCTCACTCATTGCCTTAAGAATAGCTGTCATAGCCGCTACCTTCCAGTCACCTTCACCACCGTAGCCATAGCCCACTGCCATCATATGCTGGGTGGCAAGACCGGGTAGCTGCTTCATGCCAAACAGGTCTTGGAATGTATTTGTAAAAGCCTGGCAACCTTCGGTATCCATCATCTTTCGCATTGCGATTTCTGCACGAGCCTGATATCTTACCGTTTCTATATCGTCAGTGGCAAGTGTATATTTGGAATTATATATATCCATCAATTCATCCACTTCATTGTCAGTAACAGTATTCATAGTTTCTACCAGTTTACCAACAGGCCAGGTATTAACCTGCCATCCCAATTTTGCCTGAGCTTCAACCTTATCACCTTCAGTAACGGCGACTTCCCGCATATTATCACCAAAGCGCATCACTTTAAGCTGTTTACTAAAGGCCACTCCGACAGCTGAGCGCATCCAGCTACCCAGCTTTTTCTGAACATCATCATCCTGCCAATACCCTACAACAATCTTTCGCAACATTTTTAATCTTGCAGTGATAAAACCATGCTCCCTGTCTCCGTGGGCTGCCTGATTCAAGTTCATAAAATTCATATCAATTTCCTGGTCGGGGATTTCCCGATTGTACTGGGTGGCAAGATGGCAATAAGGCTTTTGTAATGAAACAAACCCGTTTATCCACATCTTGGAAGGGCTGAAGGTATGGCACCAGGATATGACGCCTGCACAATTATCCTGATAGTTGGCTTCCTTGACTATATTAGTTATCTCTCCGGCAGTCTTTACAGTTGCTTTGTATACAAGTTTACAAGGTAGATTGCCTGATGCGTTTAATTTGTCTACCATTTCAGCAGCTCTTTGAGCTACAATACTTAAGATTTCAGGGCCATATAGGAACTGACTTCCCACTACAAACCAAAACTCATAATCTTTTAATTTCATATCAATCCATCTCCTTCTTTACTTTAGGTTCTTGACCGCTGCTTTTTCTGCTTCCAATCCCTTTACATACCTATCCATATACTGCGCGAAGCCATTTATGTCTGTTTCATCGGGTTCCACCCGTTCACAGCTGGCATTTATAAAGACCTTGTTTTCTAAATAGTCTTCCAGTGATTCATCATGTGATTTATTCATCATGTATGAAGCCAATATTGCCATTCCCCAAGGTCCACCTTCGCCTGCTGTTTCCATTACTGACACAGGTACATTTAAAGCTCCGGCCATCAATTTCTGGGCGACACCCTTTGTTTTAAATAATCCTCCGTGACCCAAGAGCTGTTCCAATGCGATGTGTTCATTGTCAAATAAAATATCCATACCCAATTTAAGAGTAGCCATGCAGGAAAAGAGTTGTGCACGCATAAAGTTGGATAATGTGAAGGTTGCCTCGGGTAATCTCATAAATAAGGGGCGGCCTTCTTCCATCAATGTTACGGGCTCACCCGAATAATAGTTATAATTGATCAAACCACCGCAGTCTGCGTCCCCTTCAAGAGCTTTAAAATATAACATATCGTATAATGCGGGCTTAGTGATTTCCAAACCGGCTGACCTTATGGCGTCTCCAAAAACTCGTACCCAAGCGTCTAGGTCGGAGGTACAATTGTTGCAATGCACCATTGCTACAGGGCTACTATTGGGCGTTGTAACCATATCGATTTCCGGATATACCTTTGATAGTTCTTTTTCAAGTACCACCATAGCAAATATAGAAGTCCCAGCCGATACATTTCCGGTGCGAACACGAATACTGTTGGTAGCTGTCATACCTGTTCCGGCGTCGCCCTCGGGTGGGCATAGGGGAATACCGGGCTGCAAATCCCCGCTGGGATCAAGTAATGCAGCACCTTCTGCCGTAAGTTTGCCTCCAATTACCCCGGCGTTTAAAACCTTGGGTAATATGTCGGTCAATGTCCAGGATAAATTATGCTCTTTTATCAGATTGGAGAATTCGTCGATCATACGGGTATTGTAGTAACCGGTGGAGCTATCTATTGGGAACATACCCGATGCTTCGCCTACACCCAATACTTTTTGATTAGTAAGCTTCCAATGCACATAGCCTGCCAGAGTAGTAAGATATGCTATATCCTTTACATGATCTTCACCATTTAGTATGGCCTGATAAAGATGAGCAATACTCCAGCGCTGCGGCACATTGAATCCGAATAGTTCTGTTAACCTGGAAGCTGCCTGTTCTGTAATTGTATTACGCCATGTTCGGAATGGTACCAGTTGCTCACCTTCAGCATTGAAGGGCAAATACCCGTGCATCATGCCCGAAAAACCCATAGAACCTATAGTTTTAATCTTAACATCATATTTTTCTTTTACATGTTCAGTGAGATTTCGGTAAGCAGTCTGTAAGCCCTTCCATACATCAGTTAGGGAGTATGTCCATATTCCGTTTTCCAGGCTGTTTTCCCAATCGTAACTTCCGGATGCAATTGTTTTGTGATTACGTCCAATCAGTACTGCTTTGACACGGGTAGAACCGAACTCCATGCCAAGCGAGGTCCATCCGTTAGCAATCTCCTGTTTAATATAATTATACTGACTATCCACAAAAGACCTCCTTATCAAATTAATTTGAATTATACATCATTTATGCATAGAGTGAATTTGAAAATATATGATAAAAATTTGTATGTACAACTTTAATGTTACTATTTTATGAAAGAAGAATCAATACGATTACAAACAATTTATATCAGGTAGAATAGGCTATTAAGGGTAATGCTTCTACACTTTGTCCTTATAAATTGTACGTACATATACAAACACAATGAAAAAGAAAATTATAACAAATTTGATGATTCACGTACTATCTTTTTCTACTAACTCCCAGTGTGAAACCACTGAATTTTCTTGTGCACCATCTAAAAGTGACATTAGCTTTTTTGCAGCCAACTGACCTAACAAGAATTCATCGTTGGCAAAAGAAGTGATTTTAATAGGTGAGAGCTCACTAATGCTACTATTGTCAAAACTGATTACAGCCAATTTCTTTGGTATTTGTATGTTGTTTTTGCCCAGCAATTCAATGACCTGTAAGGCTATTTCGTCGTTATAACATACCAAAGCGTCGCATCCGTTAATAATGCGAAGCAATCCGGACGCAATGGTCTGTTCACGGGATTCGGTTGAAAACCACAATACCCGGTCATCGTTAAAGGGGAGCTTTAACTTTTGCAGTTGCTCTATAAACCCGGAATAGCGACGCAAACCTTGCATATCATCGCTTTTAAATATACCGCAGATATTTTTTCTTCCTTTCAAATGTAAATATTTTACCGCTTGCATGCCACCGGCGTGATCGTCGGCAACTATATGAACCCACTCGCTAAACTCGGGGTAAAATCCGTGTATAAAAACAATAGGCAGTCCCGCGTTATATAGATTTCTGTATAGGTTTATATTGGGGTTAGGAAGCGCTGTCTTTGTACCCTCCACGATTAATCCGTCCACTTCTTTCCTGCCAAGGTCCATTAAGATTCGGCGTTCATTATCTATACGGTTATAGGTGGCAAAAAGTAACGGAGAGGCATTGTTTTTACATAAAACAGAATCTATTCCCCGCAGCATATCAGGAAAAATATACTCGCCGATATAAGTGGTTATAACCGCGATAGTGCCTGTGCGTTTACGCGGGGTGCGGGAGGCTCGCACAGTAGTACCACTGCCCTGGCGCTTTTCAATAAACCCCTTTCTCTCCAGTAAAGAAAGGGCCTGGCGTACCGTTTGACGGCTCATATTCATAGCTTTTGACAATTCATTTTCGGTTGGAAGCTTTTCTCCAACGACATATACGCCATTTTCAATGTCTTCGCGGAGCTTTTCCATCAAAACTAGGTATTTAGGCTTCAATTTCCTCACCGTCTTCTATCTATAAGTCTATTTCATTATATCAGAAAAATACAATGCCGAGAGGTTATTCTTCAAAGGGAGGTAGGGTTTATTATTCCATATAGAGGCGGGGGTTATGTCGCAATATGTCAAATCATTGAGTATCGCGTAATATTATGTTAGATTTAATAATATAATCAGGCAATTAAATAACAATAGGAGTATGCATATGGAGATATCAAAATTCGACAGGTTCGACATGCTAAAAAAGCCTATTAGACAGCGACATTTCTTAAGACCTATAACCTGGTTAATAAGTTATCCTGCCGTTTTGGCTCATCGTGTCAAAATAACCAAAGTTGGTATGAATGGGCTCAAACCACCATATTTGCTATTGTGCAATCATAACTCCTTTATTGATTTTAAAGTAACAACTGTGGCTATTTTCCCTCATCGTGCTAATTATTTGGTGGCAATAGATGGATTTATCGGCCGCGAATGGCTCCTGAGAAACGTGGGCTGTATTTGTAAGCGTAAGTTTACAAATGATACGGTAATGGTCCGGCATATGAAAAAGGTCGCCGATAATGGCGATGTAATTGTACTTTATCCTGAAGCCAGATATTCGCTTTGCGGCACCAATGCAGTCCTTCCCGAATCACTGGGAAAACTGATTAAGTTGCTCAAAATTCCTGTTGTTACATTAATCATGCAGGGGCATCATGTTAATTCGCCTTTCTGGAATCAAAAAGATAGAAAGGTCAAACAAATGGAGGCAGTATTGACTCAATTGGTGACAAAGGATGAAGTAGGTACGCTGGATTATAATGAAATCAACGAAAGAATCAATACGGCTTTTAAATACGACGATTTTGCATGGCAAAAGGAGAGAAATATCCGTATAAGCTATCCCGACAGAGCTAAGGGATTACATAAGGTGCTTTATCAATGCCCGAGCTGTTATACCCAGTATCATATGATGTCTAATGGAAACAAGCTTTGGTGTGATAGCTGTAAAAAGGAATGGGAGATGTCCGAGTATGGCGAGTTATCTGCTGTAAACGGGAAGACTGAGTTTAATCACATTCCTGACTGGTATGAGTGGGAGAGAGAGCAGGTACGGAAGGAAGTTGAGAGCGGTACATACAGATTCGAATCCGAGGTAAATGTGGACTCTCTTCCTAACGCTAAAGGGTTTATAAATTTGGGTAAAGGTAAACTTACCCATGATATAAACGGTTTTTTACTGGAGGGTGAGTACGAAGGAGACCAGTATTCTGTTTCACTCAATGCAAAGTCTCTGTATTCCTGTCATATAGAATACAACTATTTAGGTAAACATGGCGACTGTATAGATTTAAACACATTAACTGACACATACTATATATATCCTACTTGCAACCATTTTTCGGTAACTAAAATATCCCTTGCTACCGAAGAAATATATAAGATGTGGCGGACCAGTACGACAACAGCTATTCCTGTACCAAACAACTCATGAGATTATGACGATAATAGCTTCTCGACTTCTTCCAAACCGGGTAGCGCGGGTATAGCACCTCTTCTGCCTATACAAATAGCTGCCGCTGCATTGCCGAATCGTGCAAAATCAGCGGCAACGGCTAACTTAAGTTCGGAGGGTCTCATACCACTGTCTATGAGACGATATAAAAATGCTCCCCAAAAGGAATCACCGGCACCTGTGGTATCCACTACTTTACCAGTAAAGGCTGGAACTCTTTTAACTCCATCCTTTGTACAGATAAGGGCGCCGTCCTTTCCCAAAGTGACGGCCACACAGGAAATACCTAGCTTAATTAACTCAGAAGCAGCCTCCTCGGGCTGTTTTTTATCTGCTATGAGCCCTGTTTCTTCATCGGAGATTTTTATTATATCGATAAGCGGCAAAATGGAACGCATCTGCTCTATTGCCTGTTCTTTGCTTACCCATAATGATGCACGATAATTTGGGTCATATGAAATTACTGCCCCGGCTTTTTTAGCTTCTTTAATTGCATAAATGGTGGCACTTCTGGCCGGCTCGTCAGTCATTGAAAGAGAACCGACATGGAATACTGTTGTATTATGTAGAATACTCTTATTTACATCTGATATTGCCAACCGGGTATCAGCGCCGGGTTTTCTGGCGAAGCTGAAAGAGCGCTCTCCGCTCTTAGAAAGAGATACGAAAGCAAGTGTGGTAAAAAAATCTTTATCTGTAACCATACCACAGGTATCTACTCCCATATTTTCAAGAGTTTCACGAAGAAATGCACCATGCATGTCGTCGCCTACTTTTCCTATGAAAGAGGCCTTTTTACCAAGCTTAGAAATAGCACAGAGAACATTTGCGACTGCACCGCCCGGGTTTTGTTCGAAAAGGCGCATGCCTGATTCAGATTCGCCGTTCTCAGTGAAATCAATCAGAATCTCTCCTAGAGCTGCTATGTCATATTTTTTATACATAAAGTTCACTCCATTGCCTTGGGATACTCGTTGCATAGAAGATATAGCGGTGCTTCATCTTCCTCAATTTCAGGGAAACGCCCCTGTTCTTCATAGAATCGGTTGTCAGTGTTGTCATCATTAACCATTGAAACCTCTCCTATCAATACTTTACCATGCCCCTTTTCAGCCCAAAATGCATGATATTGGCCCTGAGGAAGAGTTATACTCATACCCGGGGTTAGGCGCAGAATAGAAGCTGAAGAAACTGTGGTTATGCAACCGTCAATGTTTACTTTAACAGGTGTATCCTGAATATTACCGTCATTGTCGGAATTCCAGACCTGAATCATTAGATTGCCACCACCGCGGTTGATGATGTCCTCCATTTTGCTCCAGTGAAAATGATTAGGACAAATCTGATTCTCTTGAGAGATCAAAAGCTTCTCCGCATAAGGTTTTTCATATTTCTTATTGTGCTGATTTCCGTTTCTTAATGTGAAAAGTACAAGCCCGATTTCATTAAATCTGCCATGCCCGTAATCAGTAATGTCCCATCCCAGCATATTGTCACGAATCTCATCATACTCATGTCCGGCCTTCTCCCATTGAGAAGGAGACCAGAATGCAAAAGGGGGCAAATTGAAACCCATTGACCGGATAAAGGTCTCTGCTTCGCGTAATAATTTATTTATTTCAGAACGTTTCATAATATTCCCTCCCCGTATATACAATTATATAATTTTTTTATATATAATAACACCCAATTATGTTTTAATACGACAACAAATCGAGCGGTGTGCTTTAACCGCCCGATTGTTTTCACCTAAAGGACTTCCTGCTACGATAATGCGGTAGGAGGTGCACTTTCGCAAGAAGAAGCCTAAGCCTGATTTTACATTTTGAGAGTTAATTAAAAATGGTGTGCCGTATGATTAATCGGTGCCAAGATGCTCAGTAAAGAATGGAAGAACGCGATTTTGAATACTGTCGGTATTTACATGTCCTCCCTTAAAATCGTAGATAACGTGTTCAATATTGTTTTCATTGAGCAGTTCGGAAAAATAAATGCTTCCATCAGCTATCCAGGCGTATTGGTCCCTTGAGCTGTAGTCAATCTGAATACCTTTAAGTCTATCTGCTTTAGCCAAATAGTCGGATAATTTCCCTTTTAGATTTCCATAACCATTTTCCCAATTATCAACGATATTATTATCTGCTTCGCTTCCATCGAATTTAGGAATCTGAGCCGAAGTTTCGTTATTAACGTCTGGGGAGAAGGCTACACCGTAGGCAGTCTTGAACCCACTATCCCAGCTTCTAAAAGCTGCTTCTAAGCCATTCTCATCAAATAACCCTGGACAGATTGCAAATACAGACGAAAATACGTCAGGGTATCTCATAGCCAAATTTATTGCACCGAAGCCCCCCATTGAGAATCCCATAATACCTCTGGATTCCTTTGAGGAAATTGTTCTGTAATTCTGGTCTACATAAGCTATGACATCTTTGATGACATAATCCTCCCAGTTTCCCGAAACGGGTGAATTAACGAAGAAGGAGCCTTGGTAGCTATTTCTGCCGTTAACACTAACAACTATGAATTCACCAATACCTGTCTTACCCATTACGTCTTTGCTAAGCATCTCAAAGCTATTAGCTTCTATAGGGTTACCACCAAAGCCATGTAAATAGTATATTACCGGATAATTTCTGGAGGTGTCATCATAGTATGATGGGGGTAATATGACAAGTGTTGGCTGATCATTGGGAGTTTGAAAAAATTCACTGTTTAGTGATGGCGCGGGTATTGTTATAATCAATGAAAAATCTTCCACTTCAGCCACACTCTGAGTTTTATCTTCAGGAATAGGAGTTACTTCAACAGTGGGTGAAGTTTGTGGCTGATTACTTTGATAAGTCTTATTTACATTTGAGCAGGACGTAAAACCTATAAGTAAAACTAAGATAATAATAGAATTAATAACTTTTCTCATGATAAATCATTCCTTCCGTGTCTACTTATTGTAAAGGATAATAAATCGCGTTCTTAATTAATAATCATTTCTTGCTAACTTATAGGAGTAATAATATAATTTTATTAATTCAATAATTTGGTGAAATAGTGGTATTATGAAGAATTTATCAGTAAAAGAAACAATAGAAAAAATCATTAATTTTATAGAAGATAATATAAAGGAGCAAATCAGGCTTGAAGATATTTCAGTAGATGCATGTATATCAAAGTTCCACCTCCATAGGTTATTTACATATGCTACAAATAAACCTCTTATGAAATATGTACGTTCCCGTAAGTTAGTATCCAGCCTGAATGAGCTTTTAGTAAGCGATTTAAAAATAATAGATATAGCCCAGGAATATGCTTTCAATAACGAGCAGAATTATATCAGGTCTTTCAGAAATGAATTCGGGATTACTCCTTCAAAGTATAGAAAGGGTAACCATGAAATATCTGTACAGGAGAAGATTGATTTAAACGAGTATTACGATATTGCCAGCGGTGCAATTATGAAGCCTTTTTTTGTATCCAGGCCTGAGTTTTATGTTGTTGGCGTGAATCATAATCTAAGTTTTAGAGATGATGTTTTGGACAAGGACATGCCAAACAAAGCAGGAAATGATTTTTACATTAATCAAAAAAGCAAGATTAAAAATACTTTAAACCCTAATATGTACTATGGTATAACAGTAGAACCCTCATTTGATAGTGACCTGGTTACATATATGTGCTCTCTGGAAGTACCAGGCCTTGGACAAATACCCGAAGGAATGTCAGCAAGGATGCTGCCGGCCTCCCAATATGCTGTGTTTAAATACATTGGCTTCTTTCATCCCAGCAAGCTGACCTTCCATGATTTTAAGCATATATGGGAATTCATTTATACAGCATGGCTACCGGCCTCTAATTATATTAAAAAGCAAAATTTTCATTTTGAGCGTATAGATACTAACATTGCTTCGGAAGAATATTGCGAAATGGATCTCTATTTACCTGTGGTAGAAAAGAGGCAAGAAGAACACCAGGGCTGTCTATGAAACAATTTGTATTTCTTTATGACAGCCCATTATATTAATAAACAGAGAAGCATCATAAATGATCAACGTGAAAACATGCTAAGTAATCTTATAAAATGATTTGACTCGCGGAGGACATGATCGCCCAGAAGCGGGATAATAATAGACTTTATCTTACAGCTTAATAAACCTTGCGTGCCGGCTGTATTGAAATCTCTAACTTGCTGTGTCGCTACAAGGCTGTCCATAGTTACTTGACTGAGTGGAATTGTACGGTTCATAGCCTGAATTGCCTCGGCTGTCAATGCGTCAAATTGATTTCCAAAATCGTTAGCCTTCATAATAAGGTCATTTTCTGTAGGGTCCAAAAGTCCTCTTATGAATTTTGAATGTTCAGCCATAATTCGATTCCAGAAAACCTCCTGCTCGTATGCTTCCTGCTCAATATTAACATCTGCACGATCCTGTAGTCTTTGAATTGACACCAGATATAACTTGGCTTCTCTTAAGATGTGATCAATGAGCAATGGGTAATTCATTGTAAAGAGTTTGCATGATAATACTTCAGTCAATACTTTTGTCTTAAACTTAATCAGGCTGCTTACAAGTCTTATGGCATTTTCGTTCAATGCGTGTACACGCCGTTCTAGCGCAGGGTTATGAACCATGCCTCCACTAAACAGGTTTGCTTCGGCTTTAGTAATGCTTGTTGCCAGTGGGACACCTGTGTAAAAGATAGTAGCCTGCTCGGCCGGCAATGTATATGGTGTAATCACTTCGCCCGAGTTTAATACATCCTGGTCAACGACTCCATTTGATAGCGCTACTACTTCATTCATCAAGCGGTCGAAGGCCCTTCGGTGAGCATCAGCCTGTTCTATAAAGTTATTATCTTTCGCAGTAAAACCTGCTTCAAGGAAAAAAGAATGTTCTTTCATAATTCGACCAAAAAACAGGTGTAAGGCAAGGGACTGTTTTATAAAATCATTTACCGAAATCATATGACTACTCCTAACACATAAATTACTACGAGAACTTGTACTATATAATATGATTTGGATGCACAATATGTTATCTAACAAGCTTGTTGACAGCTAATAATAACTAATATATAATAGGCGTACTATAACACATAGTACACCTATTACACGTTAGACTATAAAAGCGAAAGGAGTGAGACCTATCTTTGCAATAGATTTGAGAAATCCGAAGCCTATATACGAACAGATAAAAGAAAATATAAAACAGTTAATCATTACCGGTGCTCTTAAACAAGATGAGAAGCTTCCTTCCATAAGGGAGTTGTCTCAAGACACATCTATAAATCCAAATACCATCCAAAAGGCGTACAGGGACTTGGAGTCTGAAGGATTCATTTATGTGGTAACAGGGCGGGGTAATTTTGTGGCACCCTCACCGAGAAAACTTGATACTAAACGGGTTGAAGCTCTTTATAATTCACTGAGGGCTATAGTAGGCGAACTTGCATTTTTAGGTGATTCAGAAAGTAATATTATTAATATTGTCCGAAAGGCAATTACACACTCCGATCTACAAGGAGGAAATAAAGAATGATAGAAATCAGAAACTTAAAAAAATCATTTGAAGGATTTTATGCACTAAACGGTACCAACGCTACAATTGAGAAAGGTTCTGTTTATGGGCTTGTTGGGCCTAACGGGGCTGGGAAGACTACTCTGATTAAACATCTTGCAGGCGTTTTTATTCAGGATTCCGGCTCAATTACTGTAGAAGGGCAGCAAGTATACGAAAATGTTCAGGTAAAATCAAGGATGTTCTATATACCTGATGAAATATATTTCTTTCCCCAGGCATCGATTATGGATATGAAAAATTATTATAAGTCTATATACCCGAGTTTTGATGAGGTTAGATTTAAGAAGCTTCAGGAAGTCTTTCCGATTAATCCGAAAAAAAGCCTTAAACGGTTCTCAAGAGGTATGCAGAAACAAGCGGCATTTTGGTTAGGAAGCTCAACTCGTCCTGATATTATGTTATTAGATGAACCGGTGGACGGGCTCGACCCGGTAATGCGTCGTAAGGTCTGGAGCGTATTATTGCAGGATGTAGCCGACCGTGGAATGACCGTATTTGTCTCATCCCACAATCTAAGAGAATTGGAGGATGTTTGTGATCACGTTGGCATCATGCATGAGGGAAAAGTCATAATTGAACGTAGCTTGACAGAGCTTCAAAATAATATTATTAAGCTTCAGATTGCATTTGAAGACGAACTTCCTGAAGAAGTGAACAAACTTAACATTTTAAGCCGACAAAAAAACGGCCGGGTTTGGATACTTATCGTTAGAGGTGACCAGGAGAGCATTTTAAGTAGCATAAATAAGCTTAATCCATTGCTGGTAGATGCTCTGCCCCTCTCTCTTGAAGAAATCTTTATCTATGAACTTGGAGGTATGGATTATGCCGTTAAAAACATCGTACTTTAATAAAGGAATTTTTATAAATAATATTAAGAGGTTCTGGCTTATCACCTTTGCTTACACTTTTTCTATGTTTATATTTATAATGGGTTACTTAAACTCGCTAACAAGGCAGGTTAGCAGGACAACTGAAATAGAAATATTAAATAATTTAGGGAAGAGAATATTTGATACAAGTGATTTAATGATGGTGTTTTTCGGATTATTTCCAATAGTCGCAGCACTGGCAGTGTTCTCATATATGCATTTTCAGAAAAACACAACGATGGTTCATTCCTTGCCGGTTACCCGTTCAACTTTATTTGTGACCAATTATCTTTCAGGGTTATTTATTGTAAGCTTTCCGCTTCTTATTAATAGTTTGATTTTGGTGGTTGCAGAAGCAATTGCGGGCCTACCCGACATTACTTATACATGGATGTGGCTTGGTATAAACCTTGTATTGACATTACTATTTTATAACTTCGCTGTATTTGCAGGTATGTTTACCGGCCATATTGGAGCGCAAGCTATATTCTTTTATATACTTAATTTTCTGGCTCTTTTTCTCGAACGTGTAATTGTTAGTATTTTCGGAAACTTTTTATTTGGCTATATATCCAATGATTCGTTATCAGTTTTTAAAGCTTGGTCTCCTCTTGATTATTTGAACACTTTCTACAGAGATTTTCAAAACGATAGGGGAAAATTGTTAGTCCTAGTCGGATATTTTATTGCAGGTATTATCTTCTTAGTGTCAAGTTACTACCTGTACAAGAAAAGGCATATGGAGGTTGCCACAGATGTAATCAGCTTTTCTTTTGTCAAACCGATTTTTAAGTATAGTGTCGCTTTTTGTTCTGCTGCACTTATAGGAAATATTATCATTAGTATCCTTGATATAAACCAAAATCTTGCCGCACATATCATTACTTACTTAATAGGGGGCTTTGTCGGATACTTTGCCGCTGAGATGCTTATGCGAAAAACTTTTAGGGTCTTTAAAGCATATAAGGGTTATTTAGTATTCGCACTCGTTTTATCATTGTTACTTTGCAGCATAGATTTTGACTTGTATGGTTATGAGCGTAAAATTCCTCAGGACAGTAAAGTAGAAATTATAGGTGTGAGCACATCCTCTGACCCCCTTATGAGAGTTGCAGTTAAACCGGAGGATTATAATCCTGAAAAACATGGGTATCTTATCCCTACTCAGGATTATCGCGGGAAATCCACCGGCTTTTACAACGATTCTTCAGAGGTTCTAAGCGAAGAACAGGTTCAGTGGCTTCGTGAATCCTTACCCGGAGTTTTTGAGAATCGTGAGGTAATTACAAAAGCAAGGCAGATTCATTCCTATATTGTAAAAAATGAAAGTCTATTTAAAGAAAATGAAAAACTAAGAAGAAATGATGCCTATGGGCAGAACGCCGATTCTTTTCAAAATAGAAACATCTATTTCTTATATAAACTTGAGGATGGTTCTTTACTTGAAAGACAGTACAGCCTGCTAACATATGAGGGTAATACGGAGCTTGATAATTTACTGAGAGAGTATATTTCTTTGCCCGGTGTAAGAGAAAGATATGAACCTATCTTAGTAACAAATGCTGAGGATATATACGCCATTTGGGTGAGTTTTGAAACTAAGGATGGGCATTATCAGGATTTTGAAATAACTAATAATATACAAGATTTTCTAGACGTTTACAAAAGTGAATTTATTGCAGAGGATCCTTTGAAAAGCATGTACAAAGAAAGTGAAGAATATGACTACGATGTGAACATCAGAATTGAGTTCAAAGATGAGCTTTTAAACAGAAATGGATTTCATTACAAGGAGCTTTACAAAGGTTTTAGTAACACTCTTAATTACCTTGTAGAAAAAGGAGTTTTTGAGCTTGAAAACCTCATGCCAAGAGAGTTTTATCGTAAAGACATCCCTGCCGCAGAATCCGTTTATAAGTAAGGGTACTAAAGGAAAATCATGATAAATAGATATAGTGATGCTCTTCGCTTTAGGTTGAAACCCTAAACCGGGGAGCATTTTTTTGTCTTTAAAAATAAATGATGCTTACCCCAATATTATCTTAGCATTTTGGAAAACTACATTATTAGGAGGGATTAAAATGAACATGAGCTTTGATAAGGTCTATTATGAGCCCAATGTACTTGATTATGAATTGGGAAAAAAGCTACAGATTAAATATAAGGATTTATCCTGGGTGGAAATAGAGAGCCATAACCGCATACCGGAGCTGACTGCGGCTGAAAACCGAGACTTCCCAAAGTTAAAGAGACTGCTAATTATCGGTACCAGAAAAACACACAAGTATGTGTCTAACCATAAGGTTTCCGATTGGTTGGTGCCATATACATCATCGGGTTGTCGGGCGATGTGTCTATATTGCTATTTGGTGTGTAATTATAATAAATGTTCCTATCTTCGCCTGTTTGTTAACCGGGAACAAATGCTGGACAAACTTCTCAAAAAATCTTACGAGGCTGAGCCTCAAACCTTTGAGATTGGCAGCAATAGTGATTTAATATTGGAAAACACCATAACAGATAATCTTATCTATACTATTGAGCGCTTTGCCAGGGAAGGTCGGGGGCACCTAACATTTCCGACTAAATTCGATATGGTAAAACCATTACTTAACTTGGAACACAAAGGTAAAACAATATTCCGAATGAGTGTTAACCCAAAAGAGGTAATCCAACGTATTGAGTTGGGAACCTCACAGCTGGAACATAGAATTAAGGCTCTTAATGATGTCGCACAAGCCGGATATCCTGTGGGTTTACTTATTGCACCCGTCATTCTTATTTCTGACTGGAAGATGCGGTATGGAGAATTAATTGAACAGCTTGCTGATGAATTAAGTGAGAAGGTTAAAAAAGAAGGTTTTATTGAGATTATTCTTATGACATATAGCTTCGTGCACAATGCTATAAACACCGAAGCTTTTCCAAATGCAGTGATTCTTTTGGACCGGGAGAATATGACCGGTCGTGGGCGTGGCAAATATAGCTATCGAAACGATGTTAGAGCAGAAGCTGAAGCTTTTTTACGAGAAAAGCTGTCACAACACTTAGGAACAATGCCAATTTGGTATATATCGTAACTGTAAAAGCATAAATCTTCTCCAAAAAGAAACAGATGAATTCCTGTTATTATAATTATAGTATCAGGTTGAATCGAGACTATAGTATAATATACTTAATGGTCTTTTAATGAAAATTGCAAGTTAAAAGATGTGAATTAAAAGGAAAGGTTTATGGTAAATGCGAAAAACGAAAATTATATGTACCCTTGGTCCTGTTGTAGAGGACGAACAGACATTAAAAAGACTTATTGAAGAAGGCATGGATGTTGCAAGACTGAATTTTTCCCATGGCAGCCACGAGGAGCATTTAAAACGCGTTAATGCGTTAAAAAAAGTCCGGAAAGAGTTGGGAAAGCCAATTGCATTACTTTTAGACACAAAAGGCCCCGAAATAAGGCTTGGCCGATTTGAAGAAGGTAGCGTGGCGCTTAATACCGGTGATATATTCACTTTGACAACTGAAGAATTCTTGGGCACAAAAGAGAAGGTTTCAGTTTCATATAAAAACTTACCTCAAGTTGCTAAAAAGGGCACCAGAATACTCATAGATGACGGACTTGTAGAGCTTATTGTACATGATTTAACAGAGACAGATGTTATCTGCGAGGTTATGAATGGCGGTGTCATAAAGGATAAAAAAAGTCTCAATGTTCCGGGTATTAAGCTGGATATGCCGTACCTGAGTGCTAAGGATGTTGAGGATATTAAGTTTGCAGTCAAGCATGATTTTGATTATATAGCAGCATCCTTTACGAGAACGGCCACAGATATTATTGATATAAAAAAGCTTCTCGAGGAAAACGGAGGCCAAAACATCCAAATCATTGCTAAAATTGAGAACGGCGAAGGTGTGGAGAATATTGATGAAATTCTTATGGCCAGCGATGGCATAATGGTTGCTCGAGGTGATATGGGAGTAGAGATAGACTATAATGAGCTACCCAGAATTCAGAAGCTACTGATTAAGAAAGCAATGATTCATGGCAAGAAATCTATTACCGCAACACAGATGCTTGACTCTATGATTGTCAAACCAAGACCTACCAGAGCAGAAATCAGCGACGTTGCAAATGCTATTTATGACGGAACAAGTGCTATTATGCTTTCAGGGGAGACATCAATAGGAAAGTATCCTGTTGAAAGTGTCAGAACAATGGCCAAAATAGCTGAGAGTACTGAAGCAGCTATACATTATAAGAAGCGCTTTCACCAAATTGAACTCACAGAGTCCATTTCAAATGTTACCAATGCTATTAGCCACGCTACCTGTACTACTGCTCATGATTTGGATGCGGCTGCAATTATTACTCTTACCGTATCGGGAACCACTGCACGCATGATATCCAAATTCCGGCCTGAGTGCACCATTATTGGATGTACTACAAGCGAGAAAGTATTCCGACAATTATCAATGTCCTGGGGTGTAGTTCCTGTCTTGTTTGAAGAAAAGAAGACCAGTGATGAACTTTTTGAGCATGCTGTAGAGAAGGCAGTAGAGAGGGGATTGGTAAAAAGTGGGGATTTGGTTGTACTGACAGCAGGATTGCCCCTCGGAATTCCAGGCATGACAAATATCCTAAAAGTTCATATAGTGGGAGATATCCTTTTGAAAGGAATCGGGATTACTCAAAAATCTACGGTGGGAACGCTATGCGTGTGTAAGAGTGAAGAAGAAGCTCTAGCAAATTTTAACGGTGGAGAAATACTTGTTATACCTGAAACCAGTAATAAACTAATGAGCATTTTAAGAAGAGCCAAGGGTATTATTACAGAGAAAGGTGATATAACATCTCATACAGCAATTGTAGGATTAAGTCTCGATATACCTGTCATCTGCGGAGCTGAGCATGCTACCGAGGTCTTAAGAAGTGGTATAACCGTTACCTTGGATGCCGGTACCGGCACAGTATATTCAGGAGTTAAATGAAATAAGGCTTGCACCTACCTCCATTTCAAAAAACAGATGGTTACCCCTTTGGATTAACCATCTGTTTGATTCTGTTACCATCTATTTTTCTAATGTCCGGTAGCCTGAGCGTCCGCTTTTGTGCGGTGGACTGTTCCGTGAGGATGCTGCGGAGGAGCATATATAGAGTACAGTTTGATTGGTATATTACCGGTGTTTATTAAGTTATGCCACGTACCGGCAGGTATGATAAAAGCAAATCCATCCTCAACATATGCCTGGAAATCCAGATGGTCCCTACTGTTGCCCATTAAAACCAGCCCTTGCCCTTGTTCGATACGCAAAAACTGGTCAACATCCGGATGCAATTCTAACCCTATGTCTTCACCGACATTAATGCTCATTAAGGTGAGCTGTAAGTGAGTGCCCGTCCATAAGGCTGTTCTGAAGTTGTTATTTTGCTTAGTTGCCTGCTCAATATTAACAGCGAAAGGTGCAGGCCCATAGTCAATCATACGTATTGCATCAGCATATTGATTTGATATAGGTTTATAATCAGGAATATTATTAGGAAGATATGCCTGCATGCTTGCCTGCATATTTGCCTGCATATTATTAGGAAGATATGCATTCATATTTGCTGGCATATTCATGCTGTAGGGGTAGTTATACATATTGTTTGCATCATATGTGTTGTTTGGGTTAAATCTTTGTTGTTGGTCATAGAATGTATTATTTGGGTATAATCTCTGTTGTCCGTCGTAATATGGAATAAAAGAAGTATTGTAATAATTGTTCAAAAAAGTCCATTCCTTTCATAAGCTTATCCAATCCATCTTATGAATTTAAATGGGCTGGTGTTCTTATGATTCTTCATAGAATTTAAAATGGTTCAATAGCTAAGGCAGATATTTGTATTAATATATAAAAGACAGCCTGCACTAATTTTCTCTAAAGTGGGGCTGTCTTTTTCTTAAAATAATCTATGAAATATACTGATAAAATCTAGCCAAGTCTGGACTTCGATTTTGAATACATATCAAATGCAACGGCAAAGAGTACTATTAAGCCCTTTGCGACAGATTGCAAAAAGACATTTAAGCCTATTATAGACATACCGTTGTTCATGATACCCATTATAAAAGCGCCTACAACGGCCCCCCATATGGTTCCAACACCTCCGTATGCAGAAGCACCGCCTATAAAGCATGCACCTATTGCATCAAGCTCATAATTAGCTCCTACATTTGGGGAAGCGGCCATCATTCTACCGGCTGTTACTACAGCTGCAACGCCTGCTAAAAGCCCCATATTTGAATAAACAAGAAACATCATTTTTTTAGTGTTGACTCCGGAGAGCTCTGCTGCCTTACTATTTCCACCCATAGCATAAATGTGTCGCCCAGGTATAGTCTTAGTCGCTACAAATGTATAAATTGCATATAAAGCTGCCAGTAATATTAACATGATGGGTAAGCCTTCATCCATCGCCAGCCAGTAAGAAAAAATATTTATGATAATAAAGAATGAAATTACTTTTATAATGACTGAACTTAATGATGCTACTTCGTATCCTCGAGCTTGTTTGCTTTTTCTGGTGGCAAACACAACCAATACATAAATGATGGATAAGGCCAATCCTGTGATAAGCATCGTTACATTTAAAAACTCAGGCTTATTTTGTAGTTTCAATAGATCGCCAATATGTAAAAAATCGGGGATGGTTTTTGGGGCTATGTCAGGAACCGTGCCTGTCCCGATTGTAATATATAAACCGGAAAGCGGTAGGGTCTTACCGTTTAGTATTAAATTGTTAATGCCACGAAAAACAAGCATGCCCGCAAGTGTCGTAATAAATGGTGGCACTTTTACGACCGCTATCCAAAAGCCTTGCCACATTCCTGCCAAAAGACCTGTTATAAGACTGATAATGATAGATAGCCAAGAAGGTAAACCAAGTGTCGTTGTCATCAGACCAGACATAGCGCTGACCAGAGCGACCAGCGATCCGACTGAAAGGTCAACGTTACCACCTGTCAATATACAAAACATCATTCCTATGGCCAGTATCAGCACATAGGCATTCTGTCTTACTAACATCGTTATGTTTCTTGGCCAGATAAGCTTGCCCCCGGTTATGAATCCAAAAAAGATCATAATGACAATCAGGGCAAAGATCATCCCGTATTGCCGTATATTACGGTTTATAAATTCCTTTATGCCCTTCATATATTACCTCCTATTACTCTGTTCACTTCTTATTATTGTGGACATGATAGCTTCCTGGCTTGCTTCGCTGGTCATCATCTCACCAACGACACACCCCTCACTTAAGATGTACAAACGATCAGTAATTCCCAGTATCTCGGGTAGCTCCGAAGAAATCATGATTATACATTTTCCTTCCTGTGCTAACTGTAAGATGATTTTGTATATCTCATATTTAGCGCCCACATCGATTCCCCTTGTAGGTTCGTCGAGTATCAGCACATCGGGGGAGGTAAACACCCATTTACTGAGAACCACCTTTTGTTGGTTTCCTCCTGAAAGATTACCTGCTTTTTGAAACACACTTGAAGACTTTATGTTGAATCGATTTTTGTAATCTTTTCCGACAATGATTTCCTCATCTTCATTTACAACAAAACCCTTGGTAATTCTTTTTAAATTAGCCAAGCTGATGTTTCTTTTAATATCCTGAATATGAACCAACCCTGCCGTTTTTCTATCTTCAGTGACATAAGCTAATCCATTTTCTATTGCCTGTCCAATATTGTTCAGTGTTATCTCTTTTCCATCCTTGATAAGCGTACCACTTATCTTTGTGCCGTATGCTTTACCGAATACGCTCATTGCAAGCTCTGTTCTTCCGGCACCCATGAGACCGGCAAGTCCAACTATTTCACCTTTTCTAAACTGCATATTTACATTGTTTATAATAATCCTTTCCTCATTAAGAGGGTCGTGAACCACCCAGTTTTTTATTTCGAAGCCGACCTCACCGATATTCGGTATATGCTTAGGGAAACGATCCGTAAGCTCTCGACCTACCATTCCATTTATTATACGGCTTTCACTGATAGGCTCAGTGTTATCCAGTGTCTCTATTGTCTCTCCGTCTCTAAGGATAGTTATGCTGTTAGCAATTTTTATTACTTCGTGAATTTTGTGCGAAATCATTATACACGTCATACCATGCTCTTTATTAAGAGTCTGTAAAAGCTCGAGAAGATGATCGGAATCTTCGTCATTTAGAGCTGCTGTCGGTTCATCTAATATCAGTAGTTCGCAATTTTTTGACAAAGCTTTAGATATCTCCACAAGTTGCTGCTTGCCAACGCCAATGTTCTTTACCTGAGCTGTATATTTTTCCTTAAGACCAACTCTTTTCATAAGGTTGACAGCTTCTTTTTTTGTTTCATCCCAGTTGATTATACCGTTTTTCGCTCTTTCGTTACCTAAAAAAATATTTTCAGCGATAGTCATGTAAGGGCTTAATGCCAGCTCCTGATGAATTATGGCTATTCCCAATGTTTCACTATCGCGGATGTTTTTAAATCTGCATTCAGAACCCTTGTAGATGATGTCGCCGGTATATGAACCATAGGGATAAATACCACTTAGAACATTCATAAGTGTAGATTTTCCAGCCCCATTTTCTCCAACCAGAGCGTGTATTTCACCCTTTTTCACTTTAAAAGTGACATTGCTAAGAGCGGTGACACCAGGAAACTTTTTAGTTATATTTTCCATTTGAAGAATATATTCCGACATTGTCTGCTCCTTCAACTGAGGCAGCCATTGCCTCACAATAGCGTACTCCATTATCAGAAATGGCGGCAGCATAGCTGCCGCCATTTCAAAATAAAACATTTAGTTTGCGTCGGGTATATCTGATAATTCATAGTATTTGCTGTCTACGAGCAACGCTTTCCAGTTGTCCTTGTTTGCAAACTTAATTTCGCAGTTAAATGACGGAACTTTAATTACGCCGTTATCATATTCGGTATTTACAGGTACTGTTTTTCCAGCAAGAATAGCATCTGTCATAGCGATAACTTGTTCAGCAAGGATTCTGGTATCCTTGAAGATTGACATCGACTGTTCTCCGCGGATAATTTGGCCTACATTAATCTTGTCGCAATCCTGACCGGTGAGTACAGGGAAGGGTTTGCTACCAGAGCCGTATCCTGCTGACTTCAGGGAAGCTACGATACCCTGTGCAAGGCTATCATTAGGTGAAAGGACAACGTCGATGTTTCCGTCTGCATAATAAGCAGTCAGAAGGTTATCCATTCTGTCTTGTGCTCCCTTTGATTCCCAGTTTGTAATAGCAATCTGGTCGGGGAATTTAGTCTGGCCGGATTTAACAACAAGCACACCGTTGTCTATGTACTTTTGCAGAACGTCCATGGCACCTTTGTTAAACAGTCCCGCATTATTATCGCCAGGGTCACCACCGAAGCATTCCATATAGAATGGGCCCTTTTCGCCTTTGTCAAGCTTAAGTGCGCTTTCAATAAATTCTCCCTGCATTTTACCAACACCATAATTATCGAATGTAGCATAGTAGTCGCATTTATCAGTATTAGTTATAAGTCTGTCATAAGCTATTACAGGTATCTTTGCTTTTTTTGCCTGCTCAAGAACTCCGCCTAATGCACCACCGTCTATTGAGGCTATTACGAGAACGTCAACTCCCTGAGTGATTTGGTTTTCAATTTGGCTATTCTGCACATCCTGCTTGTTGTCTGCATACTGAAGATCAACCTTGTATCCTTTTGCTTCAAGAGCGGCTTTAACATTGGTGCCGTCTTCGTTCCATCTCTGGAGTGATTTAGTAGGCATTGTGACTCCAACTGTTAATCCTTTTTTTCCTGTGCCACAAGCTGCCAAAGAGAAGAGCATAAGTAGAACTAAAGCAATTGACAATAGTCTTTTCAGGTGTTTTTTCATAAAATTCCCTCCTGAGATTTTTATTGGTTATGTACAAACTATAGCATGAAGATAATAGCAATAATTTACGAATTGCTTTACTTTTTTTTCCTTTAGGAAATATTTATTCTTCAATATAGCAATATTTTGCTTACAAAAATATGCTATACTTTAATGTTTTGGAGGGACATTTAGATATACTTCTTCTTTTGAATGGAAACCGCCTTTAATAATGACTTCATCAATATTATCCTTTGTAACAGCAATTGGCTCAAGTTTCACATAGGGGACATTATATGTACCGTCAAATATTGTACCGGGGGTTTCTATTTTTTCTCCCTTAGCTAAGCGCACCGCATATTCCGCAGCCCCTTTGGCCAATTTTTCAATAGGTTTATAAACAGTCATAGTTTGCGTTCCCTCTACAATTCTCTGACATGCTCTCAGCTCTGCATCCTGGCCTACGACACTAACTTTGCCTGCCATTCTGTGCTCGGAAAGAGCCAGAACTGCTTGACTTGCCAGGTCATCATTCCCGCAAAGCATTCCATCAAACTCATCTGTTAACTCTAATGTTTTATAAACCGCTGAATAAGCTATTTCTCCAAGCCATGCTTTTGCATAGTCTTTATAAATTATTGACCTATTGGTCTTAGACATTACTTCATTGAAGCCCTCTTCAATCATCAATACATTATTATCTGATTTTGGACCAAATAGAGCTGATATTTTTCCATACTCGGGGGTGTTTGCAATTAATGCTTCCGCCATTAATTCTCCGACTTTTTTATTATCGAAGGATATATATAAATCAACATTTGCATTTTTTATTAGCCTATCATAAGCAATTACCTTTATTCCATTTTCCCTTGCAGTGTTTACCACATCGCTCAATAAATTCAGATCTATGCATATAATAGCGATGACATCCATTTTACTTTTTATTAAATACTCTATTTGTGATATTTGCTCTTCAGCACTTCCATTTGCACTTTGTACGTTTACCTCGGCACCCAATTCGTTTGCAGTTGACACAAATACATCTCTGTCTCTTTCCCATCTTTCTATGACATAGGAATCGAAGGAAAGTCCGATTTTTATTTCGTCACCAATATTCTCATTGGGGGGTGTTCCTATTTTATTAACATCATTGCAGCAGGTAAAGAAGGCGAGACAGATTAGTAGATTTAATAATAAGGCTACTTTTTTCATATTATACTATCCCTTCTCTATATTCAGTTGGAGTTAATCCAATGCATTTCTTAAATGTCCTGCTAAAGTAATTAGGGTCACTGTATCCAACATTTATGCATATCTCTTTTATGCTGATTTCTTTGTTCGAAAGCATGTCCTTAGCTTTATTCATTCTTATATTAGTTAAATAATCTATAAAATTTTCACCGGTATTATCTTTAAATAATTTACTGAAATAATATGGGCTTTTATCCACATATTTTGATATAGAGTCCAATGAAATATCTTTATTGTAATTATCAGATATATATTCTTTTGCTTTAATAACAATCTCATTAGCATTCATTTTTTTATGAGCCATTATATTAGTGATAATTTCTGATGTCTTGTCTAGAAACCAATTTTTTAGTTCACTTATTGAATTAAATTGTAGAATTGTATTTAAAAAGTTGCCTCTGTTAATATAATCATACTCTTTTAAACCCATTGAAAATGCAAGGTTCTCAATTTGAATCATAAGATCAAATATTTTTGCTCGTATATCAATACCGTGCTTTTCACAAGTAGATGCCAACGAATCGAAACACGCTTCTGCTTCTCCATGGGCTCTTAAAATGTTCCCTTTTTTAATCTCAGAGATTAGTATAGACTCAGACTCTTGCTGATAGTTTTCGTCTACTCTATGGTCAACAGAGATATTTTCATAATGGACTACCTGTCCCGTATCCTGCCTTAATGCAGTTATGGCTTCATTATATGAGACAGAAAATTCGTTTTTATTTTTAACTGAGCCAATTCCTATTTTAAAACTAAAATCAATATGCTGACTTAGCCTCCTAATTAAATATCTGGTTTTTTCGATAATGGAATTTACTTCATCGATATCAGCATCCGGTTTTGAATAAGGGACAAAGGAAATAACCTGATTTATCATTATAGGTCCTATAATAGCATCGAAACATTCTTTTATAAGCTCTCTCATTTTGGGGTAAAGTGATTGTGCTTTAACACTCGCTCCCACGGAATTGGTAAGGCTTCCATTCTCGTTTAAATCTCCATACTGTATGACAAAAATGTATCCGTATTTATCTTTAATTTCCAATAGATCATTAAAGTTTTCAGCATAATTTAAAGAATTCTCTTGTAAAAGTATCGAATAAATCATACCATTTTCTAAAATTGGTACTATAATGCCAAGCTTTTCTTTAACTAATAAGTCTTCTTTCCGTCGGGCTCTTTCCTCATCGATGATATGCATGGCACGTTCCAGTGTAGCAATAATTTTGCTTTTATTGACAGGCTTAGTGAGATAGTCCAATACTCCTAAATTAATTGATTCTTTTGCGTATGTAAATTTATCATATGCTGACATAACGATAAAAATGGCGGAAGTATTGTTCTTCTTAATTTCTCTTATGGCATCTATACCACTTATTCCAGGCATTTTAATATCCATAAACACGATATCAGGCCTAAATTCTAATGCTAATTCTATCACGCTTCTTCCGGTCTTTGCACTTTTAACTATACAGGCATTGCCAAAACTTCTTTCTATTATTAAGCTTAGAGATTCAATAACTATGCCTTCATCATCTGCTAACATTATCTTATACATTTTTTCACTTCCTATAATTTATTTGGGGTCAATTCTGTATAGTACGGGGACTATTTTTATCCCAAATGGGTATGTGTATTACTACTTCAGTACCTTTATTCATACCTTCGCTGAGAATACTTATGATGTCCTCTCTTCCATAATATAGCTTTAAACGATTTATTACATTTCTTAAACCTATTCCGCTTGAGACCTTTGTTTGATCCTCATTTATGGGATCTTCGCTAAGGATTTTCTTTATTGTGTCTTCATCCATTCCTCTGCCATTATCTCTGATGCTGATTCTTATTTTATTGTCAACCTTGTAAATTGATAATATAATCTTTCCTTCCCATTCGATGTCGCTAATTCCGTGACTCATTGCATTTTCGATAATAGGCTGTATAGTCATGCTGGGGAGCCTTATACTAAGCAGCTCATTATCAATATTCTCTGAATAATTAATCTCTCTGGCAAAACGGACATTCATTATATAAATATAGTTATTAACAAGTTCTATTTCTTCCTCCAGCTTGGAATCCTCGTTTAGTTTTTTTGTGTTGTATCTAAAAAATTCTGCAGTTTTTTCCATAAAGACGCTTGTTTTCTCGGCATCCTCCATCATTGCCAATTGAACTCCCGCATTAAGAGTATTGAATAAAAAATGGGGATTTATCTGGGCCTGGAGATATTTAAGCTGTGCATCTTTTAGAAGATTTTTCATCAGCAATTCATTTTCCTTAAGGCTGCTTTCATATTCCATGTTCTCCTTTATTTGAGTGACGTACTCGTTGATACTGATAATCATTTTGTTAAATGCTTTGGATACCACATCGATTTCATCATTGTTACCTGATCTTTCAAGTTCTACTGAAAAATTTCCGATGGCGACTTCATTGGCGGCAACAGCAAGCCTTCTAAGAGGTTTGGTAATGTTTTTAGTCGTTATAATGATGAGTAAAATATTAAATATTGATACTACTACTATTATTATAATACTGAAAATTTCTATATATTTTAACGCTACAAGATTCAATTCATAAATATTGGAATTATCCTTAAACAGTTGGTTATTTAAGCTATAGATATTTAAATTAATAAATTCATATATTTCTCTTGCATTACTATAGCTTTCGGTATATCTACTTACATTCCTTCCTCGTTTTGCTTGTATTGTTTTATAGGCTAAATCCAGATAATTTTTAGACATATTACGTATATTTCTTTCCATTAGCTTCACATTATTTTCTGAAATTGTAGCATTCAATTTCTTTATCAGAGCATTATAATTCTCAGCACTCCTATAAAAGTTTTCTAGGGCATCGGAGCTACTGGTGTCTAAAAAATCATACATATTTTTTTGGACGCTAGCCAAAACATCTTCAAGCTTATTCAATTCGGCGTTGCTTATATATACGCTACCAATGGAATCCATAACTTTGTTGATATTAACGTATGTATATAAGTTAACAAAAAATATAATAGCGGATGTCAACACAAATAGCAGAATAAGCCTTGTCCCAATAGATAGAGTATTCTTTTTTAACCCGGACTTCCTTCTTTTTTGCACGATGAAATCCCTTCTACGCACTTTTTTCAAGATTGCAATACTAATTAAGGGGACCAATAGGTGTCTATATCTACTGTGAAATACTCGCTTACACGGTTGGACTTTATATACTCATCTAATGCGTCAATACAATATGTTCCCATTTGCTTTGTGTCTACGACTATGGTCGAATGGATTATATCTTTCTCAATAGCAGATAGGATTATATCAGAATTATAGTAGCCGATAATGTTTATTTTCCCTACTTGATTATTATCAACTAGTGTTTGATATGCGCTGATAGTATCTACGGCATTTAAGCAAACAATTACGTCGGGAAAATTATCTGAATTCATAATGATATTATGTATAGTTTCTTCAGAGCTAAAGGTGTTTTTTCTGTCTATAGGAATCATCTGTATTTCAACGTTGGCATCTGCCAACGTATCCTTAAGCCCGGCTAGCATCATATCAGGATTTGCAGATATAGTGTCCGAATCTGATAAAACTATTATATTGAGGGTGTGATTATTTATAAGTCCAAGTATTTGTTGTCCATAGGTTTTACCTAGTTGGTAGCGGCCGGCTCCGATGAAACAAATTCTTTTGCTATTAGGAGAGTCTTTAATTACTGTTATTACTGGAATCCCGGAATCAAACGCACGGTCAATTAATGCATCGATATCTTTGTTTCCGCCACCTTCAACTATAATACCATCAACCTTGGCGGCAATAGCCATGTTTAAACGATCATAAACATCATATGAAAACGGAAGATTGTTGCCGAATTTTTCTACATAAGAATTTAATGATTCCCCGCGAAGCTTTGCGCCTTCATATATAGAGTTATTAAAGTCACTGTCCAGTTCCTCTAAAATTAGGGCGTAATGTCTAGCATATGTTTTGTTATTATTATATTCCATTGATTGAATTGTACTGATTCTGTTTTTATAGTATGTAAACACCAATGGAGTTATGGTAATAAGAAAAAACAAAAAAACAGAAAATAAAGCAATAGATATTATATTTCTATTTTTAACCCTTTTGTTTTTTTTAAACTTCAGCATACATACTCCTTAAAGTGTTTCTGTAGCGATATAAGTAACAACTCCAACCATTTTTGATTTTATCGGAATAAATTGTTCCATGATTACATATAAGCGAGCTAAATAGAAAAATATCTTTACAAAGGAGACAAAATAACTATATTACTATTTTAGTAATATTATATATTAAATGCAAGGATAAGACCACTAATTTTAGCAATGCAGTTCAGTTTATATAAAAAGAGGGTTTCTTACCATGAAACCCTCTTGTATATAAAAATTCTACTAGTAATTAAATCGCTGTATATCCTCCGTCAACAACGATGCTTTGTCCGGTTATATAAGAAGACTCATCACATGCCAGGAAAATAGCGGCAGGATTGAGTTCTCCTTCATACCCATAGCGCCCGACGGGAACTGTGGCTTTCATGTATTGAGTAAAGGCCTCGGTCTTTAATGTATCTACAGTTAATTCTGTTTCGAAGTAACCGGGACAAATTGCATTACAGGTAATGTTATGTTTTGCTAACTCAGCTGCAACGGCTCTTGTAAAGTTAATAACTCCACCTTTTGAAGAATGATAAGCGACCGTATCAATAGCTGTGTTACCAACCAGTCCATACATGGAGGCAATATTAATAATTCTTCCATATTTCTTTTCCACCATATATTTCGAGAATGCTCTGGTAACCTTAAAAACACTTGTCAGGTCTGTCTGTATGGTAAAATCCCAATCTTCATCAGACATTTCAACTACACCCGCATTTTTAGCTGCTCCGGCGTTATTAACTAATATATCAACTTTTCCATAATACTTGATTGATTCTTCAGCGGCTTTATTAACAGAATCTGTATCAGTAACATCACATTGGATAGGTAAACATCTAACACCCAATGCTCTGATTTCTTCAGCTATTTTTTCTAGTTTCTCAACTCTTCTGGCCAATATAACTAAGTCGGCACCCTGCTTTGCAAATCCGGTTGCCATTTGAACTCCTAAGCCGGATGAAGCTCCTGTAACTACTGCGACGCGTCCATGTAAGTCAACATAAAAAAGTCCTCCTATGGTGTTTAATAATCAGTTGTTATTTTTTTAACAATCTAAGTATACAAAAATACGCGTCTCCTGTCAAGTATACAAAATACATTATTTATATTTTAAAATGAGTATTTAAAATGATTATAGGGATATTAATAAGCAACCGATGAAAATTATCTTACTAAATCTAGAGCCTAAAGGTTGTTTTAAATGAAGCTCTGATTGGGTTTAGAATGAGGTAGACATTATTTATGAATTAAGGTACAATCAAACATAATTGTATAAAGAGGAAATAAAAACAACAGATATTAGCAATTATTATACTTGTCTTGGGGGCAAATAATGGTAAGTACATACTTTCAAATTTCACTCGGTATTATTCCAGCAATAGCAGCATTTTTAATTCTATTATTCAGGCAAAAAAATCATAAAGCAAGAAACGTTGTTTTTTCATCTTTGCTTATCCTGATTTTTATAGCAGGTATTGCCGGAGGCATAGGCAATATTAAAAGAAAGTCGAATACAAAAAGGCTGTCGGCTGAAGACAGTGTAAAGGTGATTTATTCTCTAGCCAAATCAGGAGATATAGAGTATTCACTGGAAATTCTCAAAAGTGTAAGAGAAGATACAGTATATAATGATTCCATGGCATTATGCGCAGCAAGGCTTTATGCCATGAATGGCAGTTTTAAAGCCTCCAGAATATTATATGATAAAGCTATGAGGACATCAAAGGATAAAAAAATACAGGAAGAATACCAGGCTGTCGCAAAAGCTGCTGATGACCAAAATATAGATTATGTCTTGCTTTCACATTTTGATACAGGTGAAACTCCATCTATGCAAGATTCTGAAAAAGCTGCCGATGGTGCATACGAGGCCGTTGACGAAGCCATCACGCAGATAGTATCTAAAATCGAAGAACAGGGATATAAGCGGGCTGCAAAACTTATTTCTGATATTTCTGCTCAATATAACCGTTATATCGATTATGGAGAGCTGGATAAAGAAGAGGCTAAAAAGCAGATAAAGAAAATGGATAGCTTGGAAGAGGACTATCCGAAGCTTTTTGAGATGCCCCAGCTTCGTATTGCCCGTTTAAAACTGCAGATATTGTGTGAGGATTTTAAAGGCTTAGCTGAAGGCGTGAATAAAAGCTCTGATTATAATGAGCTTTTAATTGTATCTGAATTATATATGAATTCTTACATAAAATCCTCATATTTTTCCGATGATTTTACGGAAGGATACGACGAAAAATGCTCTAAGGTAGCAGAGCAGCTTGAAAAGGTGTACGATAAATTTTATTCGGGTGAGAGTAAGAATATCCGAAAGTCTGTAAAGAAGCAGATTGATATCCTGGAAGACTCTGCTAAAGATTCTGCAATATATAGGCTAGAGGAAGGGCTTCTTGATTACACCTATAGCGATAATGCCTATGACAGCACAAAGGTATTTCTCCAGCTTTCAAAAATAGCTAATTACACCGGAAATGATCAGTTATCGGAAAAATATATAAGCGCTTCGTTCAGCACGGTAAGCGATTGCAGAGATGATGATTTCACACAGCCAATGTATGAAATAATCGGTATTATTTCTGAAAAGGATGATCCTGAAAAAATTAAAAATGTTGCTGGTTATGTGGATAAAATCCTGACCAATACAACCACTATTAAGATGTCTGAAGATCACAAAAAAGAGAATCCTGAATCATCGTCGGAGAACGGAGAAGTAAAAAGTGAAGCAGTTAATAGTGACAGTTATGAAAAATATTTAACCGACTATGTAAGTAAAAAGAGAGCGTCAATTAATATCATCAATGTCGATACATCCGAGTTCTCAAAGGTAAGCGCATTAATTAATATTGATGATGATTTATCATATTCTCCCGAAAAGCTAAAGGAGCTCCTTTCGGTACAGGATTGCGGAACCGATATTGCCGATTTTTCAGTAGAAAAAATCGAATATGGAAAGGCTAACATTCTGCTGTGCTGTGATGTATCCGGTAGTATGCAAGGGACAGGAATAGAAAGCTTAAAAAATGCTATTGTTCTGTTTGTAGAGAACAGAGCAGAAATTGACAATATTGCCCTTATGACCTTCAGCAATGGAATAGAGAATTATTATGACTTTGGTGTTTCTCCGGAAGAATTGCTCCAGGCGGCAGGCAATCTTTATGCTTCGGGTGGAACACAAATGTATGATGCAGTCATTGATTCAATCAATCGCTTTAATATTCGCCCCGGGGAGTTAAATTGTATTATTCTGCTTTCTGATGGAGAGGATAATACCCCCAGGTCTTCTTCGACCATATATTCTTATATTGGCGAGCCTTGCATGGAAAAGGGCATAACCTTATATTCCATAGGTCTGGGCAATTCGGTGGATTCAAAATACCTAAATGATTTCTCAAGCTCCACAGGTGGTAGTTTCCTTTATGTAAACGACTCCGAGTCCCTATATTCTTTTTATGAATACCTTCACAACCAGATTTTAAACCAATACAGAATAACCTTTACCGCTGAGGATACATTAAGTGTTTCTCGCAATTTGAAAGTTGCCCTGTCAAATGATGAACTGACTTACGATATTATAAATTATTCTCTGGAAAGTAAAAGCGATATACCTGCTATAGGTGATGGCGGCAATGAAACCAAAGTTGTGTACGTACTTGACAAATCCATTACCGGCTTGGATCCAAAGCTTATATTTAAAAGCGATTATGATTACGAGATCTCTCTTTTGGGGAGCGGATTTGAGGCAGATGATGCAATTGGTATTGAGCTAAAGGGAAACCTTAACTATGGTAAGGATAAGATTAACTGTGAATTTGTCGATGCCGGCAAGATTAAAGTGGTTATTCCTGCAGGTATAGCATGCGGTACATATGATGTTCATGTGACGGTGAACGGAAAAAAAGCTATTCTGGATAACGGACTTACTGTAGCGACACAGGGAAGTGAAAAAACCACAAAGTTCGGCCCTTACGTATTTACATCATACAGCAAGGTAGAGGACAGGAACATAACAACCCTATCTGGCTATGTTACTCTAAACGGTTGGTTACACTTTAATGACAAAGTAATACTTACCGGAGATTTGGAATCGGACAAAATACAAATGACTGATAGTAATGGTGGACACATCAAGTATTACCCTGGAACAAGTGAAGGACTGGCATCATATTTAGCAAAAAAGAACAGGGTTGTTGACCTGCCACCGCTGGGAATGTTGAATTTGTATAATGACCCATCTAATAAACCTACCAGTGATGAATACAGGGTAGATGCAGCTGTTATACCGATAGTATACTTCACGGATGCCTTTAAATTCAATACGCCAGGCTTTATGCTATATCCGGACCGTATTGTGTTGGATGTCAATAAATTCAATACAGCATTTCCGTTCCAGGATAAGTTACTAAAGTCCGACAATACTAAAAAAGCTTTTTCTTTTGAAGTAAAATTCAAATGCTTATTAACCTCAAAAAACATAGGAATTAATATGGAATATAAATCAAAAAGTGATACCAAAAATTATAGACAAATTAATTTTGGAGCTATGCCCATGTATTTTTCTCCAAACAGCTTTGAAATAAAATTAAATACTATAAAAAATGAGTATTACATTAAATACACTACCAAAATACTGTTCATTGATGCTGAAGGCTTAGGATTCTCACTTAAGTGGGATGGAAACCTTGTTCCTAAAGAAGTTAGATTATACGCGGATTTTGATTTAAAAACCACTATAAGTGGTGTACCTATTACCTTTAGCGATTTTATGCTGGGTCTTACAAACATAGATATAAGTAAAAATATATTACACTGGCAGTTTGAAGGCAGTATGGATGTAAGTGCCGCCAAGGTCAGTTCCGTATTACCAAAATTGGAGAAATGGATAGGTGATGTAAGCGTTTTTAAGCTGGATAACGCCAAGCTTGCATTTAGCCTGGGTAAGAAATATATTAGCGTTTCAACAGATGCCAAATTGTTTAGCAAAATAACCCTGGCAAAAATATTGATTGAGGCAGGTAATTTTAAATATACGAACCTTTTACTCAATATGGACAACGAAGAGGTGAAAGGATTGCATGCTGACTTAAAGCTTGGCATCATGTGGGAGTCCAACAATTGCGACATTGATCTATCAGGAAGAACGGATCTGTCAGTGACAAACAAATTGTTAGGTATTACCGTATCAGGTGAATGCGATTTGGATATAAAATGGTGGGCGTTTAAAAAGAGCTTTTACTCTAAGGCTGATGCATTAATAGGTGTTTACAAGAATCACAGCGACGAGACTTCGTTTGTAGTTAAAGCACGGGAAGTTGAAAGCTCAAAAAAGCCAAAAGAAATCTATATAGTATGGACTAAGGGAAGCGGCCTGGATTATGGTACTAAAACATTCTAACTTAATTAAGGCGTTCCCCGCCTCTATAGGCTGGTATCACTTATTTATGTTCAATGACGGCAAAGCCTCTTATTGAAATTGGGCTTTCTAGGATAGGGAGGATTTTATTATGGGCTTATTAAGATGTGGAAAGAGATTATTAGCTCTATTAATTATTATGACAGTTTTTCTTTTTGCTGCTTCGGTTATGGCGACGGCCGAGCTTAAGAGCGATGTTTTATTTACAATCAGCGAAACCAGGAATATGGCAATCACTGTTTCATATAGTACCGAGGTTCCTGTTATCAGCTTTATTGCTCCAAACGGCGAGAAGTTCTATGACGGGGCACCCGGCAATAAAATGTCGGTGGAATACATAGAGGGAGTTATATACTACCAAATTCCAAACGCAATGCCCGGGGAATGGCTTATTGAATATGATAAACTTTCAAACCAGACCATTGAAGTAACTTATGCCCCTTATGCCGAAGCAGTTATAATAGAGAACTTAATAATTGAATCTATAATAGATGATACTGCAAATATAAGCTTTGATGTTTCGTATGTTGACAATTCAGAATTCGATTATATTGTTTCGGCTGCTATAACTGATGAAGATTTAACTGTAATAGGGCAGAAGGAATTAATGCGAGGTTCCGGGACTTCGAATAAAACCACATCAGGAAGAATCCCGCTTTCAACACTTTCCAGCTACGATAACTATCATCTGAAGCTTGAAGTTTACCTTAGTTCGGGGGGAATTGAAACATTTGATACGGTGGTAACGGAAGAAAGCTTCTCTTTCGATAATCACTGGACATTAAACGGTATAAAGGATTTTTATGCTGAGATAAACTTAAGCGAAGGCTCGCTGCTGGTAGACTGGAGCAGTGAATATATTTATAATAGCCAGGAGTATATTGTAGCGGTTTATAGTTCTGAAAATATGGAAGAACCGATGTATTATTCTGCATATGACTCTGAATTTAAAAACACCGAGGTTCTGATCGACACATCAGTGGAGTTCATCCGTGTTGAGGTATTTTACCGTAAAAACGATATCACATCAAAAGCCACCGCAAAGGATATATATTTTAATACGGGTACTTCAATATCTATCTCAACCCCAGAAGAAACGAACGCAGTTCAAGCTGTGATTAATTATGAGTCCGCGAAAAGCATGCCTATTGTTGTTACTGTGAATGGAAACTCTGAGACAGTAAATATTTCAGGCAAGGGATATTTTTCTGTTGGTATAGAAGAGTTTACCAACGAAGTACAGGTTTCATATAGTCCGGTTCAAAATGTGTGTTTTGTGATTAAGGCTGAAATATACTCTGACAGAATACCGCCAACACTGCTGTTATATGAGAATACTTCCACTATTACAACAACAGGGCCGAGCTATGCTCTCGCAGGGGAGACAGAGCCGGGTTGCACCCTTTTGATAAATGAGCAAGCTATTGCAGTTAATGAAGATGGTACTTTCCTTCATGATTTAAAGCTTTCTGGAGGAGATAATATTTTTACTGTTATAGCCACCGATATTGCCGGAAACTCAGCGATGCAGACAATTAACATCAGAAAATCCGGCTCGATATCTAAAGACAAAAGCAATTTTACTCTAAAAAGCTTTCTGCCCCTTATAATAACCTTTGGTTTTAGCATAATACTGATAATCTGTGTTTTGCTTTTTTCGGGAACATATGCTAGGAAAGTGTCTGAGGGTAGGCTTAAGGCAGTTCTATCTGTGGTTCGGAATACTTTTGCTGTAATCACACCCATTGCATTTGGTTCTGTAATTATAATGTTTTTCCTCAGGCGAAGCGCAAATAAAGTTATTAATTCAGCCGAATATTATAATCTGGTGCAGGAATCTGTCCGGGAAGCATATGAAGCGATTAACACATATGAAAGGATCAGTAATCTTTTTTTCATCTCATGCATTATATTTGGAGCGAGTCTGCTAATAACAATACTGCTGTCCTGGGTTATTAAATCTAAGCTGGGCAACAAAAAAAGTACTGTTGAGGCAGAAAATTAAAGGAGTATCGCATGATTAACAATATACTTCCCATCAGGATGGAAGCTGCCTGTATGGATAATCAGGCTATTGAGTATAAGAACAATGCCATATTGATGCTTAAAAAGCGGGGGATGTTTTTACTCGCGATGCTTGCCGTCAACAGCGTTGTATCACTATTACCATCATTATTTCCTGATGCAAAGGGTGTATTTGATGTTATTGTTAAGATAAGTGGAATATTGTTTCTGGTATATTTTGTGAGGGCGGGTTTCGCTTTAGCTATGATTTTTATTACTAGAACAAAAAACTACATCGGTGGCTATATAGAGGTTTACAATGACCACATATTAATAAAACAAAAGGCGTGCTATGTTAACAGCGATAAATGGGAGACCGGGGAAATATGGTATGAAGATTTAATTAAAATGTGGAATTCAACAGGAAAATCTAATGAAAAGATATATGATTATTATATACAGCATGACAGAACAAGGTATGTGGATGAGATATGGTTTAAGTTTAAAGAAGCAGGTAAATCCAGGGCTGATATGGCAATAGCCTCAAAGGGAAATGTTTTCGCCCTGCATTTTGGGGGCTATAACAAGGAAGAAATTCTTAACCTGGGGAAAACTATTTACTCTCTGGCACTTTATTACAACAAGGATTTAAAATATGAGGAAGAACCTATAATTTATAAACGCATCATAAGATCAATCCGCTGAAATTTCTACCACACCGGACGCACCTTTTACTTTAAAGGTGCTTTTTTTAATTCATCGATGCAATTAAGGAGCTGGCCGGGACAATATTTGAAGTGAGACATTATTTTTTTATAATGCTAAAGTATCTTAATTATATTTTTCCTTGTTTAGGTAATAATAAGAAACTAATATATGATCAAAAATGTACAATTATAATGATGGGTGGATTATGAAAAAGAATAAAACGGAGCAAAGCCCTAAAAATGAGAGCATTAATTCAAAAAAAGAACTTAAGAAATCCCTTGAAGATAATGTTAAACTTTTCAAGGAGTTCTTTCAAGGGGACGTTACGTTTACTACAAGATTTTTTGCTAATCAGGAGCAGGAAAAACCGAAATTTTGCATTTTATATATTGATGGTATGGTTGATGTGGAAGTTGCAAACAGAACAATTATTCAGCCTATAGTTCAAAGCACTTTGTCCAAGAAATTTGAAGGGAATTTAGACGCGATTTTAGAGCAGGTTGTGCTATCTAATAATGCTGAAAAACTTTGCGATATAGATGAGCTTATAGTAAGGATTGTACGCGGTGAAAGCGTATTATTAATGGAAAAAAGTAATGAAGCTCTTGTTATAGACACTAAGGGATGGAAATCAAGAGCGATAACAGAGCCTGAAAATGAAAAAGTTCAAAGAGGTCCCAGAGAAGGCTTTGTTGAACCGTTTCTTATAAACCTATCCATGATACGAAGAAAGCTTGCAACTCCTGATTTAAAAATAGAAAACATGATTATAGGCGTGCGAACAAAAACAAATATATGTATCTGCTATTTAGAGAATATAGTAAACAAACAGATTCTTAATGAATTACTTAAAAGGTTAGGTAAGATTAGCTATGATGGCTTTCTTGGCTCGGGTCAGATAGCTGAACTTATAGAGGACTCACCTTATTCACTCTTTGATAAAATAGGGGGCACTGAAAGACCTGATTTTGCAGTTGAGCAAATGCTTGAAGGGCGTATAATTGTTGTGGTGGACGGAACTCCTTCAGTACTTATCGTACCTTTTTTATTTGATGATTATTTCAAAGCCAATGATGATTATTATATTAATTTTTATTATACATCTATTGGCAGAATACTTAGATTTCTAAGTTTTATAATAACGATTTTGCTGCCCGCATTGTATGTGGCTATTTTAACATTTCATCAGGAGATGATTCCATCTCCTTTGCTGTTTAGCTTATCCGCAGCAAGAGAAGGAATACCTTTTCCGACAATCGTAGAAACTCTGGGTCTGCTTATTGTTTTTGAAATTCTGAGAGAAGCGGGAATGAGAGCTGGTGTACAATTGATACAATCCCTCAGTATTTTAGGCGCACTTGTTTTAGGCACTGCTGCAGTTGATGCTAGAATTGTGAGTGCTTCAGTAATTATTATTGTAGCACTAACGGGTTTAACAGGTCTGATGATAGTAAAAATAAAAGGACCTGCTATAATACTAAGATTTATTATGGTACTGCTTGCCGGTTTTATGGGCCTTTACGGAATAGTTTTTGGTATTTTAGGTACAGTTCTTCATCTTTGTTCATTAAGATCCTTTGGTATACCTTACCTATTAAATTTCAACTCTTTAAAATCAGAAATGTTCAATAACGTCCTTGTCAGGCCTCCACTATGGAAAATAAGTAAGCGACCTGTATTGATATCAGGAAAAAATAAGATTAAAAAGGGTAAGAGTAGTAATTAAAATGAAAAAGACTATTTTATTATTATATGTTTTTATACTACTACCGGGCCTAACCGCATGCTGGAATTATAGAGAGGTCGAGAGACTAACCATTGTGGAAGGTTTTGCTATCGATAAAGCTGAGAATGGTAATTATTTATTAACTTTTGAAGTTGTTGATTTTCAAGGAGCTACAGAAGGGCATAGTATTAAGCCAGTTTTGATTAAATCAGAGGGCGAGTCCATAATAAGTGCCATCCGGAATACTATAAACAAAAATTTCCCTAAATTATATTTCGGGCATACAACTATACTAATTTTAAGCCAAGAGGTTGCTAAAGATGGGGTTTTAAAAGTAATAGATTTTATATTTAGAGATGTCGAACCCAGATTGAACATAGATATTCTTATTTCTAAAGATGAAAAGGCAGGAGAAATATTGAGCGCCAAAGCCCTGACCTCAGAGCTCCTGTCATTAGAAATAACAAATATATTGGAAGAGGAAAAACACCTTTCCAAAGCGTTATCTATTCCGGCATATGAGTTTATAAATGCATTAGCCGGAGAAGGTGTTTCGGCTGTTATGACCTCTGTTTGCACAGAAACAAATAATGAGGAAAAAGTCGTAAGGCTATGCGGCACAGCCATTTTTAAGGAGGATAAGCTACAGGGCTTCATTGATGATAATGATACATTTGTATTAAGCTTTATAAGGGATGAGGTGAAGGGTGGGGTTATAGTAGCGAATGTTGGCTCGGAGATTGAAGAAGAAAAAATATCAATGGAGATATTAACAAGCGATACGAAGATAGAACCATCATTTATTGATGATAAATTATCAATTAAGGTAAGTATTGATACCAAGGTAGCTCTTATTGAGCATGATGCAACAAAAGGAAACTATATCGATGAAAAGGGAAGGGCAATATTAAAGAAAATTACTGAGGAGCAATTAAAGAATAGAATTGAAAGCATGATTAAAAAAATACAAGAAGAGTTTGGTGTAGACATTTTCGGGTTTGGTAACCGGTTTTACTCTGATCTTCCAAAGGTCTGGAAGGAAAAGGGGGAAAACTGGGAACAGCTTTTTAAAGATTTAGATGTAACAGTAGAAACTAATATTGACATCAAACATACAGGGCTTTTATCAAAACCTATTAAGATAGGAGACTAAAATTGTGATTTATACTTTGAGCGTAGTAATTCTTGTCTTTGTATTTGTAATAATTGATGTAGTACCAAAGTATAAAAAGAAAGAATGGGTGAGCTTTTTTCTATGCGTAAGTCTTCTTGTGATTTCTATAACAATTGCTGTGCTCATGGATTTAAATGTTGAAATACCCAGCCCGTCAGAGCCAATAAAAAAAGTAGTAAAACTTATTTTTGGGCTAGACTGAACCGTAAAGGGAGTATTAAATTGGAAAAAGAAGTTATAAACCAGAGACAGGCAATACTTATTTTATCTACCTTTATTATCGGTAGTTCCGCCGTTCTGGGAACTGGTGCACAAACAAAGCAGGATGTATGGCTAACTATTATTATTGCAATGGCAGCTGCAAGTTTGGTAATGGCCGTATACGGAAGGATTTCCAAGCTTTTTCCGGGAAAGAACTTTTACGAAATACTGGACTTTTTATTTGGAAAAGTATTTGGGAAAATAATTTCTTCCATCTTTGTCTTTTATGCTTTACATTTGGGAGCGCTTATTCTAAGAGACTTTGCAGAGTTTGTTCGAATTGTTTCCTTACAGGAGACTCCCGGATTTATATTTGCTATATCTGCTGTTACTATTACCATATTTGCAGTCAGAAGTGGTATAGAGAATCTGGGAAGATTTATCGCCATATTTTTCCCCATCTTAACTTTTGCGATAGTAGCTGTTACCTTACTTTCTGCACCGCTATTTAATTTTAACAATTTAAAACCCGTTTTATATAATGGAATAATACCGGTTTTAGATGCCTCTTTTCATGTTTTTGGCTTTCCATTTGGCGAAACAGTACTATTCTTATGCCTGATGGGGAGCATCAGAAAAAATAGCAGCGCATATAAAATATATTATATATCACTTTTAATCGGGGGTATTTTCTTAATAATAATTTCGGTAAGGTCAATTCTGGTTCTGGGTGTTCCCAGCACATTAATACAGAACTTTGCTTCATTTGCCTCAACACGATTAATCAAAGTAGGATCATTTTTCCAAAGAATAGAGGCTACTGTAGCTATTATTTTTATGATAAGCGGATTTACAAAAAGCACTGTCTGCCTGTATTCAGCAACTAAAGGTATAGCACAAATATTGAATATAAAAGATTACCGTACTCTGGCGGGGTCTTTGGGTATATTGATGGCTTTAAGCTCAATGATTATTCATAAAGATGCGGTAGAGTTGCTTGAATGGACCGCAAAAATATATTCTTATTACGCCATCCCATTCCAAATCATCATTCCCCTAATAGTATGGATAACTGCCGAGATTAAAACCAGAACATCGAAAAAGAGTAAGAACGAAGAAGAGACTGAAGAGACAAATAAAGAAGCAATTCCTTCCCGTAATCCAGTATAGTAAGACTTATAAACGGGACATTACGCTAAAAAGGGGTCCCTATAGCAGTTAAGTTTACCCATAATATATGGATATGATGACCGAGCTATGATAAAATTAAAACATCAGTAAATATATTCGCTTTAGTTGGCCTATCACGGTAATAATCACATTAATCAGCCATTAATATTGATTATGGAGGTTTAGTCTATGATGTTTAAGCTTAAACCGGGCTTTTTAATGGGTGCTGCATCCGCAGCTACGCAGATTGAAGGCGGAGAGTTAGGACATAACTGGAACGACTGGTATGAGAGAGGGAACATCAAGGATGGGTCAAATCCGGCGAGAACCAACGACCACTATAACCGCTGGAAAGAGGATGCCGATTTAATGGCATCAATGGGTCTTCAGATTTATCGTTTCGGAATAGAGTGGGTAAGGCTTTGTCCCACTGAGGGCACGGTTGATGAAACTGCTATCGCTCATTATCGGGAGGAAATTAAATATCTTAAAGACAAGGGTATAGATTTACTTTTAACCATTCACCATTTCACAAATCCCATGTGGTTCGAGAAAAAAGGCGGATTTACAAAGGTTGATAATATAAAATACTATCTTGACCTTGTTACCCTTGTGGTAAAATCCTTTGGAGATTTAGTCTCAGAGTACATAACAAGCAATGAGCCAAATATCTATGCAACAGGCTCCTATTTTATAGGAATGTGGCCTCCCGGAGAAAAGTCCTTAACACAGACTGTAAAAGTTATGTCTGTTATGACCATATGCCATATTGAGGCATATAAGCTAATCCACAAAATCAGAAAAGATATGGGATACAGCGATACAAAAGTCAGCTTCGCAAATCACGTACGGGTATTCGAACCGAAAAATTCCGGAAACCTTATACATAGAATGATGTCTTCCCTTATGGAGCGTATTTTTCAGGGTGCATTAACTGAGGCTATTTGCCTCGGCAAATTCAAATGGCCTATTAAAAGGTATTTACCGGTAGAGCCGGGTGAATACATTGATTTTATAGCTGTTAATTATTATAACCGGACCACCGTTTACCGGTTTGGTGACGGAGTAAAAGAAGATGCGCCCAAAAATGATTTAGGTTGGGAGATTTATAATGAAGGCATTGTACGTTGCTCGGAAAAGCTGTATAACGTAATTAAACGCCCCATATACATAACCGAAAACGGGACCTGCGATAATAACGATACCTTCCGTAGTCTATATTTGTATGATCATATTAAAGCGATATGTGATTCAGAGCTCCCCTTTGAGCGTTATTATCACTGGTGCTTCTGTGATAATTTTGAATGGATTGAGGGTGAGAGCGCCAGATTCGGCCTGGTCCATGTGGATTATGAATCCCAAAAGCGTACTGTTAAGAGATCGGGAGACTTCTATTCGGAGATTATCAAAGCGGGCGGAGTAACTAAAGAAATGTTTGATAAATATGTCAAAGACCAGAAGTACCATTACTAAAGACGTAAAATGACAGTCTAGCGGGGCATGTCCCTGCTATGGTAAGGAAAACAGGGGGAGGCCCCTGTTTTCTTATTTTCATATGGGCGCAATCTCTAATGGACAGAAAGTGCAAATTCGGACCCAACTCTAATAAAATCTAAAATATGAGTAAAAAACAGTTTATTTTACTTGTGTAAGTAATAAAATTTTAGTAAAATAATTATATACTTTTATACTCCACAAATAAATTTATGAAGGATAGTAAATTTACTTAACGAAGATGAAGTTGACAAAAAAGTGCCTAAAAAAATAGTAGTTCCGTCCAAATTAATTATACGAAACAGCTGTATTTTGAGATAATTATTATAAATTGCTCTAATAGAACTTTACCGGCCTCGTAATAAAAATTTAGTATAAAAGCATGATAATTTAGTATAAATCTATTGACATTTTAACTATACCGATAGTACAATTATTTTGTGCCCGTTGAAGGGTAACGAAAAGATCAGGAGGGATACTATGAGAAAAAACATCTCACGCATTTTAATTCTTTTACTGGTTCTTACACTAACATTCTCAATCGCAGGCTGTGGTCAGCAGGCTGCTCCTGCTGTAACAGACTCCAATACTCCTACTGCAAGTGGCGATAGCAAAGACCCGGTTGCCCCGGCTCAAAAAGAAAAGCTTACAATTTGGGCATGGGATCCAAACTTTAACATCGCTATTATGAACGCTGCTAAAGAAGCATATGCAGCCATCAATCCAAACGTAGAAATTGAAATCGTTGAGTTCGCAAAAGCCGATGTAGAGCAAAAGCTACTTGTAAACCTCTCGTCAGGCACAACTGATAGTCTTCCGGACATAGTTTTGATTGAAGACTATAATGCTCTCAAGTATTTAGGCGCATATCCAGACAGTTTTGCTGATTTGACAAATAAAATCGATTATTCAACATTCGCTCAATATAAAGTAAAACTGATGACCACTAACGGCAAAACATACGGTATTCCTTTTGACTCCGGTGTTGCAGGAACCTTCTATCGCAAGGATCTTCTTGAGCAAGCAGGATTTACCGCAAAAGATCTCGAAAACATCACATGGGATCGTTTCATAGAAATTGGAGAACAAGTAAAAGCAAAGACCGGTGCTTATATGTGCGCATTTGATCCTTCAGACGGTGGATTAGTACGTATTATGCTTCAATCTGCAGGCGCATGGTATTTTAATGCGGACGGAACTCCTAATCTGACAAATAACCCTGCAATGAAGAAAGCTGTTGAAACCTATGCTAAGATCATTAATTCAAGCATGACAATGCAGACCTCTGGTTGGAATGAATGGGTTGCCGCTATTAACAGTGGTAATGCAGCAAGTATATCAACCGGTGTATGGATCATGGGTTCAATCAAAGCCGAAGCTTCACAATCAGGAAAATGGGCTTTAGCTCCTATTCCAAGATTAGACATCGCAGGTTCTGTAAATGCTTCAAACCTTGGCGGATCCAGCTGGTATATTCTTAATTCATCCAAAGCAAAAGATACAGCAATTGATTTCTTCAACAAGATATATGGAAACGATGTTGCTTTCTATCAGAAGATTTTGGTTGAGAACGGTGGAGTAGGAACATATTTACCTTCTCAGAGCGGCGAAGCTTATGTTAAGCCAGACGAGTTCTTTGGCGGACAGAAGGTATTCGTAGACTTAGCTAAATATATGAAAGAAATTCCTGCTGTTGACTACGGAGCATATACATATGAAGCAGACGCTGCTATAGCTGCTATACTGCCTTCAGTATATACCGGTGGCGATGTTGATGCACTTCTTAAAGATGCTCAAGCACAGGTAGAGTCTTCTATTCAATAATTTATTTAGTTAAGGTTTATTATTGAACAAGATCAATTTAAGAGCGGGTGCTTTTTAAAAAAGTTACTCGCTCTTTTTAAAAGAAACATCAATGGAATTATCTAATATATCTAAGCAAGAAAGAAGGGTTGCCCTATGAAGACTAAGCGTATTAGAGGAGTGACAGTAATTCAGAATAGGAGTGGCTGGCTGTTTATAGGATTAGCGGTGATATTGGTTGCCTGCTTCACCCTATATCCGGTTGTCAGCTCATTTTTAATGTCATTCCAAACAGGAAAAGGTGCTGTATATACTTTTAACGGCTTAGGGAATTTCAAAAGGCTACTTACTGACACAGTCTTTTTACAGGCACTTAAGAATACTTTTATATACTTCTTGTTTCAGGTCCCTATAATGACAATTCTGGCTCTTTTAATTGCCAATATACTTAATAGTCCAAAACTTAAATTTAGGGGATTATTTAGAACGGCAATATTTTTACCATGTGTTACATCACTGGTTGCTTATTCGGTGTTGTTCAAAAGTATGTTTTCTATAAATGGTCTGGTAAATCGTATCCTAATGAGTTTACATATAATCGGAGATCCTATTCCGTGGTTAACTAACGCTTTTTGGGCGAAGGTTCTGATTATTATTGCACTGACATGGCGCTGGACAGGTTATAATGTAATCTTTTACTTATCCGCACTACAGCAAATTGACCCCTCGATGTACGAGGCGGCTGAATTAGACGGAGCTAATAAAACTCAGCAGTTCTTTCACATTGTAATTCCAATGCTGATGCCGGTTATCCTTTTTACTTCAGTATTATCCACTAACGGAACCCTTCAGCTTTTCGATGAATCATATAATATCACAGTGGGAGGACCGGGTAACGCTACTTTATCCCTTTCCCACTACATATATAATATATTGTTTAAATTTACGCCTAATTTCGGATATGCCTCTACGGTTTCATATGTAATTGTGTTCTTTGTAGCAATTCTGGCATTTCTCCAGTTTAGAGTGGCAGGTGATAGAAATGAATAAGATAAAAACATTTTTTATGTATATATTTATTACGATAACAGCTTTCCTATCAATATTTCCTTTTATCTGGATGATTATTGGTGCTACTAATGCATCAGTAGATGTTACAAAAGGAAAGTTGACTTTTGGGTCTGAATTAATCAACAACTTGATAAAAACTAATCAAATGATGAATCTAAAACAGGTATTAACAAATTCTGCGATCATAGCTATATTTGGTACGATAATAACCTTAATTGTCGCATCTATGGCGGGTTACGGCTTTGAGATATACAAAAATAAAGTAAGAGAAAAGATTTATAACTTTTTCCTTTTAACAATGATGGTACCTTTTGCGGCAATCTTAATTCCCTTGTTTAAAATATTTTCTAAGCTAGGTATGCTGAACTCATATGCAGCCGTTATAATTCCGACCATAGCGCAGGTTTTTGTAATTTTCTTTTTCCGGCAGAGCACCAAGTCTTTCCAGAAAGAATTAATACAAGCTGCCAGGGTAGATGGCTTGAACGAATTACAAGCATTTTTCTATATCTATTTTCCATCTATGAAGTCTACTTATGCTGCCGGAGCCATTATTGTCTTTATGACCAATTGGAATAGCTTTATGTGGCCATTGATTGTTCTTCAGTCAAATGATAAAAGGACTATGACTCTTGCCATATCATCATTATCTTCTTCATATACGCCGGATTACGGTGTAATGATGACAGCTATTATTATTGCAACACTACCGATGGTTTTGTTATTCTTTACTATGCAAAAACAATTTGTTGAGGGAATGCTCGGTTCGGTTAAGTAAGTATTAAAGGAGAGACATTATTATGGGCAAAATCTTAGAATTTCAAAAGGATTGGTTCTTCAGTAAAAATTATGAACCCGGAATGGAGAATAATCATTCTGTAGAAGGCATGGAATCCATTCAGCTTCCTCATGCAAATGTTGAATTGCCATATAACTATTTCAGTGAGTCGCTATTTCAAACCATAAGCTGTTATAAAAAAGTTTTTAAAGGACCTGAATTATTTGATAATCAAATATTAAGGCTAAGATTTGATGGGGTTATGGCTTGTGCTAAGGTTTATTTAAATGGGGCTTACTTAGGTGAACACCTGGGGGGATATACTCCTTTTTCTTTTGAAATTCAAAGCATAGTTAAAGATAAAGAAGACAATTATCTTACATTGGTTGTTGATTCTACAGAAAGACCTGATGTACCTCCATTTGGAGGTGTAATAGATTATTTAACTTACGGTGGAATCTATCGCGAAGTCTATCTGGAGACATTTGAGCCATTGTTTATAGAGAATGTTAAAGCTGAAGCTATCGATGTGTTAAATCCTGTTAAAGAGCTTAAGCTGGATATTCATTTGGATAACCGTCTTGAGGAAACACCCGTTACTGCCGAGATTAAGGTATCGATTGCAGATTTATCGGGTGAGGTAATCGCTGAGACTTCTGAAACTCGTTTAGTTAATTCGGGCAAGAAATCTTACACATTAAAAATTACAGAGCTGAATAATATAAGACTGTGGGATATTGAAGACCCGACACTATATTTAATTAATGTAGAAATTAATTATGATGAAAAAGTAGAAAAATATAGTACCCGATTCGGATTCAGAGAGTGTAATTTCACTCCCGAAGGATTTTTCCTGAACGGAAAAAAAGTGAAAATTGTTGGGTTAAACAGACACCAATCCTATCCATATGTTGGTTATGCAATGCCTAAAAGGGTTCAACAGAAAGATGCTGATATTATTAAGTATGAGCTGTGCTGTAATCTGGCAAGATCATCCCATTACCCACCGTCTGTTCATTTCCTGGACAGATGTGATGAAATAGGCCTACTGGTTTTTGAAGAACTTCCGGGGTGGCAGCATATAGGAGATGAATCCTGGAAAAAGGTCGGAATACATAATATTCAAGAGATGATTGAGAGGGATTGGAACCATCCGTCAATTATTTTGTGGGGCGTTCGTATCAATGAATCCCAGGATGATGATAGTTTTTATATCAGGACCAATGAGCTTGCCCACAGTCTGGATACGACCCGTCAGACAGGTGGAGTTCGCTATATAGATAATAGCAATCTACTAGAAGACGTTTATACCATGAATGATTTTGTTCATTCAGGCGCTAATATCGGCCTTCGAAAGCAACAGGATGTAACGGGATTATCGCATAAAGTACCTTATCTTGTTACTGAGTACAACGGACATATGTATCCTACAAAAAAAACCGATTGTGAAGAACGTCAAATGAACCATGTCCTTAGACATCTTAAAGTACAGGATGCATCATGGGCAGATGATTCAATTTCCGGAGCAATCGGCTGGTGTTCGTTTGACTACAATACACATAGCGATTTTGGCGCCGGCGACATGATTTGTCATCACGGTGTTATGGATATGTTCAGAATCCCTAAGTTTGCTGCTTTCACATACGGTTCACAGGTTTCACCTGAGAAAAAAGTAGTTTTAGAGCCTGTAACCTTTTGGGCAAGAGGAGAAAGAAGTGAAACAACGGTATTGCCTCTTGTGGTGCTGACAAACTGTGACTGGATAACACTACAGTTTGGAAATTATGATCCTATTCCTGTTCACCAGAAATCAAACGAGTTTAGTCACTTACCGTATCCGCCATTTATAATTAATATGTCTGATATTCCTTTTGAGCAGATAAGTCAATGGGGTATGAAGTGGGAGGACGGAACAATTACCGGTTATGTCGGAGATAAACCTGTAAAGGTTGTTAGAATGGTGAGGAACCCTGTTCCTTCCAAATTGGTGGTTATAGCTGATGATAATAAACTAAATGCGGGAGAAAAGGATGCAACCCGTGTTGTTGTTAAACTTGTGGATCAGTATGACAGGCCTCTTCCCTTTATTAATGCCATAGTAAAAATAGAAATAACCGGGCCTGCACGTATTCTAGGACCCTCAGAAATAGTTCTTACATGCGGTTCCACAGGGTTCTGGGTTGAATCCGATGGTAATAGCGGAGAGGTAAAGATAGATATTTCATGTCATGGTTTTAGAGCTGATCCTATAAAAATCTTGATTCAATAACAGTAATGTTGTGTAAATAATAGAGTAGACAAGGAGGGACTAATATGTCTAAAGCTGGAAAGCGGACTGGTCTTCTCAGAAAAATAAAAATCCAGCTACGTTTGATAGTATCATATCTTACTCTATCTATTGTACCGTTGCTTGTAGTTGGGATAATCTCCTTCAGCAGTGTTAGCTCAATATTATCAAGTGTTATTAAGCAATATACAACACAGGTGATTAATCAGTTCGGTGATAATGTCACAAAAGAGATGCAAATGGCAATGGATGTTGCTAATTCATTTGTCAACTCTAACATGGTTCAGTCTGATTACTCTAAGTATAACAGTTTGGGGAGATTCGATAGAATCAATTTAAATAATGATATATTGAAGGAGTTGACTCTGAAGGTATCTCAGAATTCTAGACTTTCCGGAATTACGTTTTATCCAAGTTCAGGTGAAAGTGCTATTTATTCAGGCAGCCAGGATTTTGGAGTTTCACATACTGAGCTGGCTGAGAGATTAGCCTCAGAATCCGTACCATCCAAATGGTATGTTGATGAAACAGGCCGTCTGGTTTTTGCTAGAAAAACTACAGTCATAGCTTCAGGTGGTAATTTAGGTACTATTTTTGTCTATATAAATCCTACTCTATTAGCTAAATCCTTTAATGAGCTTAAGCTGGGAGATTCGGTAGAAGTGCTATTTCTTACTGAGGAAGGTCAAACCATTTATTCAAACAATGTGGACTATCAGATTGGCTCAATTTATTCGGACACCTCAATTATCGATGCTATTAAAACCGGACAGGATTTAGAAGGCGAAAGCCGGAAGAGCTTTGAAGCTGATCTTGGGAATGGTTTATACTGTAACTATTATAAAGTAGATAAAACCCCCTTTTATGTGGCCATAAAAATACCTGATTCATTTTTGACCTCAGCAGCTAAAGTAGTAGGAAAGCAAATAGGAACTGTAGCCGCTGTTGCAATTGCTATTGGGTTAGTGGTTGGATTTGTTGTATCAAAGACTATTTCAAAACCTTTATTGAAATTAGTCGAAATGATGAGAAAAACAAAACAGGGAGATTTAACCAAGGTTGTAGAAGATAACAGTAATGATGAAATAGGAGAGGTAATTTCAAATTATAACGAAGTCGTTATCAACATTAAGGAATTAATACGTAGGGTTCAAATATCTTGTGTCAAAGTAACTGAGAGTTCAAACAAGATCTCAGCTTTAGCTGAGCAGACTAATATTTCTTCTGAGCAAATAGCTAATACTATGCAGGAAGTGGCTAGGGGTTCAACCGAGCAAGCTGGAGAAGCTATGCAAAGTGTAGATTATATGAATGAATTATCCGAAGGGATGAATAAGGTTACTTCCGACTTAAACGAAATTCTAGAGTTGATTTCCAAAACAGAGGGTGTCACTACAAATGCTATTTCCAAGGTAAAATTACTAAATGATAAGGCTGTTGATGCTAAGACAGCTTCAGAGAAGATCGTTGAAGAGATAGGCAGTTTAAATAATGATATTAAAAATATCAATAATATTGTTAAGATAATTGTTCAGATAGCAGAACAGACTAACCTTCTTTCATTAAATGCGGCTATAGAAGCTGCTCGAGCCGGTGAAGCCGGTCGTGGTTTTGCAGTCGTTGCTGGTGAAATTAATAAGCTAGCTGATCAATCAAAGAACTCATCTAAGATGATTGGTGATATAATTAAATCTATAAATATGAAAGCCGAACATGCAGTATTGGAAGCAAACAGTGCCCATGGAACAATTGTTGATCAAATGAGAGCTGTTGAACAAACCGATACAGCTTTTTATGATATCACTGTTTCTATGAAGGAAATTGCTGATCTTATGCACAATATGGAGATATCAGTCGAGAATATTCAATCCTTAAAGACAAAAACACAATTGTCTATGGAAAATATCTCGAGTGTATCCGAGGAATCGGCAGCTATAACGGAAGAAGTATCAGCGGCAACCGATGAGCAAAAGACTGGTGCGCAAAAGCTAACTAATCTATCAAAGGAAATGAATAAGACAGCGGTTGATTTAGAAGAAGCAGTTTCTCTGTTTACTGTAGAAGGTTAAAATAATAATAGAAGAGGGGGGTTATAATTGAGACGGTTAATACTATCCTTGGATCAAGGAACAACGAGTTCCCGGGCTATTTTGTTTGATGTGAATTGTAACATCATCAGTAGTGTTCAATACGAGTTCAAACAGATATATCCGGCTCCCGGATATGTTGAGCATGATCCAATGGATATACTGAATTCTCAGTTGAGAGCAGCAGAGGATGTTTTAAAAAATGCGGATGTAAAGCCTGGAGAAGTTATTGCCATTGGTATAACCAATCAGCGGGAAACTTCTATTGTGTGGGAGAAAGCCACCGGTAAACCGGTCTATAATGCCATAGTATGGCAGTGTAGAAGAACCGCTCCTCTCTGCGAAAAATTAGTCAAAGCGGGACTTAGTGAGCATGTGAGCAATACCACGGGTCTGGCAATTGACGCATATTTTTCGGCTACAAAAATACGCTATATCCTGGATCATATACCAAATGGACAGGAACGCGCAGAACGCGGAGAGCTATTGTTTGGCACAGTAGATTCATGGTTAATTTGGAATCTTACCGGAAGGCATGCCACAGACTATTCAAATGCCGCTCGTACTATGCTTTTTAATATTCATACTCTTGAATATGACAGCATTCTCTTATCCCACCTAAATATACCTTGCGGTATTTTACCCGAGGTTTTACCTTCAAGCTATGTTTTTGGAATGGTTAAGCCCAATCTTCCGGGGCTTGATCTTATTGCCGGTGTACCTGTTGCAGGTGTGGCGGGAGATCAACAGGCAGCATTATTTGGACAGACCTGTTTCTCACCCGGTCAGGCAAAATGCACATATGGAACAGGTAGTTTTCTCATGATGCAGACGGGATGCACTCCTGTTAAGAGTAATAATCGTTTATTGACAACGATTGCATGGGGAATAGGAAACGAAGTCTGTTATGCCCTAGAAGGTAGTGTGTTCAATGCAGGTAGCTCAATTAAGTGGCTGCAAAACGAAATGGGCTTAATTTCAAATTCTCACGAAATTGATGTTTTGGCTGAATCAGTTAAGACTTCGGGAGGGCTATATTTCGTATCGGCATTTACAGGACTTGGTGCTCCTCACTGGGATATGTATGCAAGAGGCACTATGATAGGTATTACAAGAGCCACCAACAAGGCTGAAGTATGTCGTGCCGTATTGGATGGTATTGCATACCAGGTTTATGATTTAGCTCACACTATGGAAGAAGATAGCGGGCGTCCATTGCTTGAGATTAAAGCCGACGGCGGAGTATCGGTATCAAATGTAATGCTACAATTCCAAGCTGACTTATTGAACACTCCTGTGAATAGAGCTAAATGCGTAGAGTCAACGGCTCTGGGTGTTACTTTCTTAGCAGGACTTGCAATAGGTGAGTATAAGGATCTGGACGATATTAAAAAACGATGGGAAAGTGAGCGTATCTTTATTCCCGAAATGGATGAAAACCAAAGAAATTCATGTATAAATGGCTGGCATAACGCAGTAAAAAGAGCACTAAATTGGGAGGGGAAATAAATGGAAAAAAGACCGTATGTATTATGGGAACTGATGAATTCATTTTTAATTGACGCCTTCGTAGGCTATGGCGTACCCAGGGAGGATGCCGAAATATGTGCCGATGTGTTGCTCGAAAGTGATCGTAGAGGTATTGAAAGCCACGGGTGTAACAGGTTTAAGCCAATTTACATCGATCGTATTGTAGATGGTATTCAAAAACCCGTAACCAAAATTGATATCCTCAAGGAAACCGCGACCACAGCCGTTCTGGATGCAAATGACGGAATGGGTATGGTAGTAAGCCATAAAGCGATGGAAATGGCTATTGAAAAGGCGAAGAAGTATGGTCTGAGTATGGTAGCCGTACGTAATTCCACTCACTACGGAATAGCCGGATACTGGACAACTATGGCAACCAAAGCCGGTATGATTGGTATAACAGGAACTAATGCTCGCCCATCAATCGCTCCGACTTTTGGCGTTGAGAATATGCTCGGTACAAATCCTTTGACAATAGGCCTGCCTACAGACGAAGAATTTCCTTTCGTTCTGGACTGTGCAACCTCTATAAGCCAGCGCGGAAAAATCGAGTATTATGCTCGTAACGGAATGGATACTCCGAAAGGCATGGTTATCGGAGAAGACGGTCAAGCAATGACTGACAGTATTCAAATTCTTAAGGATTTGACCTCCGGAAAAGCCGCTCTCGCTCCTCTTGGAGGAATCGGTGAAGAAATGGCCGGTTATAAGGGTTATGGGTATGCCACAGTAGTGGAAGTACTTTCAGCTGCTCTTCAGGCAGGAAGCTTCCTAAAAACACTTACGGGAATAGATGAACAAGGTAAAAAAATGCCGTACCATCTGGGACACTTTTTCCTTGTTATTGACCCTGAAGCTTTTATGGGCTTGGATACTTTTAAAAAGATCTGCGGAGATATTATGCGTGAATTAAGGGCTTCTAAAAAAGCTCCGGGTCAAGAACGCATATATACTGCAGGTGAAAAAGAATATCTTGTATGGCTTGAAAGAAAAGACAAGGGAGTACCTGTCGGTGAAGCCGTTCAGAAAGAGATTCTTACAGTACGTGATAGTTTAGGATTGCCATATGTATTCCCATTTGAAAAGGTATGAGGTGAAATTATGGATTACGCAAAAGAGTCATTGAGATTACACAACGAATGGAAAGGGAAGATTGAAGTAGTCGCTACTGTTCCGGTAGAAAGTAAAGAGAATTTATCTCTTGCTTATACACCGGGTGTTGCACAACCGTGTCTGGAGATTCAAAAGGATGTTAACTTAAGCTATGAGCTGACAAGGCGTCATAATTTGTGTTTGGTTGTTACCGACGGAACTGCTGTACTTGGTTTGGGCGATATCGGACCCGAAGCAGGTATGCCGGTTATGGAAGGCAAATGTGTATTATTTAAGAAATTCGGCGATGTTGATGCATTCCCTCTATGTATTAAATCAAAAGATGTTGATGAAATTGTCAACACCATATATTTAATAAGCGGCAGCTTCGGAGGAGTAAATCTTGAGGATATAGCAGCTCCCAGATGCTTTGAGATTGAGAAAAAGCTAAAGGAAATGTGTGATATTCCGATATTCCATGACGACCAGCACGGTACTGCCGTTGTTACCCTTGCAGGGCTTATTAACGCACTAAAAATAGTTAATAAGAAAAAAGAAGATGTAAAAATAGTTATTAACGGTGCCGGGGCAGCAGCTATCTCAATTACCAAGCTGCTTATAAGTGACGGATTTAAGGATATTACCCTATGCGATAGATCCGGTGCAATTTATGAAGGCCGTAAGGAAGGCATGAATCCGGTAAAGGATGAAATGGCGCAAATTACAAACAGAAAGCAAATTAAAGGAACATTAAAAGATGCTCTGGTAGGCGCGGATGTATTCATAGGTGTTTCAGCTCCTGGTGCAGTAAACGCCGAAATGGTTAAAACCATGGCTGACGATGCCATCATATTTGCATGTGCTAACCCTACTCCCGAGATATTCCCTGATGATGCAAAAGCAGGTGGGGCGAAGGTTATAGCAACAGGCAGAAGCGATTATCCAAACCAGATTAATAATGTGCTTGCTTTCCCGGGAATTTTCCGCGGTACTTTTGATGTCAGGGCAAGTGATATAAACGATGAAATGAAAATAGCTGCATCATATGCATTAGCGGGCCTTATAACCCCTGAAGAGCTTTCTGTGGAGTACATCATTCCGGCGCCTTTTGATCCAAGAGTAGCTAAGGCTGTCGCCAAAGCAGTAGCAGAAGCGGCTAGAAAATCAGGCGTAGCAAGGATATAAATGAAGATGCTTCAGGGTGCGGCCATATTTTAAGGATAGGGAATTGAGATAAGATGTGGATTATTTTTGTTATTCTAATTATTGCATTAGCAGCTTTGATTTTTATATCAAATCGTTTAGTTAACACCGTGATTCATGTCAGAAGACTTCGTATGGAGGATTGTATCTCTCAAGAGGAAGAAAAGGGAAACATATCATTACAATGGTATGAGAACCTTCACAAAGATGAGTTTAATGTTAAATCTCAGCATGGATATGACCTCTATATGCAGTTGATTAAGCACCCTGAAGTTACAAAGAAAACAATAATTATTGTACATGGCTTCGGCTTCAATCTTGTGGGAAGCATCAAGTATTCCAGGATATTCTATGATATGGGATACAATGTGGTAATATATGATCACTGTAATTGTGGCCGTAGCGGTGGTGATATGACCACTATGGGCTATCGGGAAAAGGATGACCTTAAGACCATTGTTCAATACACTCAAAGTAAACTGGGTGAGGACATCGAAATCGGTATCCACGGAGAGTCCATGGGAGCATCAACAGCTTTGCTTTATGCGGCGGATAAACCCGGGTTGAGTTTTGTCATTGAAGATTGCGGATACTCTGATCTTACCGAGGAGCTTACCTATCAATTAAAGGCTAGACATAACTTACCATACTTCCCGATTATACCTATAGCTAGTCTTATATGCAAATTACGGGCGGGATTTTACTTTTCGGAAGTATCACCCGCTCGTGATATAGCTGACTCCAAAATAATTGAGAGTACACCAATTCTTTTTATTCATGGTAGCGATGATAAATTTACACTGCCTTATATGATGGATGATTTATATGAATCCAAAAAAGGTTTTAAGCGTAAGTACGTGGCTCAGGGAGCTGAGCATGCGCGAAGTTTTGTGGTGGACAAGGAAAAATATATAAGCGTAGTCAAAGACTTTTTAGAAGAGATTGGTTTTGCATCCAACAGCTAATATGCGTAATTATTTTATATAGTTTACGCTTATTATATTTTTAGCTGATTTTAGCTGAAGATTTACGGTGCAATATATATTAGAAGGAGACATATAAATGATTACAGTCAAAGATAATATTTTCAGACTGGACACGGCAAATACTACATATCTGTTTCGAATAACCAAATTCAATCATTTAGAACATATTTATTATGGAAAGAGCCTGGATGAAGATGATCTTGCAGTGATGGCCCAAAAACAAACGATTGTAGTCGGCAATAGTGTTAATTATGATGAATCCGACGATATATACGGCCTTGAGAATATGTGCCTGGAATGGTCTGATAATGGACGTGGAGACTATCGCCAAAGTCCGACAGAGCTGAAAATGCCAGATAACACATTTGTAAGTGATTTTGTCTATTGCTCCCATAAAATCGTTGATGGTTGTGTTCCTATGGACACACTTCCTTCGGCCTATGATGGTAATCAAACCCTCGAAATAACTTTAAAGGACACAAGTTGTGATGTCTTTCTGGTTCTATATTATACTGTTTTTGAAAAAGCTAATTGTATTACCCGGCGAGGGGTTCTAAAAAACGAGAGCGATAACCCTCTTTTTATTCGTCGTATAATGAGCATGATGTTGGATTTGCCTGACGAAGCTTTTAATATGTTTACCCTTGATGGGGGCTGGATTAAGGAAGCTCATCTTCATAAGCGTTCTGTGCAACATGGAATAATAATAAATTCATCCACCACCGGTGGCAGCAGCAATAGACACAATCCAGCAATTATGATTTCAAATGACGGCGCTACCCAGGATTACGGTCATGTATATGGCTTTAACCTGGTATACAGTGGGAATCATTATAGCAGCGTAGAGAAGAGTGGAAGGGATTTTGTCAGGGTTTCAATGGGAATAAACCCCCATTTGTTTGAGTGGAAACTAAATAAGAACGAATCTTTTGAAACACCTGAAGCTGTTATGACCTTCAGTGATGAAGGTTTTAACGGTATGAGCCATAATATGCACGATTTTATTAATCGGAATATTGTAAGAGGTCAGTGGAAGGGAAAAGAGCGTCCTGTATTATTTAATAATTGGGAAGCTACTTTTTTTGACTTCAACGAAGGGAAGCTTATTCAATTAGCCAAAAGTGCTAAGAATTTAGGGGCCGAGCTCTTCGTACTGGACGACGGCTGGTTTGGTGATAGAAATAGTGATAAAGCGGGACTCGGAGATTATAATGTAAATAAAAAGAAATTCCCCAAAGGGATGAAGGCTTTTGCTGATAAAATACGTGAAATGGGGATGTATTTTGGTTTATGGTTCGAGCCGGAAATGATTAACCCGGACAGCAACTTATTTAGAGCTCATCCCGAATATGCGGTCAGGCACCCCGATAAAAAGCCGGTTATGGGAAGGAATCAGTTGGTGTTGGACTTATGTAATAAGGAAGTCCGCGATTATATAGTTGAGAATATGGGAGGCGTGTTAGATCAAGCCGGTGTTTCCTATGTTAAATGGGATATGAACAGACATATAGCCGAGGGTTGTTCACCTATTATAGAAAATCAAGGGGAGTTTTATCATCGTTACATTATTGGACTTTATGATATATTGTCTCGCATCTTCGGACAACGTCCTCAAATTCTTCTTGAAAGCTGTTCGGCAGGAGGAAATAGATTTGACTTAGGAATGTTGTGCTACAGCCCTCAAATTTGGTCTTCCGATGACACTGACCCAATAGAAAGACTGAAGATTCAAGGTGGTTTATCTTATTTTTATCCGCCGTCAACCATGGGAGCCCATGTTTCTCAATCACCGCATCAACAGACTTTGCGAATTACACCTTTATCTACACGCTTTAACGTTGCTTGCTTTGGTTGCCTTGGATATGAGTTTGACTTAAAATATCTCACACCCGAGGAGAAAAAAGAAATCACCAATCAGATTGCTTTTTATAAGAAATACAGAAGAGTGTTCCAGTATGGTAAGTTCTCACGAATGGAATCCAGTAGCGGTAAAAGTAATAAAGTAATCTGGCAGTCTGTAGGTGAAGATGGAGATTTGGCAATGACAGGCTTTTTCCAGACTATCATTAACGCTGCAGAGAGCGATGATAAACTCGTAGTGAAAGGGCTAAAACCAGGGAGATATACAGTAAAAACACATCCGCAACAAATTCCAATTAAACGCTTTGGCGGACTTGTAAAACATATTTTACCTGTGCAATTAAACCCTGACGGGATAGTACTTCGTATGGCAAACAGTCTTTACAGCCTTAACGATTGTGTTGAAGAATATGAATGCTCTGATAAGGCCTTAAAGGCTGGTATACCACTTAGTAGCCAATTCATAGGCACCGGATATAATAACAATGTACGTTTGCTTGGTGATTTTGGCTCTAATATATATATAACAACGGGGCTATCCCGGAGGGAGGAAAAAGAATAATGACAAATTATGCAAAACGGAATCGTTATGCCTTTGGCCTTGGAACAGTGGGAAGAGATATGCTATATAACCTGGTCAGCATGTACTTTATGTATTATCTCACCGATGTTCTCAATCTTTCTGATTCCACCATGTGGTATATGACTGCGGCGCTTACTGCTTTGCGGATTTTTGACGCCGTAAACGATCCTATTATGGGTGTGCTGGTTGACAATACCAAAACCCGTTGGGGAAAATTTAAACCCTGGATAGCAATAGGTGGCGTTATAGGAGGTATTTTAACTGTACTGCTCTTTACAGATTTAGGGATAAGGGGTATAGGCTATGTAATTTCCTTCATTATAATATACCTTACCTGGGACCTGACATATGGTGCCAATGACATAGCTTATTGGTCCATGCTGCCGTCTCTTTCAATCGATCAGGGTGAAAGAGAAAAAACGGGCTCATTTGCGAGAATCTGTGCCAATATTGGTATGTACATAGGTGTCATTGGCATTCCCGCAGTAACAGGAGCATTGGGAAATGGCACTGACGCATGGTTTATCGTTGCGGTTGGTATAGTTGTTCTTTCATTACTGTTTTTATGCTTTACTCTGTTTGGTGTCAAAGAGGACAGAAGTATAAAGGCCAGTACCGATACTACATCATTAAAAGAAATGTTCGGCGTGTTGTTTAAGAATGATCAGCTTTTATTCGTTGCTATTTCAATGGCTTTATTTATGATAGGGTATGTTACTACCACAAGCTTTGGAATCTATTTCTTTAAATATGCTTTTAAAAATGAAGGCATGTATATGGTCTTCGCCGGCATATTAGGTGTATCTCAGCTTTTGGCTCTGTCAATATTCCCGGGATTGATGAAAAAGTACGACAGAAAGCAACTTTATACATTTTCAACAATCCTTGTGGTGGTGGGCTATATAGTATTTTTCTTAGCACCGATGAATATGATCCCCATAGGTGTAGCAGGAATACTTCTTTTTGTCGGTCAAGCTTTTATTCAGGTTCTGATGCTTATGTTCCTGGCTGATACGGTAGAATACGGCCAATGGAAGCTGGGGCGTAGAAATGAGAGCATTACCTTCTCAGTTCAACCCTTTATAAACAAAATAGGCGGCGCTATAGCAAACGGTATAATTGGTGTCACCCTGATTATTTCAGGAATAAACGCAGCTAAAACTCCCGATGACGTAACCAATCAAGGCCTTCTAATAATGAAGCTGGCAATGCTGATAATTCCACTTTTCTTTATTGTGGCAGGATACCTTGTTTATAGGGCTAAGTTTAAGATCGACAAGAAAATGTTTGATAAGATTGTATCCGACCTAAAGGAAAGAGGAGACTTAAATAGAGAAGAGGTCAAATAATTAAGCAAAAGAAACGAGGGACAATGAATCAATTACTTGATTCACTTGTCCCTTTGATTTATTCTATGTGAGGAGAATTTCAATGTTAACCGAAAACAGCAGAATCAAAGATTTATTTTCTCATCCTGTCGGGAAAGACATAATTAAAAAGATATTGCTCCAGATGGGTAAAAAAGACCTGATGGTTAATAATCCAATAGTGGGAAACCTTAAGCTGAAATCCTTACCCAAGCTAACGGGAGGAATGGTTGATCAAGCATTTCTCAATACTATATTAGAGTTATTAAATAGTGCGCCTGATGTACCTCGAAACAGCAGGGAGCCTGTAAAACCTGAGTGGTGGAAGGAAGCTGTGTTTTATCAAATCTATCCCAGAAGTTTTAAGGACAGCAATGGAGACGGTATCGGGGATTTGGGAGGCATAATTGAAAAGCTCGATTATTTAATAGCTCTTGGTGTCGATGCTATATGGCTGTCTCCGGTTTACGATTCACCTAATGATGATAATGGTTACGATATCCGGGATTATAGAAAAATTATGACCGAGTTTGGAACCATGGACGATTTCGACAGATTGCTTGAGGCAGTTCATTCCAAAGGCATGAAGCTTATAATGGACCTAGTTGTAAACCACACCTCTGATGAGCATGAATGGTTTCAAAGAGCAATTAAAGAGCCGGATTCTAAATACGGTGACTATTACTTTTTCAGAGAGAAGCCCAATAACTGGACCTCATTTTTTAGCGGCAGTGCTTGGAAATATATTGAGGAGCGGAATCAATGCGCCCTTCATCTGTTCTCTGCAAAACAAATGGATCTTAATTGGGAGAACTCCGATGTCCGCAGCGAAATAAAGGACATGGTTCGTTGGTGGCTGGAAAAGGGAATAGACGGGTTCAGAATGGACGTAATAAACTACATATCCAAACGTTCCGGACTGCCCGAGGGGAATACCCGTGTTGGTGAACTTATGGGCTTCTATGGTGTGGAGCATTATTTTTATGGGCCAAGGCTCCACGAATATTTGCGGGAACTCAAAAAGGAGGCTTTTTCTCCTTACAATGCCTTCTCTGTGGGTGAAACTCCCGGTATCGGCATAGAAATGAGCAAGCTCTTGACTGCTGACTACCGAAATGAGCTTGATATGATATTCTCTTTTGACCATCTGGAAAATCCGGGAAAGGTTCGATTTGATGATTACCTTTATGACCTAAATTACTACAAGGATTATATGATTGAGTGGATGGAGAACTATGGCTCCGCCAGTCAGATGTCGTTGTTCTTTGAGAATCACGATAACCCTCGCATGGTATCAAAAGTAGACCCCGATCCAAAATACAGGGATGTATTAGCAAAGCTTCTGGCTGTTATGCAAATGACCCTTAGGGGAACTCCTTTTATCTATCAGGGACAAGAGCTGGGTATGGTTAATAAAGATTTTAAGTCAATTGACCAATTGCGTGATGTGGAGAGCATAAATTATTATTCGGAATTAAAGAATACCACGAGCGAAACAGAAGCATTTAAGAGAATCTTAGCAGGAACCAGAGATCATTCCCGAACCCCTATGCAATGGTCAAATAGCAAAAGTGCCGGTTTCTCCGATTCAGAGCCATGGATAGGCACTGACGATGATTATAAGTTATGCAACACAGAAGACCAGGGAAAAGACGAAAATTCAGTCCTGAATTTTTACCGTAGCCTGATTAAACTGAGAAAAGCGTATTCCGCTTTGATTTATGGGGACATAAATATCACAAACAAAAAGGTCCCTGACTTATTTACCTACTATCGAAAGAATGAAAAAGAGACCTTCTTCATTGAATGTAATTTGAGCAGAAACACAGTAAAGCGCCAAGAAAAGCTCGTTAATGCCACCAAGTTGATATCAAATTATCCTGACACCGATGAGCGCATTCTACGCCCTTACGAAGCCTCGGTCTGGCGCATTGTTTGAACGGAACACAGGGGGACGGTTCATCTGTGCTCCGAACTATGAGTAATGGGGACGGTGACTTTTACTCATTATTTAATTTATGCGAAGTAACTTTACTGTGGTGCCTGTAGAGTGAGTCAACTGCGCCGCGACTTGAATCCGTCCGGGATTCAAGTCGCGTAGCTCCGCAATCCATGCTCCGCTTACGCCAGTTAACATCGCTCACGGCACAATTACCTCGACTTCGCATTAATCAAAGTATGAACACAGATGAACCGTCCCCCTGTGTTCAAGCGGCGTGCATGCGAACGATTTACTGCGAGTAGGATGCGAGCGAAAGCGACTAGAAACAGGATGTTGGCATGGAGCGATAAATCGTTGCAGGCATAGCCGCTAAACATATGGAAGTAATATTACTTCGCATTAATCAAACAAAGCGATTTGAGTTGGCAAACAAAAAGCGGAGGATAAAACCTCCGCTTTGTTATCGCTTTATTTTAGTTTTTAGGATTCAAACTGAATTCGATTGTGGCCGTAAGTTCGCTGTCATCTATTTTTTGTCCCTCAGCATCATCAGACATTGCCAAAATATTTATTACTGCCTTATAATCGCCGGAGGTGAGTTTTACGCCATCCTTGTCAGTCATATCCCACTCGTCCTGCCATTTTAGGGATTCACCCGGTTTGATTGTTTCATTAACTAACATCATTGTAAAGAATTTATCGTCCGAATACCTGTAAACCTCTTTGCCGGACTTATCTGTTATTGTAATTTCAAACTGTTGCCCGGAAGAGAAGGTTATTTCCTTGGGTTCTGCATAGTGACTAAACAGCTCAAAGTCAAATACAACTTTGTTATCTTTTATTTCATAAGATGCCCTTGTTTCCAATTTACCGGCAACAATTGACGGAATTCCAGCTTTAATTTCGGCTTTGATTGCCTTATCAGTAAAGTAAACCAATGTAGCGAGCTCACCGTATGTGGTTTTAGTCTTGGGGTCAAAAATACCCTGACCTCTGCCTTTGACGATATCTTTCATATAAGCTACTGTTATTGCGTGATTATACTTTGCATCAATTTTGTCTGTATCAGTAAATATAATCATTTTTATGGTCATAATCTCATCTAGATTTAAACCAGATTTATCAGCCCATAACTTTGTAAACTCATAGACAATAGCTTCTCGCAATTCTGAATCAGGTGTACCTTCGTATTCCTCGTCAAAAACAAGCCTGACTGTCTTTTGGAAATCCTCTAATGATATATAGGAATTTAAATCCTTATCTTTGAACACCGGGGAAAGGTCATATTCAAGTGCCAATTCATCAATATATTTTTGAGCCCAATGTACTGACTTGTTTGGCTGCGAATCGGCAAAAACAGGAGCAGATAGGCATAATACCAGTAATAAAGTGACTAAAAGTGTGAATATATTTTTCTTCATAATTAACCCTCCATACAAAAGTTGTTTTCACACTAATAGACGAAGTATTATTTAAAAAGTTCATATTTCAATAGAAAATTTTAGCATCACTTTATTAACTTAATCAAACATTAGTCCCATGTCTTCTAGCCAGTGCGGCGTACGCAGTGGAATAACGCCCGAACAGGTATTTATAATCAGGTCTTACCACAGTATCGGTTAAGTACGCAGATCTGGTTGCTCCTCTTATTCTCTGCTGGTTCAAGACACGTATAATACTCTCGACAGTTCTTATACCAATACCATGACCATAATATTTACCGTTAATCAACTGGATTACATTTTCCCCCTGCCATTCAGGAGTTTCGGGGTTGACATCGGGGTTGGCAATATACAGGCAATCGCCTGGAAGCGGGTCCTTAATATTATCAGAAGATCGCATACCTAAATCCTTATCAAGGTACTTCCAATTCATTAAATATAAATTGGCAAAAAGGTCGTTAAATAGTTCCTCGGACAGGATATCAGTGAGTCCCAGATAAAAAACTATAACTATTGCTGTTGAACATTCGGTACCATAAAGTCTGCTGTTAATAAGAATATCCTTAATGGCTTTATAAGGGCTGACATTGGGCTTAAGAAGGAAGCCGCCTATTTCTGTTCTTTCCCAATATTCAGGATTGCATTTGGAATCTTTAAAAACTCTGAAGGAAAAGGAGCTATCGTTTAATTTTTCTGCAGCCCTGACTATGGCTGCTCTTGTGTTTAGTTCAAAATCCAGGGCTTCGATTGATTTAAAGGAATATGTAATATCGCTTGCAAACAATCTGTTGAGTGTTAAGCGTTTAATACTGTCATTGCTGTATCGGCTTATAATGGATTCCTCTTGTATAATTTGGCCTCCGATGCGTATCATATTTAAACTCCGGTGTTATGTTTCTATATCATTATATGAATAAAGTTGTACAAGGGTTATCCAATAGAAGGTATCTTCTTGTTTATTTTGGACGTGTTAGCTATACTGTTTATGTGACATCAATTATCGGAGAGATTAATATGAGAATAGGGTTTTTCGATTCAGGGATAGGCGGATTATCAGTGCTTAAAGAAGCATTGATACTTTTACCCAATGAAAATTTTATTTATTATGGTGATAATGATAACGCTCCTTATGGTATAAAAACAAAGGACGAGGTTAGGGAGTTGACCTTCTCGGCTGTGGAGTTTTTAGCCAAGCATAATATCAAGGCTCTTGTGGTGGCTTGTAATACGATTACAAGCGCAGCGGTCCGGGACTTGAGGGAAAAATACAGCTTCCCTGTTATTGGTATGGAACCCGCCATTAAACCTGCTGTTGAGAATAATAATGCCCACAAACGGGTTCTCACCCTTGCTACTCCATTGACGCTGAAGGAAGAAAAATTTCAAAGCCTAGTATCCAGATTTGATACGGAACATATTGTAGATATGTTGCCGGCTCCAAAGTTGGTTGAGTTTGCGGAAAGCTTTATTTTTTCCGGTCCTGAGGTTGAAGCTTATCTAAGAGAAATTTTACCTTCTGACATATACCAATATGGAACATTGGTTTTAGGCTGCACGCATTTTCCTCTTTTTAAAGACGTATTAAAGACAATTGTTCCTGCCGATATGGATATTATTGATGGGAACAAGGGGACCGTGAAGCATCTGTACGACATATTAAGAGCCAATGATCAGCTAGATACCTCAACGGAAACTGGGAAAGTAAGCTTTTATAAATCTGGGCACAAGGTTGAAGACCCCTCTTTATTAGAGCAGTATGCTAAAATCTTAAAATCAAACTAAAGGTATTTTATATATTCTTTGAACATATTGCCCCGGATCTCAAAATCTTTGAATTGGTCCCAGGAGGCGCATGCGGGGCTTAAAAGGACAACATCCCCCGGCTCTGAGGACTTGTAAGCCGCATTTGTGGCTTCTTCCAGGGTATCAACGCCTATGCATGGTATTTTATGATTTAATGCAAAATCTTCAATCCTTGACTTGGTTTCGCCATAGGACACAATTAATTTAACGTTATTTAAGTAGTCCTTGAGTTCATCAAAGCTATGTCCTCTGTCTAATCCGCCTAACATCAGTATTGTAGGCTTGCTGAAAGACGCTAGGGCTATCTGTGTGGAAGTAATGTTGGTTGATTTGGAATCATTGTAGAAATCGACGCCATTTATTGTTGAGACATACTCCATTCTGTGCTCAACACCTCCGAAAGTCCTCAAAACATTAACTATGGCACTGTTTTCAACTCCAAATTCCTTCACAACAGCAATGGCTGCCATAGCATTTTCGTAATTATGCCTGCCTTTAATTTTGATGTCCTCCAAAGCTATTACTTTTTCAGTATTGTAATAAATAGAGCCGTCTTTTATCGAGCATCCTATTTGATTTACTGATGTAGAAGTAAAGTATTTTTTAGTGGACTTAATATCATCTGTGAGTTCCATTACTTCAGTATTATCCAGGTTGAGTACAGCAATGTCACTTTCGGTATGATAGTTGAATATTCTTTTTTTCATGCTCTTATATTTTTCATAGGAACCGTGAAAATCAACATGGGCTTCAAATAAGTTGGTCATTACCGATATATCTGCTTTAAATTCTATGACATTGCACAACTGGTGGTCCGATACCTCCATAACGGCGATATCTCCATCCTTTAAAACTGATACGAAAGAACATACAGGTAAACCGATATTACCCATTAAATACGCACGCTTTGAGGCTTCAATAAGCATCTTATAAATTATAGTTGTAGTAGTGGTCTTGCCATTTGTACCGGTAATACCAATTATTTTGACACCGGAGGGAAAGTAGCGATATCCAAGTTCCAGCTCATTAATTACAGGTATCCCATAACTTTTTGCTTTTTCAACATAAATATGATTATTCGGTATTCCCGGATTCTTTACTAAAAGCTTAAAGGTATGGTCAAATAGTTCCTCAGGATGACTTCCCAAAACTATTTTTACGCCGAGGTTCTGAAGCTCTCGAATATGTTCCGGATTCTGTTCACTTTTAGCATCATTGATTATAACATCATAGCCTTTTGTCACCAGTAATTTAGCGGCTTCATAACCGCTTCGTGCCATACCTAGTACAAAAGCTCTCTTTATACTATCCATAAAAACAGTCCTCTTTTTTATTACGTTTTAATATTATTGCCAAAAAGTATTGTTAAAGACATAAAATTTGTTTTATTTTCATAAATAACGCTTCACATCTCGGCCGATGACATTAGCATATAGCTCTATATATTGCTTAACAGGGCTAGCCATGATTTTACCGATTAATACTTCTTCCACCTGAAAAAATCCAACTGATGCAGACATCTCAACAGCAATCTTGATGGGCTTTTCCAAGCCTTTTTCTATTGTAACTTTCTCAACCGAGGAAGCGGAATACTTATGTATATCACCAACCCGTGATTCTTGATTAATAAGCATGGGTATACGTGAGCGTCCTTTTTCCATGTCACAACCGTCTGCGACAAGAATTAACCCTGCTTCCAAAGAAGAAATAGCGTGATGGGTCATATGGCCCATTATACCCTCAAGGGTGACGCTCTTTATGGCAATATGGCGCAGGAGCTGTTTAGGAAGCACCGTCTGAAGAATACGGTCAATAATCCTATCAGCTAAAACAAAAGAACTTATTTCGTGGTTCTGTCTTCCTATAGACATTCCTATATCGTGGAGAAAAGATGCCAAAAGCACAGCAATTCTGCTGTCATCCTCTGAACCTGTATCCTCTTTGACCATGCTGGTCTGTATTCCTGATTCTTTAAGAATATTAAACATCCTCATTGCGTTAATTGCCACCTTGCGCATATGCACAGGGCCATGGTCATTATAGCCTAAGCGCCGGATTGAAACAGCGTTAGCCATTTCCTGCCAGCCTTGGATTTCTTCATCCGATGTTATAAAGCGGGCAATATCAAGGACATTATCGCTGAGTAATGAAAAAAGTTCCTGTTCTAGATTTTGTTCATATGGTGATTTCATTTAAAATTTCCTCTGTTTAACATAAAATTTATTCCCTTTTTATGGGCAGTTTAATATTATCATTTACGAAGTATATTTTAAAGGCATTTATCACATAAAAAGTAGGTATATCAAAACGAAGTTGCGCAAAAATAGAATCATCATAATAAAAGACGGACAGAGATTATTGAGGGAGGTGCTGGGCTCCATGCCTTTGCCAGAGCTGAAAGTGGGCATGGATATTTTTATGTTAATAATAAAGAATGGTAAAGTGTTAACCATGGCCGGAGTGACTTTTGACAAGGGAGATATATTAATTCAAGATAAAAAGATTGTAAAAGTAGATAAAGAAATAACGGTGGATAAACGTGATGTCCAAGTGATTGATGCTGCAGGTTGCTGGGTATTGCCGGGCTTAATAGAGTCACATTGCCATGTTGGTATCATAGAAGAACGAAAAGGCTTTGAAGGGGACGACTGCAACGAGAAAAACGAGCCGTTAACACCATATTTGAAGGCACTGGATGCCATAAATCCAATGGATTCGGCTTTCCACAATGCCTTAAGCGCAGGTATAACGGGGCTTATGGTAGGACCGGGAAGCTCAAATATAGTAGGCGGACAATTCATTTTTATCAAAGCTGACGGTAGGTCAATTGACAAGATGGTCGTATTGGAGCCCGCCGCAATGAAAGTCGCCTTTGGTGAAAACCCTAAAAAGAACTATGATGGTATAAATAAATCACCTACAACTCGTATGGCAATTGGTGCAATGCTTCGGGAAGAGCTCTTTAATGCGCAAAAATACTTTACAAAAAAACAGAAGGCACAGGAGAATGGAGATAGCTTTGATGAAGATTACAGATTAGAATGCTGGTTACCTGTGCTAGAAAAAAGAATTCCTCTTAAAGTCCATGCACACAGGGCAGACGATATTCTTACTGCTATACGGATAGCAAAGCACTATGACTTAAAAATCACTCTGGACCATTGTACAGAAGGGCATCTGATTGCCGAGGAAATAAAAGAATCGGGCTTTCCTGCCATAGTAGGTCCATCATTGACAAACCGCAATAAAATCGAAACACAGAATATGGACTTCAAAACACCCGGTATTTTACACAAAGAAGGAATAAAGGTTGCTATTACTACTGACCATCCCGTAACAAGGATTCAGGATTTGATTATCTGTGCCGCTTTTGCTGCAAGAGAGGGGTTGGGCAAAGAAGAAGGTCTTAAAGCTGTAACCATTAATGCAGCCGAAATATGCAATGTTTCAGATCGGCTAGGCAGCCTGGAAGCAGGGAAAGATGCTGATATTGCTATATTTGACGGAGACCCTATGGACCTGTTTACCAAAACATTATATACGATAATCAACGGAAAGATTGTTTATGAAGCCAAGGATATTAAAAATTAAGTTATTAATTCTTAATATGATTGGTTATTGCTATTATGAAGATTTGTAGGTGCCGATGTTTTGATGTACCAGTCAATCTCTCCGGCCTTTAGAGCCTCTTCAAAGAAAGTAACTAAAGGTTTTGTGCCTCCGAAGGTTTTATACCAGAGTTCTGTATATAGCGGGGCTTCATTTTTTGTCGCGGTTTCAACATTCACATCCGGACTTTCGCCATCGCGGACTCTTCTGGCAACGACAACAGTACGGTAATTCTTAAGCTCATATGAGCAGGTGGATAGTGTAAGCAGCTGATCGTTCTCATTTATATCAACGTCAATATCAAGTACTGATCTTACTCTGAGTTGGTATACAAAATTTAAAAAATCGGATTTTCCGGAAAACTCAGATCTGGTGTAGTCAAATAGTTTCTCGTGTTCTGATGAGCCGTTAGTCACAAATACCGAGAAGATTTTCCATTTCCCTGTTTCAAAAATAGTATCAAAATTGACTACGGGCTTTTGCTTGTAGAAATTCAGATCCTTGTAGTTAGGGATTTGATGGAACATCGTACCCGTGCTGTACATATTATGTCCGTGCAGTACGATGTTCTGGGTATCTCTTTCCACAGATGAGTGGTAATCAATAAAGATACACCCGGCTTTATCCGATTCATGGTTAATGTTTCTTCTGAGGTAATGTTCGGGATCATCACTTCCCGATTGTAGGACGGGATAGTCGATATTGGTTTCGGGAATCATTATCCAACCCTTAACGTCAGGATTTAAATTCAGCAAATCACTGAATATAAGTAAGCGTCCCTGGCTGTCACGGTCAGGGTCATGGATTTTTTCAGTTTCTGTGGGAACGCTTGCAGTATTATCATTAATAGGGTCAGAGGTAGTCTCTGGTGGGGTGGAAATCATGGCTTCTCGCCCGCTTTTAAATAATTCTTGTGTTTCTTTGGCCGCCTGCTCTGAGCGATATGGTTGTATAATCACTTCATTTATAAATAACCCTGTAAAGATAATAAATGCAATCGTAGCGACTATTCCGATACGACGTTTTAACTTTTGAGTTTTCCCGGGAGCTTTATTTTCTGTATCGGTTGATGAAGAAATTTCCCCATTCTCATTTGTTATATCAGACATAATGTTTACTCCCTTGAATACTTGAATAATAAGATAACACCATAGTTTGAAATCTTTGATAAAGAATTAAGATTTTCAAGTCTTATTCTTTGGTATCGCGTGAGGTTATTATAACATAATGGGAATTGATTGTCATTTTACTTCGTGAAGGGCTGCTATTTATGGATGCACCACCAGTTGTGCCATTATTTAGTGACAATTTATATAATCTATACAAAAAGACGAGAGTTAACATTTGAAAATATGTTAATATGCTTAAGAAATAATTAAATTATACTTGACCAAAATGGTAAAACGTGCTAGTATTGTAATGCAACCGTTTGCATGACTTCTTGGGTTTCTCCGCATTGTTTAGGTAAATAGAATTGTTTTATAGTCCCAATTACTTAGAATATAAATCCATAGAAAGAATTATGGATTATATAAATATGAAGGGAGAAATATTTATGAAAAAGAGACTAGTATTGGTACTTGTATTGGCATTTGTTATGAGCCTTGCCCTGTCGGTTACTGCATTTGCAGCCGGTGACGAATTCGTTATCCACGCAAAAGCTCCGTCCGAATGGAAAACCCCTGGATTATGGGCATGGAGTAGCTCAGGTAATGTATTTTCTGCATGGCCTGGACAAGCAATGACCGCAGACCCTGATAATGCTGGTTGGTATTATTACTCAGTTCCATCTACAACAACTTTCGCTATTATTAATGATAACGGTGCTGGAGCTCAGACCGCTGATCTTGAAATTGAATCCAAAGAAGTATGGATTACCGTTGCCGCTGACAAATCTGCCGAAGTCGTATACTCTGCTCCCGCTGGCTTCAAAACTGCAGCAACTTCTGTTCCTAAGACCGGTGTTGTTGGACTAGGACTTGTTTATGGTATTGGTATACTTGCAACCGGTGCTGTAGCTCTTCAAATGAAGAAGAAATAATACATAACAAATTGACAAGTATTATGTGAAGCCCTGAAAGTGTTTAGCTTTCAGGGTTTTGTTATAGTCTGTCGAACTAGATTGCTATAGCAAAAAATAGATGTTATACTAGCATATAGTTAACTAGATAACTATTAAGAAGTTAACAGTTAACAAGTTAATATTTATACGGGAAGACGGTGAGTAAATGAGAAATATGAAAAAGGAATGCTCAAATCAGATTAGTAATAAGAAAATTATTCACCAGATAATCGGTTTTGCCATTAAACACAGGAGAATTATGCAGAACTACCTGGATAAGACGGGTGTCTATCAAGCCCAACATCACTTACTGATGAGTATATCCCATAATCAAAATGCTTCACAAAAAGAGCTTGCCGGTTCAATGGGAGTATCCGCAGCTACAATAGCAGTATCCTTAAAAAAACTGGAAAAGGGCGGTTACATTAAAAAGGAGATGGATAAAGGGGATAATCGGTTAAATCAGATTACCATTACCGAGAAAGGGAACAAGGTTGTTGAACAAAGTAAACGAATCTTTGAATTAACAGACCAAATGGTTTTAGAAGGGTTTACCGAAGAAGAAAAGATTACCCTGTCTGCTTTACTGCGTAAGCTGGATACCAATTTGGTCAGGATAGAAGACTCAACAAGATCTCATAAGTGAAAGGACATAAGTAAATGAAACAAAACAATGTAATAAAAAGGTATTGGAAATATATCAAGCCGTATTTACCCGCATTTATCATAGGACCTATTCTTATGATTGTGGAGGTTATCGGGGAAGTGGTGATGCCCCTGTTGTTAAGTAAAGTCATTGATTACGGAGTAAGTGGTGGCAGAGGCACTTCATATATTATAACAATGGGGATAACGATGGTAATCACAGCGTTCCTCATGATGGCAGGCGGTGTAGGAGGAGCTTGGTTTGCCATTAAAGCTTCTTCAGGATTTGCAAATGATTTGAGAAAAGATCTGTTCAATAATATACAGGAATTTTCATTTAATAATATTGATCAATATAGTACAGGTTCTTTAATAACACGATTGACCAATGATATCACCCAGGTGCAGAACGTGATGCAGATGATGTTAAGAATGGCCTTAAGGGCACCCGGTATGCTTATCGGTGCACTAATTATGGCTTTTGCATTAAATGCTAAGCTGGCATTGGTTATCCTGTGTGTAATACCTTTGTTGGCCATTGCTATCTTTTTTATTTTGAGAATTGCTTTTCCTCGGTTTAAAATCATGCAGAAGAAGCTGGATGCGCTCAATACTGTCACTCAGGAGAATTTAACAAATATCAGGGTTGTAAAGTCTTTTGTCAGAGAGGGTTATGAACAGGAAAAGTTTGCAAAAGCCAATACAGATCTCAAAGACAGCACATTAAATGCAATGAAGATTGTTATCTTTACCATGCCGGTTATGACACTGGCCATGAACATTACAACATTGGCCATAGTATGGTTTGGAGGACAGCAGATTATAGCTGGCAGTATGACTACCGGTGTACTGACTGCATTTGTAAACTATGTTGTCCAGATTCTTGTGTCCCTGATGATGGTTTCCATGATTATTCTGAACAGTTCAAGAGCTCTGGCATCTGCGAAGCGTATCAATGAAGTCCTTTGTACTGAGATTGACCTTACTGATGACAATGCTTTGAAAAAGGATATTACAGTTCAACACGGAAAAATTGAATTTAGAGATGTATATTTTAAATACTACAAAAACAATGAAAAGTGGGTTCTTGAGGATATCAACCTTGTAATGAATCCGGGTGAGACAATAGGTATCATCGGTTCGACCGGATCCGGGAAATCTAGTCTGGTACAACTGATTCCCAGATTATACGATGTAGACCGGGGAGAAGTACTGGTAGATGATATAAATGTGAATGACTACTCGCTTATGAATCTCCGTGATGGAGTGGGTATCGTACTTCAGAAAAATATTTTGTTTTCAGGAAGCATCATGGAGAATCTTAAATGGGGTGACGAAGAGGCTGATGATGAAACAGTATATCAATATGCAAAATATGCACAGGCAGATGGCTTTATCACCTCATTCAAGGATGGATATGAAACTGAGCTCGGCCAGGGTGGTGTCAATGTTTCCGGTGGGCAAAAGCAAAGGTTATGCATCGCTAGAACCCTATTGAAGAAACCGAAGATTCTAATTCTCGATGACAGCACCAGTGCAGTAGATACGGCTACAGAGGCAAAGATTAGGGAAAGCTTCAAAAATGAACTGACAGACACAACTAAAATCATCATCGCGCAAAGAATTTCTTCTGTAATAGATGCGGATAAGATTGTTGTCATCGATGATGGAAAGATTGTCGGTATGGGTACTCATATCGAATTGATGCAAGGCTGTGAAGCCTATGCTGAGATCTATTACTCACAGATGGATAAGAAGGTGACAGCATGATGAGACATATTAGTGAAAAAAGAAAAGAAGAACTATTACGCAGATATGGAAGCAAAACAGAAAATGCGTTCGGAGGTCCCGGCGGAAATAAAGGAAGCGGTCCTAAGGGGATAAGACCAGGGGGCATGGGTGGCCCAAGAGGTTCTCATGGAGGCATGGGTGGTAAACCGAAAAACGTAGGCTATACAATCAGCAGGATACTTGCATATATCGGACGTGACAAGGCTAAAATTCTATTTGTTTTTGCCTGTGTACTGGGCAGTACTTTAGCCAGCCTGGGTGGTAGCTATATTTTAAGACCTGTCATCAATAATTTAGTAGCAGATCGATCTGTTGAGGAAAAATTAGGTAGTCTTTTACTAGGAATACTTGTTATGGGCGGTATCTATGTAGTCGGAATTATATGCTCTTACTTGCAACAGCGAATTATGATCGGGGTATCTCAGAAATCTTTGGTTCGAATCAGAGAAGAATTATTTGGTAGGATCCAGAAGCTACCTGTTAAATATCATGATACACATACCCACGGTGACGTCATGAGCCGTTTTACAAACGATCTTGACGCGGTTGGCGAGATGCTCAATAATACCTTGCCTCAGGTTTTCTCAGGTGTTGTTACCCTGATTGGTACTATCATCCTGATGTTTGTCACAAATTGGATTTTGGCAGTCGTTACTATTGTGACGGTACCCTTGTTAATATTCACAGCCGGAATGCTTGGCAAGCAAAGCAGGAAATATTATAAAGCTCAGCAACAGGCCCTTGGTGCAGTTAATGGTTACATTGAGGAAACCGTCACAGGCCAGAAGGTCATAAAGGTTTTCAACCATGAAACAACAGCCATTGATGAATTCAGTTTTCTGAGCGATGACCTGCGAGGAAAGCAAATTAAGGCACAATTCTTCGGAGGCATTATGGGGCCTGTCATGGGTAATTTAAGCCAGGTAAGCTATGCTTTATCAGCAACGGTGGGAGGAATTCTATGTCTGACCTCGAACTTCGATATCGGAGGTCTTACTATTTTTACCAACTATTCGAGACAGTTTTCAAGGCCGGTAAGTGAATTGTCCATGCAGATGAATACGATTTTTTCTGCATTAGCCGGAGCAGAAAGAGTTTTTGAAGTAATGGATGAAATACCTGAAGTTACCGATTCGACCGATGGGCTTGAAATCTGCGCAGAAGCAAATCAGGTTAAAGGAGCAAAATTGATAAAAGGGGAAGTAACGCTGAAGAATGTGACCTTTGGTTACGCTCCCGACAAGGCTGTACTCAAAAATATAGATGTAACGGCCAAACCGGGTCAGAAAATAGCCTTCGTAGGGTCAACCGGTGCAGGCAAGACGACTATAACCAACCTGATCAACAGGTTCTATGAAGTTGAAACAGGACAGATCTTAATTGATGATATCAATATTATGAATATCAAAAAGGACTCATTGAGAAGCAATATCGCAATGGTGCTTCAGGATACCCATCTATTTTCCGGTACAGTTAAGGAAAATATTCGGTATGGACGTCTTGAAGCAACCGATGAAGATGTTATAGCTGCTGCGAAGATAGCTTGTGCTCATTCCTTTATCGAAAGACTGCCCAATGGATATGATACAGTTTTGGATGGTGATGGTACTAATTTGAGCCAGGGTGAGCGCCAACTATTGAATATTGCACGAGCCGCTATCTCAAAGGCACCTATTTTGATACTCGATGAGGCTACCAGTTCAGTCGATACAAGAACGGAAAAGCACATAGAACGTGGTATGGACATGATAATGAAGAACAGGACTACATTTGTAATTGCTCATAGACTATCTACTGTTAGGGATGCAGATCGGATTATTGTGCTGGAAAACGGTGAAATTGTAGAACAGGGCACCCATGAAGAACTTCTTGCGATGTCGGGAAGGTATCACCAGCTCTATACCGGAGCAGTTGAGTTGGACTAGCGGGACAAGGGGACAGGTACCTTGTCCCTTTTAGTCACCAACAGAATGGGACAAGGTACCTGTCCCCTTGTCCCGCTTTTAATGCCTAATCCCCATAAGGCGGATGAGTTCGTTCCCATGCTTAACGCCAAGCTTTTTAAAAATTTTAGTTTTTTGATTTGCTATGGTTTTTTCTGAAGATAAGAGTTTGATATCTTTTCCCAGGATTATGTCGAGTACGGTTTTCTCTGCTGCAGACAGTTCACTTAAGATAAGCGCTTTTATAAAATCCTCCTGTGGCGTGGAGCCTTTGGCGGTTGCCCTAATAGTTTCAGGTATTAAATCAAATTGGCTTTTGAATATATACCCCGAAGCAAAAGCTCTCTTGCAGGCCTCAATAGAAATCTGCGGATCTTCTATAGCTGTTAACAGAATGACTTTTGCCTGAGTAGCCAGTCGTATTTCCTTGGAGGCCTCGACACCACCCAAATCATCGCCGGAAGAAAGGTTTAAATCCATTAAAACGATGTGGGGCTGAAGTTTTTGTGCCATTTTAATGGCATCCTCTCTATTTTCTGCAGAGCCCATAAGAATAAAATCCTGATGCAATTCTAGAAGCGATTTAATGAGATAACAAAAATCCGGGTCATCATCAACACATATTATTTTTATCTTTTCTTTGTCAGTACCGTTCATAAAGCACACTTACTGCCCTTTCATTCTCAATGGTGTTCTGCGTATAACGCCCCGATTTTTGCCGTATATGTAATCCGCTTAAGGGGAATATATAGAGAAAAAGTAGTCCCATTATCAGGATTGCTTTCTACTGCGATATCCCCATTATGCTTTTTTATTACATTCATGCAATAAGAAAGTCCCAGTCCAAAGTTTTTTTCTGTTTTTTTAGTAGTAAAATAAGGCTCAAATAAGCGATTTATTATTTCTTTCTTAATTATAGGTCCATTGTTATGAACCGCTATACAATAATAAGGTTTTTCCTTTTCCTGATAACATATAATGTCAATTATACCTTGAGGCATAACGGCGTCAGCGGCGTTTTGTATCAAGTTATTTAACACCTCAATCATATGAGCTCTATCACAGTAAATGCTTATTTCATCACTACATTTAACATTAAGGATAACAGATTTTCGTAAATAATCCCTGTTTAATTCAACCGAATGTGTGAGAATATCCTTCAAAGGCCATTCTTGTTCATTCATAATAATTGTCCCCGAGTAAAGAGACACTTTTAGGTTAAAATTCTTAAGATGAGTAATCGATTTATCTATAATCTCTATTTCTTCAGGGACAGGGAGACTACTCTGAATATATTTATTCCGCAGATTTTTCAAGCACCACTCAATTTTTGCAGTTTCATTTTTTATCAGATGCCCTGTGAATTGCGCATTTTTATTAATGAGAACCAAATCTGAATTCCATCGATAGTTTTCACTTTGAAGCCTTAACCCCATGATTCCTTCTCTGAAGGCCATAACTATGTAAAAAAGGATTGCTCCTCCCAAAATAATTATGTTCCCTTTCCAAATCTTGAATAACTCGCTAATGCCAAGGCTGTGAATAATAAATGTAGTTATCAGGCAGAACCATAAAGCAGGCAAAAGCAGAATGGCCACAAGCCGTTTTTGTTTTTTAGCTTGAGAGTTTCGCTCCGAGAAGATGGAGGACAGCATCAAATAAGTATAATAGATACCATACCCTACATTATAAACGGTGAATACATACCAGAAAACCCTGTCATTATGCTGGTACCAGGTCATTTTAAGGGGATTATATACAAAAACCAGTATAAGAGAAGGCAAGAATACTGCCGGTTTAAGCAATTTAAAATGGTTGGGATATCTCTTATCAAAACTACAGAAATAAAACATAAACAGAAGGCCTGTTGGTAGGGCAAGATGGTAAACAATAGCCGTCATCACCGAATATACAGCAGTATAGATTTCAGGGCTTACGCCCAAGCTAAAATGCTTTTCTAAAAATGGAACCAGATCAAAGTAATAATACTCCTTTAAAGTACCCAGGCTGCAAATTAATACATTAACAGCACAGGATTTGTTAGCTTTGTTTTTAGGACCAGATAAATAAATAAGAAGGGCCAGAACCCATATAAGTATTGTGAATATCATAATTATGACCTCAAGCTGTGCTCTTTTCTTTTATTTTGCCTCTTTTTAGTAACAAAGTAAATAATAAAATGGAAAATTTAGCACATAAATATGGTCTATATTGCTAATTTCCTATAAAGAATAGGAACAAAATTAAGAAACACTGCTTTATAATAAGTATTGTAACAAAATTATGTAGATTTCTAAATTTTATGAGGTGCGAATTTTCATGAATATTGATAGTAAAGAGCTCTGTATGGGCTGTATGTCAAAGATTGAGAATAACGAAAATTTCTGTCCCAATTGCGGTTGGCAGAAGCAGCAGCAAGAGCTATCACCCCATCAACTTCTACCTCAAACCATCTTAAATGGTAAGTATTTGATTGGACGTGTTTTAGGGGAGGGTGGCTTTGGCAT
>JAEYOK010000032.1 GCA_023411795.1 Bacillota bacterium
TTCGCTATTGCTTCTTCTCTCCCACACCTCACGATGTGAAACTTGCAAGTCGCTTTTGGGTTCGTCGGTAACTACGCCCCGAAGGACTCTCACCTCAGAGCATTGGTATGCCCGTCATACATATAAAGGACGGGGGTAACCACGTCCTTTGTCAACTCTATCGGTGCAGGTATTATTATTCTACTACCTTCTCCCTCATCTTTTCTATAAGCTCTAATATCCCGGCTTCTACCTTATCAAAATCTTCTTCTTTTGGTGCTCCTTCAAACTCCACCGATTCAATTAAGTCCCAATTCATTTTATTTCTTTCATATATTTCACTCAGTTCTTTCTCGGCACCTCCAGACCATCCATATGACCCAAATCTAAATGCAGTCTTACCTGTAATCTTTTTCCTTCCAAGCTCATTTAAAGCTGCTGCAACCGGGGGAAAAAGTTTGTACTCATACGTAGGTGCTGCAATAATTATTCCTGCGGATTTAAAAACAGATGCAACCATTTCGCTTTCACTTTCCAGTGGCATATGCAGCTTGTTGTATTTGACACCTTCTCTTTTAAGTATGGCTTCAGCGTAATCAATTGCTCGCTTAGTCATTCCATACATGGATCCCCACAATATAGTGATTTCATTCTTTCCTGCCCCTTCAGCATATCGGGAAAACCTAGAATAATCATCTATGATTTTTTTGGGGTTTTTTCTATAAACAGGACCATGACCAGGTGCTATTGTATTTATTTCCAGAGTTTTTGCTTTCTCAATTGCCTTTTTTAGGCTAGATGTAAAGGTTGCCATTACATTTGAATAATACCTTATTCCTTCAGATTCGAAGAACTCTATCTCTTCAGGTGTCATCTCATCATCAAAACAATGATCACCCATACTGCCAAATGCTCCAAACATATCACAGGAGAAGAGAGTTTTTGTACTTCTTTCATAGGTGTACATGGTGTCCGGCCAATGAACGTTTGGTACCGGATGGAAACTCAAAACCTTACCATTCCCAAGGTCTAAAGTATCTCCTTCCTTCACAATCCTTATCTTGTCCTCACAGTAAAATGAGGATACTAACTTTGCCGCTTTTTCAGTACATATAATCGTAAAATCATCCTTTATTTTTCGGAAGTTAGAAATCCAACCGGAATGGTCTGGTTCCATATGATTAACAATCAAATAATCTATTTTGCTTGGCTCAACGCCGATTTCTTCTAAGTATCTGTAAAGGGTTTCAGGTATTCCATCCCAACCTATTACACCATCGATTATTGCAGTTTTTTCTCCCTCAACTATATAGGAATTGAGAGTGACTCCATTTGCAACCTCCCAGATTCCCTCAAATAGAATGTCCTCAACATTCATAGATAGCATATTTATACCATCTACAAGTTTCAACTTATTCATACCTTGTCCTCCTTTAACTCATAATACCATAAGTGTTTACCTTCTATTAGGGTCCATATCCAAAAAGAGCAGCTTTCCATTCAGCTTCATTATATCCTACCAGAACAAAGTCGTCACCGGTAAGAATCGGACGTTTCACCATCATACCATCTGATGCCAGCAAGCTATACTGTTCATCCTCACTCATGGTTGGAATTTTATCCTTCAGTTTCAATTCTTTATACAGCAATCCACTAGTATTGAAAAACTTCTTCAAGGGTAGACCGCTCTTTTTATGCCAATCCTTCAATTCCACCATTGTAGGATTATTTTCTTTAATATTCCTTTCTTCAAAGGCTACATTATTTGCTTCCAGCCACTTCTTAGCCTTCTGGCAGGTAGTGCATTTAGGGTAACATAAAAATATCATAATGAACCTCATTTACCCTCTTCTTTCGTTTTACATTAAATTTATTATACCAGTTAATTGCCCTTATTAGAAAAAAAGATATAATCAAATAAAGAAAATACTTCCCTTCTGATTTAGTATCACCGATTCTTACCTGAGGAAAGTATTTTCTCATTTCATACACAATATTTTTTACAGGCTCTCTTTATCCATTTAGGCTTAGTTTGCCTATTATGTCTTCCATTAAACGAATTATTTCCTTGGATAATGTTTCTGCTTCATTATATAAATCCAGGGCTTGAGCTTTTTGATGATTCTTGATAGCTTCGATTGTCTTATCACCTATAATGTGGAATCTATGATGAATACCACCAATCTGCTCCCATTCTTTAATTATTTCTGTGTTATTTATACGTATAGTATTATAGAAATGTCCGAAAGCACATTTTCTTGAATTGGTTTGCAGAGGATAAATGCGCATTTCAGTAACAGAAGTTTTAAGTACTTCCACCCATTTTTTATGAGCTTTCACCGCTTTTGATAATACATCCAATATTTCTTCTTTTGTAATCGTATGAACACCGCCATCAAGACTCTGAAACATCACTTGTAGCATTTCAGACAACCGATTATCAATTTGAGATATCTGTCCTGCAAACTCTACACTCTTTATGGCATCCTCATGTATACTTTGAGTCATACTGCTTAGTTTCTCCGCATCATGGCTGGAAGCTTCCATGGCTTGATTTATTTCATCTGTTGCTATCTTTATTCCCTGCATTGACTTATTGATTATTTTTACATCATCTATTACATTATTGAGCATACCTACATTCTTGCTAATGGTATCGGATACTGCTTCTATTTTTTCACTCATTTTAGAAGATGATTTATTTGTATTGTTTAGGCTTATCTTGCTTTCTTCAGCAGCGTTCTGAATGCTGTTGACAAACTGCATCATACCATTAAGCTTTTGCTTTGTACCATCTGCTAAATTACGGATTTCCTGTGCTACAACTGCAAAACCACGCCCATTTTCACCCGCTCTTGCAGCTTCTATTGCGGCGTTTAAAGACAATAGATTTGTTTGTTCAGCAATGTCCTGAACACTATTGACAATATTTTCGACGGCTGCTGCCAGGTCCATAAGATGCTGGATTTTACCAATCATGATCTCATTATCATGGATTACACTGTCTTTAAAAGATTGTAGCTCTTCTAGAAGTTTCATACTTTCATCGTTTTTATCTGCGAGCAATTTGCTATCATTAGAGAGACTGTTTAAAGTTTTTGAGGTAGATACGACGACACTGTTTACTTCATTCATTTCTGCTGTTGTTTGTTCAACAATGGCCAGGTTAGATTCACTTACTGTTGCCATTTCTGAAGCAAAATCTGTTAACTGGTTGGAAATATGGGTCATGCCTACATCAAAATTGCTCAATGAGCTTACTATATCTAGAAGTTCTTTTGCTGATAATGACATTTTTGCTTCAGAGTCTAATAGTCTTTGGAATTGACTTAACACTTTATTGTGAAGATGGTATGTTATTTCAGGTGTGTGAGTCTGCTTTCCGGCCAAGGAGTCTTCTACGTATTTCAGTATGCATTCTGCTTCCTTGCAGGGGGGCTTATGTAATATTCTCTTAATCATGGTTCACCTCTAGCTAAAAATTTAAGTGCCTAAGCTTTTAATCTGTCATGTTTTGATGAAAACAGACACAGATAAGGATAATCACCAAATATAATCGACAAATATTTAGCATGATTTATCTTAACTAATGTGCGTGAACTTTTCAACATAAAAAACAGAATAATTTTGATTTCCAGGCTATATTAAGTAAATTTATTAAAATACTTTATAAGCAGCTACTATGTAACCCACTAAAGTTTCGAACTTTCACAGCCAGACTTTATCTGTATATCACCGTTAGTAGTAGGGCTACATCGCATCAGCAACATGTTCAATCTTCTCATTAGAAGAGGTATCAGAGACCATATTCTGTGCCCAATGCCCAGCTTTAACAACAACTATCCCGATTATGCACTTAATAATGTCTGCCAAATAGCATACCGGATAAAGTACCAAAATATCCAAAGTCGTAAAATGTGTGAGTATATAGGCAATTGGAACAAAGACAACCCACGTATAAACACTGTCAAAAAGAAATGTTAAGAACGTTTTACCTCCCGATCGTATGGTGAAGTATGAGCAGTGAGCCACCGCATTAAAAGCCATATACATGGCAGTAGTCAGCATAAAACGGGTAGCCAGAATACGCACGTCATCGGAAGTATTGTATATGTACGGGATGACGGGAGACAATGCAGCAAGCGCGATACCAACTACGATACAGGTACAGACATTGAAAAATATAAGTCTCCAAGCGGTTTGCTTCGCGCGTGAAATATCGTTGGCCCCGAGAGCCTGTCCCACCATGACAGCAACTGCGGAACCCATGGATATAATAACCACATTAAACAAATTAGTTATTGTGCTTGCTATGTTGAGGCCTGCAACCACATTTAATCCACGGGTTGAGAATAGCTGTGTTAAAGTAGTCATACCCACTGACCATAATAGCTCATTCACAAGAAGGGGCATGCCCTTTTTGAGTATGTTAAAAGTAAGACTCTTTGGAATTCTTATTGATCGATAAAGGCCTTCAATAAACTTAAATCTGTTTATATGTCTATGGGCGTATACAACAATAATAGATAGTTCGACAAAGCGTGAAATTACCGTTGCTATGGCTGCACCCTCGACACCTAAAACCGGGAATCCAAGCTTTCCGTAAATTAATATGTAATTCAGGCAGAGATTTGTAAACACACCAGCCAAACTAGCCTTCATTGGAAGCAGTGTCTCACCCATTTCACGGAGTGTTCCGCCATAAACCTGTGACAAGACGAACGGTAATAGTCCCCATAGCATTATGCGTAGATAATTCCTACCGTACTCAAGTATGGCTGCTCTCTCGGCAGCATCCCCTTCTCCGGTCAGATACAGCGAGATCAATTGATCTCCGCAGGTTAGAAATACAGCAATTGCAACAGCTAATGTTATAGCGGCGGTCCACAGTTTAAATCGCACCGTATAACGCAAGCCCTCATGATCTCCTGCACCGAAAAACTGTGCACCGAATATACCCGCACCCGAAAGGCCACCAAAAAGAGTAAGATTAAATACAAATATAAGCTGGTTGGCGATGGCAACGCCAGACATCTGAGGCGTTCCTACCTGCCCTATCATGATGTTATCAAGAAGGTTAACAAAGTTTGAAATGGCGTTCTGCACAATTAGTGGCAGTACCAGCATAAATACTGTTTTATAAAATTTCCGATCCCCGATAAATGTATTTCGGAATTTGCTAAAAGTACCTGTTAATGCGGGTTGCTTCATAAATGTTCCTCCAATACAGCTTTTGCCCGTAAAAGTCATTGTATCATAAAAGAAGAAACATAGTCCAGACTTATAATTATTGCCATTATTGCATATAGATTGCAACATTAGCAGTAAATCAATGCGGTAGGTTGTATAATTTTCCAAATGTAGTGAATCCATCTTTCTTTTCAATTATTCATTTGTTGATTATCGAAGCATTTTTTGGTACAATTGCCTAGTCTGTTTTATAAGCTACAACTATTTGCCAGCAAGGCGACAACATGTTTACTTCAAAGGAGACGATTCTATGAAATTTAAGAGTCTTACAACCCGAGTCACTTTATTATATGGTTTATTAATATTATTAATCTGTGCTGGTTTAGGGCTTTGCTCTATTCTTAGTTCAAGTGATGCTCTAAAAACAAATATTGATGAATCTCTCGAAGAATTAGCCTATGCTGATTCCAGAATCATCTCTGAAATGATAACAGGTCATCTTAATTCTTTGAAATCATTGGCAAATAGTCCTTGGATCAAAAATGATGATTTAACAACCAGTGAAAAACTGGCACTTCTTCAGGATGAAGTTGAACGAAGTGGGCATAAAAGTATGATGATAGCTGACACCAATGGTAATGCTAAAACAACAGTTGGAGGTAGTATTGATGTTAGTAATCAAGAGTACTTTATTAAGGCATTATCGGGACAAAGTAATATATCTGATCCTTTGATCAGCGATATGGGTGGAGGCATTTTTATAGTCCTTGCTGTTCCAATCAAAGACGGGGAAACAGTAAAAGGAGTGCTAATCGCAAGACGAGATGGCAACGAACTGTCCAATTACGTTACGGAGATGCAGTATAATAAGCAAGAAATCTATATGCTTAATGATAAAGGTACTACTATAGCACATAGCGATAAGAGCCGTGTTATGGAAATGTACAACATTTTTGAGCAATATGCGGCTGACCCCGGATTAGAATCAGTATATAATTTTCAAAAGAAAATGGCTGAAGGAGAAACAGGTGTAGAAGAGTATACATATAAAGGAGTAACCAAATACGTGGCTTTTCATCCTGTAGATGGCACGAACTGGTCTTTGGGTGTTGCCGCACCAAAATCAGTTATTATGGCTAAAGTGGATGATTTGTCTAAACTTATGAAGTTGATATCTGCTGCCTTCCTAATATTCAGCATAGGATTGACGATATTAATAGCCCGTAAGATTGCCCGACCAATTAAGGAGACTACCAAACATCTAAATGCTATGGCAACTGGGGACTTTACAGCAGATATTTCCAAAAAGCTCTTAGCAGAGAAGGATGAAATAGGTAATTTGGCTAATTCACTTGATAAGATGCAAAGTTCCATACGCACCATGATGAAAGCAGTTCTTGATGAATCTTCTAACGTAAGTCAAATGTTGACTGACATCAACAAAGATATGCATGGCTTAGACGAGAATATCGAAGAGATCTCCGCCACTACAGAACAGTTGTCTGCAGGGACAGAAGAAATGGCTGCTTCAAGTGAAGAAATGAATGCCACCTCATTAGAGATAGAAAAAGCTATTGAATCCGTTGCTTCGAAAGCACAGGATGGTGTAATTATCGTAAACAAAGTAAGCGTAATAAGTGAACAAATGAGGGAGGGTGTTATCGCTTCAAGACAAGAAGCCCTGAATATATATGGAAAGGCAAAAGTCGATCTGGAGAATGCAATCGAACAATCTAAAGCGGTGGATCAAATTAATGAATTGTCTAATGCCATACTGGATATTACCTCCCAAACTAATCTGCTGGCCTTGAATGCAGCAATTGAAGCGGCCAGGGCAGGAGAAGCAGGTAGAGGATTTGCAGTAGTAGCCGACGAGATTAGAACACTAGCCGAGAGCTCGAAAAATTCTGTATCACGAATTCAGGAAGTGACAAAGGATGTCCTGGCAGTAGTAAATGGTCTTACTTCAAGTTCCATGGAAGTTATGGAATTTATAGATAAAAAGGTACTCAAAGATTATGATGGCGTAGTGCAGACCAGTGAACGCTATAACGAGATTTCTACAGAAATCAATGATATAGTGACCGGATTCAGTTCAACCTCGGAGGAACTGCTGGCTGCGATACAAAACATGGTTCAAGCCATTACTCAGGTAGCCACATCTGCCGACGAAGAGGCTATGGGCGCAGCAAATATTGCTAGGAAAACATCAGTGATAGCCGGTATGGCTGAAAACGTGGTAAACCTGGCAAGTAAATCAAATGAGAAATCAGAATTGCTGATTGAGTTGGTTAACCAATTTAAAATATAATTCCTACTACTTTTCTGCCGCTAATATCATAAGATTTTAGCGGCAGTTATTTATTTAGTCCTTTATGGCTTGCTCATCTATTTTCTTTTGTATTAACTCTCTATCCCTATGATTTGTACTAACAACCTCGTCATACTGTCACATATGTTATAATTGTGTTGTTAACTATGATAAATCTATCGATTTAGGAGACGACATGATAATCTGGCCTGACCAAAAACCATATTATTCTGCTAATCAATACTATCGGCAGATTTTCGGAAATAAAGTCTATAAAATATCATTAGATATCGGTTGCACCTGTCCTACCAGAGATGGAACAAAAGGTGTAGGTGGTTGTACCTTTTGTTCGGAAAGGGGTTCGGGGGATTTCGCTATATCTGGATCTATTAATATTCGTGAAAAAATTGATTCAGCAATTCAACTGGTAACCTCAAAAAACAGTTCAAATAGCTATATCGCATATTTACAATCCTTTACCAACACCTATGGACCAGTGGAGCAATTGGTACCTTTATATGAAGAAATTCTCGCAGATGAAAGAGTTGTAGGGCTTTCTATAGGTACAAGACCGGACTGTCTTTCAAATACAATGATTGAAGAGCTTGGTCGATTATCGAAGATAAAGCCTCTGTGGATTGAACTAGGGCTTCAAACAATTCATCAAAAGACAGCAGAACTCTTTCACAGGGGATACAATCTATCCGTTTATGAAGATGCTGTTGCACGCTTAAATCAAGTCGATATTCCAACAATTGTTCATCTGATAGTTGGTTTAATGGGTGAGTCTTATGATGATTTTATAGCTACAATTGATTATATGGCATATCAGCCCATAAGCGGTATTAAAATGTCAATGCTGCATATTTTGAAAGATAGTTCTTTATATAATGAATATCTGGAGAAACCGTTCCCTTTATTAGATGAAGAGACTTATATAAAATGGGTTGCAGAGGCAATAACAAGAATGCCTCAAAAAATGGTTATTCATAGAGTGACTGGGGATGGTAATCATAGAAACCTAATTGCACCTAAATGGAGTGCTTATAAAAGGCATGTTTTGCAAGGATTGTTTAAATATATGATTGGGCATGGAATGTATCAAGGACTTAAATACAAAGAGGTGTGACAATAACCCATGTGACAGTAACCCCAATCTCTTTGTCACATTGTCACCTCTTGTCACATTAGTTGTGCAGATTATTATATTTTTTCTGCAGGTAAACTCTTTTACTTCCAATAGAATTTGATACTATATAAATAAGTTTATTCTAACACACTCTTTGATTTACGATTTTCCAATAGAATAAATTCAGTGAATATCAATGTACCAACGTAAGGAATAGGAGGAAGTTATGAAAAGAAAGTATATCGCATTACTAGTCATCTTATCAGCTACTTTTTTGTACGGATGCACAGGCAAGATAACCGATTCCCTTCAAAACAAACCGAACATTGAGCCTACTCCCACAGTTATAGAAACAAAAGACCCGGAAACAGAGAATGATACTAAGACAACTGAAACTGAGGTGATTAAAATCAAGGTTACATCCGAATCTCTTACATCGGAAGGAAAATGGCTGACTACCATTAATAGCAAAAAAGGTAACCCTGCCGGTTCCAATCAATCTCCTCAGTTAAGCTGGGATAAGGTTGAAGGTGCCAACTGCTACGCTATATACATGGTTGATAATTCAGCCAGCTATTGGCTTCATTGGATGGCAAAAAACGTAAATGATAATAATCTTACATTGGGAGCTGAGCTTGATGAAAGCAGATATGAAGGGCCCTATCCACCCAGTGGCATCCATGAATATGAGGTTATTGTATACGCTTTAAAGGGGGCCCCGGATAAATATCCCGGCGTCTTTAACAGCAGCAATTCTTCACTAGAGGCTATGGAGGAAAAACTAGATACCATAGATGGCGTATCCGGCAATATTATAGGAAAAGGAAGCATTATCGGAACAGTAACTGTCGGAGAGGCCGTAGAGTAGACAAGTTTATATTGCCTCTTTCCTATACTGTGATGGTGTTAAACGAAAGGATACTTTGAAGGTTTTAGTAAAATAGCTAATATCCTTAAATCCAACTCGAAATGCAATTTCCTCGATGGGTAGCTCAGTATTCTTTAACATAAGTGCTGCTAGCTTAAGACGCCTCTGTAGAAGACATTGCATCGCTGTTTTTCCTGTTGTTTCGGTGAATAATTCGTTTAAACGGTTTCGGTTGATTCCGAACTTCTTGGTCAGCTCTGTGAGAGTTAACTTTCTACTGATATTTTGATTCATATAAGCGAGAATCTTCCGAACCGTTTCAAATGTCTCCTGCTGTGACAGCATTAATGTTGTAATATCAGACTCCATAATACTGGTTTGACGTTGCCTGTCTATGTAAAATAAAAGCTCTAAAAAAAACGAACGACGGTAGTCCGGGTTTATGGAAACCTTGCCTTAATAATTAAAGAGCCCGATAGGTTAAAATCAGTCCTTACTAAAACTTGATAACCTTTGGCTTATCGGTAAATGAATAAAAAGTAGCTGTTGCATCCTCAAAGTAGAGAACCTCTGTATTGTCATCCTCTGCTGAATACATAGTTTGAAGACCTGGATAATTATTAAGCATATGTTTTTTTGCTTCTACTCTGTCATCTCTGATAAGTTTACCGGCCACTCTAAGCCACTTTCCATCAGCAAAAGCACAAATCTCTGCTTTTGGATTTGCCTGGAGTTGCTTAGATACTTCTTTAATCTTTCCAGTCTGTATATAAAGTTTACCCTCAAAAATATCAACTGTACCAAAGGGTCTAACTCTTGGCTGATTTCCTTCTACTGTAGCCAAATAGTATGTTTCACAATTCTTTAAAAACTCATATACTTCCTTCATTTTCTTCTCCTCCTGTTTATCGGATAAATTACTACTCAATTCACCGACATTTTAAGCAAAAACATTCATAATGTCAATATAACTATCCTTTCAGAAAAAACCGTATTATGAATGCATTTTCTCTGTGCAACACCTTTATATTTTGTGAGTTCACCATCACGTGGCATCATCTTAGAGTAGACGGCCTCCTCTCCGCTTTACGTCTTTGCGGATTTCCTCAAAGCAAGCCGCATCAACGGTTCCTGCCTCACGAAATGTTGCCACCGCACTTGACATTACCTTAAAGTTCAGTTGTGTTCCTTTGCTGTCGGCAAGATAATCAAAAGCCCTGTCAGGAGCAATCCCAAAGCACCCGGCTGTTTGAACAGCATCAATATTGGCTCCAAGGAATATAAACTCCCAACCGTATTTTGTTTTTTGCTGCTCAATCTGCGCCTTAATTTTTTCGGCAGAGTATTCACGGCTGGAATTTTCCTCGCCGTCAGTAATAATAACAAACATCACCTTTTCTGCACGGAAGTCCTCGGCAGTATGTTTCTGAACGTTGCCAATTTTGTGAATAGTCCTGCCAATTGCATCAAGTAGCGCAGTCGAACCACCGACCTGATACTCTTTCTCTGTAATAGCACCCACTGCCTTAATATCAATTCGATCATGGAGTAGTTCATAATTGTTATCGAACAATACCGTTGTAATGTGGCACTCTCCCTCTATTGCCTTTTGCTTTGCGAGCATTGAATTGTACCCGCCAATAGTGTCAGCTTCCAGTCCACTCATTGAGCCACTTTTGTCGAGTATAAATACAAGTTCAGTTAATCCTTTCTTCATTGTGAAACACCCTCCTCAAGATTTTATGTCTTAAGGATATCAATTTCATATGGTCAACTGGTCGCTTAATAAGCGACATTTAAGGCTGTTTTGCATGTATGCATTTTCACCCTCCCAACAGTGGCTGATCATACTCAAACAATACTTCATTTATCTCAAATACATCGTATTTACCGTTTGCGATAAAATATTCCACAATAACATCGAACTTGACGGCATGGGAAAGAGCATAGCCCGCCCGTTCCAAGAGGTTGTCGGTTTCTTCGAGGGATAATTTCAGTGCCACGGCAAGTGCAATAGCTGTGCGTTTGCTTGGCATATAGCCTTTGCTATTCCTGATCTTAGAGAATAATTTACGATCAAGATTAGCGCGTTTATAAACCTCAACATCGGTCATTCCCTTTGCATCAATCAGACGTAGGAGCATCTGTGAGAATGGCTCATCAAGATTGCCGACCAAATCATCAAGTGAGGCAGGAGCACCAACAGGCCGAGCGAGCATATCTCTAAAAATAGGCTTGCTATATTGATTAACAGACTCATCAGCTTCGTATATTGCTTGGTGCTCCACATCAAGCAATTGCCGCGCTTTTATCTGGTGTGTGTTAACGTAATGCTCATTGATGTAACTTTCGACTGCTCCTAGTAGTTCGCGACTGACGGTGAATGCCGTTTTATCAAATACCACAAGTGTAACATCAATGTCGTTGTCTATAAGGAAATCTTGAATTGCAGAGGTAGCTACTTGAAGGGCTTCATCTTTCGGATAACCATAAATACCACTTGAAATCAGCGGAAAAGCTATGCTTTCGCAATTATTTTCGACAGCTGCGTTTAATGAGTTTATGTAGGCAGCGCGGAGATGCTGTTCATTTTGCTTCTTGTTCCAATCCCGATAAACAGGACCCGCAGCGTGGATGATGAACTTAGCTGGTAGACCTAATCCCGCAGTAATAGCAGCTTCACCTGTCTTGATGGGGGCAAGTTTATCGCATGCAGCTTGAAGCTGTGCCGCTCCTGCCGCATTGAAAATGGCTCCACAAACACCTGCACCCATTTTAAGATCAGTATTGGCAGCGTTGACAATTGCATCAACTTTCATTTTAGTTATGTCCTGACGGATTATTTTAAATGGCATTATGATTCACCTCCAATAGACACGGGGACGGTTCTCCTGTCTAGACAGGGGGACGGTTCTTCTGTCTATTTCCTCAGAAAAACGGACATCACATGACAATTGTCGTTCAAGCATAGCTATCTCTTTGCTCATAACCATCACACTTGGCTGCACAAAATTTTATCTTCTCCACTGCTTCTTCTAGGTATTTTATGTATTCCTTCGATATCAGAAT
>JAEYOK010000045.1 GCA_023411795.1 Bacillota bacterium
TTCGCTATTGCTTCTTCTCTCCCACACCTCACGATGTGAAACTTGCAAGTCGCTTTTGGGTTCGTCGGTAACTACGCCCCGAAGGACTCTCACCTCAGAGCATTGGTATGCCCGTCATACATATAAAAATACACTCTATCAGAGTGTATTTCTTAGTTAAGGTTAATATATTTTTCAGCTTACTGGTTATTGTAATTGGTTTAAAGCTTCCACCATAGCATTAACATCCATGCCATGAACCTGTGATGCTTCCTCAAGGGTTTCAGCCTGAGCTGATGGGCAGCCTACGCATCCCATACCAAAGCTCATTAAAATCTGAGCAGCTTTAGGGTTCGCTCTAATAACCTCACCAATTGTCATATCCTTTGTAACTTTCATAATACCCTCCTAAAAATGTGTATACTAAGTTTAACCTTTTACTTTTATTGTGTCCATATTATTATATATCATATTTTTAATTTTAAAATGTGACTTGAATCACAGATTTAAATGCCATCTATTAAAATTGCCCTTACAGGGGCTGCTTCCACATTCTTAAGCTTAATTGGAGCTGCAAATAGGAAATATTCGCCTTCTTCTATTTCATTTAGCTTTAAGCCTTCAAGAATCACTATCCCCTCTTTCAAAAGAATCTTGTGGGTCTCATGATCAGGTTGATCTCTTTCGATGCCTAAAGCGTCAATGCCTACACCCTTGATTCCTCTATCCCTTAAATATTCGGCACCTGACTTGTCCAGATAAACATAATTTCCTTCTAAAATTCCTTCAAAACTGTTTATGGTTTTCAGCAGGATAAAGTCCCCTTTGTTAATTTCTTTTGTCTCCAAATCCTTTTTAGATATCTTTTCGCAGATTCCCTTAAGGTCTAGAACCCTGCATTTTGTTATTACCTTATCCAGTGTAATGCTATCCAGATTTTCTCCATTCTCAAGAATGTGATAGGGAGAATCCATATGAGTACCGGTATGCAAATTCATTTCTATTCTGGTCTCATAAACAGAGCCCGACTTAAAATCGCTATCGACCTTAAAGAGAGGCCTTTTTGCCTCTCTCCCCTTATAAACAGGCATTTGATAAAAAATATCCATTGAAATATCATGTATTTTCATATTCTTCCTTCTAAACCTCCCACCATTTCCTTTGGTCCTCAGCCATGAGCTCAAACGCCCGTGATGGCCCCATTGAGCCTGCTTCATAATTCGGGAAATCAAATTTTTGCTCTCCCCTGTATTTAATTATTTTATCAGCGAAAAGCCAGGATGCCTCTACCTCATCCCATCTTGAAAACAGAGTGTTGTCACCTCTCATTATGTCATATATCAAGCGTTCATAAGCCTCAGGAGTGTTGCCCAGAGCGGGGTTATAGTAGCTGGTATCCATTTTTGTCGAGACAATAGCATTATGACTGCTAAAATCCTTATTATTAAACTGAAAATATACACCCACATTAGGCTGTATCCTTATTACCAACAAATTCGGCTCCTGAACATGATTCTCTTTAAAATAAAGAATTTCAGGAAGGGATTTGAATTGAATAACTATCTCGGCAGAGGTCTTGCCCATTCGCTTCCCCGTTCTTAAATAAAAAGGTGTTCCGGCCCATCTGAAATTATTGATATGAAGCTTTAGCGCCACAAAAGTCTCGGTTGTGGAATCAGCGGGAACCTTGTCCTCCTCACGATATGAAATAACAGGAGTGTTGTCTATGACGCCTTTCCCGTATTGACCAAAAACGACGTTGTTCCTCAAATACTCGGGGGTTATGTCCTCAATTGCCTGAATAACCTTTAATTTTTCGGTTCTGATTGATTCGGTTTTAAGATTCACCGGAGGTTCCATAGCCACAAGGGAGAGAATTTGTACAATATGATTTTGTACCATATCCCGCATTGCTCCGGAGTGCTCATAATACCCGCCTCTGGTTCCCACACCATGCTTTTCATTTAGTGAAATCTGTATATTATCTATATATTTATTACTCCATAGGGATTCAAAAACGGTATTGCAAAACCGCAGCACCATAATATTCTGAATCATTTCCTTGCCCAGATAATGGTCAATTCTATATATACTGCTTTCGTCAAATACTTCTATAATCTTATCATTAAGCTTTCTGGCAGTAATCAAATCCTTACCAAAGGGCTTTTCAATTACAAGCCTGGTCCAGGCTCCGCAACATGATGACAATTTATGCTCTGATAATCCCTGGACCACCAATTCAAAATATTCAGGGGCCACTGCCAGATAGAAAATTCTGTTGCCCCCGGTCTGAAATTTTTCATCCAATTCATGTAGATAGTCTTTAAGTTTTTCATACCCACTCTGCTCTGTGAAATCAAACTGTATATAATAGATAAGGTTTTTAAGCCTATCCCAGTATTCAGGGTCTATCTTATTTCTGGAACGCTCATTTAATGATTTAAAGACCTCTTCCCTGTATTGCTCGGTTGTTTTCTCTTTTCTTCCTACCGATACCACTGCAAAATTTTTAGGCAGGAGTTTATCGTAAACCAAATTGTACAAAGCAGGCATGAGCTTTCTATGAGTTAAATCCCCCGTCCCTCCAAATATGACCATGATTGCCGAAAGATTTTTATTTATTTCTTCATTTACCATACCGATTCTTACCTCCCTCAAAGTTGCCTATCTATTTTTTTATCCTATAATAGATAAATCTAATCATCGTATTTCAAAAATATACTTACAGTATTTTGGACAAAATTCGCAAACCATACCATTTCAGTGTATACCCATTCTTTTCATTTGTTTTTTTATTGAAATGAGAGGTTAATATATATATAATAGCCATAAAACATTATATCTTAGAAGCAATTTGCAAACTTGCCTATCATAAAATATATTTTGCAAGTAAAGGAGCTCTATATGAAAAACCGTCAAGTAAATATAGGAATAATCGGTTTAGGAACAGTGGGAACAGGAGTCGCACGCGTTCTCCTTGAACAAAAGGAGCTATTAAAAACTCGTTCCACTTTAAATTTTAATCTCAAAACCATATCGGAGCTAAATTGGGACAAAGACCGGAACCTGGATCTCTCAGGAGTAATTTGCACAACCAACGTTAATGATATTTTGGAAGATCCGGAGATTAATATAGTTGTTGAAACCATCGGTGGATACGAACCTGCTTTCACCTTTATAAGCAAAGCCCTCAAAAACCGTAAGCATGTTGTGACAGCTAACAAGGCTTTAATTGCCACAAAGGGTATGGAATTATATAAAATCGCTCAAGAGAACGGAGTCGATTTCTTATTTGAGGCTAGTGTGGGAGGCGGTATTCCTATAATCAAAGGGCTCCGTGAAGGACTTGTCGCAAACAGGATTGAAAATATTTACGGTATCTTAAACGGAACCACCAACTATATTCTTACAAAAATGCACCGGGAAAGCCTGGACTTCGCTGAAGCTCTGAGGGGTGCTCAGGAAAGAGGATTCGCCGAGGCTAACCCAACCCTTGATATAAGTGGCGGAGATGCCGCGCACAAGTTGACAATATTAAGCGCCATTGCTTCCAATTCCTTTATTCCTTTTGAAAAAATATATGTTGAAGGGATTACAGGAATCACTAAAATGGATATCAATTTCGCCCAGTCTTTTGGAATGACCATAAAGCTGCTGGCTATTTACAGGATGTGTAAAGATGGTTTAGATTTGCGTGTCCACCCCACCTTAATAAATAGCTCTCACCTATTGGCCGCCGTAAGCAATGAACTTAACGCTATCTTTGTGAAAGGCGATTTTGTCGGCAATACTATGTTCTACGGTCCCGGAGCAGGCGAACGTCCTACTGCAAGTGCAATAGTCAGCGATATTGTGGACCTTTCCAGAGATTTGCTCCTTCAGGAAGGTGAAAAATATTGCAACCGGGCCATAAGCCTGACACAAGATGTTCGGCTGATACCTATCGAGGATGTAAAGAGCCGCTTCTATCTGCGCTTTATGACCAAGGATATCCCCGGTGTATTGTCTATGATATCAGGTGTTCTGGCCGATCATGGGATTTCCATATCCTCTATGGTTCAATTAGAAAGCCACGAAAAGGATAATTACATTCCAATCGTTCTTCTGACCCATGAGGCCATTGAAAAATCCATGGAGCAAGCGCTTCAGAAGATTGTTAAGTTTGATTTTGTTAAGGAGGATTACCTCAGATTAAGAATTTTTGAGGAATCCTGATTCGGTATAATCATATCTACTCGGATTCATTTAAGCAAAGAAGCACCTGACCAAATAAGGGTTAGGTGCTTCTTTAAATATTACAGTTAGGCCGTTATTATTATTCTTTCTACCAGCTCCAGATAATCGCCCTTATAATCAATAGCCTTTTTGGCAAATAACAGAGCAATTCCGTGTACCAGACTCCACAATGCCATTGTTTTGGGCATATACAGCTCCGGCTTTAGATCAATTGACTTAAAATATCTTTCGGCACAATCCTTAAAAATAGAAAAAACACTGCCTTCGCATTGGCTGAAAGTCTCATTTTCTATCAATACCGAAGATGTGTGATCAGATAAAAATGTCAGCTTTAAATACTCAGGATTCTCAACCATAAACCTGACGTATGCCTTTCCCATACCAATGATCTGCAATTTAGGATTATCCCCATGGATCTCTGTTGACTCCTGTAATACCAAACGAAATTTTGTCCAAACCTGGTTGAGTATTTCATTAATAAGCTCATCCTTATCCTTGAAGTGCTTATAAGGTGCATTATTGCTAACCCCGCACATGGTCGCAACCCTTCTTAGCGAAAACCTTTGAATTCCCTCATTATTTAATAATATAAGTCCGTTTTTAATAAGCTGCTGCTTTAAATCCTTGTGATGATATGTTTCTCTATCCACTACCGTTCCCCCATTTAATTCAACTGAAAAAATTATATCATTATATGTTGACACTGTAAACTTGCTGTTATATAATTCAATCAAAGTTTACAGTGTCAACATATAATTTAAATGAGGAGTTGTCATTATGAAATTTGTAGTTTTAAATGGAAGCCCAAAGGGCGATATCAGTGTTACCATGCAGTATGTAAAGTATATTCAGGCTAACTTTAAGCAGCATCAGATTGATATTATCAATATTGCCCATGGAATTAAAAAAATTGAAAAAGACGAAAATTACTTTAATGATATACTTGATAAGGTTAAATCCAGTGACGGTGTTATCTGGGCCTTCCCGGTTTACGTGTTTACCGTGCACTCCAATTATCAAAGGTTTATAGAATTGATATTTGAAAAAAACGCCCAAGCTGCATTTAATGGAAAATACACCTTTATTATGACAACATCTATTCATTTTTTTGATAGTACTGCAATTGATTACGTCCATTCTATTTGTGATGATCTTGGTATGTACTATGTGGATTATTTCTCACCAAAAATGTATGACCTACAACAGCAGGAAACCAGACAAAAACTGACTAAGTGTATGCAGATTTTTATTGAAACTATAGAGAGTAAAATGCCTGTATTCAAAAATTTCAACCCCGTTTCATACTCCCCAGTACAATATACCCCTGAAGCAACATCTGCTAAACTTGATACCGCGGGCAAAAAGGTAGTTATAATAACTGATTCATCAGAAAACAACAATTTGAAAAACATGGTCAAAAAATTTACCGGCTTATTTTCATCAAATGTAGAATTACTTTCTATAAAAGATTTTGGTATAAAGGGTAGCTGCCTGGGTTGTATGAGGTGTGGTTATAATTATACCTGTGTGTACGAGGGTAAAGACGACTATACAAATGTATATAACAGTAAGCTGAAAACAGCTGATATAATAGTATTCGCCGGTTCCATAGAATACCGGTATCTGTCCTCCGAATGGAAACAGTTTCTGGATAGGGGATTTTTCAACACTCATACCCCTTCTTTGATGGGTAAGCAATTTGGCTTTATTATATCGGGTGCTTTAAGCCAAAATCAAAATTTGCGCCAGGTTCTGGAAGCTTTTGTACAATGGCAGCGATCAAATCTTGTCGGGTTTGTTACTGATGAATACAGTTCATGCATGGAAATTGACAAACGGCTTGAGGCATTGGGAACAAAGCTGATTAATTTATCTATAAAGGATTATATTAAGCCTGCTAATTACCTTGGTATCGGAGGAATGATAATATTCAGAGATAGTATCTGGGGAGACATCAGATTTCCATTTGCCGCTGACCACAAGGCTTATAAAAAAATGAAAGCATATGATTTCCCTCAGAAGAATATCCGTGTCAGAATATCAAATGCTATTATGTCAGCTATGATAAAAATCCCTACGGTAAGAAAGGAAATATACGATAATCAAATCATACCATCCATGATTAAGTCGTTACAACAGTATACCGAATCCCCCGAAAGCTCTCAGTAAATACCTTGGGGTTGATGGGCTAACTGACTTCTTATGATAATTGGGTCTGTTTCCATTCACTATAGAACTTCACTATTTCATTTTCAGGTAAAGGTCTGCTTATTAAGTACCCTTGTACTTTATGACACCCATTTTCTATAAGATAGTTCATTTGTTCCTGCTCTTCCACTCCCTCAGCCAGAACAGTCAACCCCATGTTTTGACCCAGCTTTACTATCATTCCCGTAAGGTCGGCATTATCCTTCTTGGAACGTATACTGTCAATAAAACATTTATCGATTTTTAAAGTATCAATGGGGAGTTGCTTCAAATAACTTAGTGATGAGTATCCTTTCCCGAAATCATCTAAGGCTATTTTTATGCCTAAATCTTTTAGTCTGGTGAGACTGGGGCTTATGGCTTTGTATGAATCCATCAAAATGGACTCGGTAATCTCCAACTCCAAATACCTAGGTTCAAGGCCTGTCGATTTTAGGATATTCTCTACAGCATCAACAAAGTCTTCCTGGAGTAACTGAAAAATAGAGATGTTTACAGCAATTGAAATATCGGTACCCTCAGTTTTATGAATATTTTTCAAAAAGGAACAGGCTTTTTGAAGCACCCATATGCCTATGGGGTTTATCAAGCGAGTTTCTTCGGCTACACCAATGAACTTTAATGGCGGCACAAATCCAAGCTCACTATTATTCCAACGAAGCAAAGCTTCGAAGCCCGAAATCTTTCCTGTCATAATATCTACCTGGGGCTGGTAATAAACATCCAGTTCATTATTCTCTATAGCTCCCCTGAGGTGTTTTTCTATGAGCATTCTCTCCATTAACCTTTTATGCATATCTCCACTGAAGAGAACATAACCGTTCTTACCTGATTCCTTTGCCTTATACATTGCAATATCAGCCTTTCTGATTAACTCTTGAATATTACTGCCTTCGGCCGGATAGGTTGCTATACCTATGCTCACTGTAATGCAAAGGGTATTATCACCCAATTTTAGCGGGGAACTAAAACTTCTCATTATTTCTTTAGCATAGCTGTAAACTTCATCTATATCATCATACTCGGTATAAAAGATAAATTCATCTCCGCCAAATCTGTATACCGTGTTATGACTGCCCTCAAACAGAGCAGTTAACCTGTCCCCCATTCTTTTTATCAGAAGATCCCCGAAAGCATGACCCATTGTATCGTTTATAAACTTAAAATTGTCGGAATCAATGAAAAACAAGGCTATGTTTTTTTGGGGGGAAGATGTAATCTGTTTTTCGAAGTCCTCATACAGGGCTAATCTGTTTGGCAGCCCCGTCAAAGAATCATGGTATGCATTCTCTCTTAGCTTAGCTTCATTCTTCTTTAAATCGCTTATATCGCTGAAAACAGTTATAAAGTAATCTTTTTTAGGAGAATATGCACTGACAGCCACCCATTTGTCAAAAGTAGAAGTATAGTTTTCAAAAGATACCGGCTCACCTGTAATTGCCACTTTCCCGTATATACTGAGCCAGTTTATCTCTCCTCCCACAATTCCTTTTATTATTTCACTATACCTCTTCCCAATAATATTTTCCCTGGAAATACCCGTAAATTGTTCAAAAGAAGGATTAACATCAATAAATTCATAATCAGACGTGTTACCATTTTCATCCAAAATTATTCTATGAAGGGCATATGCATTAAGCATTTTATCAATAATGGCTTTACTGAAGTTTTCTGACTCAGCCAACTTTGTATTAGTGTTATCCAATTCGATATAGTTGGTCTGCATAATAGAATTAGCTTTATTGATTATTTTAAGAGCATTATAAACCATTAGGAAAATTACCAACGCTGAAATCGAGACATATATTGTACCTTTAATCGAGTTTAAGAATACATAGGCTTCCTTCTCAACTGCCCATGCAGCCAATAATCTATCAGAAAATATAATCCAGCTTACACCTAGAATGGTATAAATACCTGTGATTATAGATGCAACTTTTAAGGGTATATATTTGTCAACAGCTTTAGTAGGGTTTAAAAAAATACTATGCTTCATACGATTAATTACCCCCATAAAAATCTGACCAGATTAATCCCCCGAAATTTTTTGATTAAGTTGCTGGGAGGAAGAGACCTCATATCATTAATATCAATATTTATACCCAGATAATGTAAGCCAAAAACATTAATGTATTTATACACATACATTATCAATAAAACCTCATGAAAAGATGTTGTCCGGTTTTAGTCCCACTTCAAGTTGTATAATGCAAAAAAGCACCCGACCATATTTGGGTCAGATGCTTTATTAGTGGTAAATGCCTTTACTCGTGAACCGATAGCTCCAAGCATTAGTAGCATTATCTCCTCTTGTTAAAAACGCAAGAACCTATAATATACATAATAATGCTGAGGCTTATCATAGCGGCTCCGACAATCCAATATACGCTAACAAGGTTGTTTGTCGTCCCATATATATCCAGTACGCCCTGAAAGAAGTTCCCCATAGTGAGAGCGGCAATACCTGAATTATAAAGGTTAAACGGAATCCTGCCTGGCATAATCTTTTCGCTGCCATAATCCAACAAAAAGGCCACCAATGTTCCACCAATAAGGGGGAAGAGAAAAGCATAAATCATATAATTGGAGTAGACCCCATGGCTGAAATATTCGTATACCGCACCGAATAAAATACAAAACAATGAAATCAGAAGATAAATAAATGCCCATTTTTTTATGGAGGTCGATTTTTTATCAGTAACCAATAAATACAATATCACTCACACTCCTTTCTTTAATGCGGTTTCTGCCCGAGGTAGGATTGTTGATAATCTCTCCGTTAAAATACATGGTGGAAGAACCGCCGCCATCAAGATTATACAAGGTCTTCACTCCAAACTTTAAAGAAAACTCGGCCAGCTCGTAAAGGCTTAACCCTTTACTTTCATCCGTTCGCCCGTCAGAGACAATAAACATATAGTGAAGCTCATCTACAATCCCAATTGCAGTCCTGGGATTGCTGGTCATTGCCTTGTCAACTTCATCGTCTTCTGTGATGACAATGTTTCCATCATCCACCAAAGCGGGACCAAAGGACAGAATCTGAACGGCTCCGTCATTGAGCAGGTCCTCCGCCGATACCTCACCTTCGGTAATTATGTCAAAGGATCCGTCCTCATAAATAACCAGATCCTCCCGATTCCTTGAGGCAGTTTCTCTGTACAGGCTGCCGTTTCGAAGAACATAGCCCCGTTCCTGCGCTCCGTAGTAATCGCCGTTAATTGCAAGAATCGCGTCATTTCGCTCTGCAATTGCAGATGTTTTTTCAGTTGCATTTTTCCCGAAGGAATCTAGGGCAAACGCAGTCTTTAAATAATCCGGATCAGAGACCTTTATGTCTGCCACGTAGATGGAACTGTTATACTCGCGGTATTCTGTAATATTAATACTTATATTTTCATCGCTGTAGGACATGTCAGAAATGACCGTTTCTTTTGGCACATCAGTGTAATCCTCCGATGATTCCTGTTTTGTTTCATTTTCACTCGTCGTATTTTCATCATCCTGAAGCTTTTCATCAATACTTGTCTTATTTTCGTCCTCTACAACCGAGTAAATCCTGGTTATGACAAAGGTGTCAAGAGCCATATATACGGTAAATGCAATCAGAACAATGGTATAAGTAATTGCCCAAATATGTTTTTTCATTGTAATTCCCCTTTATTTATCTAATAGCTTCCCTTCTTGCCTGTTCATTAATCTCATCACTTTCCTTCCTTTTGAAAATAATGCAATGCTGTACCAGCCAGCTAACTGTCAAGAAAACCATCTCTGTAAAAAGCTTAGCCAGAAAACGGTTTATTCCTGCTGTGTGCACTAGAAAATCAAGCAGTGCCGTATTACCAATCAAAATCAACGCTGCCAGCAAAAAATACTGCCCCGCTGATTTGATGACACCCTCTTTGCTCTTAAACACAAGCTTGCGATTGATTGTATAGTTTAAACTTGCACTGATAATTCTTGCTCCGACATTGGCGAGCCGCAGACTTGTTGCAGCGGGAAGCCCGGCTGCTACCAGCGAAAAAATACTGTACAAGCCGTAATCAACCAAAAACGACAACAGCGAGGATGCGGAAAATTTGATTATCTCTTTATACACACGGTAAGAGTCTTTGAATGTATTAAAGTGTGAGCCTGCGTTATCATCTATATAGATTGTCTCAATCTCCAATTCTTTAATCGGTATGCATTCCCGCGCAAATTCAAGAAGAACATTCATCTCATATTCATAACGTTCACCCGAGATATTGAGAAGCTTTGGAAGCAGCCCGCTGCTGAAAGCCCGCAAACCGGTTTGCGTATCATGTACCTTCAGCCCGGTGGATAGTCTATAAACCAAACGGGTCATGGTATTTCCAAATTGGCTTCGCAGGGGGACATTATCTTTAAACTTACGACTACCAAGAATCAGTGAGCCTGGCTTTTTCTCCGCTTCACAGCATAGCCTGACTGCATCGCTGACCTTGTGCTGACCGTCAGAATCCATGGTAACGATGGTACAGCTTTCCGGATAGTGCTCTTGAATATATAAGAAGGCGGTTTTAAGCGCACAGCCCTTTCCCCGGTTTTCTTTATGGGTTAATACTACTGCATATTCAGAGGCTTTGGTAAAAATATTCGAGCACTTCTGACCGCTCCCATCATCAACAACAATGAGAGTAAATCCTTCGTTTTTAACTTGCTGAGCCAATTCAGTCAATATTTCACCCGGCTCGTATGCCGGTATTATTGCAATTCGTTCCAAAATAGATCAATCCTTCCGACTCTTGATTTAAATAACTTGAAAGTCAGATTAATTAGAGTAGGTTACCTTATTTCATCATCATCTTATCATCTCAACCTTAGTTAAACCTTAATAGTGGAAAACTTGCCATTAAATTTAATTGTATTACTGTTAATTATGTCCCGAAAGCTACCAAACACATTTTTTTAGTACATGCAAAAAAGCACCTGACCTTATTTGGGTCAGATGCTTCATTTTGGAGGCGCCACCCGGATTCGGACCGGGGGATAAAGGTTTTGCAGACCTCTGCCTTACCACTTGGCTATGGCGCCAGATACAAAAACCGCAGCGGATACATCTTCCGATACTATCACTCTGCGGTTCCTTTGTGGAGCGGGATACGAGATTCGGACTCGCGACTTTCACCTTGGCAAGGTGACACTCTACCACTGAGTTAATCCCGCGTATTTGGTGCCCAGAGTCGGAATTGAACCAACGACACGAGGATTTTCAGTCCTCTGCTCTACCAACTGAGCTATCTGGGCAAAAATGGCGACCCGGAAGGGGCTCGAACCCTCGACCTCTAGCGTGACAGGCTAGCGTTCTAACCAACTGAACTACCGGGCCGTATGGTGGGAACAATAGGGCTCGAACCTATGACATCTTGCTTGTAAGGCAAGCGCTCTCCCAGCTGAGCTATGCTCCCACATCGTCTCTTTTTGCCACATCATAGCGGCGCTTTATCAGTATACAAAATCCAGTTCCGTGTGTCAAGTTCTTTTTAAATTTTTTTAACTGTTTGTTTATGCCATTGTTTGACGATTATAGTCAAAATATCGCCCTTTTTACAGAACAAAAACAGCAGCTAACCACTGATATATTTGAAAATAGGGCTTTTCAAGCAAATCCCCGATGAAAGATATTGATAACAACAGCCACCATCGGGGGAGATACTTTTTTGAAATGATAATGTACTAAGTGCTCAATTCAGCCCCTGGACAATTATGCTTTTTCGAACATATCCTTACTGGCTCCGCAATCAGGACATACCCAATCCTCAGGAAGGTCCTCAAACGCTGTTCCCGGCTCTACACCTGAATCAGGATCTCCTACCTCCGGATCATATTCATAACCGCATATTGTACAAACCCATTTTTCCATACCTTAACTCCTTTCACCTTTTATTTAAGCTAATTATGGCTTCAATAATAATATAACAATTAAATATAATGCCTGAACTATCATCAATATTCCATAATTTTAGTATATAGCCCAGTAGAATGGCTCAAAGCCGTATGATTTTAAAATTATTATACCACGATTTTCTTTGATTGAAACCTTATTTTTAAGAATTTGAAAATCATCTACAGCACATTATATGTGTCTTGAAAAGATATTGCTGAATATTCGTTGAAGGCCATATGAAGCCCCCTGGCTATCACATCGGCCATTTTCATGACCACTGAAAGACGAGTGCTTTGCAACACTAAGAAGTCCATAAACCCGCCTGTATTGACAACTCCTGTTATATGCATATCCCCTACCGGAGGAAGTTCCTTTTTAAGGCCCGCTCCGGGCTTAATAGGCCCATGCCCGACAGATATGCACCCCACATGGTCTACCACGCCCAAAGAAGCATCAATAGCCACCAGATAGGCTCCGGGATGGAGATCTCGTGCTTTACTAAGCGTTTCTTCCAGATTTCTGGCATGAACCGGACTGTCAAGGGTTCCATAAATATGGACTCCGCTCATTTTGAACTTCATAAGCATATCTCCAACAAGAGGGCCTAATGAATCCCCTGTTGAGCGATCTGTTCCTATGCACATAGCCAAGACGGGGCGTTCCCGTAGGGCATTTTTTCTATTCTTTAATCCGGCCATTTCCATGGTTTCAGAAATTGCTTTTGCTACCTTAAAAGCCGCCAGCTTATCGTCGGATTTAAAATATCCTTTATTGTCCAAACAATCACGCAACCCTTCCGTTATTCACCAGTACTCAATAAATAAGTATTCCCGCTGCATGTCCCAATATGCAAAGTCGCATGACAATAAACAAAAACAAAAAACTCCATGGAATTCCACAGAGTTTTTCAATAAAGACCGTCTATAACATAAAATTCTTCAATCCTATTTCACTTAATTCCTTTCATAGATAGAGAAATTCTCTTTCTTTGGGGATCAACTTCTAAGACTCTGACTTTAACAATATCTCCGACTGATACTACTTCCATGGGGTTGCGCACAAAGCGGTCACAGAGCTCAGAAACATGGACCAACCCGTCCTGATGCACTCCTATGTCTACAAAAGCACCAAAGTCAACCACATTTCTTACAGTTCCGTCCAAAATCATATCGGGTTTTAAATCGGCAATATCCAGCACATCTTCTGATAATAAAGGGGGTGGCAATTCATCACGGGGATCTCTTCCCGGCTTTAGAAGTTCATTAATTATATCATTTAATGTAGGCACCCCCACGCCTATAAGTGAAGCCACTTTTTCGGTCCCCAGCTTTTCAACTTCTGCTTTTAGTGTTCCAAGCCTTTTTCCTTGAACATCCTCAAGGGTGTGTCCGGTAAGCTTCAAAAGGGCTTTGCATGCCTCATATGACTCGGGATGGACAGAAGTATTGTCAAGAATATTTTCGCCTCCCGGAATTCGCAGGAACCCGGCGCATTGTTCAAAAGCCTTGTCTCCGAGCTTTTTAACCTTTTTGAGCTCTTTTCTGGACTTAAAACCCCCGTTTATTTCCCTATATTCCGCAATATTAGCAGCAACCGATGAATTCACACCGGCAATATAAGATAATAGGGATGGTGAGGCCGTATTAAGGTCCACTCCAACGCTGTTAACACAGCTTTCGACCACACCGGCAAGAGCTCCCCCAAGCCTTTTCTGGTTCATATCGTGTTGGTACTGGCCTACTCCTATAGCTTTAGGATCTATTTTTACCAGCTCGGCCAGAGGATCTTGAAGTCGTCTGGCAATAGAAACAGCACTTCTTAGAGATACATCAAATTCGGGAAATTCCTCGGCAGCGAGCTTGGAAGCCGAATATACGGAGGCACCTGCTTCACTTACCACCATATATCGAACTTTTCTATCCAGGGTTTTAATTACCCCGGCTACAAAAATTTCTGATTCTCTGGAGGCTGTGCCGTTTCCGATGGCTATGATATCCACATTATACTTTGCTATAAGCGCTTTTACAGTGGCTGTAGCCTCTGATACCTTATTTTGGGGAGGTGTGGGATAAATCACTCCGGTATGCAAAACTTTTCCTATTTCGTTTACAACAGCAAGCTTACAACCTGTCCTGTAAGCAGGGTCCAGTCCAAGCACAACGCTGCCTTTAACCGGAGGCTGTAATAAAAGATTCCTCAGATTCTCGGAAAATACTTTTATGGCCTGCTCCGAGGCAGCCTCAGTAAGGCTTCCTCTTATCTCATTCCCGATAGAAGGTGCAATCAAACGATTATAAGCATCTTCAACAGCCTTTTCAATTATTTCCTCAAAGATGGAGCCAGTTTTCGACAATGTCCGGCTTTTAAGCCAGTCCACTATACGGGCTTCAGGGGCTTCGAGCTTCACCGATAGGAACTCTTCCTTTTCGCCTCTGTCGATAGCCAGAATCCTATGGGGAGCTATCCTTGACACAGGTTCTTTAAAATCATAATACATGCGATAGGGCGAATCCTCTTCCTTTTTGGCGGAGGTAATTATAACGCCTTCTTTGAAAGTAAGTTCACGGATAGCCCTTCTGTATTCGGCATTATCAGACACTGTCTCAGCGATAATGTCCATTGCCCCCTGAATGGCATCCTCTGCTGTATTGACGCCCTTTTCTTCATTTACATAATCTGAAGCCAGGGTCATAACATCGCCTTTGACAAGCTTTTGAGAGTATATAATCACCGCAAGAGGCTCCAGACCCTTTTCTCTGGCCACTGATGCCCTAGTCCTACGCTTTGGTTTAAAGGGTCGGTAAATATCTTCTATTTCCTGAAGGGTTACTGCTTTGTCCAAAGCTTCAGAAATCTCAACCGTCAGCATTTCTTGGGCTTCAATCAGTCTCCTTACCTCTTCTTTACGTCCCTCAAGGTTTCGTAAGTAGATAAGGCGATCGTGCAGCTCTCTTAGAACCTGATCGTCTAAACCCTCGGTAACTTCTTTTCTGTATCGTGCAATAAAAGGAATGGTATTTCCTTCATCGATAAGCTTTATAGTACTATCAACTTGAGATTGCTTAATGGAAAGCTCCCTTGCAAGCCTTGCCGGTATGTCAACCATAATATCCTCCTGAGTTCGATAATAATATGTAATCTGTTCTCATATCCCATAATAATGTATTTTGCAGCATAACGGAATACCAACAGGTAAAACTAAAGCGAAATCTAAAAATCCGGAGAAATATACATGCCTGATAAAAACATAATTAAATGCCCCTGCGTTAGAAAAAGCTGTCCTCGTTTTGGTAAGTGTGATGAATGCATTAAACACCATCTAACCCACAAGCGCTACCCTTTGCCCTATTGCGAAAGAAAGAGCCGCAAACTTTTTTTACCTCTTTACATCGAACATATGTTCGTTATACAATAAACATATGGAAGCAATTTAAATGATGGAGGATTGTATGGAATCTTATAAAAGCGGGGACCGCACTATCTTGCACATTGACGTTAACTCCGCTTATTTAAGTTGGGAAGCTGCTTATCGCCTTCAGCACGGGGCAAGTCTTGATCTTCGGGATGTGCCCAGCGTAGTGGGCGGAGATGAGGAAAAACGACATGGCATCGTTTTAACCAAATCCATACCTGCAAAAAAATGCGGTATTCATACAGGCGAGGTTCTCTGGCAGGCAAGGAGTAAATGTCCCGATTTAATTATTATACCCCCCGATTATTCATTATATATGCAGTGTTCCAATGCACTTATGGATTTATTGAGCGAATATTCGCCGCTTATTGAGCTCTATTCTATCGATGAATGCTTTCTTGATATTACCCAATCCCTGGGAAGTAATGATCCTTTTAGCCTGGCACAGGAAATTTCAAAAAAAATCAAGAATACTCTAGGGTTTACAGTCAACATCGGTATCTCCACTAATAAGCTCCTAGCCAAAATGGGCTCTGAATTGGAAAAGCCCGATAAGGTTCATACCCTTTATCCTCATGAAATTCCCAAGAAGATGTGGCCCCTCTCAATCAAAGAATTGTTCATGGTAGGAAGGAGCACAGCCCCTAAGCTTTACCGGCTTAATATATTTTCAATAGGTCAGTTGGCACGGACAGATCCGGATTTTCTTACAGCCCATTTTAAGAGCTTTGGAAAGGTTTTATGGAGATACGCCAACGGTATCGACGATTCACCTGTAAATCCTTTTGGCAGTGTGGCGAAGGGGATAGGAAATTCCACCACAACACCCTTTGATGTGGAAAGTGAGAATGAGGCTTTCCTTTTTCTTCTCTCTCTTGTAGAAACAGCTTCTTCCCGGTTGAGAAGTGCCCGGCTTTTAGCTCAGGTAGTGTCGGTGTCCATAAGGAAAACAGATTTGACATTTTTCTCTCACCAAAGGAAGCTTTTTACCCCTACCGACAACACTGAAAGCCTTTTCAAAACAGTTAAAGCGCTTTTTAAAGAGCTTTGGGATGGGTTGCCGCTAAGGCATCTGGGAGTTGCTTTTTCGTCCCTTTGCAATGACCAGTTTTGTCAGGCATCTCTTTTTGAGGAAGCCCAAATTTACAAAAAGAAGGTCCTGGATTCAAGTATTGACGCTATTCGCCTTAATTACGGCGATACCTCGGTGGTCAGAGGAAGCTTTATAAACTCCGGAATTCCGCCATTTATGGGAGGAGTAGCCGAGGACTTTCCCAATATGCGGTCAATTCTATAATCTGACCGAAAGAAAGCCAGTCTTGGTTCTTTGCTTTAGGAGGAGACATTAATGAAAGTATTGATGAAAAGTGTTGATATGATATGCCTCAGCAGCTGTGAGGGAACAATCACTCCTCTCAAATTTCGCTGGCAGGATGATGGCCTTGAGCCTCGAATAATACGCATAGACCGGATTTTAGACAGGAAGGAAGAAAAGCTGGCCGGAAATCCCATGCTTGTTTTTACCGTCCAGAGCGTTATAGATGGAATAGAACGAATTTTTGAGATGAAATACGACATCCGCAAATATAAATGGTATCTGTATAAGCTGTAGTAGGCCGTACCACTTTACTCACCCTTGAGTGCCGCACATTTGGCGCAGCACTAAGGGTGAGCTACCTGTTTTCAGCTGCTTTAATTCATAATAGCTATTTTACGTTTATCAAAATATGATGCCAATACCTTTTCCAAATCAAGCACATCCTGCATTTCAAAAAAGCCTTTTTTGCCCTTTATAAACCGTACTCCTCTTACTGCACCATCGGCAAAGGCCCTCCTGCTGAAAGACTCGTGGACTATTTCAATCTTATCGTTTTCCCCGGCAATCATGAGTTCATGCCTTCCTACTATTCCTCCTGCACGAACAGCATGAATAGGAATTGATTCGTTTATTTCAACTCCCGAGGACTGTAACCCTTTTTCAATCTGATCAGCAATCTTTAATGCCGTACCTGAGGGCGAATCCTTTTTATGCTTGTGATGGGCTTCGCTTATTTCAAAATCATAGTCGTTTAAAATACGAGCTGCAATATTAGATAAGAGCATCATTACATTCACACCCAATGTAATATTGGGCGCATAAAGAATACCCGAGCCATTTTTGTTGGCCAATACCTTCATTCGCATAAGGTCGGTATTAGAAAAGCCTGTAGTGCCAACAACCAGCCCCGCACCGCTCTCCGATATGCTTTTTACATATTTCATCGTTGCTTTATTATTGGAGAAGTCGACAAAAACATCGGGTTTGTGCTTCTCAATAATATGGTTGAGCTGATTTGAAGTATAAATCTTTACCCCCGTTTCAGGTAGCCCCAATATTTCACCAATATCTTTTCCCGCTTTACATGAGAACTCCGAACAAACGGCTCCAACAAGCTTTAAATCACGCTGATTTAAAATAATCCTCGCAATCTCCATACCTGTTCTGCCAAGACCAATGAGACATACATGGGTCATAAAACTCCCTCCAATCGATTTTTAAGGTGAATTGGAAATAAGCTTATGACTTTAAGGCATAAAAACCACCCTCTCCTTCAACGCTTACGAGATTAGCTGACGGGTTCGGATTGAAAGAGTTTAACCCTACCGGTTCACCGGATTCACCCCAAAAAATTGGTTCTCCCGCTCTTTGGTAAACAAAGATTAAGCGCTTGTTTTAATAAGAATTAAATAACTGAGATGCGCGGACTTATAGTGACGCTTAAACCATTTTATGCAATGATAATGGAATATATTCTCCATCCTGCACCGTATCCAGTTTAAAGGCTACGAATGGCTTAAATCAATTACTGTACAAAATATCTTAACATAAAATCAAATTCCGGTCAAATTACAGGCAATATGCTTTTATATTTTATTGCAAGTATATAAGCGCATAATTTCATTTTTAAGAATGTCTATTTTTAGCAGGTCACACTTTTTTATTTAAATCATTTGTGGTACTATATACTAATATAAAAATTATGAAAGTGAGCGCTTATTATGATTGCAAATTCCTATATTGCTCCTGTCAATTATAAGGCTACTTTGAATCTTAAAGATACGGAAATAGCTATTAAGAAAATAAAGGATTTCTTTGAGGACGCATTGGCTTCTGAATTGAATTTAACTCGTGTTTCAGCACCGCTTTTTGTGAGGCCTGAATCAGGTTTGAACGATAATCTAAATGGCATAGAAAGACCAGTATCCTTCGATGTGAGATACATAGACGGCACAACTGTCGAAGTTGTCCAATCCCTTGCAAAATGGAAGAGAATGGCCCTGGGCCGCTATAATTTTTCCCTTGGTGAAGGGCTCTACACCGATATGAATGCCATCAGGCGTGATGAGGAACCTGACAATCTCCATTCCATTTACGTAGACCAATGGGACTGGGAATTAATCATTTCCCACGAACAGCGCAAGCTGGATACATTGAAAAGTGCAGTTAAAAAGATTTACAGCGTTTTTAAAAGAACAGAAGACTTTATAGTCGGGGAATATCCTAATCTCCCCCGCTATTTATCGGATGACATCACATTCATTACAACTCAGGAGCTGGAGGACCTCTATCCCAACTATACTCCAAAGGAACGTGAGACAGCTTTTACAAAGGCCCATGGGGCAACCTGCCTAATGCAAATAGGTGACAAATTAAAATCCGGAAAACCTCATGACGGTCGCGCACCTGATTATGATGACTGGGCTCTCAACTGTGATATCATTTTCTATTATCCTGTTTTAGATACATCTTTTGAAGTCTCCTCAATGGGGATTCGCGTTGATGAAGTTTCTTTACTCCAACAGCTTGTAAAATCCGGTTGTGAAAACAGGAAATATTTCCCCTTCCATAATGATGTCCTAAATAAAAGACTCCCTTATACTATGGGAGGCGGCCTCGGACAATCAAGAATATGTATGTTTCTTCTGGGAAAAGCCCATGTAGGTGAGGTTCAATCCTCAATATGGCCTGAGGAAATGCAAAAAGTATGCGCAGACAGCGGAATTGTGCTCTTATAAAGGTTATATACTCATAGGACCTATTTACTATTGTATATTTATTACTACTTTGATAATTTAATCATGTATGGAAATTAAAATTACCATTATGTACTATTTAAAATTCTATTGCAAAACTTGACATAGGTAGATTAATTACATAAAATTCAATTATATATTACAGTGGGGGGAAACAATAATATGAAAGCTACCGGTATGATAAGGAGTCTTGATCAATTAGGAAGAATTGTTATTCCAATAGAATTAAGACGAGTTCTTGACATCGAGATTGGTGATGGTCTTGAGTTCTACTCAGACGAAAGTGCAATAGTTCTTAAGAAATACGAGCCGGCTTGCATCTTTTGTGATAATGCGAAGGATATTAAGGTTTATAGAGGTAAGAACGTTTGCAGCGAATGCTATGCCGAACTTAAAAAATAAACTAATAATTTTAAAGAGTCTGTGTGAACAGGCTCTTTTTTAATGTATAAGTTTATTCTATTTTTTTCTTACTAAATGAGGGCATCATAATTCGTTATGAAATGCTCGGCTAAAAGAAAATCCTCCTGCGAAGTAAGCTTGATATTTTTATATCTCCCTTCAAACATAACAACCTTAAATCCTGCTTTTTCTACTACACCGGCATCATCGGTCTCCCTTATACTGTTTTCGAGAGCATATTTATAGGCGTCAATTATTATTTCCTTTTTAAATGCCTGAGGTGTCTGTGCCTGCCATATAGATTTTCTTTCAGGTGTCATCATGACTATATTATCACTGTCTGCAATCTTGATTGTATCTCTGGCCCGGAGCCCTGCACATGCCGCTCCATGCTCCACGGCATTTTTAATACTATCTTCAATAAGCTTCCTGTCGGCAAAGGGCCTCGCACCATCATGGATGAGTACTATCTCCACATAGTCAGGAAGGGCTTTAATCCCATTAAATACTGAATCCTGTCGTTCGGCTCCGCCATGGGTAAGAATAAAGTTAACCTCTTTACAATAGGGTTTACAAATGCGGGTTATTTCTTCTTCATCCTCAGGGCTTATTACTAAAACCACGGTTCCCACCAATTTAGAATAAGCAAAAGCACTAATCGTGTAATCTATAACCGGCCTTCCGCATAAATCGGCTAAAACCTTATTGTATCCAAATCCCATACGGCTACCCTTGCCGGCAGCTACAATAATGGCGCCCACGGCGCCGGATGAATATTCTTTATTCCTAATTCCAGACATATATTTAACCTCATTTTACAAGTGACAGATGTAGTTCCTTAAATTTAGCAAATACCATCCTACCGGCTGATGTTTGAAGTACGCTTGTAACAACAACATCAATAAGCTGCCCCCTGAACTTATAAGCCTGCTCAACCACGACCATTGTCCCGTCATCCAAATAGCCTATTCCCTGACCGCTTTCTTTGCCTTCCTTCACAATTCTGATAGTCATTTCTTCACCGGACACGGCAACAGGCTTCATTGAATTGGCAAGATCGTTAATATTGAGAACTTCTATCCCTTTTATCACCGCCACTTTACCAAGATTATAATCATTTGTTATTACCTTTGCTCCAATTTCCTTAGCTCTTGATAAGAGTTGTTCATCGACCTCGACTTGCGGATCTCCGGCGAATTTATCAATGGTTATAGGGAATTTTGCATCGCTCTTTAACATATTTAGTACGTCAAGGCCACGGCGTCCTTTAGCTCGTATTATGTCATCAGCAGAATCAGCCAAATGGCGCAGCTCCTCCAAAACAAAACCCGGAATCACCAGCTCACCTTCCAAAAAACCTGTTCTACTTAAATCCAATATACGTCCGTCAATAATTGCGCTTGTATCCAAAAGCTTAACTGTATTAGGTGTATCTCCCTTTTTATTACTATGAGGGCCATCAAATATATTTTCGTTTTTTTTGATTACTGTGAAATAAATACCGCAAATACCGAATAGAATATTTATAATTATGGATATGGGAACTCCAATAACTTCAATTTTATAGAGCGGAATTGAAATGAGATTAGCTATTATGAGACCTGCAATAAGTCCGCACGCTCCGATTAGTAGCTCATAAAGCGTAATTTTTTGCAATGAGTTTTCGATTTTGTCTACAAAACCGGTAGTAATAGAGATAATCTTTCCTCCAAGGAAAAACATTAATACTCCCAGAATCAATGAGGCAAATACAATAATCCCAACCCCGTATACCGTGGTGAGATATTCTTCCATGCCGTTTTGGATTATTAATTGCCTTACAAGTGTCATAGCCGTTAAGGCTCCTGTTAGCCCAAACGCATATTTTAATATCTTCTCCAGCATGCTAACTCCCTTGGAATGAATAAAATCAGGTTGATATCCTCGTGTTAATTAAATCTTCAACATCCATAGGGTTCATATTTTTGGCAAGAACCAGTTCGCTAATCAAAATTTGTTTTGCGCTGTTAAGCATTTTACGTTCACCGGTGGATAGACCTTTACTTCTTTCCCTCAGAACAAGACTTTTAACAACATCCGCGACCTCAAATACATTGCCGCTCTTTATTTTAATCATATTCTCACGATATCTTTTGTTCCAATTGGTTGTCTGTTCATCGCAACTGAGTTCTAAAGATCTAAAGACTTTATCAGCATCAGTTCTATCGATAATATCTCTGATACCGATACAATCTACATTGTTGATAGGGATCATTACCTTCATATCCCCAACGGGCATCTTCATGACATAGTAACGTTTCCGTTCGCCAAGAATCTCCCTTTCCTCTATAGACTCTATTATTCCTGCACCGTGCATAGGATAAACAATTTTATCCCCTATACTGAACATAAATAACCGCTCCTTCTTCAGCATACATAATCTCATTTTCAAGGCAATATATGTATGGAGCCACGACAATCATATGCGTGCTTTAAGGAGATTATATAAACTCACTTATCCTTTAGTATACACCACTAATTATGAAAAGTCAAAGAAGCTTGACCCAAACCCTCTATTCATAGGTGTTTCAAAGAAGTTACATTATTGTCCAAGTATAGTATACCCTCTGTGGCTGATACGTAATCTTATATACTATCAATTATTTGCAATTAGAAATTTCTTAAGTTTTTCAAATCCCGAAATCACATTATTGTACTGTTTTGAGAATTCAGCCTGATTTGCTTTAATGCGCGCCTCAATATCTTCAATATAGTCTTCCATTAGCTCAATCATAGGTAAATAGAGGTCCTCTGTTTTGCAGATTTCCTTTAATTCTTCCAAGGCATCCTGGCATGATATTTCATACCTCCCGCACCGTTCCTCCATAATTGAAGCAAAAACATCGGCTATATTTATCATTTTGGAGCCGCCTATTATATCCTTCCCCATGAGAGAATGCTTTCCGTAAACGGCTTTCTCACTTATGGCACCTTTAAACATAGCGACAATATCCATAAGGTCCGCTTCTTCCAATATCTCATTAACATTACTTAAGGCTCGGTGTAAAAGCCGTTGAAGCTCTATCGGATTATGCTCTTTTTCAAAGGTTTCCTTATCCATGGTAAGCATACCTAAATTATAAAGGAGCGCTGCAGCTCGAACCTTTTCAAGCAGATTCCAGCTCTGTTTTGTCATTCGTCCCAAAAGATCAACCGTCATTTCCATGACCTTTGCATGAGAAAAACTGGACGGAGTTCTGAATGTAACCGCATATATGAAAGTTCTTATAAGTCTTTCTGTTTCGGCTTTGCTGATTTTTATAGATTTTATATAGACTAGGAGATCTTTGCGATATTCACCTGTTACTAATCTTGACAGAATATCCTCCTGGCAGAGTTCAATTAAGGCCTCTTTATATTCAGGCTTAAACCCGTTCTCTTCTATTTTGGCTACTACTCTTTCGTAAACATTCTCCACTTCACCTTCGATAACAACCTCTGCCACAACTCCGGCCATGGACAAAAGATATGCTTCCTCGGGTATTGTAATATCATCGATTACTCCATTTATGCCATATTGCTTATGATGGTACAGGATAATACTGGCATACTCGGGATAGGGCGAAAACTCTTTAAATAGAAGGTATGAAAAAATATTATGTTTTGATATACCATTGCTGTTTGACTTCCACACTTCACAACCGGGATAAAGTACGCCAACATCACGGAATATTGATGTAATGACAAGACCGGTGATTTTATCACTATCAAAGCCAATGCGCTTTCCCAGATTCATCATTAAAAACGTCGTAATTGCGAGATTTTCAGCCAATTCCTTGCTTATAAGGGCAAGAGATTTTTCGATTATAATATAGATCTGCCTCATATCAATCCGATTATTGTGACTTATGCTCTTTATTATCTTTTGGGCTTGTGGATCAGGTTCGCTTAAAACAGCGTTGGGTTTTCCCGTGAAAAAGCCCTGAACAAAATCAATACCCATGCGGCATAGTGTTTCAAGCTCTTCCTGAGTTTCAACACCTTCCGCTAGAACACGGGTGCCTCGATATCTCGCATAGCTTATAATATCCTCAAGCATATGCTGCTTTCTTAGGTCAACATCTATCTTTCGGACAAGCTCCTTGTCAATTTTTATTATATCGGGTTCCAGTGATAAAAGCGCCAGATGATTAGAGTATCCTGTTCCAAAATCATCAAGAGCAAACTTTGCGCCGGCTTTTGTTACAATGGACTTTCTAAGATTGATTTCATCGGGCTCCATTCGATTCCTTTCGACGACCTCAAAAACCACCTTCATATGGCCAAAATAACGGTCCCGAATGTCATTGTAGTCTTTTTCATCAAGAGTTGAATACGGGGCTGTATTGATAAAAAGATAATGATCCTTGAATTTTGAATCCCTTGTCATATATGAATCAAGAGCATTATAGACCATTCTTTTTTCAAGAATTACATAATGCCCAGATGCCTCGGCATCCTCAATTAACTCTACAATATTCCCATATATCGGATTTAAAGGCCGGGACAGAGCTTCAAATCCAAACAACTCACCCGTCCTTAAGGATACAATGGGCTGGAATACTATATTTAATTGATTTCTGTCAATGATATCTTTTATAAATGTACGCCTTAATGAAGCCCTGTGAGCATCTTCAAATCTTTCCCTGTTAAACTCATTGGGGCTGATGGCAACTTCACGCAAAGCCTCATGTTCGGCAAAGGATGCATATTCAAGCAACTCTGCAGGAGAATTACTATGTATGCCCGATGCTGAATAACCAAGAGCCATCGGGAATGTGACCGCTATTCCGTCTACTTCACCCACATACTTTTCCAGCTTACTGATAATCTCAATAGCATTTTCTCTAAAGGTTTCTAGACTCTTGACACCTTTAACGAGAACCAGGAAATCTGAGCCCCACCATCTCAACGTAATCATTTGGCTTATTATAAACTTTTTGAATACTTCGGCACACACTCGAATATAGCTGTTTCCCGCAACCATACCAAAGCGTTCCTGGAACTCCTGATATCCTGTCAAACCTATATAAGCAAAAACTACGCATTCGCCTTCTGCACATTCTGCAATTGCCCTACCGGCTACCTCAGCTAATGCATTACGGTTATAGAATCCTGTTATGTTATCGTGTATAGCCCGTTCTTTTTCCAAATTTCTTCCATGAACTTCACTGGTAATATCCGATACAGCTCCGGTGATTCGGGTTTTATCCTTACTTGGTCGACCCCAGAACTTTAGCCAGTGTATCCTTCCTTCTTTCCCGGGAACACTGCATTCAAAATCCATATCCTTATCTTCACTGATACACTTTTCAACATATTGGGAAAACTCATCATAATTAATACTGAATTGATAATCATTAAACAGACTCTGGCCGGTTATCTCTGTCAGCTCATTTTCATTAGCCAGTGCTGTTATCATTCCTGATATAAATATAAACACAGAATTATTAATGTCATATTCAAAGAAATCAAAAATAAGCTTTGCGTCTCTAAGGGTTTTCATCTGCCTGTAGAACTCATTTATATTTTCAGATAATCTCTCATTTCTTTCAATTTCCGATTTCAGTCTGAGATTTTTTTCGTTAAGGCTATTTATAGAACGGTTTAATAACGCAGATATGGTTATCATACCACTGTTTTCAGAGATATCATTCGTTAATGTCGCTCCTATTTCATGCTCAACTTTGGATAATGACTGATTGAATTCGGTAACAACTTGATCATCCTTTTTTAAATTTAGATATTGAAATAGAAAAGTCAGTCCGACAAGAACAGAAAAAGCACAAAGTAACCAACCAAGTATATTCGGATTATTAGTAACAGCATTATCTTTTTGATTAACAAAAAGAAGGATGGATACTGTCATCAATCCTAAAAAAGATATAAGACATATAAACCAACTAATATAACGAAAATTAATTCGTTTCTTTATCTTTTGTAAAAAATCCATTCGTCTTTTTCCTCCCGAAAAAGTCTGTTTACTCCTCCGGTTATTGTTTACTATAATACTATAGTAGATTATCGGCTTTATGTACCCTATAACATTAGTAAATTAATAAACTTAGTTAATAAAAAGGATGGTGAAAAAATGAAATCATTCAGAAAAGAGCTCAAAATCAATATCCCCGCAAGACGGGCATATCTTAATATTACTCCCGAAGTAGCAAAATGTGTTAATGAAAGTGGTGTCCAAGAAGGACTTGTTTTGGTAAATGCCATGAATATTACGGCGAGTGTTTTCATTAATGACGACGAGTCGGGATTGCATGCGGATTTTGAAAGATGGCTCGAAAAGCTTGCCCCCGAAAAGCCTCATTCCCAATATTCTCATAATGGTTTTGAAGATAATGCTGATGCCCACTTAAAACGACAGATAATGGGACGTGAGGTTGTGGTTGCAATTACAGGTGGGAAATTGGATTTTGGAACCTGGGAGCAAATATTCTACGGAGAATATGACGGTAAGCGCGAAAAGCGGGTGCTAATAAAAATTATTGGTGAGTAATCGCTATAAATTAAATAACGCTTTCATAAGTTTATCGGAATTTTTCTTAGCTGCCGGTGAGATATTAAGTATTATTATATTTTCTCGTTGAAAGGTATTACTTTATGGAAGCAAAAAATATGAACCATTACAACCATTTATTGAAGCAGCATAAAGAGAATCGTGAGGACATCATTGACGATATGGAGACCCTGTCCCTCGGTGAGAATGATAATCATGGCTCAAGCGAGTTGTCCAGTTATGACAATCATCCTGCAGAAATAGCAAGTGAATTGTTTGATAGAGAGCACCAAATGGGACTCAAAAAGCTTGAGGAACATGAAATCAAAGAAATAGAGCGAGCAATGAATAAAATTAAAGACGGCACCTACGGTATTTGTGAAGGGTGCGGTAAGGATATTGATTTAAAAAGGCTTGAGGTGCTACCGCAAGCTAAGCTTTGTATTGATTGTGCCAAGGAGTCGGACGACTTTATTGAGATTATGAAAGGTGACAAGAAGAAAGGCCGTCCTTCGGAAGAGCAGGTGATCCAATCCTCTGACATCAACGACAGCCTTAGAGGCGAACAGTTTAACGACCTTATGGAATATGGCTCCGCAGATACTCACCAAGATAGAGGCGGAAAAATAGTTCAATAAATGATTGTCAAATAACCTGAGGGCTAATGAAGCTGATTCATTGGCCTTTTTATATTGTAATTGACTCGGCTTGGCGTTAATCTAAACAATAATATATAATATACATAAAATAAAGGAGCTGTACTATGGTTTACGAATTTTCCATAAGAACCGAGAGAGAAAACCTATATAATATAACCTCAAAGGTTTGTGAAGCGATAGCTAAAGACGGTATATCAAACGGAATTTGTATAGTATACTGTCCTCATACAACCGCCGGAATTACAATAAATGAAAATGCCGACCCAGATGTGGTTCATGACATTCTACTAGGACTTAATAAAGCATTCCCTGACAGAAGCGAGTTCCGCCACGGGGAAGGCAACTCGGCTGCCCACCTTAAGTCCAGCTGTGTTGGAGCAAGCCAGACAGTAATAATTGAAAATGGCCGAATGATTCTCGGAACATGGCAAGGTATCTATTTCTGTGAGTTTGACGGACCAAGAACACGTAAATTCTATGTGAAAACCATAAAAGAATCATAGACTAAGTCATACCTATAACATATAATAATAGACACAAAAAAAACCGATAAAATACACAATATGTATATTCAAACAATAACATATCAAATAATAACAACTAAAAGGTGTGGTATCATGGACGAAATGGAAAAAAGACAGAAGAATTTTATAGAAGAAATCGTGGAAGAAGATTTGCGCACAGGTAAGGTTAAGGAGATTCACACAAGGTTTCCCCCCGAGCCCAACGGCTATCTGCACATTGGTCATACAAAAGCCATGTGCATTGATTTTGGCATTGCTTTAAATTATGGCGGAAAATGTAATCTGCGTTTCGATGATACGAATCCCACCAAGGAAGATGTTGAATATGTGGACGCTATCATTGAGGACATCAAATGGATGGGCTTTGATTTTGAAGACCGTCTTTATTACGGCTCAGATTACAGCGACAGGATATATGAATATGCTGTTGACCTTATCAAGAGAGGGTTGGCTTATGTTGACGATCTTAATGTTGACCAAATTCGCGAATATCGCGGAACCCTTACCGAGCCCGGTAAGGATAGCCCATGGCGTAACCGAAGCATAGAGGAAACCCTTGACCTTTTTGAAAGAATGAAGAACGGAGAGTTTGAGAGCGGCGAAAAGGTATTAAGAGCAAAAATAGACATGGCATCACCTAATATAAACATGAGAGATCCTGTTATTTACCGCATAAAGAAGGAGCACCACCACAGAACCGGGGACAAATGGTGCATTTACCCCATGTATGACTTCGCGCATCCACTGCAAGATTCTATCGAAGGAATTTCTCACTCCTTATGCTCCATCGAATATGCCGATCACAGACCTTTATATGACTGGGTTCTGGAGAAATTGGAGATCAAAAACCCGCCCCATCAGTATGAGTTTTCAAGGCTTAATATCAACTACACAGTAATGAGTAAGAGAAAGCTCCGGGAACTTGTTGAAAAGGGTTATGTAGAAGGATGGGATGATCCCCGTATGCCTACTCTTTGTGGTTTAAGGCGTCGAGGTTTTACCCCCGAATCCATCAGGAATTTTATTGATCTTGTAGGAGTATCAAGAACAAACAGCGTCGCAGACTGGGGCCTTTTGGAGCACTGCGTCAGGGAGGACCTTAATAAAAATGCCGACCGCGTTATGGGCGTCTTAAACCCGTTAAAGGTAATTATTGAAAACTATCCGGAGGATGAAACCGAGGAATTTGATGTTGAAAATAATCCTGAAATTCCCGAAAGAGGAACCAGAAAGGTCCCATTCTCAAGAGAAATATACATCGAGCAGGATGACTTTATGATAAACCCTCCTTCCAAATATTTCAGACTCAAGCCTGACGGAGAGGTTCGCCTCAAGAATGCTTACTTTATAAAATGCACCGGCTATGAGACCGATGAAAACGGTAATGTGACTTTAGTTAAAGCAACCTACGACCCCGCTTCCAAGGGTGGAGAATCACCTGACGGCCGAAAGGTCAAGGGCACAATCCATTGGGTTTCGGCAAGACACGCTATTAATGCTGAAGTACGGCTTTATGAAATGCTCTTTAAGGTCGAGAATCCTGATGAAGTTCCTGAAGGAGGAGATTACAAGGACAATCTCAATCCCGAATCCTTAACCATTCTAAAGAATAGCAAGATAGAACCCGCTCTGGCAAATGCTAAAGCCGGCGACAGGTTCCAGTTCCTGAGGATGGGTTATTTCTGTGTTGATAACAAAGACAGTAACCCCGGAGCTCTTGTTTTTAACAAAACAGTGGGTTTAAAAGATACCTGGGCCAAGATTGCCCAAAAGAGCTAAGCAAATCTATAAAATGATTAAGGACGGTTGAACCGTCCTTTTTTATTTCCGTAGTAGGCTAAGCGAAAACTATTAATAGTATTAAATCTAGACAAATTAAATTGTACGCAGGAGCCGCTTAATAAAATCTCAGATAAATAAGGTATTAATAATTGGATATTAAAAGAGTTTTCGCCCATTCTGTCGTATGAATATGTTGTTTAAAATAGCTAATAATAACGTTGCAAAGAATTCCATTGGTGGTAATAATATTAAATAAGTATACTCCTAAAGGACGTGATAAAATGATCAAAAAAGATATTAACAAAGTTACGGTTATAGGCACAGGCTTTGTAGGATCAACGACGGCTTACACTCTTATGCTTAACGGCTTTTTTTCCGAGCTTGTACTAATAGATATTAACACTACCAAGGCTAAGGGTGAAGCTATGGATCTCAACCACGGATTACCCTTTGCAAAACCTGTTAAAATATATCAAGGAACTTATGAGGACAGTGCAGATTCAGATTTGATAATTATAACAGCAGGTGCCAACCAAAAAGAGGGAGAGACACGTATTGATTTAGTCCACAAAAACACCGCAATTTTTAAGGAGATTGTGTCCCAGATAGTAAAATATAACAATCCCGAGAAAACCTTGTTGCTAGTTGTAACCAATCCTGTTGACATTCTTACCTATATTACATGGAAAATCTCAGGGTTTCCTAAAAATCGCGTATTGGGTTCAGGTACGGTTTTAGATACCGCCCGCTTTAAATATCTGATTGGGCAGCATGTGGGAGTAGATACCCGTAATGTTCACGGATATATATTAGGCGAGCACGGAGATACCGAGCTTCCGGCCTGGAGCCTTACAACTATAGCTGGCATGCCCATGGACGTCTATTGTTCAACCTGCAATATTTGTACCGGCTATCAAAATCGGACCAAGATTTTTGACGAAGTTAAAAACGCCGCCTATGAAATCATTAAGGCTAAGGGTGCAACCTATTTCGCGGTGGCTTTAGCTGTAGAGAGAATTGTTGAAGCTATTATGCGTGACGAACATTCCATTTTAACCGTTTCAAGCATTCTTCAAGGACAGTATGGGCTTACCGATGTAGCTATCAGTGTTCCGACAGTTGTTGATAGAAATGGTATTAACAAAGTTCTTGAGGTGCCTCTTACAGAAGATGAACAAAAGCTCCTGGAAAAATCCGCTAATTCCCTTAAGGACATAATCAAAAGTTTAAATATAAAGTAAATAGAATGAACTAAGTTAGTTAGCTTATCTTTAAAAAAACAACCCCAAATGTTAGCTTGTCTAGCATTTGGGGTTTACATTTACCCGTAAAGTTCTTTTATTTATTAGTATCTACAAAAACTCGTTCACCATCTTTAACCATACCAAGCTTTTCCCTGGCAATTTTTTCAATGCTCTCATCACTGGATATCTCATCTTTTTCTTCCAGTAACCTGCGCTTTTCTTCCTCTTCTTTGGATATTTTCTGCTCCAATTGTTTAATTTCTAGATTCAACACATACAAATCATTGGATTGGGTAGTAAAAATAAAGGCCGCATATATAAGAACCACCGCCAAAAGGGGCATTAACCACCATCCCTTTTTTTTCTTCTGTACAGACACTATCATCAATCCTTCATCATATGTATATAGTCTCAAACCCTACAATCTAGTGACATTTAATATTATACCACTCTCTCATAGACTGTAACAAGGTCTTTGGACCTATCTTATACCTATTTTTTCGTAAACGTATTGCGTAGTCTCACAAAATCCACTTTTATCTTATACCCTTCCAGAGCTAATCTGTTGCGCGCTTTTCCTGTTATTTTTTTCGACCTTAAAAAGATTTTTCTTAGAACCGGTCTAAGTAAATCAATAATTTTACATATTGGCCAGGTAATAATCTTGATTAATTGTGTTAGCAACCATGTTATCGGCTTGCTCAAAACACCTATATATAAAAGGCCCCCCAAAAAAGCACCTGCATAAAAATAAGTCCTTGTTTCACCGCTGCTTATTACATAGGATGACAGAAATAAAACTATCGCCGCTACCATCCAAAAAATTATATCCTCAATATGGACTATGATAGCCTTAGTTCTGACTATTCTGCGTTTAAGCCTGAACATATCATAAAGAAAGGCAATAAGAGCCCCCGCTATACCGGCTCCACCAAACACAGTCAGCTCATATACTACATTATTCTGCATACTTTAAGCCGCCTCTCTATCTGAAAAGCCCCGAGAAGAAGCCTCCTTTTCTTTGTGGCCCGTTGTTATCCATATATTCACACGCTCCTATATCACCTTCGACATCAAGTTCGGAGGTCTCTACATTGAGCTTGTTAATATGCATACCAACGCCTCTTACAACCAGAACGCCCAATTCGGTATCAAGTATAATGCAATCCTCATTGAAGCTTTCAACATGCTTAACCCCTGATATCATAAGGCGTCTTCTGTCTTTTAAAATAATGTTCTGTGCCCGCTGCTCAAAGTTCTTCCGTTCTTCAGGCATGACAGCACCTCCTCTTAAAACTTTGCTAAAAATACACGGATTTCAAAGTTCCGCCCATGAATTTTATGCACAAGCTCTTATTCATATGACCAAAAAAGAATCCCACCCCATTAATAAATTACAGATTCCCATTGGGGTTCCGGGAACCTTGTTATTTCATAATAAAATTTGAGCCCCTGTATATTTTACAGGAGCTCATACATTTCTATGCTTTCTTCTTTTTTAACATGCTCTGTCACTTTGAGCACTTTAATTCTGGTAAGATTCTCTCCAAACCGGATTTCTACAATATCTCCTACTTTTACCTCACTACCCGGCTTGGCAGGACGTCCATTTATTGAAACCTTCTCCTTTGAACACGCTTCATTAGCCAATGTTCTTCTTTTAATAATTCGGCTGACCTTCAAAAATTTATCTATTCGCAAATTAACCCTCTCCTTTTTCTTCTCTTTCTATCTTTTTTGCCTCGTCCCATAGGGCGTCCATATCCTTCAGGGACATATCATTAAGCTGTTTACCCTGTTTCGATGCCGTAGATTCAACATACTCAAACCTTCGAATGAATTTATTGACGGTGGCTGTCAACGCAAGCTCAGGTTGAACCTTCAAAAATCTTGATACATTGACTACAGCAAATAAGAGATCTCCGAGTTCTTCTTCAATATGAACTGTTTCTCCGTCATTATATGCCTGCTCTAATTCCTCTATCTCCTCTTTAACCTTAACTATGGCATCCCGGACATCATCCCAGTCAAAACCTACCTGAGCTGCCTTTTGCTGAACTTTAAAGCTCCTCATAAGTGCCGGAAGATTACCCGGAACTTCCTTTAATACCTGAGTCTGAGTCTTTAAGCCCTTTTCCTCCTTTTTGACCTTCTCCCAAATCGACATTACATCGTCTGCTGTTTCGGCTTCCTCTTCTCCAAATACATGACGATGGCGATTAATCATTTTGGAGCTTACACCATTTGCAACATCATCAAAATTGAATTGACCGTTTTCCTTTGCTATTTGTGCATGAAAAACAACCTGAAGGAGCAAATCCCCCAGCTCATCACATAGCTTTTTAGGGCTTTCCTCATCTATAGCCTCTAAAACCTCATAGGCCTCTTCTATAAGATAACGCTTCAGACTTTTATGATCTTGTTCACGATCCCAGGGACAGCCGTCAGGAGCCCTCAGCTTTGTCATAATATCCAGCAAATCTTGTATAGTATATTTTTTGTCTTTCATCTAGCCCTCCTTGTATGTATCAGCGCTTTAGACTCAATACCCCCGCTATTTTCTCAATACTTCGGGGCACGGCATCCCTCGAGTTTTTCCAATCAGCTTCGGCATTGCGGTAATCAAACATTTTGGTAAAATAGTTTACTTCATCCTGAATTCTATTAAGCTCTTTAATCTCCATGGGTAGCAGGGCAATCATAAACTCTGCCTGGATGGCCGGTGGAAACACCTCGCGAGCTTTTACTAAAAGCGCCTCAAAATGTTTTAAACAGAACCCTTTAGAGCTGTTAAACTTCTTCTTAAAGTCAGGTTCTTTCCTGTAAAGATAAAGGGTGTTGTCAATAAGCCTGTCCATGTTATCTCCCATTTTATCACATACAGCGCATGTTTCTTTCAAATTCTTAAGCTTATTTACAAACTCGTCTATGGCTTTACCCGAGGAACTGTTCTTTCCTTTGAATGTCTCTGACAAGGCTTCAAGCGCTCCCTTTTCACAAAGACTCTTTAAGCCCTTTTCATGTCTCTTGTAAATATCCTCTAACTCTTTGATCTGCTCTGTAAGATGAGTATCAATAACCAATGCCAATGGGAGCCTATCTTTCTGCAGATTATAGAGCTTAGTAAAATGACCTGCGCAAAAACCGGTCTTATTGGTCTGGATTCTACAATCCGGCTCCATCATAGCAGGACCTACAAAATACTCAAGAGCATCATTCTCCAGTTTAGTTTCACATAGACACAGCGGACACTCGCTAACCTGGTCGAAAGCCTCATTGATAGGAATGGTATATATTCTCTCTTTCATACATCAACCCCCTGATAAGTAAATATGCAATCCTGCCAATGTGTATAGGATAACACAATTGGAAAAAATTAATCAAGGTCATCGCCTCTATTTATAAGGGTTTTTTTAAAAAAACACTTGACTCGGATTAGCGTCTTTGCTATTATGTAATAGCGTCACGCGGCAAGCCGTGATATATATATGGCGGCGTAGCTCAGATGGCTAGAGCATGCGGTTCATACCCGCAGTGTCGTTGGTTCGATTCCGACCGCCGCTACCAATACGGCCCCATGGTCAAGAGGTCAAGACACGGCCCTTTCAAGGCTGTAACGGGGGTTCAATTCCCCCTGGGGTCACCATTTAAGCGAGTTAATCAATAATTTAACTCGCTTTTTTTCTGTGAGTAAAGGGGACGGTGACTTTCACTCATTATAATGAGTAAAAGTCACCGTCCCCTTTACTCACTTTACTCATTACATCCCGATTTTCTTTTCTCTGGCGTAATAGAAGAGATATTGCTGGGCGAAACCCGCCAACTCACCGAATTTCTCCATAGCAAAGTCGTTTACTTCCTCATTGCTGGCTTCGTAACCAAGATATAGCTCGGCCATGACCCTTCGCACCCATCTGTCAACCGGGAAGATGTCATATCTTGTTCCACTGAAGAGTAAGGTGCAATCAGCCACCTTCTGCCCCACCCCGAAAAATTTCTGCATCTCCAGACGAGACTGTTGGATACTCCCATTCATAATAATATCAAAATTGATTTCTCCCGAACAAACCTGCCCAGAAGCCTTTTGAATGTATTTATCTCTGTAGCCTGCTCTAATAACACGTAAATCTTCCAGAGTTAACTCCGATAGTCTCTCACATGAAGGAAAAGCGTGGACTCCCGGTATGGAGCACTCAATGGGCTCACCGAAAGATTTTGCGATGCTCGCAACTATTTTCTTTATTCTCGGAATTCCATTGTTTTGTGAGATTAAAAAAGAAATCAGCGTCTCCTGAAAATCTTGTCGTAATAACCTTATCCCATGTCCGAAATCTATAGCCTCTTTCATAACTGGATCGTTTTTAGAGAGCTTTTCTTTTATTTCACCATAGTCCCTGCCCAGGTCAAAGTATGGATACCATACTTTAAGAAATGTGCCTTCATCGGTATTGTGTAGAATAAGGTCCTTACCGTTCCATTCCAAATTAAGAGCAATTCCCTTAACAATCCCGAACCAGTGGTTATCGTCAATTTTCTCCCACCTGAAGCATTGTCCACATTCAAAGGTGTGTACAGGATCAAAATGTGTTATATTATATATATGTATATTATTTTTTTTCATTACCCACTTATTCATTTATTTTATCCTTCCGATATAGTAAGTGTTTACTGGCTTGTTTAGCTGTTTCGTTATTATAGGATTAATTATAAACCATCTGGCTAGTTCATGCAAAATAGAGAAGACACCTTATTGCCAATACTGTTGTGTATTTTTATTAAATATAGATTTTATGCCGTACCATTTTTGGGAAAGTATAAAGTAATCATTTGTGAGGTGTTTTGCAAATAATGGCTTCATTAATTTATAAAAATGACTTCATTGAAATTTTAAAAGATGGTGACCTATATTATGTGAAATCTAACAACCGGGGATTTTCTTTGGAAAAGTTCAATGATATTTTAAAAGAATTCCCTACAATAAAAATAACCAGCTTTATGACTCTTAAGAACGTATTATATCATGCTCCTAGGGGGCCTGAGCCTTTTGGTGAACAACGGGAACGTATTAACATAAGAATATCCGAGGATAGTCTTAGAGCCTATATGATTCTTTATCTGAATAATGATGACCTTAGCTCTAATAATCGAATAGGTCTCATCAAAGAAATATTTGATACACTTAACAAATGCGGTGTTGTATTTGGAATTAATACGAAGATTCTGGCAGGCCCTTTAAAAGCCGGGATTGAGTATGTTATAGCCGAAGGCTTCCCCGCCGTAAACGGTGAGGATGCCCAGGTTAAGATGTATGAATTATCTAATCTTAAACCTCAGGTCGTTGACTCTGACAAAGTTAATCACTATGAATTAAACCTAATAAACCATGTAAAAGAAGGTGACTGGCTTGGTGAGCGTAAGGACCCTACCCCCGGTTTCCCGGGAAAGAACGTAAGGGGCAAAGAGGTTCCTGCAATCCAGGGACGAAATTTACCTTTGCTTTATGATCGCATATCAGTACGTGAACAGTATGAAAACGGTAAAACCATTCTTTATTCCAAGAAGAACGGAGCAGTATATTACAAAGGAGAATCCATTGGTGTATACGATTACCTGGAAATAAAAGGAGATATCGATTATTCAACAGGTAATATTGACTTTGATGGCTTTTTATCGGTCAAGGGTACGGTGGAAGACAATTTTAGTGTTATCGCCAGCAATGATTTGGAGATTCTTGGGGATTACGGCGTTGGAGCCGTCGATAAAATATCCAGTACCGAAGGAAATATTTATATTAAGGGCGGAATAGCAGGTAAAAACAAAGCTGTTGTCCGATGTAAAAAAAATCTTTATGTCAAGTTCCTTTCCGACATTACTGTTGAATGCGAAGGTAGCGTATATGTAGGCTTTTATTGCATGAATTCAAATGTACGTGCCAAGCAGCTAATAGTGGAATCTCCCAAGAGTAAAATTACAGGTGGTAAAATAGATGTCGATATCCAGGTCTCAGCAGCAGAGATAGGTAACAAAGCAGAATCCAGGACTCTAATAAGAGTCAGGGGATTTGACCGCAACGCCATGAAAATGGAGATAGATGAATTACTTAATAACATAAACGAGAATAAGAAAACCATCACGAAAATCAAGCAACATCTTCAGGTTTATAGTAGCCCTTATCAACTTACCACCGAACATTTAGAAACCTACGGAAAGTTAAAAGATGAGTATGCCGAGGTTAAACAAGTTATTAAGGATCTGGAATTTAAGTTCAGAAACTTAAACGAATACCTTAAAACTCCCGGAGAAGGAGCTATAATAGCAAAATCACGTATTTACCCAAAGGTTAGGGTTGAAATCAAGAACCAGTGTGAGGAGATTTTGAAATCAGAACCTATGGTCACCTATTATATAAAGGATAACGAATTAAAAACAATGTAAGGTGGAGAAAGTGCATGCAGTATAATGATATTCTTAGTAAGATTGAACAGGACGCTCAGAATGATAACAGAACTGATTTGTATAGATATAATGGGTTACTTGAGGCTATCAGTTTTTTTGCTAATCGACTGACAATAGATCAGATTACCGATGCAGCATTTGATTTTGTTAATGAATTGCTCACTGTTGATAAATCAGTAATGTACCTTTTAAACAATGAAGGCTTTGAACTTAAAAAGCAAAGAGGAATAAAAAGCAGCCGTAATAGAATAGAAAAGACTAACGAACTGGCCCAATTTGCTCTTTATGTGGGAAATGTGGTCAATGGTAAATCGGCACTGGAGCAATATTTTGATAAAGAATTACTCGATGAGCTTGAGTCAACAGTCATGCTTCCACTGCTTCTGGAAGACAAGCTCTATGGCTTCTTTCTTCTTTCAGGTAGAATAGGTGCATCCTTCAACGATAATGATATTCTCGTTTGTGTAACGCTGATGAACCTTTTCAATAATTCATTAGAGAGTTGTAATCGTCTGGAAAGGCTCCAAATAACCAATCGTGAGCTTGATGAGAAGATTTTTAACCTCTTTGCCATCAATCAGTCGGCAAAAGCTATGTTAACAGAGCATAGACTAAATGAACTGTTTTGTCTTGCGGTAGATGTCTTTTCTGAATTGACCCAAAGCTCCCATACCGGATTTGTTATCTATGACAATGCATCTGAAAAATATGTATTAAAAGCATATAGAAATGTATTTAACTCCTGTGGTGATCCTATAGAAAGTTTCTATATTACAATGAATCAGGAGATTCCTCATAAAAAACAAATTCTCGATTTATCAAATGAGAATGACAAAGAATGTTTTTGTAATATATTTTTAGATGGTGATGAGCTATTGGAATATCTTCACGCCAGCTATGTGGTCTTTATTTTTGGTCAATCCCAAGATATTCTGGGCTTTGTTACGCTTGGTGAGACCGTAACCGGAAATACATATAAGAAAAGTGCTTTTGAATTAGTTGACAGTCTTGCTTCCTACACATATATAGCCCTAAATAACGCTATGCTGATTCAGACAGTTAATAACCAGAAAAAACTTCTGCAGGAAAAGCTGAATCATCTAATCAAGCTTAACCAGCTTTCCAAAAATATTAATTCCGCCCTTGACAGTAATACTCTCATCGAGCTTAGCCTGGAAACCCTTACCGTATCTTTCGGTGTACAAAAAGCTATGATAACTCTCTATGATGAAGATTGTGATTGTCTTAAGGTACATAGCTCCACCGATTTATCTTTGGTTGACTCGGTTATTCCTATGGAGCCTTCCTTAAAACCGTTGAAAAGTGGGCGTATTATCTTCGAATCAGATTCTGATCAGATATCATCAATAGTAGGCGAGGAACTTGCAAATACTATCAGTGATAATTCAGGCGTACTGGTTATCCCAATGACCCTTGAGAGATATGAGACGGTCTTTATTGGTGCTATTCTGATTTTTAAATTAAATGAAGGTATATTGAGCGACGAGGAAAATATTCTGACTTTTGAAACAATAGCTAACCAGATGGCTCCGTTAATTGAAGGCATCAAAAGCCTAGAAAAACAGCAAAGCCTTCTAAAGCAAGATGATACTAAGGTGTTCCTTATAAATCTGGATGCTCAAATTAAGGAATGTAAGGCCTATGATTTCGATTTGGAGATAATCCGTATAATTGATAATGATTCCTCTCCTTATAGCCATAGCGAAGTTCCTACAATCCTTTCCAACATGATAGAAAAGGTCTTCCCTGTTTCCTATATGCAAACTGAAGTATTGGTTACACAGGATTTTGAGTATAATTACAGCCTGATAAAAAACTCATTAGGTGAAAAGAATGTCAATATAAAAAGACTACGCTATAATAAGGATTTCACTGATATGGAGAGTTTTCTTGCTATAAAATAACCTTCTTAACGCTTTTTTCAAACTTCACTCTTGATATCATGAGTGAATGCTTACAACCCTGGCACTCAATGCGGAAGTCAGCTCCGGTTCTTAATATTTTCCAAAGCTTGCTTCCGCAAGGATGTTCCTTTTTCAGTTCCACAATATCCCCAACTTCAAAGCTACGGGCTATCATGAAAGCACCTCCTGATAATTATATTGGAGTATTAGTACGTGAGTGATGTCAACTGGCGTAACGGCACAGTTTAATTCTTTAAGCTCTGCAACGGAGCAGGGATGCGTCCTCCCCGGTTTATAAACTCCTCTGCCGAAAACGGATTTACTCTCATAATGGGAGCACTTCCAAAAAGACCTCCGTATTCAACCACATCCCCTTCCTTCATTCCGGGAACAGGTATTATACGAACTGCCGTTGTTTTGTTGTTAACCATTCCAATAGCGGCTTCATCAGCAATAATGGCAGAAATCGTCGAAGCAGGTGTATCTCCGGGTACTGCTATCATATCAAGTCCAACTGAACAGACACAAGTCATGGCTTCGAGCTTTTCTATTGATAGAGCACCACATTTGGCTGCTTCTATCATGCCCGCATCCTCGCTGACAGGAATAAAGGCTCCGCTCAGTCCACCAACGTATGAACTGGCCATTACGCCGCCTTTTTTCACAGCATCATTTAAAAGTGCGAGAGCCGCAGTTGTACCGTGAGCACCACAGCGTTCCAGACCCATGGCCTCAAGTATATGAGCCACACTATCACCTACCGCCGGTGTAGGTGCAAGAGATAAATCCACTATACCAAAGGGAACTTTAAGGCGCTGGGAGGCTTCCTGAGCCACCAACTGTCCCATTCGAGTAATCTTAAATGCCGTCTTTTTAATTGTTTCTGAAACAGCGCCAAAATCAGCACCATCTAATGCTTTCAATGCATGTGCCACAACTCCGGGTCCACTGACCCCGACATTTATAACACATTCCGGTTCACCAATACCGTGAAATGCACCGGCCATAAAGGGGTTATCCTCGGGCACATTTGAGAAAACGACCAGCTTCGAACAAGCCACTGCCCCTTTATCTTTTGTCCTTTCGGCACAATCCTTGATAATCAAACCCATTTGCTTAACAGCATCCATGTTTATACCGGCTTTGGATGTCGCCAGATTAACTGACGAACAAACTCGCTCGGTGGTGGAAAGGGCCTCTGGAATGGCTTTAATCAACAACTTATCACCTTTGGTATAACCTTTATGAACGAGGGCAGAGAACCCTCCTATGAAATTGACTCCTACGGCTTTAGCAGCGTCATCCAAGACCTTGGCAAAGACCGCATAGTTCTCTTCATCACTGCTTTCAGCCACCAGGGCAATGGGGGTTACCGATATTCTCTTATTTATAATCGGAATACCAAAATCCCTCTCAATATTCTCTCCTGTTTTGACCAAGTTCTGAGCCAGACCTGTTATCTTATCATATATTTTCCTGATGGCTGTTTTACTGCTATCAGAGGCGCAATCCCGAAGTGAAATACCCATGGTAATAGTGCGTATATCAAGATTTTCCTGGGCTATCATATTAATTGTTTCTAAGATTTCATTGCCGTTAAACATTTATAAACCTATACCCCCATTATATGCGATGCATGCTTGTGAATATTTCTTCCCTCTGGAACCTAATATCAACACCTAAATCTTCTCCTGCCTTACTTAACATGTCGCTTAATTCAGTAAATTCAATGCTAATTTTAGATATATCCACCAGCATAATCATACTAAAGATGTTTTGCATGATGGTCTGTGAGATATCCAGAATATTTACATCAGCTTTTGCTAATATGCCTGTTATAGAGGCAATTATGCCAATTCTGTCACAGCCTAAAACCGTAATTACCGCTTTCATAGAAATTCCTCCGTTTTCTGCAATCAGTCTTCTATGATACTGTCAGATTTATTGGTATTTTATATTATAATACACGCTAAAACTATTACATAGCAAATTTATTTAGTAATTTTTTCTAAGATAATAATATCGTGTATTTATGGCCGAAACGAAACAATAAATTGTCAAACTTAAGGATAAGCAATTGAGAAATATGAGTCATTAAAAATTTGTCCCCTCGCATAAGGTTTAATACAGATAGGTGAAGAAAACAATGACCTTCAAAATAAGGAGAGTGATGGAGCGATTCTTGCAGGTCCTGCATTTTAGAACTAAAGTACAAACAGAAAAGTATAAACCCTGTTCATGCAATTGCCGTAACAGGTTGGGCGGAGCGGTTAATAAATGAGAAACCCTCCGCCTAAATCTATTAATTTAATTCATCGAGAGTAAGAGAGAAATTTTCCATAAAATGATCCATAAAGTAATCAACCTCTGGAAGTCCTATGCTTTTTAACTTGCTTAAGATTGTCTGTTGAGCCTTTATAAACTCACCGTTTCCGGCTTTTAACTCCTCAACGCACTTTATGTAGGCACAAATTCTGTCGGCAGCTTTGATAATCTTTCCTTCTGCGCTATTCTCATCAAAAAAAAGAATTTCTCTGTATTCCTCCCTCAGGACTTCGGGTAATAGGGTTATGAGCTTCTCTTTGGACAAATCCTCTAAACCCTTATATGATTCCTTAATATCCGGATTAAAATACTTTATCGGGGTGGGTAAATCTCCTGTTATAGTTTCGTTACTATCATGATAGAGAGTTAGCAAAGCAACTCTTTCAGGATTTATACTTCCATTAAAAACTTTATTATTTATTACAGCCAACCCATGAGCAATCATTGCGGCCTGAAGACTATGCTCCATAATGTTCTCTCTGGTAACATTGCGCATAAGGCTCCATCTGTAAATATGCCTCATCCGGGATAGAAACGCAAAAAAACTGTATTGATCATTGTTCACACAAAGACCCCCTTTAAAAATCAAACTCTTCTTATATCAGCGCCTGAGTTAGTAGCAATTGACCATATTCATTTTGTGTCCGCGCCGATTAATGGTAATTGGCTAAACTCGTTTTATGTCTGCGCCTAGTCTCTGTAATTTATTCTCTATAAATTCGTAGCCCCTGTCAATATGATGTATGTCAATTACCTCTGTACTTCCTTTTGCAGCTAATCCCGCTATAATCAGAGCGGCCCCCGCCCTTAAGTCTGTAGCGCGTACCTGTGCTCCCTGTAAAGCCTCGATTCCTTCAACAATTGCTGTCCTACCGTCCACACGTATCTGAGCACCCATTCTTCTAAGCTCGTTTACATGCATAAATCTGTTTTCAAATATAGTTTCTACTATAACACTGGTTCCCTCGGCAAAGCAAACATAAGCAGACAGCTGAGCTTGCATATCGGTAGGAAAACCCGGAAAAGGGTGGGTCTTTATATCTAAAGCTGACGGTCTTGCCAAACCTCTAACTCTAATATTGTTGACCTTTTCAATTATCTCGATACCCGACTCGCGAAGCTTTGCTGTAACCGGCTTTAAATGCTCGGGCACAACATTTGTCAGAGTTATGTCTCCTCCGGTAAGAGCCGCCGCCACCATTAACGTTCCGGCTTCAATTCTATCTGGCATAATGGTATGCTCAGCGCCAAAAGCCTTATCGACGCCATCTATTACAATCTTATCTGTGCCCGCACCCATAATCTTTGCCCCCATCTTTGTCAGGAAGGAAGCTAAATCGATTATTTCAGGTTCGGATGCTGCATTTTCTATTATAGTTTGCCCTTCTGCCAATACCGCTGCAGTCATTAGATTTTCGGTTGCTCCCACGCTTGGAAAGTCCAGATAAATCGTGGTGCCTTTTAACTTTTTATCAGGGCATCTGGCTTCAATAAAGCCGTGTCCGGTTTCAATCTCTGCTCCCATGGCTTCAAAGCCTTTAAGATGAAGGTCAACAGGTCTGCTTCCTATAGGGCAGCCTCCGGGGAGTGCTACCTTGGCGATCCCTGATCTGGCCAGTAATGGCCCCATAACAAGAAAAGATGCCCGAAGTTTGCTTACCAGATCATAATCTGCGGTATAACCTGTAAGGGAACGGGCACATACTGTAATTTTTCTGGATCTTCCGTTTACCTTGACATCCGCTCCCAAATTGGATATAAGCTCACACATCCCTGTGACATCGTCAAGGCCCGGGATTTGCTTTATTAAGCACTCCTCTGTTGACAGCAAGCAAGCTGAAATAATCGGTAGAATGGCATTTTTAGAACTGGAAATCAGGGCAGACCCATGTAGTGGCTTGCCCCCGTTAATAACAAAAGCTTCCATAACCTTCACCTCTTAATCAAATAGTATGTACATAGTTTTTTGGTGAAGATTTACTGTTTGGCTTTTACGTGATAGACAACAGAACCGTCCCCATGTCTAGACAGCTTTCATTATTATTATTTGATGATGGACGTTTTTAAGTCGTGGTAAATAATTTTTTTTGTTAACAGAATAATTCCTTCTGACTATAAGTCGCCACACAATTGTAATGTCCGGTCTAAAAATACCAGAAAATCGCCCAATGTCATTAATCTGTCAGGATAAGCTAAACTTTTTGCATTCCCTTGAATTATCCCCATTTCCAATGCAAATTTATAATCATTGAGATATCGGGAATCAGCTTTTGATAAATCAGTATAATGGGACCATATTCCAGATTTTGTGGGCACAGCCTTTTGGCGGGTTCTTATCTTATAAAATGAGATCAATGTATTAATTGCCTTATCTCTTCTTATATATGAGTCATTTATTTCGCTGACATTACTTATTAACCCTGCACTGACTGCTTTTTCGGCTATGTTATATTCACTATATGAAGCCGGTATAACGTCAAAAATCAGCTTCAGAACATCTTTTTGTGTCATAGATGCATTATGATTGAACGGCTTATTTTTTATACTCTTTAAATCATAAATTGATTGAATCCGCTCCATGCTCTGGGTTATATATGACGGAACATTTGATTGAGGTAAAATCCCTTCGGTAGCCGCAACAACAGCACCGGGTCTGTCCAGTTCGCCAACTACCCGGTTTTGATTGTAGTCGGTAAATGTGGGCAATCTATACCAACCCTTAGTTGTATTATAACTGAAGGTCCCTATCTGCCCCTGAACATAATTAGCCAAGCCGGAAACAGGTAGCTCAACCCTTATGGGAAGATTAATATTGTTTATTTGGCTTAAGCCTTGTATATAAAAGAATTTCAAATCCGTAACTGCCGTTTTTATCTGCATGGTAGAAGAAGGTTTATACGAACTTGCAGGCGAGATTGTTTCAAACCTGAAATCAAGGTTATTGTTATTTGCTCTCATCCTGTAGTACTCATCGGTCTGGAAGGTACCGGGACGTATTGTATAATTACCCCAGGGCAGCACCAAATATAACTCTTTCTTCTGTCCGGACAGAGCGTCCATAACCACAGAGCTCAATTCTAAACGAATAGTGGTGGTTTTTGCGGGTGGCTGTGATAAGTCAATTTTCACTATTGAATCATATTGGTTTCGTATTCTTTCCGCGAGAAGATGCCCATTAGCACCCAGTGATGATATGGTCCATATCCCGTTTGTTAGCTTAGCCGGTATGTCAAGACCATCGCCGGTTAACGCCTCATCCAAATCGTAACTGCTATCATACTCACTTTTGCTCTTATTTGTGATAATCATAATAGTTCGAGTGGGCTCACTTCTTAGTTTTGTAGTAGGGTTATAAGCATATAGTCTTGCATAGTATCTTCGATTTGATATAAGCCCGCCCACTGTATAAGTATCCGAGTTCACATCTATCATACGCGAATCACTAAAATTGATATCCTCGGCAAACTCAAGTATATAACTAATGCCTTCCTGTTTTGTCCACAGATATGTTATCGAACTTTCGGTGACACCATCCGGACCGTTTTTAACACCAAAGCCCGTAGGAGGTGCCGGAGGTTTATGGGCCTCGGTTTTAATGACCAGAGGATTACTGAACTCCGACTCGATTACCACGCCCTGACTGCTTTTACTTATTGCTTTAATCCAGAAGTAGTACACCGTATCAGCCTGCAATTGATCAACACGGGAGAAGGTACTGTTCTTAATTTCATCATAAGAAACCTGCTTTGTTATTGTAGCCTCCCCAATTTTGTCGCTTGTGCCGCCTTTTATTTCATAGCTCATATTAGTAGTATATGTCCAAAACAGATCTACAAAGCTATCACCGGCTATTCCGCTTAAATCTTCAGGTACGGTCGGTGTTACAGGTTTTTCGGGAACGTCAACAGGGGTTGTTATTATAAGCGGATCTGACGGATCCGAGGAAGTCCCGTTTTGATTTTCTATTGTAACCCAGACAATGTATGTGCTATTGTCCGATAATCCGGATATATTGAAGCTGAAAGTCTGATCCACATTATCTGCCAGATTAGGAACCGGGACTTTCTGCTGAGGAATCTCAAAAGCCTTAATATCAGCCTGGGACAAGTCGCTGTAGGTGATATACTCGCCACTTCTGTTATTCCTAAGGCGTATCACATTCAGCGCTTCATTGTAATTGACCACGTGGGGTACAACCGACCAGCCGGGAAGATAGTTTATAACTGTCCCCACCCTTTTATCGTCATACCCAGGATCTCCCGGTTTCAATAGATCATTTTCGATATAATCATCATATGAGACCTGTTCCCAACGTTTTGAGGTCTTCTCGAAGAAGGCATACCATTTTTTATCCAACTCCAGAGTTGCGCCGGTAAAGGTGACAAGGTTTATGCCTTTATTGTCTTTTTTAATGCCGAAAGGTGGTGCTGAGGGAGCTATAGGTCTGTCGCTGCCTGCATCGGGTTCGGTTATAATTACTTTTACTGATTGCTTGGAAACATAAGGCATGGTAACCATAATGCCGTCGGTAGAATTTTCAACTAAATAGCTCTTTTTTGCATATATGACAAAATAGTATGTGGAGTTGGACTTCAACCCTTCCAGATTATATCTGTATCCGATTATTGTATTATTTTTTGCATTCCTTATTGCATTTGATTCGTTCATCCTAAGGTCGGATGCAATTTTAAAATTTGACGGCGGGTTATTTACATATTCTATGTTTTCCAACAGATAGATATCATAGGTAATGTCATTATCTATGGCACCATCACCTGTTTTAGGAGCTTTCCAGAAAATTGAGGCACTAAAAGCAGTAAGAAAATCCTCGTAGTTAATGGGTGGATCGGCATCAGGAAAAGAATCCATAAGCTCGGGAGCCTGTGGCTTTTGAGGAATCTGCTCTTTTAACATAACCTTATTATTGGACCTGAAATCTATAGGAGCCGCCGAACCCTGTACATATGCCTTCGCGTCAATTTTAAAGCTATATGAATTTGTATCTCCCTTTTTTATAATTATCTGATAGCTGTCGATATCGGGAATAAGCCTGTAAAGCTGTCCCTGTGGTTCATCATTTACATAACGGTATAACTCGTAGTCAACTCTGGTAAAGGTATTGCCCTTTACAATCGGATTCCAGAAAAGCTTCCAAATGGTATCGCCTTCGTTGTTATATCCAACCTTCTGCGCTTTTAGGAGAATATCTGTCTTTATTGTAATTGGCTCGATTTCCTCAGCCGTCGCATATGCGACATTGGCATTTGGCTGGGGCACTACTTTTATTGAATACTCACGCCCCGGCATGGCATTAGTATATACATACTCAAGTGTCTTATCGGCAGTATTTACGGTAACGGCAGAGCCCGGTTTACCAATCTCTGTTGCTACTATGTCGGGAATCGGTGGGGGCTGGGTAAAACCCTTGGTATCGGATATTAAAATCTGATAATTAATACGTCCCGAAGTGTCCCAGACATCATCCCATTTTATTTTAATATTGTTTGTACCCGGTATAAGCTCAACTGATACGTGAAGAGTAGTTAAAAACTTAGCCGGATTTGATTTCTGGGAGGTAACCGTATATTGGCCGGTAGGCGTATTGGCCTTATATGATGATTTTACGAAGGATTCATATATAGTACCATGCTTTAATCCCTCAGGAATATACTCGGTAAATTCAAAGCTTGTGGCAGAACCATTTAAAGGTACGCTAATGGCCTCCTGAATCACTTGCCCCGTTCCTCTGGCAATCTCATTAAGGCCTATTATAATGTACCTTTCATCGGCCTCGGAAGGAAAGTTACTCGGGTTCCAATCCCAGCCTAACCTTGCATACCATTGGCTGTTATTAATATCCTGAGTATATCCGATATCGGTGATTCGGTTTAGTTTTGGAGCCTGCAATATCATTGTATCGGCAAATATGCCGGTATCTGGCATAAGCCCCGGCAGTATTGCGATTATCAGTAAAAATATTAATGCTCTTGTGGCCTTTTTTCGATTCATAAACATTCTCCTATATTAAGACCCTTCTAAAACCTTTGACACCATATCCAGCATATTACCTATAGTTGTTCTGCCTTTGGCATCAAACTTCCTGTTGTTCAACGTAGTGAGCTCTAAATCCACTCCCAAAACCACATATGGGTATAGGCGGGAGTTAATTTCCGAACTGTTTGCAATATTTATTGTTCTTGATGGCTTCATGTATTTCGGATCAATATTTGCTCTTCTGCAATATAGTTGGACAGCCATTGCTACCGATGTTTGATTATTCATATAACCCGTTAGCTCGCTGGTCCCTATGATTCCGCCAAGACCCAGCTTAGATACTTTTTGGTTAGGCGTCATCCCGGTGATTTCTCCGTCCCGCTTTGTGACAACAGCATAAAGCATTACGGCCTGCTCCCCTTTCAGAGGATTGTTAGTATATATGGTACCCTTGCCAAACACCTTAGAAAGGTCATATCGGGAGGATAGGAAAGAAAGAGCACTGTTATCCGGTGTCCCCGGTTGTGAAACGGTCTGCACTTTAACAGCCACAATATATTCTCCGGGTTTTTCTGCACGGAAAAGCACATACTGCATCACATAACCTCTGCCACCTGTGGGCTCCTTCCAGCCTGACCCATAGTTTACGTAAGGTGTTGTAAATCCGTTTTGATAGGTGTATTCAAGCTTTATTCCTATTTTCCCAGGAAATTCTGTAATTCCTTTAACTACAGTAAAGTCGGTCGGAAGTCCGCTGCCTCCATCGATAATATCCTTCAGATAACGTGAAAGCTCGATTTCAACACCACTGATTACCGAATTTATAAGGTCCTTTAAATCGACCTGACTCTTATAGCTATAGCTTGACAGACTGTTGAGCACCTTTGTAAGTTCACGATTAAGAATGCCATACTTAAATGGTCCTTTGGCATCAGGTTTTTTCAGGATATTAAGTATCATCTGATCAATTTCAGCATAAGAAAGCCTTGAGCCGATAGCATTTGCCTGTAGCACATAGGATTTTGATGCTAAAGTAAAACCGCTGGGCAGGGTGCTTGCCGCCGTTTGTTTTCTGTTAACTTTTAAAAGCAGCATGGCTTCTTTTGTTCCACTTGTCAGAGCTTGCTGTTTCAGCTTTTCAAGGTCAATACTGCCCTTGTTTAAGGTTATCTCTGCTCCTAAAAGCTTTATATTTAGACGGCTGTTATAGGTGTCGATTGCTTCAAGAGTTTTGTATGGAATCAATATTTCATAATACGATGTATCGGCCTGCTCGGCTGATATATCCACAGTTATGGTAGATTCTTTAGCTACCTTAAGCAGTCCTGCCACTCTGTCATCCTTCAATATTACTCTTACAGCTGTACCTGTCTTTATATCTATACGCCAGTAGAGCTTTTGAGTAAGCTTATCGGCAGTATCATTAAACAGATCAATTGTATTATCCTTGTTCTTTTCTTCATCATAATCGGCCTGCGAAAAGTCTGTTCTTGCAGTAACCGGGCCAATATGGAGAGAATCCTCAATATTATGTGCCCATAGCTTAATATAATAAAGAGTATTCGTTTTTAATGGTTGTTTAACCAAAACACCATTTTCATTTTTAACGGACTTACCGGTAATCTTTGCATAATATATGTACTTTGGTGAACCCTCGTCTACATAGAGCTTGGTTTTTTCCCGGTAGAACATTATCCTACCTGAAGGTGTATTATAGCCATAGTCAGTTTGGCCTGAGGGTGAGTAGTACAATTGCTGGTATTCCGAATCACTCTCGGTTCTGGCTTCCAGGAAATAAGTATAAGGTTCTTCACCTTCAAAACGAACCTCAATTTCATTTAGGGCATCTCTGGTCTTTTCCTGTACGGGATAATCTTTTGAGGTTTGCCAAGTCTTTGTACTTGAATGATACCAGGTATTATTTACCTTGTTTCTAATAAGCACATCATACCACTGGTTGGGCTCCAGATTATAAACCCTGAAATAAAAGGTTGTTCCATCCTGAACACAGCTATATTCAGCACGGTTCAACAATACATAGCTGGTTGAACCCGCCTCTCTCTTCTTTATATGAACCTCCATGGAATCTGCTGTGGTCCCTACAACATTATTTTGAATGTTAAACCCTATTTCCATATCCTTGACAGTTTCCAAAAATGCGGGGGCCTTTACCATACGTGTCGTAACGGGTATAGTAATCCATCTGCTTACCGTTTCTATGGATTTACCGTCAACAACAAGTCCTCTGTTTCTCACGGCTCTTAAGCTGAAATAATAAATATTGTTAGGCTTTAAATATTCTCTGCGGATAGGCATTATCACATGCCCATTTTCGCTTACAGAAAATCCATCGAGAGTCATACTGTTTACATTCAAATGTAGCTTGCTGTCTCCGGCAGGGTTTCTAAATTCGTTATATGCATTTAAAAATCCAAGGTTATACGGATCAAGCCTGTAATCAGCTTCAACCGCACCTGCAGGAATAGAAACAGAAGTACATACCATCTCGTAGGTTACATCATTTTCGGCATGGAGCCAGTTTAAAGTAACCCAAGCATCACTTAAAAGGAGTTCTCCGTTAGCATCAACAGCTATGGAAAATTCCGACGGTGCCCTGGGGTCCCTGTAAACATTGTCTAGGCCACCTGTGTCTATCTTAGGCGTGGTTATGGCTTTTACTGCCGTATCTACTGACCTGCCCAACAATACACCATCGACTTCAAGGGTAGATCGGGCTTTTATGTAATAAACTGTGTTCGGCAGTATGGAGCTGACGCCATCCCTATCCTTTAAAATTTTTACAAATCGATTTATTATCTCGGCTTCAGCCGGATACTGAGCTAAATCTGTTACATTAGGGGTCTCGTCAAAATTAGACGGATCTCTGCTAATAAAGAACTCATATTTAATAACTCTGTTAGTGTTATTATTCGTATATCGCTGCCACTCCACATCGGTTAAAATCCTGGGATATTTTACTCTGATTCCTTCCAATGTCATAGCCCCGGTTGCCGGATTAACATAAGTTTCTGGCTCTATATTGAGGCTAATATCGGGCATGGGTATGGGAGTTTCGGTCAGAGGCCATGTTGTAAAGCTCATAATCGGTGACATATAGGAAAGCTTGTTATTCAGCTCGGTTGAGAGCCGTCCGCTATCCCCCCATATATCGCTGTAGATATCATCGTTGTCCTCTCTTCGGGAGGTGAAAATTTGCATGAAGTATGTAGTGTTAGGAACCAGGAAGGTCGGGTAATCACCATTGATTGAATCTTCACTCGGATTCTCATTATTTTCATTGGGTATTGCCGTATTGCTGACATAATCATAGAAAAGCTTGTCCCCTGGGATTGTGCATATAATCCTGGTTGGGTCAGACGGATCTTCCTGAAACATCTTTTTATCCAAAACTAAAACACGCTTTTGCTTAACAGGAAGATATATCTCCTTGGTGTTTGAGAATCCTATATTTGTCGTATCCTTTTCTACAGCGCTTTCGGGCAAGTATGTGGACAAAATGATATGGAAAATGAAGTCGGAATCATCAGGAGTTAAATTCCTGAATGTTTCCCATGCCGAACCTGTATACTGCCTCCACGAAATGGGCTTTTCAAAAGAAAGGCGCAAATCGCTTGCCGGTATTTCAACGGTACCCGAAGATAACTCGGTTGGTGGTACGGTAACATTTTTTCGACCTACATATACTGGCTCTGCAACAATCTCCTTTGGCAGCGGGGGCTTACCCGAATCCAATCCCAAAAGCTGTAGATTGAGGCTTAGAGATGAACTTCTGGGGAGCTGTGACGAGCTATCATAATAAACTACCCTAAAGTATTGCTCAGGATTGGTGGCACCGGTGATATTGACATTGACAATCTCACTGCCATAGGCCTCCGATGAAGGTAGGGAAGAAGCCGGTATCTTGACCCATCGATTTGTCTGGGAATATAAATCTTCAATACGGGATGCATATTGTACCTGATAATAGAGTTCAGGATATAATCCGTTTACAATTTTTCTGAAACGGACCTCAACCTTGTCGGTATCTACCTTAGTAAGCTCCATTTGAATAGGAGTATAAATGGACGATATGTTCATACCCATTTCGCTAAAAGCATTATCTATATTCTTTACCGGAAAACGGTTGTCGCTGTCGGTACGAAGCTTGGTTCTACGCAAGGTAACTTGTTCTGAGGCTGCATTCTCAAAAATTATACCTATATTGGTAAACTCATATTCGGTTCCAGGCTCTATACCCTGTTCCTTCTTAAGCTCTACTGATAAGATTCGATTCGGATTCAACACACTGTCATTATATCCGGAAACAAAAATATCTTTGCCCTCTATTATCATGTCAAGCTTTGTACTATCGGTAGCATCCGGAACGTAATCAGTGGTAAAATCAATCTTTCGGGTGGAGCTCTTGCCCACTGTCATATTAATTTGGAAGCATGCCTTACTAATCGGAACATCGTCCAGCTTAAGCATTGCCAAAGCTTGTGGATTGGTTAAATTAATTATGCTATTAGAAACACTATCATAAATAGTCGGGACCTTCCAATTAAGCTTGATTATCGGGTTATCACCGCTCTTGACAAGTACGGCGCTGCCGGGGACATTTGGATCCAATATAGGATTTTTATCCTCAATATCAGACATTTTTGCCATCTGATTAAAGGATTCGCCCGTAAATGTTATATCGGCCAGGTAATGAACCTCTCCGTGATGGGATAATGCCATGTCTCCGGCCCTGTAAACATCCATGGAAATATCATATATATGATCTGATGCAAATTCTGCATCTACAATTATCTTGCCCTGGGAATATCTTTCGACTCCAACAATATGGGTAAGGGTACCGTCAGGATTGTGAAACTTAACCTCTGTTCGAGCCGGCACCGTTAATGTGGGATAACTTATTTCATATTTATAAGTGATAGGATTATAAGCAACCGTCAAAGTAATATCTTCCGGAGCGGCAAATATTTTTAGCTCTGACGGCAATCCTGTCAGCAGAAACACAAGAACCAAAAAGAAAGATACTGTTCTTTTAATTTTATTCATAAAGGAATTCCTCCAAATATACGATTACTCTATTTTTATCGGCATTAGATGCCATTTTTTTAATATTGGCTTCGTTACATTTCCTTTACGAAAAATGAGTAAGAGGGACGGTGACTTTCACTCATTTCCACCTCCAAAATGAGTAAAAGTCACCGTCCCCCTTACTCACTCTTACTCACGTTACTCAACATGCTCGCCTAAGCTTATTGGTTCATCCTTTTGAAAAATTGGGATAATATCTCCGATATGCTCCCCTAAATTATTCATAAGCTTTACATGGTGCCATTGCTTGAGCTTATCAAACTCGTTATTATTAAGAATTCCCAACTCCAATAGAAGCTGAATAACTACGGGATAAACCGCCCGTTCATTTCCGTCGGTTATTTTTATACATACACCAATATTCCCTTCTTTTATTCCCAGACAATACACCGCTTCGGCACCGACTTTCCCTATAAGTCTTCCTTTAGTGACACTCATCAATTCGGTACAAAACTCATTGGTTCCGGCTATCATTTCAGGATGCGTAGTCATTGCATCAAAGACAGTTTTGCATGCGTTGTGATAAGTATTGGCCGAATCCTGAGAAAACTGTGTCAGCTTAGCATAGGATAAAGCCATCTTACATGCGGGCAATAAAAAAATAGGTAACCCGCAGCCATCCGTACCCAAAGGTATCTCATCGGGCTTTTCATCGGTAAAAAATCCAATAGTTTTAAGGATATCCTGCTGTGCTGGATGATCTTTTTTCTCATAGTTTGAAATATCATAGCCCATATATTTTGAATAGGCCAAAATAGCGGCATGCTTCCCCGAACAACTGGCGTGAAGAGCTGTCGGCTCCTCTCCCATTGAGATTAGCCTTTTATTTTCATCCTCATTATATGGAGCTCTTAATCCGCAATGGAGGCTTGATTCATCTAGTCCCAAACGACTTAGAATCCCTTTAACCGTCTTTTGATGATATTCTTCACCTGTGTGTGATGCGCAAGCTATAGAAATTTCTTTAAGTGAAAAATTCATAGCTGACGCACCGCCTGATTGAATGAAAGGTAAAACCTGAATAGGTTTAGCCGCAGACCTGAAAAAGAATTTTGTCCCGGTGTCACCTTTTTGATATATAATCTTTCCCTGTGCATCACAAACGCATATAAAACCCTGATGAATACTCTCCACATATCTATTTCTGGTCACAACCGCTAACGGGGCCATGTCGCCAATTTTCATGGAAATAACCTCCCAGGTTCGTATTGGCTTGTTTTATTCTCTAACAGGCTGAAGGTAGGGTGAATATATCCCACATCATTACCCTTGTCATCCTTTACAGGAGGAAGAGCCCATTTTTCAAGCTTCTTAACAGTCTTTCTGTCCAGTATCTCAAATTCCTCAAGGACTCGCACTGCTACCGGATAGCTGGACCATGGATGTCCGTCAGACATCTTAATGCACACCCCTAGCTTCTTTTCAGGTATGGCTATGCAATACACTCCCTCAGCACCTATCTTTCCAATTGCACGACCTTCCGAATAATTCAGCAGATCTGTGCAAAAGGTACCGCTCCCTCTTATTACCTTCGGGTAGGTTACCATTGCTTTTTTTATGAATTCAAAACAATCCCCATATTTATAACCGCTCCCTTGGCCGTGTCCAAGGCGTGCGTATAGCCACGCTGCCTGCTGCAGTGTAAGAAAATATGTGGGTAGAGTACAGCCGTCGGTGCCCGAAACAACATCATCTATATCGCACTCAAGAAGTTCGGCCATGGTTTTTTTGATAAGCTGATTAACCGGATGCCATGAATTTACATATCCCTCCACCGGATATTTATAGTATTGGCATAGAGCTAAAAAACCGCTATGCTTCCCCGAACAATTACTAAATATAGGAGTGGGCCTTTTACAAAGCATAATCAGGGCATCACTCACCTTCTGATTTTCCGGATTCTTATGCCCACAATCCAGTGCCTTTTCGGAAAGGCCGATCTTATCCAGTAGTGAAAGTATGATTCTGCGATGATAAGCCGTTCCGTCGTGGGACGAGCAAGTAATTGCAAATTCCTTAAGAGAGATATCGAATTTTTCTATTGCTCCCGAATCAACTAACGCAACAGCATACAGGGGCTTACCTGAGGACCGCAAATAAATACCAATATTTGGGTTTCCAATAGAATATATGATGTTTTTATCCGAATTAGTCACACAGATATATCCGTCATGCAAGCTTTCTACTCGTCCGCTTCGGGTTCTAACAGCTAATTGAGGCATATTTTTCTCCTTTTTTTGGCTACTTAAACTTTATTCTAAATAGTTTATAATTACTTTTGCTTACAATAAACAAGTTAGTGCGACAGCCTGACTTGTTCTATGGTATAATATCCAAGGATAGCTATACTTGTTATTTTATTTTGTATCAAAAGAGGTTTTTTAATGCAATTTGAGGCCGTCAAAGACATCCTTTTATCGGACACACTTGTTCCGGATATATTCTTAAGTGATATTATGCCCAGACTTTCTCCCGAGTCAGTCAAGGTATATCTTTACTGCATTTTTTTAAGTAAATATAATAAAGAAGCCAGACCTGAGGATCTGGCAGCAAAACTCGATTTGTCATTAGATACTGTGAATGCGGCGTTTATTATTCTGGAGCAGGAGGAGTTAATACTACGAACCCAGAATGTTGTTTCCCTCACCAATATTAAAGAGCAGGCCCTTTCCAGGTTTTATAGAAAAAAGACTACCTCGGATATAAATCCCAATCAGCAAAAAACTCAGGAAAATATTAGAAGAATTCAATGCATTGATTCAATCAATAAGATGTTTTTCCAGGGACTTATGGCACCGGGTTGGTATTCGGCCATTGATAACTGGTTTATGACATTTCGTTTCGATGAGGATGTCATGGTAAGTCTTTTTAAGTATTGCTATGACAACAATGCATTGAATGTTAAGTACGTTGAGAAGGTGGCAATCACTTGGTCCAATCAGGGGATAACCAATCACTGGGAGCTTGAAAAGTACATGGTTGCCTGTGAAAGAACAAGAGAAATAGGCAAAACCATTGCAAGGGCCTTAAGGCTTGGTAAAAAGCTCACAGCCTACGAAGAAAAGTATCTTGAAACATGGCTTAATGAGTATAACTATGATATGCCGATAATAGAAGAAGCTCTAAAATTGACTGTCGGTAAATCCACACCCTTTAAATATGCCCATAATATCCTTACTAACTGGTACAAGGAAGGCATCAGAAGTCTTGAGCAATTAAAAGCTTATCTTGAGGCCTCTTCTGAAAAGAGGGCCAAAAAAGATGCTCCAAAAGGTAAGATCGCCCATCGTGATAATTTCCAGCAGCGCACCTATAATGACGATTTCTATAACAAGCTGGAAAAACTGTAGATGGAAGGAAAGGACAATAATTAAATGGCTGATATAAGGCGCTTTTTAGATAATAAATTTGCTCTTAAGCGTGACAGAGCTATTTATGAAGCCGAAAGACGCAAGCATGAACTTCTCGGCAAAATAACCGAATTATCAGAAATAGAAACCGAATTGTCCCTTGCCGGAGTACGTTATGCTCAGGCCTTGCTCAATGATGCTAATATTTCTTTGGCTGATGAATATCTGATAAAAATGGATCTGCTCAATAAAAAAAAGGAACAGATTTTATTAGCTAATAATATACCAACCGATTATCTTGAACCGAAATTTTTATGCAAGCTATGCGATGATCGGGGCTATGTTCAATCAAATGGTGCCTCTGTCCCATGCTCATGCTACAAAAAACTGTATCTTGAACATTTATATGAAGTTTCAAATCTCTTGGATGACGGAAAAACAGGGTTTGATTATTTCGACGAAACCTGGTACTCCGATGAAGTGGATAGTAAAAAATATTTACTCGATATTTCACCTCGCGCACAGATTAACTCTGTTAAAGAGCAGTGCAAAGAGTTTATCCTCAAATTTACTGATAATGACACAAAAAACCTGTATTTTTACGGCCTTACCGGTACGGGTAAAACCTTTATGGCCAAGAGCATTGGTTTAGAGCTACTTAAAGCGGGTTTTTCTGTTTTATATCTTTCGGCAACATCTCTTTTCTCAATAATACAACAATATCGTCTTAACTTTGACCGGGATGGTATATCCGGTGAGCAGGCATATAAAAATCTGATTTCAACTAATCTTCTTATACTGGATGACCTGGGAACCGAACCCCAAAGTGATTCAAAATATGCCGAGCTCCTTACCCTCCTCGAGCTGAGAACTGCTCAGAACAAGATTAGAACGGCAAAAACTATTATTGCTTCTAACCTCAACTTTAAAAGACTTTCTCAGGAATATAATGAGAGAATCGCATCCCGTATTGTCGGCGATTTTCAGGCTCTTCAATTTGTAGGGGATGATATAAGAATTATAAAGAAATTGAGTGGAAAATAAGAAGTTGTTTTTACAATAGAAAAAGCTTGACAGTAGTCAAACTTTTTCTATTTCTTTTTCTATTTGGTTTTACGCTACACCAACTGTGATTAATATATTGGCAAAGATTCTAAGCTCCCCTGTTGAGATGGCCAGACGCACTGTCGGATTACAGCTGGCATCATAGAATTCATATCTTCCAAGTCCGTCAAGCTTCATTCCGTTAAGTATTTTTGTAAACTCCTCAAAAATAGGCGGAGTTTCTCCATCGGGCACCATAACCTCAGCTTTTTCAATATTTATAACCTGGGCCAGTGTTTCCAATACCTGTGTAACAGTCGGAACTCCTCCGGTGAGCCCAAGAAAAACCTTTTCGGCTGATCCGCTCTTGCTGTCCAAAGGATAATTCCCATCGGCGATAAGTATTTTATCACCATGACCTAAGAGGGATAGTTGCTTCATTATTTGAGGATTGATCAGTGCAGTCTTTAACATAGTTCCATCTCCTTTAATCGATTTTAGACATTAACATAATATCAGATGAAGATTTCATTTAAAATATCTTACCGGGATTTAATATGTTCTTTGGATCAAATGTCAGCTTGATTCCTTTCATCAGCTCCAATGTCTTGTCACCCAGACTGTCTTTCAGGTATGGTCGTTTTGCATAGCCAATACCATGTTCCCCGGAAACCTGCCCTGAAAGCTCTACTGCTTTTTTATACATCCTGTTAAAAGCTTCTTGAAGTTTTTCTTTCCATATTTCCTGAGGGAGATCATCCCTGCACACATAGACATGAAGATTTCCGTCCCCCGCATGGCCAAAGCTTGGAATTCTAATATTTAGCTCCTTTGCAAGCTCATGGCTATATATAATGAATTCTGCAACTCTATTTCTGGGAACTACGACATCACATTCATCCATTTGAGTTGTGGAAGCTTTTATAGCTTCAAGAAAAGCTCCTCTGGCTCCCCATACCGAAGTTTTCCTCTCTTCGGTGTCCACAATAAAACAATCCTTTGCACCATTTTCCAGGCATAGCTTTGCCGCCGTTTCATACTCTCGTTCAACCTGTTCGGAGGATGCTCCGTCAAATGTCAAAAGCAAATATGCTGGACTGTTTGTATCCGGAAAGCGCTTCCCTAAAAAATCCTCTGAGAAAAGTATGGTCTCCCTCTCCATGAACTCAATAGCTGTGGGTATGGACTTTGACATTATAATTTTAGGCACTGTTTTTATGGCTGTCTCTACGTCCTCAAAAGGGATAAGAAGGCTTACTGTTTTTGCGGGCAAGGGCAAAAGCTTTAGAATGGCTTTAGTTATTATTCCTAAGGTACCTTCCGACCCTACAATCAAATCCTTCAATGCATATCCGGAGCTGTTCTTCACTACTTTTCCACCAAGTTCCATAACCTCTCCGTTAGGTAGAACAATGGTTAGGCCCCTTACATAATCTCTTGTTACGCCATATTTAACTGCACGCATACCACCTGCGTTAGTGCTTATATTGCCACCGATTGTAGCAGATTTTTCACCCGGATCAGGGGGGTATAGGAAGTCATTGGATTCAACGTACTTGGATAACTCCATTAGTAAAACCCCCGGCTCAACGGTTACAGTGAGGTTTTCCTTGTCGAGCTCAAGGATATGGTTCATTTGGGTTGTTTCCAGCATTATTCCGCCATAGAGAGCCACGGCAGCACCTACAAGGCCGGTACCCGAACCCCTTGTCACAACGGGAATAGTGTTCTCATAGGCGTATTTCATAATCTTCACTATTTCATCCTGATTTCTGACTTTAATCAGTACTTCAGGATAGGATTTAACATCGCTCAATTCATCATGAGCGTAATCCTCGCTTATTTGGTCTCCATAAAGAAGGTTTTCGGGCAAAATAAAGCTTTTAAAGTACTCAATATCCTCTGTAGTAATTTTTCTAAATTGACTCATGCATTTTTCCTCCCTTCTCTTATTTCTCGGATTCTATCTATTACTCCCGGTAAAACCTCGTACATATCACCCACAAGGCCTAAATGGGCAATGTTAAAAATTGAAGCCTGAGGGTCCTGATTAATTGCAATAATATAATCCGAGCTGTTCATACCAGCCGCAAACTGCACCGATCCTGAAATTCCGGCACAGATTATCAACTTGGGCTTTACAGTACGTCCGCTTAGTCCTATTTGGAGACGGGGATCGAACCATCCACACTCAATAAGGGGCCTTGTGCAAGCGAGTCTTGCTCCGATTAATTCACTCATTTGTTCAAGAATTGCCAGATCCTTTTTGCTTTTTACACCTCTACCAATAGCCAGAATAACATCGGCCTCAGAGATGTCCTTATGCTTCTCTTTTCGCTGTATTCCTAAAACTTGAATGCCTGATTTTAACTGGCTTTCGTGGATTTCCATAAGCTTAATCTCACCTTGGGGCTCATTTAACGGTTCAGGTGCCGAAAAAATCTTATATCTGACGGTGCAGAACTGGGGCCTGTTATTCTGAGTAATAATTTGGGCCATGATATTCCCGCCGAAAGCTGGGCGTATCTGAACCAGATCGGTATTTTCCTTCATTTTTAAAACGGTGCAATCTGCTGTAAGGCCGGTTCGGAATCTAGCGGCCACTCTTGGGGCCAAAGACCTTCCTACGTTTGTGGCTCCGACCAATATTGATGACGGCTTTACCTTATTGATAAAATCTTCGAAAGCCGCCGTATAAGGTTCAATTACGAAATGCTTAAATTGAGGCTTGTCGTATACATATACTTTGTCAACTCCGTAATATAAAAGCTTATCTGAAGCCTTTGCGATGTCATGACCTATAATTAGAGCATACACAGGATGATTTGTCACCTTAGCCAAGTCCTTTGCCTTGCCTATTAATTCAAGGGAGACAGGATGAATATCACCTTCGGAGCAGTCTATAAATACTGCTATCCCTACCCATTGGGATTTATCAATTTTCTTATCTTCAGTCTCGACAATCTCCATAGCGCCGGGGATGCCTTTTTTAGTGCAGATTCCACACATCTTGCATCCTGCGTTGACACTGACGATACCATTCTTCTCCTCAATTGCTCCAAAAGGGCATACCTTTAGTAGTTCTTGTAACCTTGATGGATCTATTTTTTCTTGATGCACAATCAGCGATTTCATAGTCAAAACTCCAATCTTTAAACCAACCTGAATTTATTTAATACCTTGAAAACTTCATCGGATAAAAGTTCGGCTGAACCCTCCACTACACGCTTCTCATTATTAACCTCAGGCGGGAAAATACGTTCCACCTGTGTAGGCGAACCGTTTAATCCATAATTCAGAGTGTTTCTATCATCAAAATTATCCAGTGTCAAAATATCAATGAGAGGCTCTTCCTTAAGCTGTAAATATTTTTTAAAGGAAGGAAGACGGGGAGTATATATGTCCTTATCCACAGTAATCAGACATGGAAAAAGCATTTTTTGCGTCTGCACCATAGTCTCCATATTCAGATTTACTGTAATTGATTTTGCGTCTAAATCCAAAATTTCGTTGATATTTGTACTATGGGAAATCCCCAGAAATTCTGCCAGCTCAGGTCCCACCTGGGCGGTATCACCATCGGTGGTCTGTTTTCCGCATATAATTAAATCAAAATCGCCAATATGACGTACCCCTTGGGAGAGTGTATAACCGGTAGCTAAGACATCGGCGCCTGCAAATCTTCTGTCGGTCAGTAATATTCCTCTATCGGCTCCCATGCAAAGAGTTTCAAATAAAGCCTCCTTGGCGCTTAAGGGCCCCATGGTTAAGGTCGTAACCTGGCCCCCTGTTTTCTCTTTTATTCTCAAAGCTGTCTCCAGAGCAAACAGATCATAAGGATTTAGCTTGCTTTGGACTCCATCTCTCTTAAGTACTCCCGTTACCGGATCAACCTCCACATTTGACGTACCCGGAACCTGTTTTACACAGACTATAATTCTCAAGAGTCTTACCCCCCTGTTATCAAAATTATGTTTGCAATATATAAAATGGTATTATATAATAATTGTCAGATTGTCTGATAAGAAACAATATTTTTATCCCCTATATTTTACCAAATATAGGGGTGGAATTAAGCCTTTACAATTGTGTTTCTTAGTACACCGATGTTTTCGATTTCAACCTCGATGACATCGCCGGGATTCATTGGCGCAATACCGGCAGGCGTTCCTGTTATGATTACATCACCCGGATAAAGGGTCATTATCCCTGAAAGGTAACTAATCAGATAATCTACCTTGAAAATTAAATTACTTGTATTTGAGTTCTGCATAACTTTACCGTTTAATCTGGATTCTATATTAAGATTATTACAATCGACTTCATCAGTGATAACAGGACCCAAAGGCAGAAATGTGTCAAAGGATTTGGCGACGGTCCACTGACCGTCGGAAGGTTGCAAGTCCCTTGCCGTTACGTCATTGGCGCAGGTGAAGCCTAACACATACTCCATTGCGTTACTAACCGGAACTTTTTTTGCCTTATGTTTTATAACAACTCCCAGCTCTGCCTCATAATCAACGCGTTGAGACATTTCAGGATAGATGATATTGTCCAAAGGCCCTATGACGCTACTGGATGGTTTTATAAAAACCACCGGAGATTTTGGTAGAGGTATATTGCATTCTTCGGCATGATCACGGTAATTAAGCCCTATACATACTATTTTAGAAGGATTGCAGGGACTTAAGAGCTTAACCTGGGTCAGAGGAAGGGCTAAGCCGGTTTTCTGAAAACTAGTATAAATACCGCCTGTTAGCTCGAATATCTGATTGCCTTCCAAAATTCCATACTGAATTTTGTCATTGTAACTATAGCGTACGTATTTCATATGCTGACCAACTTTCTGTAATTTATATACATGCTGATTCCTGTAGAGGGGCAACATGAAAGTATCTAACGATAAATTTATCACTGATTATATCAGATGATATCATGGAGGTTAATATGTTACCTATTAAAAAGACTTCAATTGTTAATCAAGTTGTCGAGAGCCTTATTGAATATATTCAGAATGAAAAGCTTACCTTTGACAGTAAACTGCCCACTGAATATGTCCTTTGTGAGCAACTTAATGTGTCCCGCTCATCCCTGCGTGAGGCATATAGAATTTTGCAGACTCAGGGTTATATCACCATTAAGCCGGGCAGGGGAGCCTTTGTTTCAAGCCCTCTTTTAAACGATGACCACGCATACCGAAGCCAATGGTTTAACAAAAACAAAATTAGGTATCTGGATCTACTTGAGGTTCGTACGGCTTTGGAAATTCAAGCCGCCAGATCGGCTGCCAACCGCATCAGTGAAGAAGAGCTCTCACTATTAAAAGAAAATCTTGACGAGTTCAAGGCCCTTATGGATAAACCGGACGCATCGGAAAGATTAGCTGAGCTAGACGAAGAGTTCCATGATATTGTTATTAAAAGCACAAGAAATAGCTTTCTTCAGGATATCAATCAGCTTATATCCGATGAAATCAGGATTTTCCGCTACACCATGATGAAAATCGAAAACCGTCGCGAAAACACATTTAATCCTCATAACAATATCTATAATGCCTTCCTTACCCATGATCCGGATAAGTGCGCCGAAGCCATGAGACAGCATCTTCATATGGCCGAAGAGGATATGGTTGAGCTAGCAAATCAGCAAACCCAAGTTTAAATAATTAATCAGAAACCAAGGAGCAGGGCCAAGCTAAAAAATAGTTTAGCCCTGCTTCTTTTATCTATTCAATAAAGCCAAGAAGCTTTGGTATGAGCAACACTACATCCGGAAAGAATGATAATACTGCAATTGTAACAAATCCCATGATGACGTATGGTATACTTGCCTTCACAACGTTTTCGAATTTTTCCTTTCCTACTCCCGCAACGGCATATAGAACAACACCTACGGGAGGAGTTACCAGCCCAATGGTCAGGTTTAGGATCATTAAAACGGCAAAATGTATCGGATGAACACCCATGGCATATGCAATAGGAGCCAATATCGGAGCAAAGAGCAGCACCGCCGCTGATGTTTCCATCCACATTCCTACGAATATTAGAATTACATTAATGATAAACAGCATTAAATACTTATTATCTGTAATGCTCAAAAGGAAAGTAGCTATTTGATCGGGTATCTTTTCAGCGCTTATCGCCCAGGCGAACACTGCTGAAAGTGAGGTAATCAAAAACAGGTTAGCCGTATTCTGGGCTGCCGTCCATAAACACTCGGCTATTTGCTTAATGCTTATGTTTTTAAATACAACAATCCCTATTATCAATGAGTAGAAGACTGCAACAGCTGCAGCTTCTGTGGGAGTTACAAAGCCGCAGGTTATGCCGACAAGAATAATCATCGGCATTACTAAAGCGATATATCCATTCTTCCTGAAATATCTTTTCTCTTCCTTAGTGTAGATTTTTTCATTCTTCGGAAGATTAAAGCGCTTAGCATTGATTTTTATATATAACATCTGGCTTAGGCCTATCAGTAATCCGGGCACAAGGCCGGCATAAAGCAAAGCTCCTACCGATAGGGACATTATCCCCGCATATAAAATTGCAATATTACTGGGCGGAATCAATGGGCTTTGCATAGATGATCCGGCAGTCAGACCACACGCAAAAGCATTATCATAACCGTCTTCTCTCATGGCGTCAATTTCTATGCTTCCAAGACCGGCGACATCGGACAATGCAGCGCCGCTGATGCTGCCAAAAATAGTACTGCCGACAACATTAACATAGGCCAAACCACCGCGATATTTACCGAATCTTATTCTGACAAAGTCAAAAAGCTTTGAAGAAATTCCCGTCTTAACCATAATCTCAGCCGCCAGCACAAAAAGCGGAAGAGCCATTAAGGTAAAGGAATTAATTCCCGAAAACATTCTAATAGGCATTACAGTTATATTCTGTGGGTTTGTCATTAAAATATAAATCAAGGTGGTTCCGCCGATAGAAAAAGCTATGGGAACACCGATTATAATGGTGAAAATCAGTATAGTTGTCGCAATAGCAAATTCAAGCATTCGGTTCCCCTCCTTTGTAGAATTCTTTTATTATTACACCAATCAGTTGCAGTGACATTAATACACAACCAATAATAATTGAAAGCTGAGGAACAAGCATAGGTATATTCATAGTAGCACTCATCTGGCGGCTTCCAACGGTCGGGAATACCTTATATCCCAAAATACCTATTGTAATAATGAATGCCAGCACAGCCACCTTAATAAGTACTGACATAGCTTTTTGAAATCCCTTAGGGAATTTATTAATAAACATGTCAACATTTATATTGTTCCATTTTTTAATACCTGAGCTTGCACCTATAAACGAAAGGTAAATCATTAGATAACGGGCCAGCTCCTCGGTCCAGGGTGGAGATGAAACCGGAAGCAGCCTTGTAAACACTTGTAGTAAAACAACGGCAAACATAGCTCCCGTCAGGACAATGCAGACCCATTTCACCACAGAGTCCAAAAAGTCCAGAAAGTCAAAGAACGCATCCACAATTGATGACATTTTATCACTCCTTCTTTGAAATACGGGCCTTTGTCTTAGCTTATTATTTAAAAAGCCGCCATCTAAAATCAAATTAGCTAAGATCCAGAATGGCGGCTTTTCTTAAATGGGTTCAGTCACGATACTAAACTTTGACCGCGTATTAAATGACATTAATTACTCTTATGTATTAGGATTTTTTCTTTTTTCTTGTTAAAACAAACGCAACTATCAATACAACTACAACGCCTAGAATAATATATAAGGTGGTGTTGTTGGAGGTCTTTGTATTATTGTTGTTTGAAGGTGTCGGATTTGATGATGATCCGGGATTTGTGGAAGTTGTTCCATCAACCTTTGTTGCAGCAGGAGGTACTCCGGTTCCTACTTTTCCCGATTCAACCAAAGCTAGCAACTCATCAACGTAGTTGGCATCAATATTTTCCTTTAACCATTTAATAGCAGGTGCCTGAGCGATTTTAAAGGTTTCCATTTCTTCAGCTGTAGGAGCGTATACATTACAACCGGAAGCCTTCAATGTGTCTATAGCAAAAGATTCAGCGTAACGAACAGTACCGCGGGCAGCAAAGGAAGCTTCACGTCCTGCCATCAAGCAAGATTCCTGGTCTTCCTTGCTCAAGCTTTGGAACCAGTCTTCGCTGATGGTTAAGAATGCCATTCCTAGAAGGTGTCCATCAAGAGTTACATGAGGTTGAACCTCTTGCAGAGATGCACCCAGCATTGTGACAGCGGAGTTCTCCTGACCGTCAACAACCTTTGTCTGAAGAGCGCTATAGAGCTCAAGGAAGGCAATAGGTGTAGGAGATGCGCCGAGAGCTTTAACTATTTCCATATGAACAGGAATATCCATGGTACGAATTTTTAGACCCTTCATATCATCGGCTGTCTTTACCTGCTTTTTGCTGTTTGTGAAGTTTCTGTATCCGCCGTTATCATATGAACCGATAATTCTTAATTTTGATGTCTTTGCCATATCCTCAAAGAGTTTCTGACCAAATTCGCCGTCAAGGATATCATATGCTGTTAATGCACTATCAAAAAGATATGGTATTGAGAAAACTTGAATATTCTTATAGAAAGGAGCTAAGGCACCATCAGCAGGTGTTCCACCCTGTAATGTACCGGAGAGCATTTGCTCCAAATTGGAAGCAGCATCTCCCAGCGTACCATAGGGATAAAGCTCAACAACATATTTTCCTGAGGTATACTTTTCAAATGCTCCCTTAAAGGCCAGCATTGCTGCATAAGAAGGATGATAAATAGTCATATCACCGATTTTTAAAGTAGGAGCATCGGTAAATGCTATTTTTACAACTTGTGGTTCGGCTGCAAATGAAAAGGTCATCGGCACCATAATCATCGCAATAGTTAATATCATCACTACTAGCTTCTTAAGTGTCAATTTCATGATAGTCCTCCTTCAATATAACCTACATATTATAGTTGATTGTTTTAATTAGCATCCTTATCTAATCCTGTTGAAATTTTCCCTTATTTTGTTCTGCATATCAAGGTCAGATATACCCATATTGGAGAAAATGTAGTTAAAGATACATTCCATATTTTCTTCCGTATCTTCAATACCTAAATCACTCAGTTTTGTAGGGGTGCCTATTTGCTTTAAGAAATCCACTGTTTCCTTAATCTGTTCTTCCGAATAACCATTTGTTCCCATCTGAACAGGTATTCCACAGGAAACGATTTCCCCATGAAGGTTCTTTGCGCGTTGAGGTTTAAACAAAGTACAAACACAATCGTAAAATGAGTGTGCGATGGCCAACTGTTTTCCTCCACTTGCAAGAGCAGAAACCATGCCGGTCAGAACGATATTGGTACAGAGAATATCCTCCATAACGGCTGATGCTTTTTCATTTCTTACGTCCTCAAGTGCTTCAAGACCTGATGTTAAATATTTTTGAGTATTGAACTTTGCTACATCCAGGGCTAAAGAAGGTAAAACCGATTTTTCCCAATCTGTCGAATAAATCATACTGAAATCAACCTCGGGAAATTTGGCCATTGCATCTGCAATACCTGATGCAAACATTCTTGGTGGACAATTTTTTGCAATAATCTCTGTGTCTACTATTACCGCAGCCACTTCCTGTTCAGTGAAGACTGAGCAAATTGTTGATCCCGTATCATCATACATGACACAAAGGGTAACATATGCTGCACAGGTAGCAGCCGATGTAGGAACAGTGATACAGCGGATACCTAATTGGTTGGCTGTCCATTTAGCTGTATCTAGACATTTACCACCTCCCATACCGATAATAAGTTCAGCTCCGTATTTTCCCGCTTCGGCTTTTATTGCGTTAACATTTGACTCAGAACAATAACCTTCAAACGGGTGTACTTGAAAATTAACTCCATAATTTTGAAGACTCTCGGAAACAGCTTTGCCAAATTTCTCCCAAGGGGTCTTACCTGCCACTATTAGGGCTTTCTGCCCAAAATACATAGCTTCTTTGCCAACCTGGCTAATAGCTCCCGGACATTGAATGTATCTTCCAGAACCCAGCATAACAGGGGAACCGTTTCTCATTCTACAGCTCACTCCTTACCTGGAAGAGTTGATAATTGCCTTTGCCGATGCAATTGATACTCTCCGTGTTGTAATGGTTTGCCCTCAAACATTCCAAAAAATTCCGTTTGAGTGACAGTATGACATCAGACAATCTACATTAGTTTTAATTTGATTATTTTGAATCCATAAATATATTCTACGTTATATTGTATATAATTTCAATAGTGGCAACTTGATTATTTATATATTTTGCACAATTCAGATTTAACCAGATCCATGCAAGTGGGTTGAGAACCTCTCCGGTATTACCGAAGAGGCCCTCAATACCATGATGTTATCATTCTGCCTACATGCTGTTGCTTGAATGTAGTACTTTTTGATTAGATTTTGCCTATTTCCACTAATATACTCTTTATAACCTCTAATTCCTCAGCAGTTATTGGTGCCAATGGTCTTCTTGCGGGACCGACTTTAATACCTGTGACCATCTCTATAGCAGGTCTTAAAATTGAGTTTGGAAGTATCCTTCCGTTTTGTCCACAAGCCTTACAGAATCTATAGAGCGGAACAAAGAGTTCTTTTGCCTTTTGGTTATCGCCCTTTTCGAAGCTTTCGAATATAGAACGGATGTCATGTCCAAAAATATGAGCTCCGCCGCTTACGATACCCATTGCTCCCTGTACGACTGTAGGAAGAAGCATAATATCGTCACCGTTAAATACAAGGAAATCAGGATCTACATCTTGTGTAGCAAGGAAATAATCGGTAACCTGGGTAGGATTAACTCCTGCTTCATCCTTGATACCAACTATATTTTCTATTGCAGCCAGTTTTCCTACTGTCGAAGCTTCCAAATTAGTTCCGACAAAAATAGGAATATTGTAAAGAAGAATCTTTGCTTTTGTGTTCTCTGCAAGGGTCTTGTAATGAAGATACAGGCCATCTTGAGTTGGTTTATTATAAAATGGAGCTACTACCATACAAAGCTCGATACCTAATTCTACTGCTTTATTTGTCAGTGCTATGGTCTCTTTGGTAGATGCGCATCCGGTACCAGCCACGATTGGTTTTCTACCATTTACTGCTTTAACAGCTGTTTCCATCAATTTTACTCTTTCCTCAAAAGTAAGAAGGACGGCTTCACCGGTTGTACCTGTAACTATAAAGGTGTCACATAAATTGTTTTTAATTAAATATTCTATTAGCTCGGCATACTTATCATAATCTACCTCTTCATTTTCTTTATAAGGTGTTACCAATGGTAATAGAATCTTTCCGTATTTTTCTCTAAGTGTCATAACAATTTCTCCTCCATTAATATCACACTGCGGCAACAGTGTTTGTGATGCCCTGTCAGATTGTCTGATGTCTTATTATATCAAGTGTACATTTTCCCGTCAACAGCTTTTAAGTTTTTAGTTTTTTTGCACAAAAAGATCCGCTCACATTGAGCGGATTAGTCAATTTGTAGAAATTTTAACGATGTCTGTATACAAATATGTCAGACAGTGCGAAAACTTTTCCCACTGTCTGACATACACACTTTACATTGTCAAAATGCCTTCTTCAGAATTAATAATTATAAGAACCTGCTCTTCTTTACCTGTATTGGCATTTATATAGACCAAAAAGTCTCTATCTTCGAGCTTACCTGTAAATTCGTAACATAAAATCTCTGTTCCGTAATTTGTCGGGATAAGTGCCAGACCTGATGACTTGATGTTTTCTCCTTTTGTGACCAACTTCCTTGCTTGCTCTTGGGTGATTTTTGGAGTACCCAAATCCCTCTCTCTATGGTTCATAAAGTAACCATTAGCCTCGAATCCTACTACCTCGCCATTATCTAGAGCTACTTTAACCTTAATCAGATCGGTGTAGTATGTGACACCATTTTCAGTATAAGCGTAATTAATGGTCGCAATACCGTCATTTTGCAGATAATAAGATTGCTTCATATTTTTATAATTACGTTCCTCTAAAAACTTATTTCCTATATCCATTGCCTTATTGATATCAATAGTTTTATCACCGATTTCCCTATTATAGAGGAACCAGATTACATGTCCGCCAATTACTGATACATCAGCCTCCGCTACACTGTTCTTCTTGTTTCCTCCAAGTGTCATCTGGAAATTGTAAGTGTTAATAATACCATTGTTATTGTCAGCAAGTTTTTGAATGTTCTCAATTTTGTCATTGCCCATAAATTTATCCAAATTGCTTATGGCCTGGTTTTCAGTCACTTTTTCACCTGTTAAGCCCAAGGCTTTTTTGTTCTGCAAATGCTCGGAATATGGTCCGTCATAAATAAGTGTGGGCATCTCTTCAAAACCAGCATTAACGCTTGAAAATGATTTTGGCATATCTTCAGAGGCTTCTTTCATCTCTGACACTTCTTCTTTAGCAACATTCTCCCACTTCATGTTTCCGTTAATCAGGTCTCGGTACATCTCGCTGAGATCATCATCAAGACTTACAGAAAACTTGTGAAGATCTGCCAGAGTCTTTACCTGTTCCTCACTTATAGTTACGCCTGATCCGTTTTGCCTTGCTACTGTCTTTGATAAATCCGACACCTGGGTTAAAAACTTCTTCACGTTAGATATTACTCCAACTGATAGGGGAAGCTGAGTCAGGCTGCTACTGGCTGCAGAAGCATCCCGCCATACTTCATTTAATGTCTCAGCAGTGAGTTCGGGCGAGGAAGTCATTCTGGCCTTCATAAGCATTAACTCCACATTTTGAACATAGCCTACCAACTCATTGAACGCTCTGTTATAAGAGTTATCAAGCTGCCTTCTCAACATTACCGCCCTATTATACTGATAAGCTCCAAAGATTGTTGTAGCCAACAGTATTGCAATAACAAGATTTTTAGCTCTGTTTCTTGCGTCAGATTCATATAATGCCCTAGTTTTTCTCTTATCCTTCTTCTCCAGCTCTTCTACATGTTTTGTTTCCATATCGTTACTCATATCCCGTATGCCCAACCTTTCTTTTTAAGCTTAATTATGGTTTTACTTACCAAAATTATGCTTTCCGATTTTAACAACGATTTCCCTTGACCAAATCCACTTGCTGGTCGCTGTCGCAGGATTCCAGTAATAAAGGCACCCATGGGTGGGATCCCAGCCGTTTATTGCGTCCTGTGCAGCTTTTACAACAGATGATTTAGAATCGATGGGTACGTTAATCTGGCCGTCAGCTACAGCTGTAAAAGCTCCAGGCTGATAGATTACACCAGCTATAGTATTTGGAAAACTTGATGAACTGACACGGTTAAGAATAACCGCGCCGACAGCCACCTGCCCTTCATATGGCTCACCTCGTGCCTCACCATTTATAGCTCTTGCCAATAGTTGAACATCACTGGTTCTTCCCGTATCTGCACCCCTACTTTTTGAGGATGAAAGGATTATACAGGAAATAATAAGAAGTGGTAGTAGAATAAAAAATGTTGACCTAAACCTACCCCTATCCGCGATATTCATGAAACGTTTAATCATCATGATACTGTCACCTCAAGGGATATTCTTTCATAAGACTTCATTAATTATACAGCAAAAAAGAATAAGCTCCGTAAGGGAGCTTAAAACGGAAAATTCCGTTTTTGCGTGAGTAAAGGGGACGGTGACTTTTACTCATTTTTTATCAGAATTATAGTATTACTGTAACATGAGTAAATTTATCAGTATACATACATTAATTATTTGAATAATGAGTAAAAGTCACCGTCCCCTCTACTCATTTATAATCGGATTCGGTTAAGAGCTTCGCCAAAAGCTGCACAAGCCAGTTCATACTCCCGCTCCCTGCATGTAAAAAAGAAGATTTGACGCTCCTTTGATATATCCTTTAAAAGCTCAAATGCATTTTTAACACGTTCCTCATCATATTGGGAAAAGGGTTCGTCTAAGAATAATGGCAACTTCTCCCGCTCTCTATCCATAAGACTGACGGCAGCCAACCTCATACTCAAGTACACCTGATCTATCGTGCCTCCGCTTAAACGGCTCACAGGCATTAATTCTTCGGTTTCAGGAACCTCAAGATTTATTTTCAGCTCATCATTGGTTGAAATCTTTTTATATCGGCCTAAAGTTACCAAATCCATTATCCTGCTCATTTCCTTGTTAAGTTCGGGGATATAATTCTTCTGCATATCTAAGGCCACTTCTTTAAGGATCTGGCTTGCCAGAGAAAGGGCTGAACCCTTCATTTCAAGAGCTTCCTTTTTCTCTTTATATTGACTAATCTCCTCAATCACACGAGAAAGCTCACTTTCAGCAGGGACATCTTCAAGCCGCGCCTTTAATGCTGCAATCTTAAGTTGGGCCTCTTTTATTCGACCTTCTACTAATTTTATTACTTCGTCTAATTTTGCTCCGGGTAATCCATCATCTTGTTCCTTAGCTGGATTCAAATTCTTTACATAGCCTTCTAATTCCGCGGAGGTAAGGAAGACCTCCCCTACCAGCATGCCTGCCTGACGAAGCACTATCTCACATTTGTCATTAATATTTTCTTTTTCGGCTAGGAGCATTTTCTTTTGCTCTTTCGTATTTTTGAGGTTCCCCAGGCCTTGCTTAAGGTATTCGAGAAAGGCGCTTCTCTCCAGTCCATATTCACTAAGGCCACATTTTTCTATAAATAAATTCCATTTTACATCAATTTCTTCAATTTTTGATGACAGGTTTTCTATATGCTCTTTTATGTTTACTATTTGCCTGCTATAACCGCTTAATTTCTCTCGGTTATTAATCTGCGTCTCCCTGTATTTAACAAAGTCCACCATATCTGCAAATCCTGATTCGGCTAGTACCCTGTTAAGCTCCTCGGATGCATCTAAGGCCTTTTTCGCTAATCTATGTTTTTTTGATTCGCTTATAAGGTATATGCTACCGATTACAATAGCAATGAATATTCCCAAGAGGAGGAATAGTAATTCGTGCTTGTAAAAATAATTACCCATCAACAGCATCGACGAAAGAAGACCTGCAGGTATAATAAATGTTAGCCAGTTTCTCTTAACGGCTTTATTTTGCTTAACCTCTTGATAAGGATACCTCTGTTTCCCTGAGCCAGCCTTCTTTGAGCTATTTTTTACCTCATTATAAATTTCCATGGCTGTAGTGACATCCTCGATTTTTTTATCAAAAAGCTCCTCGGGATCAATGACATCCTCCAGTTCCTCTCTTTTATCGCTGACTTCCTGTAATCTCTCTTGCTCTACTATAATTGATTCTCTTAATCGTTTCTCCTCATAGAGCGACATCATCTGCTCAGAAATAGATATCTCATCTATGTTTTCAAATGCCTTAAGCTTAATAATGCTTCTATTGCACTCCTTAAGGCTTTCATCCTTTCTTTTGTTTTCTTCTATGAGCCCTTCAAGTTCTTCCTTAAGCTTTAGAATTTCCTTTGCTTTTCTGGCCTCTTTTTTAACATTTAATTTTTCAAGCTCTTCATCAAGATTATTTAATAAGCTTGTTTGCTCCTTTAGGGATGAAAATGTTTCGAGATATCTTTCGTTGAGCTCCTCAAGGTCCAATCTTTCCTTATCAAGCTCCGAAAGCTTATCGTTTACTTTGTTTAGCGGACGTGTACTTGAGGTTTTAGTTCCCACTCTTTCCAAAAGAGCCGTCTCAATTGCATTAACCGCCACAGAAAGGGAGAGCTCTTCGCTTCCGGTGGTATTGAGATTGGATAGCTTTTCAATCAGATTCTTCTTTCCTTCTTCATTGATAACACTCTGAAGCTGTGAGATAAAAGCACTGCGTTCAAAGGCTGCTTCATCTATTCCCAGATGCTCTTCGGCAAATTCGGGTCCCACATCCTTGCTTTGGGAAAAGTTCGACGTAATGTTATTAGCTCCATCATCATAAATATTGGTAGTCCCTTTTTCAAAATTTCGTCCTACTCTATAAGACTTACCGTTTTCCAGAGTGTATTCAAGAATCCCCGCATATTGCTCGCTGTTCCATGGCTTAAAATGCTTTTGCGGTGGAAGACTTCCGTCCTTCGATTTCCTTCCACCCTTTTGCCCGTACAACATGGCGCGAATAAAAGCCTGAAGCGTGGACTTTCCCGACTCATTATTTTCAAAAACTATATTAAATCCCTCATTAGGCTCTATCCTAAGTTGGCTAAACTTCCCGAAGCCTTTGATATCCAATAACTTAATTTTCATTGGTCTTCTCCCCATGCGAAAATATTCGCCTCTGCTAATCGTTTGACCACTCTAATCTGCCCCAATGCAAAGCTTCAAGGCCATAGTTCAGAGCGAGAACGAGTTTCTCTTTCTCTTTTTTGAGCTCCGGATTGTCAGGGTCCTTTTTTAGTGCCTCCATAATGCTTTCCATTCGGGCCTTCACCTCCCTTACAAATGCACCCTTAAGAGAGGGGTCTTTCTCTATCTCTTCAATATCAAAATCCTTTTGAGTTTCGTTATAAATCTGTATGTAAAGCCAATCTTCAAAAAAGAACTCTGTCAAAATATCAGTTTCTAAAGACAAGTCGGTGCGCCCTGTCAGGGTTATTCGAACTAAGTCCCTGTCAGGGTTTAATCCTTCTAAGAGCCCTATAATCCTCATTTTAACTTCTTCAATGGTTTTACATCCTGTAATATCAAGCTTCTTGTCATGGTAGGAACGAATTGCAGTACTAAATTTTTTGACTTTAACAATTGTATCGCCTTCATTCATTGTCATATTGACAATAAACGCACCGTGAAATCCCTGTTCATCGAAGCCCAAGGGTTCCGGGCTTCCCGGATTAAAGGCGCTTTTTAGAGAGTAATCGTCCCTCAACTTGTGAAAGTGCCCCAAGGCATAATAATCATAGCCCAATGTCTCTAATTCCTTTGACGTAACCGGATTATATGATTGATTTGTAAAATCCATGTCCAGGGACCCGTGGATCATCATTATATTAAAATAATCCTTCACAGGAGGAGGAACTATAGATAAATCGGGCTTGTCTTCTTTAAATGAGGAAAATCCAATACCAAAAACATTAGCACTTAATTCTTCCAGAATAATATTGGGGTTTTCAGACGACAAAATTCTTACATTCCTCGGCCACTCCCAGTTTCTGTACCAGGAGTTTTTCAGATATGGGTCATGATTCCCGGGTATAATCAAAACCGGAATATTAGCTTGTGAAAGCACCATATAAAGCCATTCCAATGTGCCTCTCCCAACAGTTTTATGCTCATATAAATCTCCGGATATCAAGAGCATATCAGCTTTTTCGCTTTTTACCTTATCAAGAATATTAGAAAAGGCATCTCTTATATCTTTTCTCCTGGTATCGGCATATGTACCCGAACCGATTTCCCGAAAAGGGGCATCCAAATGAAGATCGGCACAATGAATAAATTTAAGGGTTTTCATTATTGTCTCTTCCTCCGTCGCTTAAAATCACAACTTGAGCCATGGCGTAATCACGGCTGTGGGTCAGACTTACATCAATCGAAATAGCTCCCATATCCTTATATGTTCTTGCTGCTTCGCCTGATAGGGAGACTTCAGGCTTTCCGCTCTCTTTGTTTATAATCTCGATATCCTGAAAGGACACACCTTTAGCAATTCCTGTGCCCAAAGCTTTAGCAACTGCCTCCTTGGCACAAAAACGAGCCGCATAGCTTTGCAGGGAGCCCTTACCTCTTGCTTCGCAATAGGCTATTTCGGACTGGGTAAAAACTTTATTTTTAAAGCTGTCCCCTGTTAGCGCTTTTAAAAATCTATCCAGCTCTATTAAATCTACCCCGCAATGTATCTTCATTCTAACTCCTTCAGACATCAACTATATTTACCTCGTATTAGTAAAAGAGTACAGACTAAAACAAAGTCTGTACTCAAAGCTGGCGCCCCGTATAGGAATCGAACCCATATCAATGGAACCGGAATCCATCGTCTTATCCATTAGACTAACGGGACTAAATTCTCGACTTCGTCGAGAATATAAAAATAATTTCTGTCTGCGCATAAGCAAGCGCAGACTACCGCTATGCGGTACCGAAATTATTTACATCCGGTTTTATCGAGCATCCTTAGCTCTTCAACGATTAAAACAATTTCCGTCTGCGCATAAGCGAGCGCAGACTACCGCTATGCGGTACCAAAATTATTTAATTCCGATTTTATCGAGCATCCTTAGCTCTTCAACGATAAAAAATAATTTCTGTCTGCGCATAAGCGAGCGCAGACTACCGCTATGCGGTACCAAAATTATTTACATCCGGTTTTATCGAGCATCTAGGAAAATCTCCAAAACATATTATACCACGATTTCCTCTCAAATAAAAGTGAGTATCAGTGAGAGTGAGTATAAGGGACGGTGACTTTTACTCATGAAACTTATGCTCGTTGGATTATGTTTCTGCTTAATCCAGTCACATTCTCTATCTGCCGCTGACTTACCCCAGGCAAGGTCTTCACTTCCCTTAAAAGCTTGTTTCTCTCAGCTTTTTTCATATTTAAAATATCATCTGCTGTTTTACCCATCAAAATTTGATTGATTAGCTTTTCTGCAATTTCATCTGAAGCCTTATTAACATCCTCAACATCTATAAGATCACTACCACCATGCTCATTATGAAACTCTATAAATTGCCGTAGTCCACCTGCTATATCAATACCTAGTCCTGTATCAGTTATAAATTGCTTACTCGGATTTATGTATTCATGGTAACTTGTCCAAGGGTAATCCTTACAGTTCTGTACGATTCCTGCCTTAACAGGGTTTTGATGAATGTAACGCAACGCAACTAACATATAAGTTTCTACATTTACTGGCTCACTATGAAAACGACCTTGGAACAGATGTCCGACTCGGCCATATTTTTGGTTATACCAATATACATATGAACTGCCTAGTCGTTTCATTGTTTTGCCTATTGGCTCTTTACCTTCACCAATAATTAAATGTACATGATTGCTCATAAGGCAAAAAGCATAAATAATGCAATCACTACTCTCTTTTGTTTTACTTAGCTTATCCAAAAACACTATTCTGTCTTCTCTATCCTGAAAGATATTTTGCCTGTTAATACCTCTGGTCATAACATGGTATACACCTGTCTCACTAACTTTACGAGAAACCCTTGGCATACTAAAACCTCAACTCATTCATTATATTAATTTAATTATAGCATAACATTTAACTTTGTAACCATTTTCTTGCATTAAAATGAGTAAAAGTCAACGTCCCCTTTACTCATTTTTTGCAAAGTATGCTTGACATTTTATGCAAAGCGTACTATACTTAAATTGCAAAGTGAACTTTGCTTATATGGAGGTGATTATTTGAAATCTAGAATCGCTGAGTTGCGAAAAGAAAGGAAAGTCTCTCAAGAAGAGCTCGCTAAAGCCGTTGGGGTTACAAGACAAACCATCACATCAATTGAAGTTGAAAAATACACGGCATCCCTTGTGTTGGCATATAAAATAGCCAAGTATTTTGGCTTAACAATTGAAGAAATATTCGATTTTTCAGAAGTGGAGGAATTATAATGGAAAAATTCAAACAACAATTACGTCGTCGTATTTTTAACGTAGGTATATACTGTGGTATCGTAATAATACTTAATATTCTAGCCATCTTTTTTAACCTGGAGAGTCTTGCAGCAGCCTTTGCCAGTGGAGTTTGCTGGGGCTTAGGCGCAGTTATGATGTTTTATGTGATAAAGTATCGTGCTGCATTAAAAAACGAAGAAAAACTAAAGGAACTCTTTATCGAGGAAAATGATGAAAGGCAAAAGCTTATCGATGCAAAAATCGGTAGAACGGGTATTGTCATTTCAGCTATGTTCCTTCTTTTAGCTATGGTAATATCAAACTTTTTTAATCAAACTGTATTCTACACTTTGCTTGCGGCAGTAATGTTTATTGTCCTGGTTCAGCTTGTGCTTAAGTTTTACTACAATAAGAAGTTTTAGATTGTGAAGCTTGTATAAGGGGAAAGTGAATCTTGATTCACTTTCCCCTTATACTCACTTTTACTCAATCATAGAAGTTTCAAAAGCAGTGACTCAAAAAACACAATGGCTTCACCGCTTAACTGCATCCAATAATACATAGCCAATACAAGAATAAGCTTACCAAAAACCTGTATTCGTGTCTTTATACTAATCGTTCTATAGATAATACCTAATTGAAAATATGGCATAACATTACTAACGACAATCAAAACAGCGAAAAGCCATCTTATCACTTCCGGCGAAGTCATATCAACAGTAAGCCAATCAACTCCTGAGTACAAATAAATAGCACTTGGAATAATAAAAAGTAAATGAGATAAGGCATAGGATTTCATAAATATAACAGGTAAGCCCCTGCTTACATACTTTTCACTTCGTCTTCCTATCATCATGGCAAATTCCGCTATGGGTACCATGGTGCATATAACATCCACAGCTCCTAATAGTAACGAAAAAACAAGAAATAATATTAGCTTTAGAGCAAGCCTCAAAAAGTCCCCTTGAAAAATCCCTTCCTTGATAATATTTTGATGGAAGACCATATCAAAGACACCGACAAACAAAAAAGCAAGTATCAATCCTTCTATTTTCACCGAGAGCTTTTTATGAACTCTAACAGGCAAAAGAAATATATCCATAGGGCTGGATGGTATTTCATTAACTTTTTCCATGCAAACCTTACATCCTTAACTTTAACAATCAGTTTATTTTAGCATAGTGAATTATTCTAATCAATGCATCACTTATCTACTATCGGCTGGCTATAATATGCTCTCCACTCTTCATAGTCTTTTATTTTCTTTAAATTTCTTTCAAAAACATAAAAAACATCTTTATCGGCGAAATTAGCCGCCCAAACGCAGGCTCCGCCTAAATTGTATTTATGTATCAATGAAGTTTTTGTGTTGACAGAGTTTTGATCTTCTATCCACATATGGTAGGTCTTTCCGTCCTTCTCATATGTAGTCTGATACTGGCCCGAGGTGTCATTCCAGACAACAGATGCCTCATTTTCATCAACCCGCTCCCAAGCAGTGTCTACATTAAGGGCTACCGAAGATACCTCAGAGCCCGAATCGCTTCCATCAACCGTCCATAACCTTGTGTATAGTGGAATACCAAGCAACAGCTTATTAGCAGGAACCTCCTGGAGCGTTTTTTGGAGATTCTCCTCAACCCAAATCAGCTCAGCAGTTGATCCTGCTTTTGGACTGGTACTCCAGTGTTGATCATATGTCATAAGGCATATATAGTCCACACTTTGTGCCAATGCCTTTCTGTCAAAACATTTCGACCAGGTATCACTGCCGTCAGGTACCGATACGTCAACAGAAACAAACAATCCCTGCTCCTTTGCCAACGGGTAAAACTCCCTGACAAACTGAGTATAAGCGTCCTTATCCGTTTTATACATGTTTTCAAAATCTATATTAATACCATCAAGCTTATATAATGCGGCATAGGCAAGTATACTTCTTATTATCTCCTGTCTTGTATCTGAGTTATTAAGTATTATACTGGTGCCTTCAATATCGCTAAAGGCATTGGAAAACAAGGCCCAGACCTGCCAGCCGTTTTGATGGGCATACTCTACATATTCCGGGGTAGCTCTGTTTTTTATAGTTCCCGCTCTATCCACTATTTCAAACCATGTTGGAGAAATGACATCTATACCGGGTGTAGCATCACTCGAAAGCTTGATATTACTTTTGGAATAAGTCATATCCCAAACCAGATTGATTTTTCCCTCGGTCAGAACGGGAGGAGGCGTCTCCTCTTCATCATCAATGGAATATTGAGTACCCGATATATTTACCTCATCCTTTTTCACATAACCCAAGATTCCGTCATTAGCCCTTACCAGATACCATTCTTCTGTTTCATCAAAGACTATGAGGCTTGTTTCCAGGGTCTGATAAATGTCAAGACCTTTCTCCCCATGACCTATGTATTTCTTAACAATCGGTTGGTGAATACTGGGGCCTTTCCGCACGAAGGTTTTAGCATCAAGTGGCCATGCTGTTCTGTATACTTTATTGTTGAAATCAATAATAACGACATGATTGCTCTGAACATAGGAAATGCTTATCCCGTAAAAATCCCGAAGAAAATCTATAGGAAGATAAAGGGTTCCGTTTTTTTCTACCACCGGAAATTTAAGCTCCATCGGATTTTCATTAATAAGAGCATCAAGGCTTCCGGTCTTCATTCGGATAACCCTGTCCCTTGTTGTTACGGTTACCTTTAAAAGGGCCTCGTCATACCAGATATACTGATCAATATGTGCTTTAATGGTTTCAAAAGGAAGATAGACCTGACCGTTGTCCAGATATGGCGAATACGAATCCAGAATTAGATTCCCACCTATAACAAGTCGTGTCCCCGGAACATCAAAAGGTTCAGCCATTTTTTTGTTAGGTGTAATCCTAACTATATAAACTGCCAGAATTCCCGCCACGATTAATGTCAACACTAATGCCCCCGCAATTGTGCTTAGTCTCCTGTTTTTCATGCAACCCCCAGCAATAATTTCTTAGTTCTTTTCATTAAAGGGACGGCGCCCTATTAATAATTATAACATAAGCCAAGGCGAAGCTTATTGGCTTTCGTAACTATTATATGGTCAACTAATTGAAAAATGATGCCAAAATAGCTTCACATCGTTTAATATGTGAAGCTACTTAAACCGGATTATTTGATTTCTTTTCTAATCCTTAAAAATCTTTCTTGGTATGAAAGTCCTAAAATTAACAATCATTTGGGGCAGGGGCTCAAACAGTATAACGGTTTGCTTTCCTTCAGTTCTCATTGAGATAAACCAAACTTCGGCAGTTTTTGAATGAGAAGAGTAGTCCTTTACATTTTTACACTGTTGAATCTCCCTGGTATATTGGCTGGAGTTTACCTTTGCCACTACCTCAAAATCTTTGCAGTTTGCGCTAAACATACGTTTTCTCTTGCGTTGATTAATTATCATGTCAATATCAAAATCACCGTTGGTAACAGCATATTCATACTCGACATTAAGCTTCGACAAAAGTATATATGCTAAATATAAAAGACCAATTATGATGATAGTCGCTAAACTCGGTAAAAAATATAATGCTAAAAAGCTTACTGCAATTGTCCCTATAATAATAAGTAACATAAGAAGGACATCCACAGGACCTTTGCGTTTTCTTACTATCTTCTCAATAAACATATCCATAATATGTTCCCCCTCTTCATATGTAGATTTTAGCATATTCAGCTTTATGATGGCAACTTAAATGATATCATAGCCTCTTATATAACACATTAGTTATTTTGTCCGAAGAGCTAAATGTTTCAATAGCCTTTATAATATCCTGCTCTGTAAACTGACCTATTATTTCAAAATCACTGTTTAAAACGTAGATAAAGTGGAACCGGTCATAATCAAGCTTTTGCATTACGTCTCCTATAGTCATTTCCTCTAATACAACGATAGTTCCCGCAGGATATACTCCTTTTCTAATGATTCTCTGTTTCCTGTCTAATAGATTTTCTAGTTTCATAATACTGACAGCCTCCTCTAAAAGTCTAGCTCCTGGTAGTATTGCCGCGGCAATAAGCAAGCTTGGATTTTTAAATAGAACAATCTGTAAAATTCCTATTATGATCAGACATACTTTCAAAACAATGGTAACCCTTTTGGTTAGCTTAAAAGTCTTATTGCTGCCAATTAATTTATATGAAAAAATTATTAAAATCTGCCCGCCATCCAGGGGATAAATCGGTAAAAGGTTAAATATCCCAATTGCGATATTTGCCTCAAACATATTGTTCAAAAAACCCTCTGTATTTATAAGACATAATGCTAAAAGAAGGTTCCCGAAAGGACCGGCAAAATATATAATCGTCTGTTTTTTAAAGCTTCGAGTACTTTTTAGCCTGGCTCTGATACCGACAAGAGTGGGCCTAAAAGAATAAAGGGCCACGCCGAAAATGTGGGCAGCCAGCATATGAAACCCCTCATGAACGATAATCGCAACAAAACAGGCCAAAATGATGTTAATCAGGGTGAACCTCCGAAAAACCGCGAGCACTCTGCAATTATGTTTTCTACCCCGGTTATTATGTTGCTTACTTCTATATGATTCTCCACAACATGCTTCCTGACAAAGGATAACTCATCAACCATATCTACATTTTGCTGCATTAATACAACTATTCCAAGCATGACAAAGCAGGCAAGTGCTTGTTTTATTATTTTTATGGCAAGTAATGTGGTATGATTGTCCTCAACAGGTGCACGATTAGCCTGCGGAGAATATCCATGGGAGCTTGATGGGTATCTACGGTACGTATTATTGTCTTTCCTGTAATCGTTCTTTATTTGGGGGCTAAATAACTTGAAAGGTAAGCTTGTGCTCTTTTCTTCTGTCTTCTGGCCATAGCCTAAAAAGCCTTCATCAGATCTGTACTTTTCCCTCAGAATACTTAACTCTTCAATATCGGCCATGGCACTTTTTTCTTTTCTTGTCCGCGTTTCTGTCTCGGAAAAATTTTTGGTCAAAGAAGTATCTTCATTATCTGAATCATATTCAGCGGCAGAATTATCATCCGGAATAACTCTCCGTCTTTGAATATAGCTTTTATACCTATCCTGGTTTTCAACTTCTGGATTTTCAATCATTTAAATGCATCCCCGTATTTTAATCTGTTTAATAATATGAGAGATGCATAAAACAATATGAACCATTTTTCCAGGGAAAAATGGTTCATGCTTAAAACATTATTTCTATTATCGTTGAGATGATACTTGCCATAGTTATTTGAGGAGATCACGCCATGCAAAATCGCCTCGCTGCAGACCATTTATCAGCACCTCTGCCGTGGCAAGATTTGTGGCAATCGGAATATTATTCCTATCACATAAAGACAATAATTCAATTAATCCACTCTCGCTTATTTCATCGGCATCGGCGAAATAAATGACCAAATCCATTTCGTTATAAGCAATTCGAGCGATAATCTGCTGTTCCCCGAGCTTTCCATACGCAAGGGAAAATACTTCCAGATCGGTAGCTTCCGATACAATTGCTCCGGTACGACCTGTAGCATAAAGTTTGTGCTTCGAAAGAACATACTTATATGCAATGCAGAATGCTTCCATTAGCTCCTTTTTCTTATCATGAGCAATCAGAGCAATATTCATTGATAACCTCCCGCTTTCAATCAATCCCTAGAATGGCTATCTGCCGGCATTTTTCATGCCCTTGATAGGAATATTGGCAACAAGTGCCGGTACAATTCTTTCTCCGTCATCACTGTTTGTTTTGGTTAGCTGAATATCAAGAGTATCTTCATCTATTTCCATGTAATTCTGAATTACTTTTATAATCTCGCTTTTCACCATCTCAAGAAACTGGGGCGATACATTGGACCTGTCATGAATTAAGACCAATTTTAGGCGTTCTTTAGCGACATCCTTGGATGTATCTTTTTTCTTTGATAAAAGTTTGAATAAATCAATCATGTCCAATACCCTCCCTATGCCGGCTTAAAGCCAAACAGCTTTTTCATCTTTGCCAGAATACCGTCAGAAACATTGAGATCCAGAAAAGGAACTTCTTGTCCGATGATGCGTTTGGTTATATTACGATAGGCTTGTCCGGCCAATGATTTACTGTCATTTACAGCAGGTTCACCCCTGTTAGTTGATATTATTATATTCTCATCATCTGGTACAACACCTATAAGCCCGATGGCCAATATATCTATAATATCCTCAATGGACATCATATCTCCGCGCTTAACCATGTCCGGACGAACACGATTGACTATAAGCTGTGGATTTTTTATCTCATTAGCTTCCAGAAGACCTATAATTCTATCGGCATCTCTGACAGCCGAAACTTCCGGAGTAGTTACAACCAAAGCTCTGTCGGCACCTGCTATGGCATTTTTGAAACCTTGCTCAATACCGGCAGGACAATCTACAATTATATAATCAAATTCTTTTTTTAACTCCTCACACAATGTTACCATTTGATGCGGTGCAACTGAGTTTTTATCCCGGGTTTGAGGAGCAGGCAATAAATAGAGTCCTTCATATCGCTTGTCCTTGATAAGAGCTTGTTTTAATCTGCATGCACCTTCAATAACATCTACAAGGTCGTAAACAATTCTATTTTCAAGTCCCATAACTACGTCGAGGTTTCTAAGGCCGATGTCTGTATCTATAAGTACAACTTTTTTGCCCTGTAGGGCTATTCCCGTTCCGAGATTAGCTGTTGTCGTAGTTTTACCCACGCCACCCTTACCGGATGTTATAACTATAACCTCACCCATATGTAATTATCCTCCGCTTACTGTATCTTAATGCTAATATATCTTTTTTTGGACTAAAAGTCAACGAACCGATAGTACTACGCCATTTCCCTAAAACTGTTCGACTTCAATCACTCCGTCAGAAATTTTTGCCAGTTCAGGGCGGATAGCACACTCTCCGCCTTCCTCGGGCATGCGAGCAATGACTTCTGCAATACGAATCTGGGTTGGTTTTAGATTAAGAGCGTAGATAAAGGCTTCCCTATTTCCGTTAGATCCGGCATGAACCATTCCTCTAAGAGCCCCCAAAACAACTACATTACCGGTTGCCACTATTTCACCACCCGGGTTTACGTCTCCCAAGACTATAACGCTTCCGTCAAATTCAATCCGGGTACCGCTCCTTATTGTGTTCCTTACAAACTTACATTGACCTTCATCACCGCCCGAAAAAAACAACTTGCGAGAGGGCACCTGTGTTTTTTGAGGAATTTTAGCTATAAATGTGTTGAGTCTTGTCCCATCATCTTTTGACAGGCTTTCTATAATAGCTCCGCTATTTTTATCCAAAACATTCTTTAAGATTTCCTCTTCTTTGGGTGTTAAGGATATTCCTCTATAAGAAACCTTTATAGTAGCACCTTTAAAAAATCTGGCGGCACTTTGGACTTTTTCCTCAATTTCAGATTTTGCTTTTTTAAAATCATAATCCTCAGGAATAACAATGACTAAACCTTCGTTATTACCTTTAAAAACAATGCCTTTCGTTTCCTGCTCCATCAGACTAATTTCATCCTTTCTGGGGTATTGTGTATTTATAATCACAAAATATTCAAGAAAACTGATGTTCTTAGGAGAACTGAGAACTCTGTTCTCAGTTCTTTCTACCAATTAATCTCAATTGTTTCCTCACTTGTATCGCTTGACTTAGATCCGCTTTCCTCGTTCAGCCTAAAATATTCCATCATAATATCGGCGGCAATAGGAGCCGTCTCACGTCCCCATACACCATGTTCAACCACTACAGCTATTGCTATTTGAGGATCATCATAAGGTGCATAGCATACAAAAAGTCCATTCGAAGATGATGTTGCTTCACGGCCTGTCTCGGATGTTCCTGTTTTTCCGGCTACATCAAACGGAAAATCCTTAAATATTTCTGCCGCAGTACCATCCTCAGAATTAGCAACGGCTATCATACCCTTTTTAACACCTTCAATGTTCTGTTTACTAATTGGCAGCTGTTGGTACTCACCCGAAGGCTCGTATGATATCTTTCCATTTTGGTCAACAGCCATCTTTATAAGGTGGGGCGTGAACTTTTTCCCTTCATTGGCAATTGTACTAACATAATTTGCAAGCTGTATAGGTGTAAACGCGTTATAAAGCTGACCGATTGATGCCATTGCGGTATTTGCGGGATACCAGTCCGGATCATCGGCAACAAACTGCTTTTTATACTCTTTTGACGCAAGAGAGCCTATTTGTTCACCAATTTCTATTCCTGTCTTTCTACCAAATCCAAAAATCTTTGCCCACTTAACAATATTATCGATACCTGTCTGGACCCCGACTTTGTAAAAATACATATTGCTGGAGGTTTCCAAGGCTTTTTCAAGGTTAATATATTTTTGATCACCCTCCGGGTTTGTAAAAATCATATTACCTATTTCTTCTTTATATGGTGCGTGTATCTTTGTGCTTGGAGTTATTATACCGCTTTCAAGGGCTGCAATAGCAACAAGTGGCTTATAGGTAGACCCCGGAGCATATTTACCAGAGGTTGCCCGATTTACCACCGGCGAATCGGGATTATTCCATAGCGCGTTTATTGCCGCTGCATTGTTTTCTAAGAATACTTTTGGGTCAAAATCCGGGTAGCTGGCCATTGCCAATACTTCGCCGGTATTAACATCCATAACTACTACTGCTCCGGCATTTGCATCCCCGAAATTTTTCTTATTCTCAATTTTGCGTATGCGCTCAATATTCCTCTTGAGGGATTCGACAGCGACTCTTTGAAGATCAAGATCAATTGTAAGATAAAGGTCCTGCCCCGGTACTGCAGCTCTTTCCAAATAGGATGTGGTTGTTTTTCCGTTTTCATCAACCTCCCGTAAGGTCTCGCCTCTTACACCCCTTAAAATAGACTCGGCAGCGCTCTCTATACCCATCTTGCCGACAATGTCACTGGCTATATATGGAACACTACCCTCAACATCTTTAAGCTCTTTGTTTAGGCTTTCCAGTTCTACTGCGTCTATGTTTCCCACATAGCCTAAAACATGGGATATTATCTGGGCATTTTCATAGTATTCACGATAAGGTTTTATAAAGGTAGTAACACCTCTGAGCTCAGAACTTTTTTCCTCAAGAATACTCATAGTCTCAACTGAGATATCATCAGCCAATGTTAAAGGATTGCTTATCTGAGGTTGATTAATCAATATTTCATACCGAAGTTGCATTATCTTTATGGCTTCTTCTTTTGTATAAGCCATATCAATCTCAAAGGTTTTTTCACGCATATAGTCGAAGGCTTGTTCGGCTGTGATAATAAATTTTGCGTCTTCTTTGTTAAGGACTATAGTATTTATGAAATCCTCCGGTTTTTCAGTTTTAAAAAGCAGCGGATCCATAGACATATAGTTGTTTAGCTTGCTTTTAATTGATTTACCGTCCTTTTCCAATATGGTTATAAGCTCAAGGAGTAATTTATTTTTATCACTATTGGACATTTTTATATCTACATATTGGGCGCAATAACCCATGCGACTTCCAGCAATGGGAACTCCTTTTCTGTCATATATATCTCCCCTCTTAGGGTAAATCACACCTTTGGCAGAAAGTCGGTACACTGATTCTTCCTTATATTTTTGGCCATTAACTATCTGAATCTTGGCAAGATTATATATGATAGCAACTGCGGCTATAATAATAAAAACAGCAAGAATTATATACCTGTCTAAACCTTCATGCTTCTTTTCATTTTTACTCATGCAGCCAGTCTGTTCCTCCTTCTATCGATTCTATCAAGAAGATTGTATACCCCCGTGACCGGTTTAAATAGGGGTAAAATAAGGATGCAATTATAGACTGCCTCAGGAATAATAATAGTCCAAAAAGTAAAAGGCATATGCTCATAACCCTTGAACAAAAATACAATAAGGTAAAACAAAAATTCTATAATAACCGATGACCCAAAGGAAAAAGTCAGTAAAACTAACAGCTTATCTCTATATAGCTTTTCATTAAGTAAGGATATAGGTATTGAAACCAGAAAAAACAACAAAGCATACCATCCCAGAGTCTTACCCATTAGAATATCCATGGTAAGGCCAAGAAGTATTGCCATTGTTGCGCTTTCAACAGGGCTTCTCAATAAAGACACTATGACCATCAAAACAATCATTAGATTAGGTCTGACGTTTAATATCTCAATATGTTCAAACAGCGAGCTTTGAAAGAAGGCTGCTGTCCACACCAATATTCCTGCCGCAATAACTCTGTATTTCATGACGAGTTAACAGATGCCCCCTTACGGTTTCTTTTTCAGAACTATAACATCTTCCAGACGCTTAAAATCTACCATAGGCTCAATGATTGCATAAGAATCATATTGGCCTTCATTGCTTATAACGCTTACTACTTTGCCGATTATAATACCTTTTGGATATATTCCGCCTATGCCGGAGGTCTCTACGGTATCACCCGGCATAACATCTGTGTTTGGTGGTATGTAGTCGGCTCTGCATAAACCTTTGCTTCTAAGTTCCACATCGCCCCTGACAACTATTAGATCCCTTGACTTAGAAAGTCTTGCGCTTACTGTGCTATCCATATCAATTATGGAAACTACCCTTGAACTAAAAAGATCTATTTTTGAAACTCTTCCCACCAGACCGTAGGCTGTAATAACAGGGGAATCAGCCAATATACCATCTTTGCTTCCCCTATTGATAGTGAACACCTCAAACCAGTTTCCGGGGTCCTTGGCAATAATACTGCAGCCCTTAAAATCATATTCATCATATTGATCTTTAAAATCCAGTGCATCCTTAAGCTCTTTGTTCTCCTTAGTAAGCTTTTCTATATCCAGAATCTGTTGCTCCAATTCACTTATCCGCTGCATTAGCTCTTCATTATCGGCCTTGGTCTCTTTGACATCCTCAAAGTATCCAAAAAAATCACCAACTTTTTTACTGACAAAACTAAAAGCTTTCTGTAAGGGTGCTGCCGGAACACTAATAATATTACCGATTATGTTAACGCCGCTTTTTTCACTGAAGGACACGGTTGCAAGGGCGAGTAAAAGTACAACTATCAGCACAAGAATAAATATCTTGTTGGTTAAAATCCTCCTCAATGAGAGTCCCCCCTATGCACCTTTTCTTCCACTATTTCCTCCTCGATGACAGCAATACATTGCTCAGCGTTTCTATCTCTTCCAGTACTCTTCCAGTACCTAAAACTACACAGTCCATTGCTTGTTCGGCTATAAAAACAGGAATACCGGTTTCTTCGCTTATAAGCTTGTCCAATCCCTTAAGTAAAGCACCGCCTCCGGTGAGCATAATACCTCTCTCCATAACATCGGCAGCTAGTTCGGGTGGGGTTTTTTCCAAAGTAAACTTTATAGAATCCACTACTGAATTAATTGGCTCTCTTAATGCCTCGCGAATTTCCCCACTTGAAATGGTAAGCTCCTTTGGAAGGCCTGTTACCAGATCACGACCGCTTATGCTGTAATTTTCCTCATTCTCGAGAGGATAGGCTGATCCAATTTTAAGCTTAATATCCTCAGCCGTTCTTTCACCAATCATAAGATTGTATTCTTTCTTAATATAGTGGATTATTGAATCGTCAAATTCATCCCCGGCAATTCTCAAGGAACGACTTACAACTACTCCTCCCAGAGAAATAACCGCAACCTCACTTGTTCCGCCACCAATATCCACAACCATACTACCCGAGGGCTCTGCGACAGGAAGACCCGCGCCTATAGCTGACGCCATGGGCTCTTCTATGAGAAAGGCTTCTTTAGCGCCGGCCGACATAGCTGAATCCACCACGGCTCTTTTTTCAACCTCTGTAACCCCTGAAGGAACACAGATAACTACTCTTGGTTTTGCTAGAGGGCTATTTCCAACTGCCTTACGAATAAAATATTTGAGCATGCCCTGTGTGGTCTCAAAATCAGCTATAACACCGTCTTTCAGTGGGCGTATAGCCGTGATATTACCTGGGGTTCTGCCAATCATCTGCTTAGCATCCAGACCCACAGCTAAAACCTGACCTGTAATATTATTAATGGCTACAACAGATGGTTCCCTTAAAATAACACCTTTTCCTTTAAGATAAACCAGTGTGTTTGCTGTGCCTAAATCAATTCCTATTTCCTTAGTGAATAATCCCATCCGTATTTCTCTCCTTTTAATCAACTACATACAATTAGTATGTCTTTCTTCTTGACTCTTAAGTACAAATGTTATTTTTCCAGGATAAAACCTCATGGCCTTCACGTTCAAGCATTCGTGACAGTCTGAACATGGGAAGACCCATAACGTTAAAATAACATCCCTCTATACATTCTACCATAAGACTGCCATAACCTTGAATGCCATAGCTCCCGGCTTTATCATATGGTTCCTTAGTAGCTAAATATCTATCCAAAAAACCTTTTGGATAGGAGGATATTTTTACATTTGTCAGCTCACTTTCAGTACAGCATTTCATTGTATCGACATTTACCAATGTCAATCCGGTAATTACCTCATGCCAACGGTTTTCAATAAGTTTAAGCATCCGAAACGCATGATTTTCATCGGTTGGCTTTCCGAGAATAATCCCGTCAACCGACACCACCGTATCTGCACCTAAAATATAAGTATCCCCCGATACTTTACCTCTAATCTTCTTTGCCACCAATAACGCCTTTCTTTTTGACATCTCCATTGCATATTTCCCGGCGTCATTAAACCCTTCCGATTCTTCGATAATATTCGCAGGCATAATTTCGAATTCAAGGCCAATCAGCTTTAAAAGCTCAGTTCTTCGCGGAGAAGATGAGGCTAGTATTAATTTCAACATGCTTATCCCCTGATAAATTTTGTTTCATATTTCCTAAAAGTGTATAAATAATTGGCATATATTATAATATGTCTCATCATTGATTATACACGGACAAACGGTGCGATGGAATAAGAAAATGTGTATAAGTTTAAATAATGGGAATAAACAATTTATATAAGATAAAAGTTTCGTCACAAGCGTAGGGTATTATCATAAATTGTTATCATAATTTGTTACTTCTCTTTTGACGATACTATAAGTATAATATATATTAAGGATGCCCAGAATATTGGTTTAAATAACTGATTAACACTATTTTACATATAAAGTTTAAGAAAAGGAACAAGACATGAAGATTGAAAGAGTAGGCGAAAACAAAATAAGGATTTTTGTAACCTATGACGATCTGGAAGAGCGTGATATCGATCTGGATGCGTTTAGCTATAATTCGCCTGAAACCCAGGAGCTTTTCTGGGATCTTATGGAACAGGCTGAAATCGAACTCGGTTTTGAGGCCCAGGAATCTCAGCTTTGTATAGAAGCAGTATCCGATGTGGATCAGGGCTTTGTTATTACTATTACAAGGATAGAAGAAGAGAGCGAATTCGAATCCATTCAGAAGTTTATAAAGAACCGCTATAAGAAGAAGGACCTGGCTATAAAAAAGAAGACAAATACTATTTGCTCCACAATGCTTATTTACGCTATAGATGAATTCGATGACTTATGCTTCCTCGCGTCTGAATTAAAACCCCTTTTTACCGGACGCAGCAAAGTCTACAGTCTTGAGAATGTGTACTATCTTGTACTTTCCTCAATTGAAAATAATGTCCTCAACCAAAAAAGGTTTGACAGCATACTCAGTGAATATGCAGACAAGATGACCAGCGTAGATTTCTTAGAAGGATATCTGAACGAATATGGCAAGCTCCTAGCCGCTGATGACGCCATATCCCTCTTTGCAAAGCTTAAGTAAGTGAATAACTAATAAAAAGCGTACGCAAGTACGCTTTTTGATTTATGCGAAGTAATATTACTTCCATATGTTTAGCGGCTATGCCTGCAACGATTTATCGCTCCATGCCAACATCCTGTTTCTAGTCGCTTTCGCTCGCATCCCGCTCGCTGTAAATCGTTCGCATGCACGCCGCTTGAACACAGGGGGACGGTTCATCTGTGTTCATACTTTGATTAATGCGAAGTCGAGGTAATTGTGCCGTGAGCGATGTTAACTGGCGTCAGCGAAGCATGGATTGCGTAGCTACGCGACTTGAATCCCGGACGGATTCACGGAGCGGCGCAGTTAACTCGCTCTACAGGCACCCTTAATATAATTATATTTTCATCGCATAAATCAAAGTATGCTTCTCAGATATGCTTCGAAATCATCTTTTAGATCTTCTCTCTTGAGGGCAAACTCAACTGTCGCCTGCAAAAAGCCCAGCTTGTTGCCCACATCATAACGTCTTCCTATGAAATCATAAGCATACATTGGTTCTTTTTTGGCCAGCTCACAAAGGGAATCAGTCAACTGAATTTCGCCGTTTTTTCCCGGCTTGGCATTTTCAAGATACTTAAAAATTGCCGGGGTTATTATGTATCTTCCCAATATAGCCACATCTGATGGTGCTTGATCGATATCGGGCTTCTCTACAAGAGTTTTGACCTTATAAATTCTTTCATCTATTTGCTTACCTTCAACTATGCCGTACTTTGGCACGTCCTCCCGGGCTACACGTTGTACTCCCAGAATTGATGTTTGATACTCATCATAAGCATTTATCATCTGTTTAAGGCATGGGACCTTAGCGTCAACTATGTCATCACCAAGAAGTACCGCAAAGGGTTCATCTCCTATAAAGGCCTTGGCACAATGGATAGCATGTCCCAAACCCTTGGCTTCTTTTTGGCGGATATAGTGGATGTTACATAATTCGGCGATTTGCCTGACCTGTGCTAATAGACTCTCCTGCCCTTTTTTCTTAAGCTCTTCCTCAAGCTCTAATGACCTGTCAAAATGGTCCTCAATTGCCCGTTTTCCTCGGCCTGTAATTATGAGGATGTCTTCTATTCCGGACGCTATTGCCTCTTCTATTATAAATTGAATGGTAGGTTTATCCACTATCGGGAGCATTTCCTTCGGCTGAGCCTTTGTTGCTGGTAAAAACCGCGTTCCTAAGCCTGCTGCAGGTATAATTGCTTTTCTTACTTTCATTGCATTTGCTCCTTTCGGATGCTTATCAGACGCTTATGGTCCCGAATATGATAAGGCTATATTTCTCTACGTCCCTCGAGAGATTTATATAGCGTTACTTCATCGGCGTACTCTAAATCACCGCCCACAGAGATTCCCTGGGCAATACGTGTGGTTTTAACCCCCATGGGCTTTAAAATTTTTGATAGATAAACCGCAGTGGCCTCACCCTCAACATTGGGGTTGGTAGCAAGAATCACCTCTGTAATCTTGTTATGAGCAACACGCTTAATCAGCGGCTTAATATTTATATCATCGGGTCCCGTACCGTCCAGCGGTGAAATGAGGCCGTTTAAAACATGATACAAGCCCTTGTACTCTCTTACTCTTTCCATTGCCACCACATCTCTCGGGCTCTGAACGACGCAAATAATGGTATGATCACGCTTATCAGAGCTACATATGCGGCAGGGGTCAGTATCGGTCAAATTACAGCACACCGAACATGTAGTGGTTTTACGCTTGGCATCAACCAAAGCTTTTGCAAAGCCCACAACCTTATCATCAGACAAATTTAACACATGAAAAGCAAGCCGCTGAGCAGTTTTACGACCTATCCCCGGCAGCTTTTCGAACTCTTCAATCAATTTTTGGACCGGTAGTGCGAAATAATCCATTAGAATAATCCCGGTATATTACCAAGGCCTCCTGTAAGCCCGCCCATTGCATTCTTGGCCATTTCATCGGCTTGTCTTAACGCTTCGTTTACAGCAGCCAAAACCATATCCTGCAAAGTTTCCACATCTTCAGGGTCAACCGCTTCCTTTGAAATACGAATTTCACGGATTTCCTTAGCGCCTGTTGCTACAACTGTGACAGCTCCGCCCCCGACAGTTGCCTCAACAGTCTTTTCTGCCAGTTCTTCCTGGGCTTTTGCCATATCCTGTTGCATCTTTTGTGCCTGTTTCATCAGGTTTCCTATATTTCCTCCCATACCGCCCATGCCCATGGGAAAACCACGTTTAGCCATACTTTGCTTCTCCTCTTAACTTTAATACTTTAATACTATATTATTATTATTCCCAGTAAGTCACTTCTTGACTTTCCTGACGTTAATCATATTATAAATCATTTTTACTGCCTTTAATACCCCTTTAGTTTTTTATTCCAAATCATATAACTGATAAAACATAATGTAAAATGTGATTTGGCGCACATTAATTCTATCTAATTTTACATATAATATGCAGCATATTATATAATACACTATATATCGTATGTCTTTGCTAAATTTGATCAATATATAGTTTTTGAGGTGGAGTTAATGAAGATACAAAAGAGAGATGGTCGTATCGTTGATTTTGATAAGAATCGTATTGTAAACGCGATTAACAAGGCTATGATTGAAACATTAGAAGGTCTTGATTCCAGCTTATCAAATCAAATTGCTGATTCAATTGCGAAAAAAGTTGAAGAGGACGGAGAAATAAAAGAAGTTGAGGAGATTCAGGACCTAGTTGAAGCTGCGCTTATGTCCAGCAACAGAAAGGATGTAGCTAAAAAATATATCCTTTATCGGAAAGCCAGAGCCCAGCAAAGAGCCGTTAGACAAAAGAACAGGCTCCTTGATGAGGACTTCCTTGCCAGCTACAAGCATTCGGTCAATAACATGAATCCTCTCGGAGAATTTGTTTATTACAGGACTTATTCCAGATGGATGCCAGATGAAAAACGGAGAGAGTATTGGTGGGAAACGGTAAGGAGAGCCGTCGAATACAACTGTGGTTTGGTAGATGGGGTGTCTGAACAGGAAGCAGAAAAGCTTTATGATAACATATATAAACTCAAACAGTTTCTGAGCGGGAGAACTCTTTGGCTCGGCGGAACTGAGATAGCCAATAGCTACGGAACCGGTAATTATAATTGCGCTTTTTGCATAATAGATGATTTCGAGAAGATCTCGGAACTATTCTATCTATTAATGATTGGAACAGGCGTAGGCTTTAGAGCTTTAAAATCGGATGTGGAGAAAATGCCTCCCGTAAGGACAAATTTCCGTGTAGTTCATGAATATTACAATCCTTTGCTGCCAAGTGAAAGGCAGGACAATACCTCTCTTTTATTTAAAGATGATGAAGTGAAAATTATAGTGGGTGACAGCAAGGAAGGCTGGACCCAGGCTCTTGATTTTTTCTTCACTATTCTTAACAGCCACAGGTACCAGAATATTCGTACCATTATCATGAACTATGACAACGTAAGGGCAAAGGGTGAGAGACTGAAGAGATTTGGCGGCACTGCCAGCGGTCATGAAAGCCTGAAGATTATGTTCGAAAAGATTACAACCGTTATTCAGAATCTTGGCAAGGAAGAACGTGTGTCCACCGGGCACACGGGTAAAGACAGATGTAAGCTAAGACCCATACATTGCTTGGACATCTGCAACATCATCGGAGAAAATGTGGTTGTGGGTGGTGTCAGGAGAACCGCTGAGGTAGGCATAATTGACCCCAATGATGAAGAAAGCATCAGAGCCAAGTCAGGCTTATATTATTTGAACGAACGTAAAGAATGGGTTGAAAACAAGGCCATATCCCATAGAAAGATGAGTAATAATTCTATTTTTTACGAGGCCAAGCCCACCCGGGAACAGCTCAGATGGCAGCTCAACCAGATGAGACACAGCGGAGAGCCCGGATTTATTAATGCCGAAGCAGGTAGAAAAAGAAGGAGCGATTTCCAGGGAGTAAATCCGTGCGCAGAAATTCTATTAAGAGACCGGGGACTTTGTAACCTTACAACTATAAATGTAGCAGCCTTTGTTGGTCAGGATGGCCAACTTGATAGAGAGGGGTTACTTGAAGCGCAGCGCTTGTCGGTTCGTGCAGGTATTCGCATGACATGCCTTGAGCTGGAATTGCACAAATGGGATGATGTCCAGAAACATGACAGACTTCTCGGAATCAGTATGACGGGCTGGCAGGACGCTATGAGTGCTTTGAACTATAATGAAGAGCAGGAAATTGAGCTTATGGCACTACTTAAGCAAACCGCTCATCAGGAAGCATCTTATTACTCCTCACAGCTTGGGATACCAAAACCGCTGCTGGTTTGCACTATAAAACCCGAAGGTACACTTTCATTGCTTCCCGGAGTATCAAGCGGCCTTCATCATTCCCATTCACCTTTTTATATACGGAGAATAAGAATTAATTCAACCGATCCCCTTGTTAAGGTGTGCGAGAAGCTTGGTTATCCTGTGCTTCCTGAAAACGGTCAGAGCCTTGAAACATGCACTGTCAAGGTTGTGGAGTTTCCTCAAAAGTCCCCCGTTAAAAGAACAAAATACGAGGTATCGGCGTTAGAACAGCTTGAAACATATAAAAGGTTTATGCAACATTATGTCGATCACAATGCCTCAATAACGGTAACGGTAAAAAATGACGAGTGGGACGCTGTGGAAAACTGGCTGTATGAGAATTGGGATGACGTGGTTGCTGTGTCCTTCCTCGCCCTAGACGACAACTTTTATCCCCTTCTGCCCTATGAAAGCATAACGAAAGAAGAATATAATAAGCGGATTTCAAACATGAGAGCGTTTATTCCGTCAATGCTGACTGAATACGAAAGGGAAGAGTTCAGTACTGACCCCGGTGAATCAGGCTGCGAAAATGGTGTCTGCCCATTAAGGTAGAGGATATTATCTTTTCTTAATTATAAAGCAGCACGCCACCATTCGTTCCCGTCCTGCCGATGGGCTGTTGACTATCTCTCCCTCTATAATCATTTCGGAAGACGCGCCACCATCTAAATTGACGGCATCTTTGACGCCAAGCTCCAGAAGCTTTTTCGCCAGTTCTTTTAAGGTCATTCCGTCACTTAAGCCCTTCTGTCTGCCATCAACAACGATAAAAACCATGGTTCCGTCTTCCTTTATACCTATGGCAGTGCGTGGAACCCTGTTTTCCAAAGTACCTACCCATGTATCCGACGCAGGTGCAACAACCTCATAATCCTTTAAAATCCAGCTTCCGCACTCATAGCCCCAGTCAAAGTCAGTAATTATCTCGCCATCGCTAACTACATCATACTTTAGCTCCAGTTTCATGCCGGCTTTAATCAGCTTTTCAAGTTTGGCCTTGGCTTCGCTCCCAATTGCGCTTATTAAGAATCCGTCCTGAGGGATTTCATAGGAACCGCTTCTTAATATGAGACCTCTGACTTCTCCATTTGATACAACAGCATTCAGATGGCTTTTTTTAATTCTGTTCTTCGAACCATAGGAAGGTGTAAATACATAAATACCATTTTCTTCGGAATATCGATTGTAAAAAGGGATATCAAGAACAACGCCGTCACCTTCAACCCGGATTTTAGTCACGACGTTGTTTATAAACGCTTTTTCTCCTTTTAGGAACAATGCCGGATATCGTCCTGTAGCAGGGGTATATAGTTCCCCATCGGCTATATAAAGTCCGCCCAGTAAGCCGTTGGAATGAGAAAAACCGGCATTTACCGTCGCATTTGCCTGCCAAGTATCGTTCATTTCACTTAAAAAAGCGTAGCCAAACAGATTTTTATGATGTGATGATACCGGCCTGACTAGAAGCTCAGGATTTGATGGGTCAACTTCAAGGATATGAATGGAAAGGTCCAGGTTTGGCTCATTTTCCTTGATACTATAATAAGTATAGAGGGGTTTTTGCTCTATGGGCGTTGGAGTTGGAATAGGCGTAGGAGTCAACGAGGGTATAGGAGTTGCAGTGTTTTCCTCATTAGACAGGTTATGCCCGTCCAATACCGGGAATTTTTCGGCAATGGCAGGGCATAAAAACCAAAGAGCAACTATTGTTATAATTAAGATAATAATTATCGAAAAAAATCTATTCTTCAACAGGTTCAGCTCCATCAGTTTGTGTATCTTCGATCTCTGAGCCTTCTTTAACTGTCCCAATCTTATAGGCTTTATCCATTCTTGCGCTTAGCTGCTTATACATCATATCGGAAATGCCCATGCCTCTTGTACTTCCTCTTTCCATAAGCTGCTCGTCAAGCATATCCTCAAACATGGTACGGGCGCTGCTCTTTTCAATAAAATCACTCTCGGGCACAGTCGCCTTCATTTGCTTATATAGTATTTGAAGCATAACAGACTCAAACTCATTGCACGCTTCTTTAAGTTTTTCCTTGTCGCCTTCGTCAAATGCCTTCTGAAGAATGCTTTCGAATTCGGTCGCATCTGTCTGAGACTGGTTCGCCTTTATTGTATCTATCGGATTAATCTGTCCAAATCCATCGATTTTCATGCTTTTCTCCTGATTAGACAGGGGGACGGTTCTCCTGTCTGAGATAACTTTTGAGAAAAGTTAGACAAGAGAACCGTCCCCCTGTCTAATTATCTTATCTCCTGATATTGTTAGCGGTTTGGAGCATTTCATCTGATGTTGTGATGGCTTTAGAACTTAATTCGTAAGCTCTTTGAGCTGTGATAAGCTTTACCATTTCCTCAACAACCTGTACATTTGATGACTCCAGAAAATAATTGTGTATTGTACTGGGGTTTTCAGTTTCAAAATCTATTAAAGCTTCACCGGTAGCTGAATTACTTCTAAACAAGTTTCCGCCCATGGCTTCGAGACCATTAGGATTCTCGAACTGGAAAAGCCCTATGTACTGACCTGTAGGAAGTGTAACTCCTGTTTCAGGGTCCTTTACAGTAATTTCACCTGAAGGCTGAATCTCATAATTGGCCATATCACCGTCAAAATATATTTCCATACCGTCCTGGTCAAGAACCGGATATCCTTTGGAGTTTGCTAACATTTTGCCTTCATCGGTCATCGAGACTTTAAAGCTGCCGTCCCTAGTATAGAAAGTTTCCCCGTTGGCACCTCTGACGGCGAAGAATCCGGTGCCTTCAATAGCCATGTCCAGCTTATTGCTTGTCTGCTCTAAATTCCCTCCCGAAAAATCCCTCGAGGTGGCGCGGGCAACAACCCCATGTCCTACCTGCAGATTAACAGGTCTTTGAGTATTTTCAGTTGAATAGGCCTTTTGCATGGATACATACAAAAGATCCTCAAATTCTGCTTTTTCCTTTTTAAATCCTGTGGTGGACACATTGGCCAAATTATTGGAAATCGTGTCGACGTTGAATTGCATTGCCTTCATGCCGGACGCAGCGGTCCATAGTGATCTCATCATAGGTTTTCACCTTTTTTTCTTTCGGACATCCTTATCCTTTTCTACATCCTGTCTGTATAAAAATTAATTAAATACGTCCTATTTCATTTACTGCCTTTTCCAAGGTCGAATCCTGATATTGAATAAGCTTCTGATTGGATTCATAAGCTCTTAAAACGGTAATCATGTCTACCATTTCTTTGACCGAGTCAACATTGGAACGCTCTACAAAACCCTGCTGTATAGTTCCTTCAAAAGCCGCATCCTGGCTTTCGTTTGTAACAGTCAGAAGGTTAAAACCGTATTTTCTCAAGGATTCAGGGTTCTCAAATTTACGAATTTTTAAAGTATCAATTGTTTCACCGTTTTGTATCACTTCACCTCGGTCAGAAATAACAAAATCTGAACCGTTAAGGATTATGGCTCCGTTTTCGCCCATAACCGAATAACCGTCACGCGTCACAAGTCGGCTCTCGGCGTCCAGCTTAAAGCCTCCGTCTCTGGTATAATACTCGCGGAACTGATTGTCCTGGGGAACAGCTATACAGAAAAAGGCACTTTCATCGCCATTGATTGCGACATCAGTACTTAGTCCGGTGCTTTCTAAAGCACCTTGGGTAAAGTCAGTGTGAACTTCTGCTATATCGTTATATAGAGTCATATTGCCTACTCTAACCGGTTTACTTGAATAATCACTACCATCAAAGAAGCGTTTTACCAATACATCTGAAAATTCTTCAAACACAACAGTATCCTTTTTAAAACCGTTGGTGTTGACATTTGCTATGTTGTTAGATACGGTGTCCATTTTTCTGCTCAAGGTAAGCATACTGTATCCTGATGTATATAGCCCTCTTATCATAAGGTTTCCACCCTTTAACGTGTTAAGGAGATGACCCCCAGACACATTGCCTTTAACTAGAATTTCTTCTTCAGTATAAAATATCGGCTAACAGCACCTGAAACATTAGAGAATTTTATGAGTAAAGGGGACGGTGACTTTCACTCATTATCAAAAATGAGTGAAAGTCACCGTCCCCTTTACTCACTCCTGCGTGCTTCCCTTGAGGTTTCAAACACACGGCCAACCTGAAGCAGAAAGGCCTCAAGCCGTGACTCTATCAATTGAGGAAAAGTATTTCCATCTGTTTCCACAGTCAGAAATGGTAAAGAAGGATGGGAGTCCATAACGCGCTTTACCAGCTCCTTCTCATTAGCAACCTTAAGTTTTGTATCCTTTAGCTTTTGAGTCACCAATGCTTCAGATAAACGGGCAGGCATACATCCGAACGGACCTAGGGATATGACTCCCTCAACCTGCTCTACAAGCTCGCTTAGAGCAGCACCAACCGTCAGCACCGTCTCTCCGGTTAAGCGAGGAGAGACTATTTCTCCGGCTGCTTTGACTAACTCTTCAACACTACTCTCATTTATTCTGTAGAAACCCGATTGTGCTAAAATAGATTTTATTTCAAGCTCATAAGGATTTTTTACCATGCATGTCAAGCGGTTTTTCACCTGATCGAATAATTTTGATTTTGCAACCAGCCGGTTTTGAACAATATAATCACAGTAGTGAATCCATTCACCAACAGGTGCCACACGAACCCAAAACCCCTTCTTGCTTAGCTTCTCAACTAAAAATTGACTGGAGAATCCGTCCCGTCTTACATATATCTCGCCAATCAAAGCAATAGAGGGTATGTTCTCTAAATTATCCTTTCGGGGGACTGCACTTAGTTCCCTGGAAGCAGCTACAATCTTCTTTCTTAAATCGGGCCATTTATCTGTTTTAATGCCTTCAATAATATTTTCTGAAATTCTATTAAAGACCTCCAACCCATGAGTCTGATCCTTAGCCAGAACTATAATGGCACTTCTTATATCATCCAACACATCGGACAATATAATGGACTGCCATGCTCTTAAGGCAAACTTAACCCCGAAGCCGGCATATGAATTTTCAGCGGTGAGGGACAGCATGGCTATCTTATCAAGGTGCTTTTTTGCCACAAGCTCCCTCATCATAACATTGTATTGACCAAACCGGCACGGGCCCGAAGCTTCGGGCATGAAATTCACCAGTATATCCTCCCCGTTCCAAACTTTGTTTACATAACCCATCAGACTTCCGAATGTGAGCAAAAGAGGCAGACATTCTTTACAGGTGGTATGCCCTCTGCCAATAGAAAGCTCTTTCTCTCCCGGAGGAGGCAGGGGAATGGTATTGGCTCCCACATGACTCAAGGTAGCGGCAAGCATCCTAGCTCCTATATCTCCCATTGAAGGCACTAGGATTTTTACCCTGGGATGATTCATGGGATATTTCTCCCCATCCGGAGTTCTAACAAATACTTTGTTTGAGATATTCACTACTTCCGCAGTCTTAAATGAATCAATTTCAGAAGACAGATCCGCACCGGGTGTTTTAGTGTCCCTGTAGCGGCGAACTACATCCAAAAACGCCTCTACACGAGTATCAATACCTGCATCTGCCGTATGGGAATCAAGCTCCAAAGTCAGGGAAGGTTTTGTTCCCATTCTGTTTCTAAAATAGGTTATTAGGAATGAATCCGGGCCACAGCTAAAATTGGTTATATATACTCCAAAAAGATTCTCATTACGTGCTACATAACGGGCAGCTTTCATAATCAGTTGCCCCGAAGCCCAATACATTTTTTCATGAGAATCTTCATTATAAATAGGCAGGAAATCATGAGGAATAACCCTTAAACCTCTTGACGCAAGTTTTTTTGGTATTCCCATATTCCCCAAGCCCGAAAAAGCGTTATATGGTCTACCGAAAAGAACTACAGCTGTTTCTCCTGATTTACTTATACTTTCTATTATTTCTTTTCCCGCTTCACCCAAAGCCCTGTGAAATGCGTTTTGTGCTTCCACACCACATTTGAAAGCAGTTGCCGCTTCTTTTCCAGTATGACCAAGCCCTCTTGCCATTTCGACAAATATGGCCCCGACTGCTTCATATCCCATGGTCATATCAAGAACGGGTGTTAAAACAATAAATTTTTCGAGTTCCGGAAAAGCCGCCTTAAGCAAATAGGGCTCTGCCTGAACAAAGGGGCAACAGACACTCACATCGGCTCCGCCGGGCACAGGAAAGGCTTTTACATGGGGTAAGAAGAGAATATCAGGTTCAAGGTCCAAAAGGGCTTTTAAAGTACCGTGGGCCTGTTCAATAGGCCAGCAAAAAGGCGCACCTTTTCTGGAGCAGCCCTCACTATCCGGTCTGGTTTCGTAGACAACCTCATAACCCAGCCTTTTAAAGAATATTGAATACAGCGGTAAGAGGGTATTTGTCATCAGTGAAAAATTTATGCCCACCTTTTTGGGAGATTCTGTGTCACCAGAACCGTCCCCCTGGCTAATCTCGGAGAATTCAAGTAGCAGGCGCTCCCGTAAGGCTACAAAATCCAGCTCCTCAATATTGTCATCTCTTTTGCTCAACAACTGATTATAGTACTTGTTACAAGCTCCCCCGAAAGGATAAACCCTACCGTCTATCTTGATTCGAGAAATGGTACACTTGCGGTCACACTTTTCTTTCCCACCTGCACAAATAAAGGGCTCTTCATAAATGACCTTACGATTTGCCAGCTCTTTCAAATCGAAGCTTTGAGGCTCTACCTGCTTTAGCTCCAGCATTGACATGGTTTCTAATGCAACCCCGAAGGCTCCCATCAGCCCGGGGTCAGGTGGAACAATAATCTGTCTGTCAGTTAAGCTGGCCATGGCAATCGGAACGGCTTTATTGTAGCACACTCCGCCCTGCATAAAGACCTTCCTGCCTACCGCTCTGTTTCCTTTCACGCGATTTAAGTAGTTCATGCAGATGGAATAAACTAGTCCCGCAGCTATATCGGGCTTGGATATACCGTTCTGAATGGCTGTTTTTATATCACTTCCTATAAAGGCGGCGCACTGGTCATTAAAATTTGGAGGTTCATTACCCTTAATGGCTAGCTCTCCTATGTCTTCAACTTTCAGATTCAGAGACTCCAGAGCTGATTCTTCCAAAAATGAACCCGTTCCTGCCGAACAAGCTTCATTCATGGCATAATCCGAGGCCACTCCGTTGGTCAGGTAGGTGTATTTTGCGTCCTGTCCACCAATTTCAAACAGTGTGTCCACCTCGGAATCAAAAAAGGAAGCCGCTTTGGCATGGGCTATAATCTCATTTATTATTACCGGTGACAGAGCGTGAAGCCCTGCAATTTGTCTCCCGGAACCGGTGACACCAAGGCCTGAAATACTTACAGGAACATCTATCTGGGCGGCTATCTGTTCATAACATTGCCGTGATGCTCCTACCGGATCACCATTGGTCCGAAGATATACCCCTGCCAGAATGGCCTTATCATCCTGCCTCACCAATACCGCTTTTGTAGTGGTTGAGCCCACATCGAGACCTAATATACATTCATCAGCTTTGTTAGCCCTGCCCCTTACAGATTCCATGAATCGTACCTTCGGAAGGGCTTTGGATAATGGCTCATGCCGAGAGAAATCATGCTCTCCCCGCTTAAACAGCTTGTCCTTATTTATGGGAACAGTCTCATTATTAAGTGCCCACAATCCCGCCCCCAGGGCCTCAAAACAATGGCTGTAAGGAGGAATAGTAACATTTAAACCGGCTTCTTTTAAATATCCCACCATAATTTTATTGGAAGAGCTACCGCCGACCAGCAAAATCTCGCTTTGGGTTTTGTCATCCAGTAACTCAACTATTTTGCCGGCCATCATTTTACATAGTCCGGCAGCTACATTAGATTTAGCCGCTCCCTTATTAAGGGCGTGAGTACAATCACTCTTACAAAAAACACTACATCGGCCAGCCACTTTATACGGTTTCTCAAAAGCCGCAATTTCCATTGCTTCTTCAACAGGCAGATTCATTCTCTTGAGCTGCTGTAGGAAAAACTCGCCCGTCCCTGAAGCACACTTGTTCCCACTCTTTACTTCTACAATTCTCCCGTTTTTATCGAGATGATAAACCATAAAGGTCTCACCTCCTGCGCTGACAAGAGTTACAGAATCGGTACCTCCGTTTGTCAAGGTGGTGTCACTACTCGGGGTAAGACAACGCCTAAAATAACCATACGACTCTTCTATGGCTTCGGGCTCGGATATAGTCCGTGCATTTATAAGGTGTCGAAGCTTTCGACCTGTCACAGCTATCCTATCAGCCTGATTAACACTTTCATCATTTAAGAGGTCCAGCAAAACTGCTCTGGGGTTTCCTTCATGAGATATGGATTGTGTGTCTCCGATTGTAATTGAATCATTACTTTTGTTAACACACACCATTGTGACGGTTGATGCACCGATACAGATTCCTACAGTTTTCATAGCGCTCTCCATAATTATATAATAAGAAAGATTATTACCTATAGTATATAAAAATATAGCGTTTACAAAAGTAAACGCTAGTCTGTTGATTAATTAAAGTCGCTCTGTTTAATAGTACCCAATATTACCGGTAGAATCTTTTCTTAGAAGATCAAGATTATCCAGGGTTTTTCCGGTACCTATTGCCACACATGAAACGGCATCATCGGCAATTATAACCTTTATTCCCGTCTTGTACTCAAGAAGCTTGTCCATTCCATAAACTAGGCAGCCGCCACCGGTCATAACAATGCCTCTGTCGCTAATATCTGATGCCAATTCCGGCGGTGTTCTTTCAAGAACTGAGTGAACTGCCTCCACCACACTGGAAACCGGCTCTTCAAGAGCTTCCATAAGTTCGGTCGAAGTTATTGTTATAGTTTTGGGAAGTCCTGAAACAAGATTCCTTCCGCGGACATCCATCTGGACTTCCTTTTGCCTTGGAAATACTGTTCCTATTTGAATTTTTAGTTCTTCGGCTGTTCTCTCGCCAATCATAATATTATGCTTCTTACGCATATAACGAACAATTGCTTCGTCAAACTTATCCCCTGCAATCTTGACAGAAGTACTTACAACGGTTCCGCCAAGTGATATAACGGCTATATCGGTAGTTCCGCCGCCAATATCAACTACCATGCTTCCGCATGCCTTGGTTATGTCAATTCCCGCACCTATTGCGGCGGCAATCGGTTCCTCAATCAGATATGTTTTTCTGGCTCCGGCTTGCATTGCGGCATCTTCTACAGCTCTTTTCTCAACCTCTGTAACCCCTGAGGGTACGCATATCATTACCCTGGGTTTAAAGAGTTTAAAGAAACTTTTGGAACAAACTTTATTCAAAAAATATTTAAGCATTTTTTCAGTAACGTGATAGTCTGAAATAACTCCCTCTCTTAAAGGGCGTATGGCTATAATATTTCCCGGGGTTCGTCCAAGCATTTTTCGTGCGTCTTCCCCCACGGCCAATATCCTGTCTGTATTCTTATCAATTGCTACAACAGAGGGTTCTCTTAAAACTATTCCTTTTCCCTTGATATAAACCAGCACAGATGCGGTACCTAAATCCAAACCAATATCTAACCCAAGGCCCAACCCTTACAACCCCTTTTCATGATTACTAATTTCTTACAACCAGCATTGTATACAAATTTAATATTATCAATATATTTCCCTTATATCAATAGAAAAAAGAAAACTCCACAAAATATGCAAAAAGTCGGTTTCAACCGACTTTTCTGCTATCTCTGCCGTATTTCATTTTAGTTGCTTCGCCACCACGAATATGACGTTCCGCTTTGTTTTCGTCCAGTATACTCTTAACCTTCCCGGCCATTGACGGGTCCAATTTTGCCAGTCTTTCGGTCACGTCTTTATGCACTGTAGATTTAGATATTCCAAAACTCTGTGCAGCTGCCCGGACTGTCGTCCTGTTTTCTATTATGAAGCTCCCAAGCTCCAAGGCGCGTTCCTCTATGTAATGTCTCATGCGCCTGCCTCCCGCACAGCGCCTAATTCGGCTTGATGTCCCGTTACTATATATATTAGGAAGAGGCAGTCACTATACCCTTTATTGTAAGATTTGTTTTGTCAATCTTCTTTGCACAATTAAGTGTCAGAGCATTTTTTTCTTGATGTTTCTACAAAATCTATCTTTTTTCCTTCACGCTTCATAACTCTGTAATTCATTTCATCTTCACGTTCTTTTGTTGTACGGAAACAATAAGGGTTCTGTTTTAGGTATTCTCTAACTTCTTCATACTTCATTACATCATAACTCCTTTTTGTACCAGTATATGAAACAGGCCTATGAATAGTTAATTCACAGGCCTGCTCTCAAGAACCTTATTCTGCTAATCTTTAAGCTAATTTCCCTTCTTTTTCACTTTAGGGATCTTTCATATTCTAGGTATGGTTGTACAGCTGCTTTTATTTGCTTATATTCTTCCTCTGATGCTTCATTCAAAGGTGCAAGGCTCTCTCCGCAGCCACGGCCGATACATGTTAAAGCAGCCTTAAGACGGCGTGGGAATTGGGAACCGATAATATTCATCCAGATAGGATAAATCATTTCTTGCAGCTTTAATGCCTCTTTCGAGTTGCCTTCTTCCTTCAGGTCCCACAGCTTAACGCATAAAGCCGGAAACAGTCCAAGAATAGCTGCAATCGCTCCGTCTGCTCCAAGCTCATAGGTGGTAAACATAAGTTCATCGGTTGCCGCATACATCAAACCCTTTTCTGTGCATTTTGTCTTCATTTGCATAAAAGCGTGTATTCCGCCAACACTCTGCTTGATACCAATAACGTTCTCTATATCGAGCATACGATAAGCATCTTCAGGACTAATTTGGTTCTGGGGTACCACATTGTAAATTATGATTGGTAAATCAACGGCATCAGAAATAGCCTTGTAAAAACGATAATTTCCATCAGCATCTGTCCCTCCCAGATATTGAATAGGAGTAATCATTAGCGCATCGGCACCCTCAGCCTTAGCCTCTACTGCCGCTTTTATGGCATCGCGAGTGGAATGTCGGATTATCCCAGCTACAACAGGTATGTTATTGTGATTTTCTTCTTTGATGATTTGAATCATACGATTACGCTCTTCATCTCGAACCATGGCCCCCTCACCGGTAGAACCGGCAGGACTGATTCCATGCACACCGGCGTCAATAATGAATCTTACTTGTTTGCGAAATGCTTCTTCATCAAGCTTTTCATCCTTGGTCCACGGTGTGACAACAGGTGCGATAATACCTGTCAAATGCTTGTACTTCTCTTTTTTTGTCATAGTAACCCCTCCATGCAACCACTTTTGTGGCTATATTAATCTTTTCTAAACCCAATATGAAGTTTAGTACCTAAAAATTTCAGTCTTATCCGCCCAAATAAGCTTTTCTGATATCATCGGATTCAATTAAATCACTACTCTTGCCACTTGTTTTCAAAAACCCGTTTTCAAGTACATATGTCCTGTCTGATATGGATAATGCCATAAACGCGTTCTGCTCCACCAGAAGAACCGGAACATGCTTTTCCTTATTGATTTTAACAATAATATCAAACATATCGTCAACAATAACAGGAGCAAGGCCTAGCGAAGGCTCATCAAACATTATCAACTCAGGCTTCGCCATAAGTCCTCTTGCTATTGCAAGCATTTGCTGCTCCCCGCCTGAAAGGCTCCCGGCAAGCTGATTTCTGCGTTCCTTTAGCCTTGGGAACAAAACAAACTGCTCTTCCATGACCTCAGCCATTTGCTTTCGATTATAACGCTTTGAATAAGCACCCATCTCTAAGTTTGCCTGCACAGACATATCTGGAAATACAAGCCGTCCCTCAGGTACATATATAATTCCCTTACTTACGATATCATGGGATTTTGTCTTTGTAATATCTTCGCCTTCAAATATTATATTTCCGTTTTTGGCAGGCTTAAGTCCCATTATTGAACGCATGGTAGTAGTCTTGCCTGCACCGTTGGAGCCGATTATTGATACGATTTCTTTTTCATATACCTCCAACGTTATACCAAATAAGGCCTGAACCTCTCCATAAAAAACATCAACATTTTTAAGAGAAAGGACCGTTTTCTTTTCTGTCATTTTCTCACCTTATACCTTTCTCCAAGATAAGCCTTAATAACCTCAGGATCTTTCTGAATAACCTCCGGTGTACCTTCGGCAATCTTAGCACCGAAATTTATTACGGTGATCATTTGGCTTATATTCATTACTACATCCATGTTATGTTCAATAAAGAACAAGGTCTTTCCATTTTGATGGATTCTGTTTAACAAATCTATAAAGGCCACTCGTTCTGAAGGATTCAACCCGGCAGCCGGTTCGTCAAGCAAAATAAGCTCAGGATCCATCATGAGGGCTCTGGCAACCTCAAGAATCTTTCTTTTCCCATATGGCAGATTTTTTACATACTCATTTTTTATATCATAAAGCCCGATGTATTCCAGCATCTCCTCGGCTTTTTCTTTAAGCAGCCTTTCTTCTTTAGCAGATTCTCTGAGCCTTATAATACTGCTTATCAGCCCCAACTTTGTAAGCTGATGGCCGCCTACCATAACATTTTCAATAGCTGTCATGGTGTTATACAGCTTAATATTCTGGAATGTTCTTCCTATACCAACCCGTGCAATTTGATGAGTGGGTAAGTTTGTAAGCTCAATATCTTTATAGAAAATCTTACCGCTTGTTACGGGAAAAACACCCTCTATCATATTGGTAGTAGTAGTTTTACCTGATCCATTAGGGCCAATTAAAGCATGAATAGAATGTTCCTCAACCTTTAGAGAGAGGTCATTAACTGCTACCAGACCGCCAAATTTTTTCGTTACATTTTCTAGTGTAAGTATAGTACTCATGCTATCCCTCCCTCATAGAATTACTCTTGGTAAACTTTTTCTTTATTCTCAGGAATAGCTTCTTAATCAAGGGATAAAGACCATCCGGAACAAGAATAGCCATTACAAGACAAATCGTGCAAAAAAGAATCCAGTAATATTCCTGATATTTTCTTAAAAACTCAGGCAAAGTTGTAACAATCGTTGCCCCTAGAATATTACCCGGAACTGAGCCTATCCCACCCATCATCAGCATTGCTACATAGTTCTGTGACGTGGCAATAGTGAAGGAGGTAGGGTTAATGTAGATATTGTAACCGGCATATAATGCGCCGGCTATAGCTGAATATACGGAGGAAAGAGTAAATGCCTGAATTTTAAGCTTTGCGATGTCTATACCGCTTGCCTCAGCAGCCTCCACATTATCTCTAATCGCTTTATATGCTCGTCCCCATTTAGAATTAACAATCTTATACGCAACCAATATGGCTATAACCGTAAATACTAGTAAAACTGCAAAATAATCGTTTTTAACATCTGATTTATAAAATGGAGTTTCAAGTCTTCCTATGTAATTAAGCCCATTTACACCGCCAGTAATATCTGTGAGATTTGTAGCCAGAAGCCGAGCAATCTCCGCAAAACCAATGGTTGTAAGGGAAAGGTAAAACCCCTTTAGCCTAAGGCTGGGGTATCCAAGCCCGCGGCCTATGGCTAAGCCGACCGCGAACATGGCAAATAGAGCAACCCAAGGATTCCAACCTGCGGAAGTTGTTAAAAGCCCATAGCTATAAGCACCTAAAGCAAGCATACCTGCTGTTGCAAGATTCATTTGACCTGTTAACCCTGTAATGAAGTTCAGGCCCAGAACCAGTATAATGTTGCATAGTAATTGATTAATAACGCTTTGTATATAGGTGTTGGAATTGTTGAAAAAAACAACAAGTGCTCCCAGCGCCACAATCCAAATCAGTATTATACCTAATCGTTTTTTCATATCATAACCCTCTCATAGGACACCGTTCACGTTTATGCTTTTTTCGCTCTGATAATTCCATTAGGCCTGATGAGCAGGAATATTATCATAACGCCAAATGCCACAACATCTTTATAAGTGGCAGGGAAAAACAATACACCGAATTGTTCCAGTAAACCAAGAAGAATCCCGCCAACTATAGCGCCGGGATAGCTGCCAAAGCCACCGATTATTCCTGCACAAAAACCTTTAAGGGCGGTGGATGCAACCATTCCGGTATTTATATTAAACAAAGGTGCGGTAAGAATACCAATTACACCACATAGCGCAGCTGACATGGCAACCGTTATGTTTATGTTTTTTGTCACGTTAATACCCATAAGAGCAGCAGCATCTTTGTTTTGTGAAACACAGATCATTGCTTTTCCTGTACGGGTGGTTTTAAAGAATACCTGTAAACCTGTAACAATAATTATTGAAACAGCTATTATATATATATAAGAAGTCGGCAAAGCCGCAGATCCGATTTTAATACTGTCACGTAAAAACCCTCTTACTGTAAAGGGTAGCGGACCCCATATCAAACGACATAGTTCTATAATGATCCTACTAAGCATCATCGTACCGAACATGGCATATGTAATAAATTGCAGATTTCGAAGGGGATTTAATACTATTGTTGAAGCAAATATACCGAAGGCCGCCATTGCTACGATTGTCAGTATTATTGCCAGCCATATTGGAAGACCCAAAGCCTTAACAAAGGTTCCACCAAAGAAATATGCTCCCAAAACAATAAAGCTCTCATGAGCAAAATTAACTAATCCCGTTGCGTTATAAATTAGAGTGTACTCGGTAGCAACGAGAGAATAAATAAATCCCATCGCTACACCAATAACTATAAATTGTAGTATGTTTACATCAGCTAGAGAACCCATAATCACCATCCTGACTAAGAATAGAATAAGTAAGGCTACCGCCAAACTTAGTCATATTAAATAACCTGAGGATATTTAATGTTACCGCCCGTTATTTACTAACGGGCGGTACAAAAAAGTTTTTTTAGATATTATTTACCGAATCCGTAATCTTCTGCGACTGATACGCTTCCTACGATAACAGGTACAAGGTTCTGGATTTCGTTAATACTGATTTCATACAATAAATCTGTGTACTCACTTGCATAAGATGTACCAACCAGTGTTATAAGACCATTGGTCTTCGCAATTGCGTCACGAACAGCCTGGCGGTCTGTGGAGTCTGCGCGTTTGATTGCATCAATAAGTACTGTTGCGTGTGAATAGTAAAGTGCGCCTTGAACGTCAGGATTAATATTGTACTTTTTGATAAATTTCTCGGTGAAAGCGGCCTGTGCTTCTCTAGTATCAGTATATGAGAAGTCAGATACACAGCGCCATCCCTCTATCCACTCTGGCTCCATCATATCAAGAACCTGTGCCTGAGCGAGGATAGGATTCATATAAACCTTCTGGTTACGAAGACCCAGCTCATACATACCCTTTGCTAAAGCAACAGCGGCATTATCATGTGTAGAGGAAACCCAACCATCAACACCTGCAGCAATTGCCTTTGAAATCTGTGCTGTCAAGTCTGTATCACTCTTGGTATGCCATTCGATATGGTAAGGGATACCTTTGGATTCAAAGTAAGCCTTGTAACCCTCAGCAGCAGCTGTTCCGGTCTCGTCGTTAGCACACATGATACCTACTTTTGTTACACCGTCTTCAACAATTGCCTTGCCCATGATCTGGACATTTATACCGTCATCAGTACGGTTTCTCCAAAGCCATTCATTTTTTAGTTCACGGATTTTTACTGATGTAGCAGAGTTAATCAAAGGTATCTTTAACTCTTTTACTGTTTCACTTAAAGCGATTGTTTGTCCACTGAAATATGGGCCAAGTACTGCAACAGCACCTTCTGATGCCAGCTTGTTAACAGTGTTCAAGCTTAAGTCAGCGTTACCTTGGTCATCTTCGATTTTCATCTCCAGTAGGTGCCAGCCATCACTCAGCTCGATACCACCGGCTGCGTTAACCTCTTCGATTTTTAGCTCAGCGCCATAACGGGCTTGTAAGCCACCAGCAGCCTGTTCACCCGTTACAGGAAGTGATAACCCGATAATGATTGGATCACCATAAACCTTTTCATTATCATTATTACCGGTTTGTGAAGGGGTAGGAGTTGTGTTCGAACCTGCATTGGTAGAACCACAAGCTGCCAAAGAGAAAACCAAAGATACTGCAATCACAACAAGTAATAGTTTTTTCAACATATTTCCTCCTTTATATATGTGCTTAGCTTATAGTATATTTTCCCTATTCATCAGACAATATTTATAGTTGATTAAGGGCAATGCTAAGCAATGTTATGACAATATTATTACACTTAACTAATTTGTCTGTCAATATCTTTGTTTTAATTGGTCATAATTAATAATATTAGGTCCTTTTATGAAACATATATTTTTTTAATTATAGTATATGTCAATAATTAATCAGACAATATATATCAGACAACCTTCCTAACTATCAAATTGAATAGCATAGAAAAATAAAACCTATTTTATCATTTGATAAAATAGGTTTCGCAAATGTGATATTACATACAACAGCTTGATATTTAGAGTTGCCACTAATAGAGCAACATCAGAGCCCCGCCTGATTAATTGCATTATCAACAGAAACGCGCAGGTGATCTCGCATGTTGTATTTAGCGCTGTTGGTATCACGATTATATATGGAATCGAGAATCATTTTATGTGCCTCGACAGCGGCTTTTCGATGTTCGACATTGGAAAAGGTTATGATGCGGTACTGTTTAAATGTATCTTCCAATTGCTTGGTTATACTTATTAACAACGAATTTTGAGTTCCCCGGGCAATTGCTCCATGAAAAGCCTCGTCCATTGCGACTATCCTAAATATATCCCCTTCACCCACAGCGTCCTCAAAGTTTTTTTCAATCTGCTGTAAATTTTTAAGCTGCTTCTTATCGTACTGCTGAATAAACAAAGTTATGGCTAAATCCTCTATAGCCATTCGTACATACATGTAATTTAATATGCTTTCTTTATTATCCAATAACCATTTGCTAATTTTTTCGGGAGCATACTCTTTATTCGAGATAACATATACACCGCTACCCCGCTTGATTTCTACGAATCCCTTTGCTTGAAGTATACGGGAAGCCTCACGTATCGAAGATCTGCCTACGCCGAATTGTGCGCAAAGAGCCTGCTCGGTGGGCAATTTCTGTCCTATAGCTATTGAACCGTTTTCTATACTTTCTTTTAACTTGTTATAAACTAAATCGCTTACAGATTTTTCTTTCATAACTTCCCCTCAACCTTCAGCAATATTTTAAAAAGAGTTAATAATTAGCTTACTATATTAGTGCACCCTTTATACTTCTATAATACTAAAAATAGGATATATAAGTAAACAATTAAGTGCAATAATTTGTCTGACAATTAAAAGTATTTTTATTGATTAATATATATTCATCAGATAAAATAAAGGAAGTTATAACGTCTTGATAGGAGAATATAGATAATGGATACAATGAAGGCAGCTGTCGTGAATGAGAATGGTGCTCTTGAAATCCGTGAAATACCTGTTCCATCCATCAATGAATATCAGGTTCTTGTAAAAATGAGCTATGGCTCGACTTGTGCAGGTACCGATCAGGGTTTAATAGATAAAAAGCATCCTTACCCTGTTTCTTATCCCTCTGTCCTAGGCCATGAAAGTGTCGGTCGCGCCATTAAGCTGGGAGAAAAAGTCACCACCTTTAAAGAAGGCGACTTAATATCCCGAGTTGGAACACCTGCTATGCCTGAGATCGGGTTGGGAAGCAACTGGGGTGGCTTTGCCCAATACGGAGTCGCTACCGATTTCCTAGCTATGGAACGTGACGGAATATCTCGCAGCGAATGGGAAAAAGCCAGAGTACAAAAGCTGATTCCCAATGATATTGATGAGAAAGCCGCACCGATGATTATAACATGGCGCGAAACTCTCAGTTACACAAACAGACTTGGAGTAAAAAATGGAGACAATGTACTGATAGCAGGTTCTGGGGCAAATGCTCTTGCATTTATTCGCCATTGTGTTTATGTGGGAGCCAAGGTTGTTGTATTAGGAAGCTCTTCAAGAAGCGAGCTTAACATAAAAGCCGGAGCAATTTCCAATATCGACTATAAATCGGATAATCAGCTTCAACAGCTTAAAGATCTGTTCCCTGATGGCATTGACTATATAATTGATGCGGTGGGTTTCTCAGAAAATGTCAACACAGCTTTACCACTAATAAAGGAAAATGGTTGTATCGCTGTTTATGGCTGGCATTCAAGAAAAGGCTACGCAATAAATCCTTTTAAATCTAACCATTCATTTCGTGTTTACTGTGATGGCTATGATGAGCCTGAAACCCATGATGAGATTATCAAACGAATCCGGGAAGGCTTCCTTGATGCAGCATTATGGTACGATATGGGCTCACCTCTACCGCTTGAACAGATTAATAGAGCCTATGAATTATTAAAAGAGCGAAGAGCACTGAAATATCTCATTGATCTGACATAATAAAATTTAGGAATCGGATGTTAAAAAGGAGAGGCCATTTGCCTCTCCTTACAGGGTATTTAACAGAGCCTACATTTATTCTGCCTACAATAGGGAACTAACCCTATTCGATTATTTTGCAAAGTCTATATATGCGGCGGGATCAACCAATTTATTCTCTTTGTAAAGCTCAAAATGAAGATGTGTAGGCTCTGCGCTTTCAAAAATGGCGGTTGCCCCGACAGCGCCAATTGGGTCCCCAAGCTTTACCTCCTGACCAATCTGCAGGGTTTGGTCACTGGCAAGATTGGAATATACAGATTTATAACCATTCTTATGATCGATTACAACAGTAAATCCGTATCTAGGATCATTCTTTATTTCCAGTATAGTTCCGTTACCTACAGCGCGAACAACTTCCCCTCTTGGAGCTGCTAAATCTATACCGCTGTGCGTACGCCATTCATTAAATGTAGGAGAAAAGACCAGCTTGTCCATTGAGAAATCAGACTGGACTTTACCTGCTATCGGGCTTTGAAGAGACGGTCTCACAATTGCCAGAACAACATCCTCAGTAGCCGCATCATCTTCAATTTCAGCCTGCGTGTTATTCGTTGTGGTTACAGAAGCATCTTCTGCAGAAGCATCTTCTGCAGGACCTGGCTCTTTATCCTCATGAATTACATTTGTATCCGGATCGGGTACAGTCTCGTCAACTATAGTGTCAGATGCCGGTTTGTCTTCATTTCCCTCCATACCGATAAGGGGATCGTCTTCAGAATAATGAGTCCCCTCATCAACTATGGAGCTTTGATCATCCTCAAAAGGATTGGAATAATCGCCAAAACCTATATCTTGTTCCTCTCCGGGACCATCTTCTTGTGCGTAATAAGGATCTTCCGGTTCCGGGTCACTAAGTATCTGGTTTGTTGAAAAGTATACTGCACCTGCAGCCAGAGCGCACAATCCTACTACGATTGCGATATAGAATCCACTTTCTTTAAAAAACGATTTAAACTTATTTCCTGGTTCTTCTTCTTTAAATCTTCCCTTGTTGTTCACAGTATCCACCTCCGTTTTGTATTATTGCCAACGGTAGGTGTTTTATACTTTATTATCTCATTTCTTCCACTGTAATTCCGGTATAATAAAATTCTAAAATTTCTTTGTAATTATAACCGTTTTTAGCCAGGGCATCGGCACCACACTGGCTCATACCCACACCATGCCCGTAACCCCTTGATGTGATTTCTATCATGTTGTCATCAAGAAACCTTATTTCAAGATTTGTAGAACGAAGACCTAACAGCTCTCTCAGCTCTGTCCCGGCAATAATTACCGAACCGAGCCTGACTTGTTCAATTCGTCCACTGGCACTGTAGGACATTATTTCAAAATCCTGTACCCCTTCATCTCCCAACTTAGCTTCCGGATATCTATTTTCTGTTTTGTTTTTTATTTCATCCCATGAAAATACTGTGGATTTCTCATATTGGGAATAATCTTCTTCAAAGGGACTGTAAACACTTTTTAAATAAGGTACTTCAGCAACATTCAACCAGACATCCTTTATATCTTCGGTGACTCCTCCGCTGTTTGAATGATATAGGGGATTTATCAAATTCCCCTCATATGTAATAACAATATTTTTTGTCTCTGAAACAGCCTGACTGATCTTTTGCCAATCATCTTCATTCCCATAAGCCTCTAGGAAACGTTCTTTTGATATCCAGCTTTGGCAATGGCCCGGATTAGTACAGACATCAGCACCATAATGCTCGTCCTTAGAACTATATAGACCCTTTGCTCTGCTTAAGGCAAAGGTTCTTGCAGCGACAGCCTGAGCTTTTAATGCTTCAACATCAAAGCTGTGAGGCATCTCGGCCGCCACTACTCCAACAACATAATCTTCAAGTAAAACATTGTCTATTACCGCATCAGCATGATTATACAGTACAACAGAGATAGGAACTTCATTGACACTTGCCTCTTTTTCCGTAGAGATTACCTGAGTTTTTTCCCGCGGCGGAATTAAAATGAGCATGAGAACAAGTGGTAAAATAAGCATCAGAATATTTTCCAGTGTCAGAGGTATCCTTCTGTCTGCTTTTCTAGTTTGCCTGAATTTACTTTTAATATTAAATTGACTATAATTGCGGCTATATGCGCTAAAGCTTCTTTTAACCATGTTTAAGTTTATGACTGGGAGGAATATTTCATACCGGGACTGTTGAACTAAAAAAAATACTGATAGAATTGATATTGAGGTGTAAAATGTTTAATTCATATATGGAACAAGCCATAATCGAGGCAAATAAGGCTTTTCTGCAGGGTGAAGTACCGGTAGGAGCAGTCATAGTGTACGAAAACAATATTATTTCACGTGCTCATAATCTACGGGAAAAAAGCAATCAGGCTATTGCCCATGCTGAAATATTGGTCATCCAGGAGGCCTGTGCCAAATTGAATACATGGAGATTAGATAACTGCGATCTCTATGTAACCCTGGAACCATGCCCCATGTGCGCAGGCGCGATTATTAATGCAAGAATAAAATCAGTATACTTTGGTGCATATGATGCAAAGGGCGGCGCTTGCGGTTCTGTTACCGATCTTTTTAAGCCCGGTACCTTCAATCATTCACCTCAGGTTTATTCAGGAATAATGGAAGATGATTGTGAAAAGCTGTTAAAAGAATTCTTCAGTAAATTAAGGTAGTATAAACCTCCTTCACTTTCAACGCTCTTGATAAATACTTAAAAATGCTTTATTATTATAAGAAGCGCCACATCTGATACGGAGGGCTATCGAAGTGGTCATAACGAGCTCGACTCGAAATCGAGTTGCCGGTGAAACGGCACGTGGGTTCGAATCCCACGCCCTCCGCCAGGGGTCTGTTTGTGGTAAATGCCTGCAACAGACCCTTCATTATTTTGTCTTTTCTACGCTCTCTTCTAAAGAGCACAAGACCTTACCTGTAACAGAGCTTGTGTTATTCATGATTTCCTCCGGTGTCCCTTGAGCAACGATTTTACCACCTTGGTTTCCACCTTCAGGGCCAAGATCAATCACCCAATCCGATGCTAAAATGACTTCAACATTGTGTTCAATCACAATAACGCTGTTTCCAAGACTCACCAGCCGGTCAAATACATTAATTAATCTACCTGCATCATGAGGGTGAAGTCCGGTAGTCGGTTCATCAAAAAGGTACAAGGCTTTTCCTGTGCTGTTTCTGGAAAGCTCCTTTGCCAGCTTCAGCCGCTGGGCTTCACCTCCCGACAGCGTTGCCGCCGATTGTCCGAGGCTTAGATATCCAAGCCCTACATCCTGGAGCACTTGTAGTTTTGATCGGATGCTTGCCTCACCTACGAACAGCTCCAGAGCTTCATCAACACTCAACTCCAAAATATCTGAAATACTTAGCCCTCTGAACTTTATATTAAGAACAGGCTTTTGATACCGCTTCCCATGACACACAGGACAAATCACTTCTACGTCCGGTAGAAAGTGCATGGAAACTGACAGCTTACCTGTGCCTTGACATTTTTCACATCGACCACCTGGGACATTATAGGAAAAATGCTTGGCTGCGAGACCAGCGACTTTCGTTTCCGGCAGGGAGGCGTATAAATCACGAATATCTGTAAAAAGGTCGGTATAGGTTGCAGCATTTGAGCGACTGGAGCGCCCGATTGACTGCTGATTAATGATAATGACATCATCAAGGTGCTCAAGGCCTGATATATTGGGGTTCTCGCCTTTTTTCGGCTGATGAAAATAGGTATCGGTCGCCTCGGCCAAAACCTCGAATATTAAGCTGGATTTACCGCTACCTGATACCCCGGTGACAGATACCAGCTTACCCAACGGAATATCAACATCGATATTCTTCAGATTATTTATATTGGCATTTCTAATGCGCAAATAGCTACTGTCTGCTTGAATCTTTTTCCGCTGAGGCTTACTGGTGTTTAGTGCAAGGTATTTCCCTGTAATGGAAGCCTCGCAATCCATAATCTCCTGCACATTTCCACAGGCAACGATTTGTCCACCTTGCTTTCCTGCGCCCGGACCGAAATCTACGATATAGTCGGCTGCTTTCATCATTTCTATATCATGCTCAATGACGATGACGGTATTTCCCATGTCACGCAAGCGTCTTAGTACCTCGACAATTTTCCCCGTATCCCGTGCATGTAACCCAGATGTAGGCTCGTCCAACACATAGAGCACTCCGGTCAAGCCACTACCTAAAACGGAAGCCAGCTTGATACGCTGCCATTCTCCTGCGGACAAAGAGGCTGCCGGCTGGTCAAGACTCAGATATCCTGCGCCCACGTCAAGGATTCGGTCAATCCTTCGCCCCAGGTCATCCAATACCTGATGAACAACCTCCAAGGCTTCGGGTGAAACACAATTGGGAAGCTCCTTCAGCCACACTCCGACATCTACCAGTGACATGGACAGCAACTCTTTAATATTCATACCGCCAACCCTTACTTCGAGGGTTTCTCTGCGAAACCGAACGCCCCTGCATTCAGAACATTCCTGACGAATAAGAAACTTCTCGATTTTCTGTCTGGCACTACTAGAATTGTTTTCTGCATACCTCCGCATGAGGTTGGTGAGTACCCCCTCAAACCTTCCACCGGGCACAGTTTTTGGAGGGGTGATATCTGGAAAGCGTTCAGCAAATTGCCTGCTCAGGACACCATACAGGAGCAGATCCATTTGTACGTCATTGTACTCACCAATGGGTGTATCAATATCCATTTCAAATCCGTAATAATTGGCAGCCTGAATCATTGACCCACCGTATCGGTCAATGTACACCTGATCCCAGCCGTAAATGGCAAATTCCCGAACGCTCTTGGTTTTGTCAATCAGTAAACTGACATCCGGCGAATTAACAACACCAATCCCATGGCAAACGGGGCATGCTCCTTGGGGTTTATTAAAGGAGAAATGGCTTGCGGTCAACTCAACAACCTGCTTACCGCAATGAGGGCAGGCAATCATCTGCTCATATAGCTCTGCACTTTCCGAATCCTGATCTGGCATTTCTGTATAAAGGGTAAAGGAGGTCTCATCATAGTTCTGGGTAATGACCTTTTTACAATGGGGACAGGGTCTTTCGCCCAACTTGGCGTACAGTACACGCAAATAAGCTGCAATTTCGGTAATCGTGCCCACAGTGGAACGCGGGTTACTGTTTCCATGGTGCTGGTTAATTGAGATTGCGGGCGACAGCCCCTCAATGGAATCAACCTTAGGCTTACCTCCGATATCCATTGTCAACCCCATAGATTCCATGTACTGCCGCTGGCATTCTCTTTGAAGGGTTTCAAGAGCCAGCGTTGATTTCCCGCTTCCAGACAGCCCAGTAAATGCAATTAGCTTATTCTTGGGTATCTTTAGGTTTATATTTTTTAAATTGTTTTCTTTTGCTCCTCTAATCGTGATGAACATTTGTTCATTCCCTCCTTAACAGGCTACGTTTTATCCTACAGAATACGCTGTAAACAATATATCACTTAACTAAACATTGGTGGTATAATGGAGGGTTTAAAAACGAAAGAACCCTTCTTCCAAGCATTAGCCGTGGAATGAAGGGTCCTTCCATTCTTTATTTAAAAGAATCCTTAAGAAAGGCAATTTTAGAACCTATTTTGGTTCACTATCATTATATCATCGGTATATTATAACTTGATGGCAGATTAATGAAAACTACTTTTCAAACTATTTACAAGTATATTTCAAAGTATGCGACCGCTACTAAAACAACAAGAAACAACACATTAAACCATGTAAATACTTTCATATACTTTTTTGAGTTTGCCCGATGAGCCTTGGTATAAAGCTTAAAAGAAATAACGCTGGCTAATGAGGCAATTATGGTTCCAAGACCTCCCACGTTAACACCCAGCAACAATTCTTTATAATCGCTTGTAAAGCCTGATAAAAGAACTGCTGCGGGAACATTACTTATAACCTGGCTACTTAGAATTGATACCATTAATGCACCCTTTGTCAGTACTCCGGACAAGAAATGCTTAACGCTCTCCATTTCAGAAAGGTTGCCCACAAATATAAAAAACCCGATAAATGTTATCAAAAGTGAGTAATCAACTTCACGAAAAAGCTTTCTGTCAGTTATAAGCACACACAAAGCCAGAATAATAGATGCCGGTAGAATCGGTAACACTCTAAAAACACCTAATATAGAAAGAATAAATAGCGCTGAATAAATGAGAGCTCCTTTTTTATCAACTTCAATTTTTGGCTGTTCTTCGTTTGCTGTTATACTCCGTTTTTCAATAGCCAGCACTGATAAACTGATCAATATACCCCCAACCACTACAATGGGTAATAATATAAGCAAAAATTTATGTAGTGGAATGCCATACTTCGAGTAGATAAAAAGATTCTGCGGATTTCCAATAGGTGTAAGACTGCTTCCGATGTTTGCCGCAATAGTCTGAAGTACTACAACCAGAATGGTATAATCATTACCGTTAACTTTATCAAGAACAATGAGTGCAAAAGGTACAAGTGTTATCAAAGCTACATCGTTGGTCATGAACATTGCAAGAAAATAAGTTAAAGCTATTATACCAAAGGATAGCTGCCTTAAATTCCGACTCTTTTTCACAACCAAATTAGCCGCTGCCTCAAAAACCTGTACTTTCTTAAAGCCCGACACTACAACCATCAGACAGAACAAACAAAGCAGTACTTTATAATCAATATAAGAAAAATACTCTACGGAGGGTGGAACAAAAAATGCAGATGCTATTGCTGCCACTATAGAAATTGTCAAAACGATTTCAGTTTTTAAGAACTTTATTACTTTAGTTAATATGTTCATACTATCCTCAAATGAAATTTATCTTCAAACACTAGTATATAGGGTTCTAATTATATTCCAATAAAAGGGAGTATATAAACATATACCCCCATTGAACGTTTTAAATTTTATTCTATAAAGTTTTTGAACAGTAACCTGCTTATTCGATGATTACCTTTAAGGTTTTACTATAATCACCTACAAAAACATTCAACTGTAGAGACTTACCGGAATCACTGGCTACGAATCCTGTTGCAATACCTGAAGTAGTAACTGTTCCACTGGTTTCTTTACCTGTAACAATAAAGTTATAAGATGAACTTGTTACATACTTACCGTATTGATCCTTTGCCTCAAAGAGGAGCCCATCGGTAGTACCACCTGTACCTACCAGCGATTTACCTTCAATAGCTGCCCTTGGAATTTGAATTTGGTTGGAGGTTACTTTTGTGCCATTATATTTTATCTCCAGAGATTGTGCCTTTGGTGCCGCACTACTATAAGTCACTGTTTTTTGTACCTGCATACCATTATTCAATAAGACTGTTATTGTAGAGGTCTGATCTTTTCCATCGGTATCAACTACTGCTTTAGTATACAGACCGGTTGAGCTTATTCCTTTGCCTAAATCTCCCGAAGCAGTTATATAAGCTATAATACCGCTGTCTATCTCTACTTTTTGATTGCCTACAACCCCATATAGCTTAATCTGTTGGCTATAATCTCCTGCAATAGTACCAGTATAGAACTTGTTCAAATCTCCTATAACATAGGAAGTGATATCTTCCATTCTTATTACTCTGACAGTCACATCCATAGTATCCAGAAGATTTGAATTTTGATCAAACAGCTCAACAATATATATATCACTACCTTGATTGCTACCTGCGTAAATTGCTCCTGTACTTATATCAAAGCTGGTGACAGTACTGCTTGTATTCAGCTTAGAAATCGTATAATACGGAGTTGAACCGTTACTCTTGACAGCTTTATATGTTGGTGCTGCTATTTCATCCCCGTATTGGTCGGTAAATAATACATTCCCCTTTAGCAGAGTTGGTGATGATGAACCGACTACAAGCATTGATGCAAAATCAGATTTAAGTCCTGAAATATCAGAAGCAACCGGTGCATTAAGCGCTGTTAAATTTAGTGTAGTTGTTTTTCCTGTTGCGCTTGTAGCCATCAAAACTATACTGTTTGAAGTAGGAGTGATAATTATTTTGGTTTCACCTGTTGAAACATTTTTCTCTGTTCTGAGTGTAGCTCCAAATGCGTTTATTGTAGTGCTACCGTTTAATACAAGAGAGGTCCCGTAAGAAGTAAAACTAATATCTTTTAATTCTATTTGTCTCTGATAAATGTCAACAACAGTAATTGGTAAAACCGCAGTGGAATTTAACTTAAGGTTACCGGAAGGAGCTGAGAGATATATCTGATCTATTTTGGGGTTATCCAGTATATTTATGGACTTAGAAACAGTTACTACTCCATCTCCTCCGCTTTTCATTCCTATTGCTGTTATAACTGCCAGCCCTGCTTTTCCATTTGTTACGTTTTGGAATTTAAGTACCGTACCGTATCTACTGTCATTAACCAATTTAGTACTAGCAAACTGAACAATAGTAGGATCTGAATTTAGTAATGTTAGACCGCTTAACTCATCCGCTTTCAATATATTACCATACTGGTCTTTAACAGTAATAGGAAGGTAATACTTACTAGCGTATAAAGACATGGACTCAACGTTTATGTCCTTTCCCTTTAAGGTTGTATCATCAGTGGTTAATTCTCCGAATGTAATAGATTCAATGGCGGCTGAAGCAGAAACAGTTAGTGTTTCAGATTTACTAATATTGCTTGTTGTATCTATTACAGTAATAACAACTTTTGAATTTTCCTTATAAAAATCTGAAGACGTGCCTCTCGCAGTAATAAGTCCATTTAATATGCTTATACTGCTGCCTTGAGGGTATACAACTACAGTGGCACTGTTAAGCCTTGATGTCATGTCTTCACCATACTGGTTTTCAGCCGATACTCGTGCAGTAATATCATATCCCTTTTTGATTGCATAAGCACTTTGGAATTCTATGGCAGTCAAAGTAGGAGCTTTAACTATGGTTGAAGCTGTTAAAGCCGATGATGAAAGACCATTTACAGTAACTGTATACTCTCCTTCTGACATATCTGTATTAAACTCTATAACAGCAGATTTCTTATCATCTGCATAGGTTGTGGATCTTACAGTAGGTTTATTGGCTCCGCGTTTTACTTCCATAATAATTTTAGAGGTATCTACTGCTTTACCAAAGCTAACCTGTAACTTCCTAGCTCCTATAGCCTGCAGTGAAAGATTCGATACATCATCCTTTATAAAACCAGCATTTATAGCATTTTCTCTTGTTACAAATCCAGATTCTATAAGAGATTGAATCAGAGTCTTCCCATCAGCATTAATGCCATTCATAGCAGCACCGAAAAGAATTCCTGATGCATCGTCACGAATAAGCTCAGGCTTACTACCATATTTTCCAGCTTCCGATACAGTAATAATTTTTGCTTCAATAGCTTTCTCTATGACATTTTCGGTTGTTACATTCGAATAACCCATACCGGATTTCATAAGAAATACCATGAAAGATGTTCCACTTATAGATTTCATTGGACCAAACTTAACTTTCGGTAAAATTGTGCTGTCCATTCCTAAGGTATACTTATGTTTAACAGCGTAAGCAACATATTTTTGGGCATATCCATTAGCCCAATTTGGGATATCGCCTCGATCAACAACATTCGCAAGAATAGAATTAACTTCACTATCGCTCATTGCTAGGGCTTCAGCTTCTTTACCGGCTGCTCTTATCGCAAATGTAAGTCCCTGTATCCTGTTTAATTCTCCATCAAGATTAAGATCATTAATACCACCAGCCATCAACCCAATAGTTTGAAGCTTAACTGCTTTTTCAGCATTCTCCACAGCTGCAAAAGCTGGAACGGCCATTGACGCGATTATAACTACCGCTAATAATGTTGCTAATATTCTTCTAGTCCTTACCATAATTAACACCTTCCTTTTTAGTAGTTGCACAAGTTCTTCTATTTGTTAAATTGAACATTTTGCCAACCAAATAGATTATATCATCGGTAGTTTATATGGGTCAATTAGAGCAACACAACTGCAACAGAAGCTTAATTTAACATAAAAAGGAGCTGACATTAATGTCAGCTCCTAGTTCAACACTTATTAGTGTTTAGTTTTAGTCAATTATTTGATTACTACCTTTAATGTCTTCTGAATTCCATTGTTGAACACATTGAGTACAAAGGATTCACCAGCGCCTGTGAATGCTGTTTTAACTGCACCATCTTCAATTGCTCCACCAGCACTGTTGTTGGTTGCAACGAGTGTAAAGTGGGATAGTGTATTAAGATCTTTTCCATACTGATCTTTTGCACTGATCTGGAGCTTGGATGCGGTACCAACTCCTGCAACAAGACCCTTTGAAGCTGCTAATTCAGCAGCAGGTACCTGAATGGTATCAGCCTTAACTTCTTTACCATCATACTTAATAGTAAGTGAAGCAGCAGCAGGAGTAGCATTACTGAATACAACTTCCTTGGTTACTGTAACTGTTGTTGCACCATTGTCAACCAATACAGTGATAACAGAAGTCTTGTCTTTGCTCTCTGTGTCAGCGTTTACAGGTACAAATTCTCCGGTCAATGGGTCAATACCCTTTAAACCGTTTGATGCACTTACATATGAGATCATTGATTGAGGAACTATTACCTTCTTACCGTCAACCAGACCATAAATCTCTACAGTCTGCTTATGTGTAGAAGCAGCAGCTGCCGCAGTATAGAACTTATCCAAATCTTCAATACCGAATTCTGTAACCTTCTTGCCATCTACTACAGTAATAGTAACTTCATAGGTGTCAAGTACAGTACCTGCTTTTTTAAGAGTAACTACATATACTTCTGTACCAGCATTTGTGCTAGCATAGATTTCACCAGCTGCACTAGCAGTATAAGTTGTTACTGCATTAGCAGCATCTTTAGCAGCAAAAGTATAGTCTAATGCATCTACAGTATCATCAAAATCGAATGCAGGAGCAGCGATTTCATCACCATACTGGTCAACAAATACTACATTGCCTGCTAAAGGAGTCTTCAATGAAGCGTTATTTGCTAGCATTGTAGCAAAGTCAGCCTTAACACCCTTAATACCGGAAACAGCAGGAGCGTCATTTGCTGTCAAAGTCAAGCTTTGATACTTATTATTAGCTGTTGTCACCATAAGGATAACATTCTTGCTAGTAGGAGTAATACTTATTGTTCTTTCTTTCTTAATATAATCCATATCTGTGCTGAAAGATGCACCGGAAGCTGTTATCTTTGTTGTTCCACCAGCAGTATCGGTAATAGTAACCTCGCCTGGAACACTAACATCAACATTAGTAACATCCTTCAACGCTACTTCATTTCCGTAGGTGTCTACTATAGTAAGAGGAAGAACAGCTTCTTTTGTTAACTTCAGTTCTTTTTCCGGAGCTGACATTGTAACTGTATCAATCTTAGCATTGTCTTTAACCACGATAGTTGTGTTAGCTGATTTACCTAAATTGGAGTATGCTAAAATTAAAACTGTACCGGATTGAGCTTTTCCTGTAGTTTGGAATTTGATAACTGTTTTACCATCTTGATCAACAATATAAGGAGCAGTAGCAAGTTTGACTACATCTGTGTTAGAGGAAGTTACTGTAAAGCCAGTTAGTAATTCACTAGCATTAAGAACGTTCCCATACTGATCTTTAACAGTTATAGGCAAATAGTACTTAGTTGCATTTGTTGTCATAGCTGCAACATTGATTTCCTTACCCTTTAGATCTTTGTCATCAGTTGTCAATTCACCAAACTCAATGGACTCTACTGCTGCTGCACTTGCAATTGTAAGAGTTTGTGATACAACAACACCATCTTTAACAACGATAATAACAACTTTCTCGTCTACCTTGTAGTCCAGATGATTACCACTAACTGTAATGACACCTTTGCTTATAGTAGCACTGGTACCCTTGCTTACGTTAACGGTAGTACCGTCTAAACTATTAGTAATATCTTCACCGTATTGGTTTTCAGCGACTACTGTTGCCTTAAGACGGTCATTCATAGCTGTAGGCGCATTGCTGCTGCTCATTATTGCTATATCGCTCTTAAATTTGATTGATACGAGTTTCGCAGCCTCAACCTTTGTAGTAGCTGTGAGAGCTTCTTCTGTTACACCAGTAACCTTAACGGTGTAATTATCAGTAGCTAAGTCGGTTGTGAACTCGATAACTGCGGACTTCTTGTCTTCAGCCCAAGTGGTTGACTTAACTGAAGGCTTGATATTTCCACGTTTGATTTCGATGGTTGCTTTTGCTGTGTCAACAGCTTTATTGAACTTAACTTCGATCTTTCTTGCGCCAACAGCAGCTGCTGTTACAGCGTCAAGAACTTCTACAAAGCCAGCTTCAGCAGCTGCAGCTTCTGTGGTAGCACCGGAAGCGATGTAAGCGTCGATTAATTTTGTTCCGTCTTTGTTAACGCCATTTGCAAATGCATTGAAAAGAATGCCTGCAGCGTCATCACGAACGAGTCCACTCTGGATAGCAGCAAATTTAGCTGCGTCGCCAGCTGACATAACGCCTTTGTCTACTACTAATTCAGCGATATTAGCTGTAGTAGCTTCGGAATAACCCATAGCCTTCAGAACGAAAACCATTAAGGATGTTCCGGTGATGTTTTCTAATGCGGCTAATTTCTTTCCGCCTACGCCAAGGGTCATTTCGGTTTTAACAGCGTATGCAACATACTTTCTAGCCCATGCTGCTCCACCTGTCAGTTCGGAAGCATCAACCCAGTCAGCAAGAATTGCATCAACGTCTGCATCAGCCATTGCAAGAGCTTCTGCTTCTTTGCCAGCAACTCTGATAGCGAATGCCAAGCCTTGAGCTCTGGTAACGCCTTCCTCTAATTTAAGATCATCTGGTCCGCCAGCGAATACCTTGATTGCCTGAAGACTAAGAGCTTCATCTTGGTAATCAACTGCGGCGAGTGCAGGTACCATCATCGATGCGATCATTGCAACGGCGAGGAGAACTGCAAATAATTTCTTAAGGTTTCTCATAATGAAAATCCTCCCTTTTGTTTTTGGAAGCAGGTCGTTAAGTATTCAAAGTCGGACTACGCCTGCTTCCATTAGGTTGCAATCCGGCTTTGTTTGCTTTATTGATTCAAATGGATAAAATAGCCTATCCATCATGAATTCGTTTTTGATTATATCACCACCACTTTGGGGGGTCAACAATTCGCACTTAGGTGTAAACAAAATGTAACTTATCCTAGGGGTTAGGTAAATGTCTGTAACATACCCTTAACATTAGCGGTTGTTTCTTTACTACTATTTAAAACAAGTAATGAGGACACACCATCACTTCGCAGGTCATCCTTACCATGGAATGTCCACTATATTAGCGCATTTTTAAGTATTTCCATGATTTCTTCTTTGTTTTGGGTCGCAAAAATTTTAGCCCGGAGCTTTGCACTATCATAGAACCCATGAAAATACCATCCTATATGTTTTCTCATTTCTAAAACTGCTGTTCTGTCGCCTTTGAAATGCTCCATCAAAGAGTAATGCCTAAGGATGGTCTCAAGTAATAAATTATTATTTGGTTTACTTTTATATGTCCCTTTTCCCAGATAATCCGCAATATTTTTAAATATCCATGGATTACCCTGAGCTCCTCTTCCTATCATTATACCATCACAACCAGATATATCCAACATTTTTTTAGCATCTTCTGGAATCTTAATATCACCGTTGCCTATAACAGGTATGGTAAGTGCACTTTTAACATCTTTAATTATTGACCAATCGGCATTTCCGGAGTAGTATTGCTCTCTTGTTCTGCCGTGTACCGTTACCGCCTTTACGCCTTCCTCTTCACAAATGGCGGCTATTTCTATGGCATTGATATTTTTATCATCCCAGCCCTTTCGTATTTTTACAGTAACCGGCTTTAAGGACGAATTTACAACAGCTCTTGCAATACTTCTAACCAGTTTAGGATTTTTCATAAGGGTACAGCCTTCGCCGTTTTTGACTATTTTAGGGGCGGGGCATCCCATATTAATATCTATTAAAGCTATATCTTCACGCTTGGATAATCTTTCGGCAGCTTCAGCCATGATCTCAGGCTCGGAACCAAATATTTGAACTGCCACGGGTCTTTCGTCCGGATGAGTTTCTGTTAACTTAAGTGTTTCGGTATCATTATAGTGCATGGCTTTGGCACTTACCATTTCGGTGTACACCAGGGAAGCCCCCTGCTCTTTGCATAAAAGTCTGAAAGGGAGATCAGTCACCCCCGCCATGGGTGCGAGAAAAATATTTCCCGAAAGTGTTAGGTTACCTATTTGCATAGTTGCTCCTTGTCTTAAAAATTGACAGATAAGTATTCCAGCGCATTACCGGCTATTTTAGCCTTCTGCTTCGAGCTTTTGACAACCGAAACCATGTCGGCTACAGACGGTTTTTTCATCTTTTCGGTGACCGCATCAGTCACAACTCCCATGATTAAGTCAGGAATACTATTTATTATAGGGATAAACTGAAGTGGCATAGTAAGTGCACTGATGCCTATGTATTTTCCTATCAGCTTAATTGGCGCTTTGGACTGCTGAATCATATATAGATTAACGGCTTCCTGCCTCGAACATTTCCTTTTGTTTTGAATGTTTTCTATTTCAAGTAGAATTGTTTCAATATTTCCCCAGGTCAAATACTCATTTTCATCGCTCAGAACGATTTTGTTTTCTTCAACTTTTATGTTTTCATCAAAATTAAGATGTGGAATAAGATTATTGCAGTCAGTGGGAACAGATAGCTTACTTCCCTCTTCATCATTAACTCCTGAAGCAATAATAATGTTATAACAACAATCCACAACGGTTTTTACCTTATTGATTTTCTCTTTTGAATAAGACTTATTATTTAAAAGGAAATTGTAATATACCGAGCGTTTATTGCTAAAATTACATCGTAATAGCTCGTCAACCAGCTCCTTCAGCTCCAAATCTTCGGGCTCTGAAAAGACAAGGTTTGTCAGTGCATCCCTTACAGCATTATCCAGATTATTCTCGAACATGTGGCATTTTAAATACCCTGATTTTACAGCAGTATTGATCTGTAAGATGCTCTGTGCCAGCTCACCTATGTATTCTGAATGCTCAGGCTTGATACCATCACATTGATAGTCATAATGACCATTTGCATAGGCATCAATAACCTTTGACTGTAATGATTTTCGATGCTCTTCATCATACTGGGACATAAATGGTACCGAGGAGAACTCATAAAAATCATTATTACCATCCAGGCCCATTTTCATAGCTTTTATAAAATGCTCCTGTATGCTCCTAGTCTGCGGATATAAGCTAATGCGTATATATCCTTTATTTAATAATCTTAAAAATGAATCTTTATATGGGCTCTGGACTATTTTAATAATGGTGTTGGAATCCATTATCTGTGTTTGTGTCAGAGTCGGGCGATATCCCATTATCATCAGATAAAACATCGCTATTTCAGCCTGAGTTGTACTGTTTTTACAGGTCTCCAAATCATTGACTTTAAGTGATGTTCTTACCGTATCAAATAAATCTAAAAACATTCTTTACCTCGTTTTCTTAAATAAATCATCATCTTACTAATAGCGCTTATGGTAAAAGAATCTCTGATAATACCTTTATAAATCAAATCCTCGATTTCTTCAAGTGAAAGCAGTTTATATCCCCTGATACCTTCATCACCCAATACGTTCCCAATACTTTCAAGCCTGCATATAAAAACATGTACTTCTCCGCCGGTCAAACCAGTGTCGCTTATAATGCTTCCACAGCTTTCTATCTTACTGACTTTCCCTCCTAATTCCTCAAATATCTCTTTAATTGCATTTTTTTCAGGAGGAATAGTAGGTTCAGAAAAACCCCTGGGAAGCTCTATTTCCATTTGCCTTGTACCGTGTCTGAACTGCTCCAGTACTACTATCTTATCATTATAAAAAGGTATGATAACCACACCATTATAATCATTTCTATTAATAATTCTGCTATATGTGTACCTATTTCCAGCCTCATTTTCAAGAAGGTCTACAACAATTGCAAAGTATTGATTTTCATAGATGACTCCCAAATCGGTATGATTACTTGCGGCATAAGCTTCAATCTCTTTTCTGTCACACACAATCCTTATAGAATAGTCTGGTGAAAAGAAACCCGGAAACATTGAGATATAATCGAAATACCTTGATATCTTATCCATTATATACCTTCTTTCAAATTAACCAGAGTCGCTGATACAACCCTGTTTCTTTTTCGGAACTAAAAAAGAACCTTCGGCCACATATAGGCGGAAGGCTAAAAATGCGTGTATTAATTTGTGCGTGACGTTACGAAATGTATCCCATTTCGTCTGAAATGTAACCCATTTCGTCTGAAATATTTCACATTTCGTCGGGCAGAATGCATACATTCTGCCTAGAATAATTTGATTCCGATTAATCAGAATGGAAGGTCCTCGTCTTCCTCGTTGAGAGCGTAGAACCCATCTCCGTTCTCAGGTCTTGAACCCGGGAACGACGGCGCAGAAACTTGAGGTGCCCCACCCATATTTGATCCGTTGTCGCGTTTGCTGTCTGCAAAATAGACCTGCTCAGCATGAATATCATCGCTGTAGCGCTTATTTCCCTGCTGATCGGTCCAGGAATTATTACGAAGATATCCTTCTACCAGAACCTGTTGTCCTTTGTGGAAGTACTTACCCACAAATTCTGCGGTTGCCCTCCACGCGGTAACTTGAAAGAAATCAGCACTAGGTTGACCTTCTTGAGGTTTACCGGGTCTATTAACGGCCAGCTTAAAGCGGGTCATCGGGATGTTGCTTTGGGTGTAACGAGTTTCCGGGTCCGCTACAAGCCTTCCCAGTAAAATAACTTTATTCATCAAAACACCACCTATACATAATCAGTTTCTGCAAAATTACTAGTACCATACTTGATAAAAAGATTATGCATCTTTTCTTATAACTAGGTACTTAAGGACATTCTCTGTGATCTTGAAATTTCTTTCAAGTTCAGCAGGAAAATCCGAGTTAGCCGAGAAGTTCAATAGTACGTAGTACCCTTCCTTCTGGTCTTGGACTTCGTAAGCAAGCTTCTTTCTGCCCCATTCCTCAACCTTCTCAAGCTCACCGTGTTCAGAAACCAAATTATTGAATTTCTCAACAAGAGCTTTCACCTGTTCATCATCAACAGTTGGAGAAATGATGTAGACTGTTTCATACTTGTTCATGACCGTGTCACCTCCTTTTGGACTCATTCGGCCCTGCACTCGCTGCAGAGCAAGGAATAGCCGCTTCTTTTTGCGGCATTTGTTATATTATCATATAAATTTGTGTTTGACAACCACTGCATAATTGATATAAAAATCTATCTTACGGAGTACCTGAGAACATAATGCACCCAGTTCCCATTAATCCATAGTAAGAATCATACCAATATTTTACTTCGTTTTCTCATTAATTTCTGCTTTTAACAATCCCAATTCCTGAACCAGCTTCTTTATTCGGCTTGCCTGGCGGGATACGGCCACTGTTAGAGCAAACACCATCAACAGAAGCAGAAAGATTATACATAAAAATAAAGCGTTGGCAGGAACCTCAACTGAGAGTATCCGCGCCACAAAAAATACTGTTTGAGGGAAAACAGACATAATAACAAAGCTTAAGCTTGTCAATATCCAGATTAGGGCGTATTTAAGCTCCAGTTTCTTTGTCCGCACCATATTGATAATAAAAACAAAGAACAATACCGAACCGATTATAAGAACTAACCTCAGTGTGCTACTCATATTCCTTCACCACGCTTTTTTTAGAGATAGAAGCTATCATAATAGCCAACGTAACCTTGATCATATAATAAATGCCTTTTAGGTTGGTGATAGAGGAGGTTCCTCCTTCTCGGGCATTCATTATCACAGGCATTTCGCTTACCTTCAGCTTATTTCTAAGAACAGTCACAACTGTTTCAGGTTCCGGGTAATCCTTAGGATAATCTTTTGCAAATAATCCTATAACGTTTTTGCTGCAGGCCCTGTAGCCGGAGGTCGGGTCCGTTATTCTTGTTCCTGTAAGCAGCTTAATTAGCCATGAAAAATACTTAATTCCAAAGCGTCTTATCTGCGAGGACTGAAAACCCTCATTTTCGATGAACCTAGAGCCAATACAAAGATGACTACCCTCTTCTATTCGCTTAATAAGGTAGGGAATAAATTTCGGATCATGCTGGCCATCACCGTCTATTTGTATAGCAACATCATAATTATGATAAAAAGCATATTGATACCCGGTTTGTACCGCTCCTCCTATACCGAGGTTGACAGGCAGGCTTACAACCTTGATTCCGGACCTTCTGCAAACCTCTTCAGTATTGTCCTTAGAGCAGTCGTTTATGACTAAGACATCGTAATCTCCTTCGGAGTTCTTTAATAAATCAAACAGCTTAGGAAGATTTTCACTTTCATTGTAGGCGGGAATTATTATCAATGTCTTCATGCTGTCACTTCCATCTGCGAGTTATTTTTTTTAGGTTTTCTTATTATATCTACTAAAAAACTGATTAAATGAGCCGCTCCTGTCATTACAAAGAACATTACTAAATAAACAAACCTTGGGTCAGGAACAAACATTAACTGAATACCCAGTATTACAATCCCGTAAAAATAGAACCAGAATGATTTCATGCTTGTAAAGGCATGTTTAAGGCCACCAATTACACCGGGTATAAGGATGGAAAAATGAACAATCATCGAAGGAGTTCGAGAATTAATAAGTAGCTTGTTTAGATAGGGCTGTTCAAACATATATTTTATCTTTCCTATGGTGAACCATTTTATATACAGCCAGAAATCATTTTTGAGCCCATTGATAAGCCTCTCTATTCCATAGGCCATCTGGTTGTCATTAGTGCTTTTTATTTCCGGTGTCACATCCAATAAATAATCCTGAAAATACGGGTAAGTTCCTGCAAGGAAAGGGTTTCCCGAGCCCTCGGCAGTCAGAATAAAAGCACCAAGAGTCACAATATTTCTAATCCACCAGGGAGCCATTACTATTACAAGTCCGATAAGCTGGAAGACAAACATTATGGCAAGGGATTTAAAGCTACGTTTTTCAGCCTGTTTTTTGCCCGGAATAAGAGCGAAAATGAAAGGAAATATAAAGAGTGGCAAAAGAGCCGGCCTTATCATCAAGTGCACTCCAAATGCTATACCTGTAATTAAATTAATGGTTTTTTTACCTGTTTCAAAGGCATATAACGACAACCAAAAATATATTAACATAGTAAAAAGAGCAAGGGTCTCAGTTAGGAGCATTACAGGGGAAAAAACATATGTAGGATATACGGCCATAAAAAGGGCTGTTAAGAGTGCTGTTAAATCATTTTTAAAAGCCTTTTTTACAAACATAAAGCCAAGAACTACCGATAAGCTGCTTGCTATAACCTGAAGCAATCTTACAGCTGTTATTTGAAGATACTTATCCCCGATAATTTTATAAACGGCAGCTAGAATCAGCGGGTAACCGGGCATTACTCTGGCATTTGAAACACCTGAAGGAGCATTATAGGCATAGCCGTATATTCCTTCTTCAACAAGCTGATGAGACATAATCCAGTAATTTTTAGGGTCGTTCGCTATATTCATCATGTTCATCTGAGAATTGAAAACTATTGACCGAAGACCCAAGGCCAGTAAAAATATTAGCACTAAAAATATGAAGGTTTTTCTGTTTATTATCTTGCTCCCCATATTATCCTCCAAATTCTCTAGTCAGCCTATGCAGCTAGTTAGCACTTCATCCTATATATCCCGGATATCTTGCATATCCAATTCTTAAGAAAGTATATCATTTGAGAGAATCCTCGGCAAGCTTGTTAATCTCATCGGAGCGAACCCGGGTAAGTAGCTCGGCACATTCTTTTCTGAAGCTCTGAGAGTCAACTAAATGCTTTTTTTCTGCCATTGAGTCTGCCATATAATAATTGCCGGTTTTATTAAAATGGGTTATATCAAGATATAGATCTAAGTTTTCTGTAAGCTCAAAGACATTCTGGAAATTATATATTTCAACATTGGGGTAGGCAGAGACCTTATCTACTACATAAGTCAGGACTTCCAACTTCTTTTCAAGTATTCCCCTCTGATCCAGAAGCTTAAACCATAGAATTGACTTTGGGGCAAAAAACAGCTTAAACTCTGTATCGGGGTATTTTTCTATAGTTTTTATCAAAGTCTCGTCAATAGTATTTTTGACAACTTCAACAGGCAGGTTGTTTATCTTGTCATAAAGGCTCTTGGTGCCCTCATATATTTCCTTGTAATCCTGTACTATAAGAGCTTTGTTCGTGCCCTTCCATGTCCATGTATTTAGAATCTCTCTATCTGTGACCATGTAATTAAAGGGGTTTTCTCCTGTCTTTCTCATCTGGTATTGCTTAAGAGCCCAAAAGAAATTATTATGACTTATAATGTATCGCCAATCATTTAGGGGCTTTTCGTCATACAAATATTCTGGGAATTTAACGTTCTTTAAATAAACATCACCAACATTGATATCAACAGTTCGATAGTCAATAGCCCACAAAACAGTTTTAACATCTTTATATTTTTTGGATATATCTAAAACTTTAATCTGCTCTGTTATATATGAAGCATTGAGAGGAAGGCGGAGGGCCTTACCACCGAACTTCGCACTAAGATAACTATCCGAGAAGTTTTCTATCATGGAGGTTCCTAAAACTGCTATATCATAATCCTCATGACGAGCCATACCCGGAATCTGAAAACGCTCATTGGGGATATAAATATAGGGCTTTGGCTGAAGACCTAAATAGAGGTATGGGTCAAATTTAAGTATGACAAACACACCGGGTAGTAAAGCCAGGATAAGCACAATAAGCCCTTTTATTAAAAATAGTGTGACTTCTTTTAATTTATTTGGTTTCTGTTTTTTATTACGCATAACTCTTCCTTTGCTTTCTTGTGTCATCCCGAGTGTGACAGGGGGACGGGGTTGTTGTCACAAATCCTAAAGATAATCCTTGGGGTGTGACAACAACCTCGTCCCCCTGTCACATTTTAAAACGCAAAATATATAAAGGTCTGGGTTTCGGTCCAGGCAAGCCATATAACCAGTGACAGCGAAAGAGCATATATTGCGAGCCTGACCGGTGACGGCATTTTGGCAAGGATTTTTGTCGGCTTAACCATCCCTTGAAATAGCTCCATACAGATTAGTAGAAGAACTGCGCCTACTGCCGTATAAAACTCCCAATAGTCCAGACCTAGTATTGTTCTTGTATTTAAAAATTTATTTAAATCAAAAGAACCAAGCCCTTCTAAAAAGCGAGGGAGCATATAAAATGCCTCTGTAACCGACCTCGCTCTGAAAAACACCCATGTAAAGCATGTGAAAGCAAAAGTTAAAATCGTTGGAATTATTCCGACAACAGCGCTTAGAAAACGTAACACAAAGGGCTTTTTCCTACGTTCCAAAGCCTTTTGCTCCATATACTCTTTTTTGCCTGATTTTGAACCTATTCCAAGAATTTTTTCTATAACAATTGCTATACCGTTTAAAGCACCCCATATAACAAAGGTCCAGCTGGCACCGTGCCATAGTCCGCTCACCAGAAATATAATAAACAAGTTAAATAGTGTCCGGAAATAGCCTTTTCTATTTCCACCCAGCGGAAAGTAGAGATAATCCCTGAACCAGGTTGACAGTGATATATGCCATCGTCTCCAAAATTCGGTAATACTTTTAGAGAGATAAGGCCTTTCAAAATTATTCATAAGCCCAAAGCCCATAATTCTGGCGCTACCAATTGCTATATCGGAATAACCTGAGAAGTCACAATAAATCTGAAAAGCAAAGGCTATAGTCGCAATTATATAAATAACACCACTGTAGCTTGTCGGGTTATTATAAACCGTGTCCACTATAACAGCTAGTCTATCAGCTATTACTACCTTCTTAAAAAAGCCCCATAGCATCAATCTCAATCCTGATGATGCCCTTTTAGTATCAAACTCGTGATGTACCTTAAACTGGGGCAGAAGGTTTGTAGAACGTTCTATAGGGCCTGCAACAAGCTGTGGGAAAAAGGATACGTAAAGGGCAAAGTCAAAGAAATCTCTCTCTGCCGGAAGATCGCCTCTGTAAACATCTATTGTATAGCTCAAAGTCTGGAAAGTATAAAACGATATACCTACAGGTAGCAGTACATCAAGGCTAAGAGGCTGATATGCGACATTGAAAAACGATAGCAAGCCTGCCACGTTGATATTGAAAAAATTGAAATACTTAAAGAAAAACAGCATACCCAGATTACCAAACAGGCTCAGAGTAAGCCATAATCGCTTAGTAATCTTTTTCTCTGTCTTAGACATTCCCAGAGCAGCAATATAATCTATCAAAGTGGATAAAAGCATCAAAAGTGCATACTCCGGCTTATATTGCATATAGAAGAAGTAGCTGGCCGCAAGCATGAGAAGATTTCTTACCCTTAAAGTTGGCATTAGAAAATAAGCCAATGTTACCACAGGATAAAAAATCAAAAATTCTAAGGAATTAAAAAGCATCTGCTATTATTCACCCCTGCCGGTATTTTCTTTAACTGTCTTTATTATGGTTTCCATTTGATTTCTTATGTGTTCCTCAGCAAGATTGGATGCTTCATTATTTTGAGCTTTCTTAAGAGCATCAAGAATTTCCTCATGCTCATGCAAGACATTCTCTGCTATCATATTGTCTTTCATATAAATAACTCTGAAGCGGTAAACATGCTCTCTTAATGATGCAGCAACGGCAACAAGTCTTGGATTTCCGGAGGCAGCATAAATAATGTCATGGAACTCGACGTCTTTTCGTATAGCCCCCTCCATGTTTTCCTTTTCGACACTTTGAATATACGCTTTATGGACTCCTTCCAGAGCCTTAATCTGAGCCGGTTGTATGCGTTTTGCAGCTAGGTCGGTAGCAAGCTTGTCCAGCACAACACGAACCTCCAGAACATCCATAATATCTTTAACAGACAACTCGGAAACATGGGTTCCTTTCCTGGGAGTCATAGTTACCAAGCCTTCTGCTTCCAATCTTCTTATAGCCTCTCTTACCGGGGTTCTTGAAACGCCCATCTGATCTGCCAGGGAAACCTCCATAAGTCTTTCTCCGGGCTTGATCTCCCCGCTGACTATTGCTTTACGAAGAGTCTCAAAAATAACATCTCTAAGTGGTTGATAGCTATCCAGTTTCAGTTTAGGTATCTTAACCATTATAAGCTCCCCCTTCCGATAGTTTTTGTACAGAAAACATGCTCATACTCCTTTAAGAATTTCTCTTTGGCTGCTTTTGCTGACGAGGTATCTAAAAATAATCCAAACACTGTTGGGCCACTCCCGCTCATACGACTCGCAATTGCACCATACTCATTAAATTTGTCCATTATAGTCTTAATCTCAGGATGCTGCTTAACTGTAACGCTTTCCAGAACATTTCTCATGTGCCCGGCAATAGATCTTAAATCCATGGTTTCAATGGCACTGATTATCTTGGATATGTCAGGTCTTTCTCCTAGCTGATTCAAATCAAGATTTTCGTACACCCGGCGGGTGGAAACCGGAAAGTTCGGCTTAACCAGAACCACGTCTATTCCTTCAAGGTCTGGGAGCATTGTAAGCTCATCTCCTATGCCTTTAGCCAATTGGGTACCACCTGTAAGGAAAAAGGTCACATCCGCCCCTAGACGCCTTGCCATCTGCACAAGCCGTGTCTCTATAAGACAATTTCCATAAAGAGAATTAAGGGCTTTTAACACACCGGCTGCATCTGCGCTTCCGCCTCCAAGCCCGGCTGAAACAGGAATATCCTTCTTTAGGGTAATTCTGGCGCCACCTTTACTGGGACACTCTGCAAAAAACAGCTCTGCCGCCTTCCAGGCAATATTTCTTTGATCGTTGGGAACATAGGGCTGATCACAATATATTGATATTCCGCTATTTACTTTCTCTACAGTGATGGTATCAAAAAGGTCAATTGTCTGCATTATCATTTCAACACTGTGATAACCATTAGCCAGCTTGTTCTTAACATCGATGGAAAGATTAATCTTAGCAGGCATTGATATAGTTAATTCCTTCATGGCCCACCTCTCTTGTAGTTTATAGGGTATATTATATACAATGTACAAAAAAAGAGCAATAAAAAGTGCCTGAACTCATTGTTTCAGGCACTTAAACTTTTCTATAAATACAATTCTCAACTCATAATGAACAATCTTCTTCCGACTTCGGGCTTTGAGGAAACGTCTAATCCGTTATCAATAGCCAACTTTGATAATGGAACTCTGTAATTCTTAGCTATGCTCCACATTGTATCCTCGGGATGTGTGAAGTACAGTATTATTGGAGCTTTTCTACGGTTCTCATCCTTATAGGCTGTAAGACTATCAGTACACACAATCTCTTCAATCTTAGCCAGGCGCTGTTTGGTTTGCAATCTGATACACAGCTCAATTGTATCACTGCCTACTATATCGAAGCTGACATCATCAATATTAAAGGAGGATTCAATTGCCTTCCACTGGCCGTTATCAGGAAGATTAACCCCCTGGTTGAACGGGATTTCAAGCTGATGGCTATTTATTTGCTTGTTTTCTGCCGAATAGACGATATCCACTCCAACCGTTCCCTGGATATTTACATTATTGTCACTTATCATTGAAGCAATATTCCTCTCATTGGCACAAACCATCAGTACCTCAGCCAATTGACCGTTAGGGTCATCTACCTTAACTCTTTGGTTGAGCTCAATAGAATCAGATAATTCTCGCTCATCGGAAACTATATTCATGGTATTTTTTTTCAGGTCCAGCTTATAGTCTACAGAATATGCGTCTTCTATTATAACCTGTTCTTCCGGCACCATGGCTTGAGAATTTACTTCAATCTCCATATTGACCGCTAACTGAGTGTTTAGCCCGTCGTTGTCCTCCAAGGGATCAATCTCCCAGCTTTTTAAGACATTACTGCTAAGCACCATACCGTTATTACCGGCCTGGATTCCCGTCGCAGTTTTTATAGGGAACTCCAGCACTACCGACTCTATACTTTCATCCATAGTATCGCTACGGTAAAGAATAAATGCCGTTCCTTTTGCCTCAAGGTTTGTTTCATCCTCTCGATTGATTAGCTCAGCAGAGCCAAGATTTACACGGGAAAAAAGTATCTCCTTAATTGCCGGGCTTCCATGAGGGAGGGACAAAATATTTGACACCTTTGCATTAATGTCACCATTATCCTTCAGGGTTATTACATTTATGGGAGTTGTTTTCAGGTAAACATTCTCGCCTAGGATTTCTCTTCCTATTTCTTCGCTCTTAACTTCGTAAAAACGGCAAATCAAAGATATTACGGTTCTGACTACAATCTTTCTACCGTTTACTATATTGGCTTCAGTATGCTGACAACGGCACCTTGCAAACACCCCGATTTCTACATCAGTCTTTGGCTTAGGTACCGAAAAGGACCAAGTGAAGTGAGAAACCATGCTCTCAGGCCTTAGCTCGGGAGTGTCGGAACAATACAATACCCGGTATCTGATTTCGCCGCTTACCTCTACCATTCGTCCTGATTTCTCAATGCTTGTAACAAAACATTCCGCATCAGCAAGCAGAATATTTCTAATATCCGGTTTACTATCCGGAACAATGATACTGTTTTCCAACATTTCCTCTGTTTCCCTTATGTCAATAGTCCTGTACGATCTTATCGGCTTTTTCAATAACTCCATCTGCATTTTAGGACCTCCTCATTTAACCCTTATCCTTTCAGTTCTAATGATATGCTGTCCATGCCTGATGTATGACTAATGTAATGCTGAAGATTAAGATGCATCAGCAAATATTAAAGGCCGACTTGTAAGCCGACCTTTAAAGTTTTTTAAGATGAATATTTTTTATACTACAATGCCGCATATAAGTAATCGTCTATACAGTTTCCTATTCTGTCTAAAAGCAGCGATTGAGCGTCAGAAGATAATTTTCCCTGCCTGACTTTCAGATATTGAAGTGGCATGTACTGGGATAGTAATGTGTAAGGAATATATATTCCCGATAAATTCTTTAAAAGCCTCTCTATTGATTTTTGGACATCTGTTTGAGGCAGATAGTAACGAGCTCTGTCAGAATAGCTGAATATTCTTGCTAAGCTCTGATCTAAATCATTCCCATGATAGTATTTTTTCCAATCAGATGGCTCTATACGCATTGATGTATCCAATATTTTTCTAAAATCACTCATCCAAACGCCCCGGCCGGATAAAAGCTCTTTTTCTATTGATTCAAGCGCAATTAAAGCTTCCCTCAGTGCAAATGTCAAGGCTGGCCCTACTTTAAGAATGGCTATACCATCCTCTACCATTTCTTTAAGGCATATTGGTGTTTGATAATCTGTAGAATGCCCTTCGAATACCATACCAGGGTATTCCTTCAATTTGTCTGTCAGCTTTCTCGCCTTTTGACGATTGTATGCAAATACATTATCGTCCCCAAATTCGACTCCCAGCTGTACAACTACGCCTATAACTCGGTTCCATGCATCTGATAATCCATACTCCATATATTTACTTTTGAAGATCTGGACCGTACTATAAAATTCTTCCGGTCTGGTGACCGAAATATCATTTTCGGCCTCCTGCTCGCCTCCCGGAATTGGTACTTCACTGCCAACAATATATACTGGCTTTACTGCTTCAGGTATTTTATGAAGTCTCTCCTCAAATGCTTTTTCACATACCATGCAAAGCTCGGCACTTCGACGTGCAATAACATCATCACTCAGCCTTTCGTCCGTCGGGTCATCAGCAACACGCATACTTGTATCAAGATGAATTTTTGTAAAACCTGCGAGTATGTATTGCCGTACAAGTTCCCTGGCGTGTTCCATGGCCTCGGACTCCGGAAGATTAACCCACTTTAAAGGGCCTAAGTGATCCCCTCCAAGTATTACCCTGTCCAAAGGCAATCCTTCCTGGACCGCTATATCCTGCACATAGTCCAAGAACTCTTTTGGTTTCATTCCGGTATAGCCTCCAAATTGATCAACCTGATTGGCCGTGCATTCTATAAGTACCGGTGAATCAGTCATTTTAGCACGTAATATAGCAGCGCGCAATACAAACTCGTTTGCGCTACAACATGAGTATATTCCAACCGGAATTCCCTGGCTGCGTTTTTTCAACAGTTCCTGTATAGGGTGCATATGTACCTCCTAGTCTATATAGCCTATATCAAGATAACTTTATCCAGGCATCCAGCCCGTCGGGACTATCAGGATTTACATTTAAATGAAGTGCTTTAAAATATGTAATATTTTGGATGCAATATAACATAAATACTGCAGAAACCTTGTCATTATCTATATTAGGCAGCTCTATTCTGGCATCAGCGTCCTGAATCGGATTACTTGCTATACAATCAATGACAACATTTAATGCCCCTGTCCTATTTATGTCTGAAACCAAGTCCTGCTGCAGCATGCGATTACCTGTCGAAATTATGGATATCACTAAAGTATCCTTGTTTATCATAACCTTTGGTCCGTGTCTTACATCCAAAACGTGGTAATGATTAGAATTTAACTGGCATATTTCCTTGAACGCAAGAGCGCCTTCTTCGGCAAGACCTGCCATATAACTGTCTGCCAGAACAACTCCGTGATTCCATGGTTTTTTAGCTATGTCCTCAAATACAGACAAGTATTTTTCTTTAAAGTCATTAAAATACCCTGATAAGCTTCTTAACTTATTAATTGTATCCGTATCATCCGATATAATTGCTGCTGTCATAAGTCCTGCGGCATAAAGGTTGTTGACTGTACGTGTTTGACAAATAGCATGGTCATAAATCCAGGGCATCTCAATATTTAGTTCAGCTAATTTTGAAATTTCTGCTTCCTTTGCTCCGCAAATTGACAGTATTTTTAATGCCCCGTTTTTTTTAGCAAGCTCCGCTCCGCGAATTATTTCACTGGTGCTTCCGGATCTTGAAACTGTAATAATTACAGAATCTTTTATCATCAATTTGTAATCATTTTCATTTACGATATAATCACCTGCTGCCACAGCAAAGGCTGGTATCCCTTTCATACCTGAAAAGAACATTGCGTAAGATTTTGCCACACTAAAGCTGGAACCGCAGGCAAATATGACTACTTTACTCACATCTCTGAAAAAGTCACAGATAGCTTTTGTCTGGCTAGACAAATATTCTAGTGTTAAATCAAGAGCATTAAACTGATCATCAATCTCTTTTCTTATAATATACATAACAGATCTCCTTTCAAGCCACGCTTACCTCTTCCGATATTCTCCTTGCAATCATATCTTCCAAAATTACAGACCCCACTTTTTGAGCCGCCAAAAGAATGCCACCGCTTGTTGGTGTTAAAATGGGGGGGATAAAATGTACAGAAAGATTGCTCAGATACTTGCCCAATTGGTCTAGTATCAGTTTGTCTGCCTTATAAACACCACCGTAATAAGACACATCCGTGCTGCTCTCATTGCTGAAGCATAATTTATAATATATGCTTTTAACAGTAAGATATAATTCATATGCAGCCCGATCATAAACATTAATTGCTGATGTGTCTCCTTTTATGGCAGCTTCATAAAGTAGAATTTGTACCTTGCTGATGCTTGACCTTTTACCGGCTAGATTCTTGTTATAATAATCCACTATATCCATATCACTTTTTAAAGAAAAGTTATCCTTGATAATACTGTATAATGGGCCTTTCTGTTCTCTTCCGTCAGCCTGTTTTACAAACAGACGCAATGTCTCCTTTCCAAGCCAGTAAGCGGAGCCTTCATCTGAAAATTCCTCATGAACACCATTTGAACGTGCTGTTTCCCCTTTACTGTTTTTTCCGAAGCCTATTGCTCCTGTTCCGGCAACCACATGAATGCCGGGCTTTAATGCAAGCGAACCGGCATGCCCAACCTCAACGTCATTTCCAATATACTTAGGACTGTCAGGAATAATAGCTTCGACAATTCTTTTAATCTCTTCGTCAGCCTCGTAATTCTCACCAAAACAGGGGATACCCCAGGATGAACTTACAACCTGATTCTTACAAAGACCGGCTTTAAGAAGAAGCTTACTGACTCCTGATTCCAAAAGCTTGTAGAGCCCGTCCATACCAATCTCAGGGTATGTACATCCGCCAAGTATTGTCTCGCTTAATGTACGGCCTTCAAGATCTGTGAGTAGCATAGCTGTTTTAGTTCCGCCGCCGTCAATACTTAGATAGCTTTTCATAATACTTTCCCCCATAAATATTAATCATATAAAAGTAAAACCATAAGTATTATTTTTAAGAGTTATACACTATAGATTTACAGCTTCACAGCATTTATTAAAGTGTAGTGAAGTCCGTAATACCCGATTTCATTCAACATCTATTTTGCCGATAAGTCCTTCTTCAAAATCTGAGGGCTTGTCATAGCTTTTATATCCAGGATTTTAAGCTCCTCCTCTGATGTTATAAGACCCTTACTCCTAATTAAATCCCTTACCGATGCACCCGTTTCCAAAGCCTCTTTGGCTATTTTAGCTGCGTTCATATATCCAATGTAAGGACTGATGGCAGTAACTATACCAATACTGTTCTCCACAAGATACCTGCATTGTTCATGATTTGCCGATATACCCATGATACAGTTGTCTGTCAGCGTACCCACCGCGTAGGCAAGTGTCTCAATAGATTGAAACAAGTTGTAAAAAATAATGGGTTCGAAGGCATTAAGCTCAAGTTGCCCAGCCTCACAAGCCATTGTTATGGTCATATCATTACCGATGATATTAAACGCCACCTGATTTACTACTTCCGGGATAACAGGGTTAATCTTGCCCGGCATAATGGATGAACCATTTTGCCTGGGTGGTAAGTTTATTTCTCCTAATCCAGTTTTGGGGCCTGAGGACATAAGCCGCAAGTCATTAGACATTTTTGACAGGTTGACAGCGCAGGTTTTTATTGCTCCGGAAACAATACAATATCCATCCAGATTCTGAGTAGCATCAATTAAATCATCAGCCTGTTCCAAATCCAGCCCTGATACCTTTGAAAGAACCGGCACTATTCTTTTAATATACTGTATGTCTGCATTTATGCCTGTGCCGATGGCGGTTCCTCCTAAATTAAGATATCTCATCTCATTTCTAGCATTTTCAAGTCTTTGTATGTCCCGTTTAACAGCATGACCGTATGCTTTAAATTCTTGTCCAAGCCGTATGGGCACCGCATCTTGCAATTGGGTCCTGCCCATTTTAATAACATCGTCGAACTCATCAGCTTTTTTTTCAAGGTTCTCATAAAGACGTTTCAGCTCATGTAAAGCCTTATCCAGCAGTTTAAGTGCCGTCATTTTGCCAGCCGACGGAAAAACATCATTTGTAGATTGGCCACAGTTAACATGATCCAGCGGATTGACCAAGGAATAGTCGCCTTTTATGCCTCCTAAAAGCTCAATCGCTCGATTTGCAATTACCTCGTTGGCATTCATGTTAAGAGATGTTCCTGCTCCACCCTGAATAGGGTCTACAATAAAGTTTTCATGGAGCTTTCCTGTTAAAATCTCATCCGATGCTGATACCATGGCATCAGCAGTTCTTTTATCCAGAATTCCGATTTCAGCATTAGTAATAGCCGCAGCTTTTTTTATTTCGACAATGCTATTTATTATTTCCGGGTGCATTGTAAGCCCGGTAATGCGGAAATTCTCAAACGCACGTAAGGACTGAATTCCATAATATACGTCGGCCGGAATATTCCTTACTCCAATAGAATCTTCTTCTGTACGGTATAGTGTGGATGAAGAGTTTTTATTTGTGTTTGCTTCTATCATGATTTGTTCCCTTTATTTCATATGCTGTTTTATAAATCTAGTTAGTATATTTGCTAATTATGGGTATGCTTGAAAGTCTCTATCACGTATTTTATATAGATTTAATAGCTGTTGATTGTTCGGCAAATCATAACAAGCTTTTGCTACTTCACCAACGTAATAATACGCAGTAGAGGAGAAGATGAATGCAAATTCTCCATTACGGAAATACCAGCCTCCATTAAAATAGTCTTCCATACCGGTACCCATAATACTGGGATTGCTTTCTGTGTCATCATCAATCCATATATATTCGGGTGCTTCTAGGAAAGCAAGATAATTTGGATATTGACTTTGAATAGACAAAGCGCAGCCTGCAAAATGTCCTCTTCCTTCAACGTTCATTATTTCTAAAGGCTCACACCCATTATTTTCTCCACAAGTGAAGGCGCAACACAATCTGCCCGAATTGTCGGGCAATTTATCCATCCTCTGATAATTTATGTTGAAAAATATCTCCGCTATATAGCTTGGATGTCTGTTTTCAACTTCAAGCTTAAAGCCTTTTTGGAATGGCATGGGAAGGTAGCAACAAAAGCCTCCACTACTCATTCCAATGTATTTTGATGAAAAATGCTGATATTTACAGTGGCCTATACCGAAAAAATCACCAATAGGCGAAACTATAGATGGCTCACTTGCACCATCAAAATAAATTTTAAGAATAGTCAGCCTAAGTACTGTCGGATCTACTTTGGCTTTTTCATCCCAATAACGATAAAACCAGCCAGGAAGAGTACACCACAGGCGAGTTATAATCCCGGTCTCATTACTGTCAAATATAACCCTACTTTCACCTGGCTCTATAAACACTGTTTTGTTACCAGTCTTTGGATCAAAGATTGTAAATTGTCCTGTTTTTTCAGAACTCACACAATAGATACTTTGCTCAGCCATACTTCACCCTCCTAGATAGATTTACAGTATCGGGCAAGGCTTTCTTTGGTAGTCAAGGGCAGCCTGTCCTTTGTGTCTGCAATCTGTGGAAAGGTTTTATGCGGTTCTGTCTGGTACCAATAAGCTGTAGAAGAATAATCATTTGAAAGGCTGTTGCCATGCCCATGTTCAATGGTCACCTTTATAGATTTCCGGAATATAATGGGATCCTCAATGTGAAAACGGTATGTTGTCCATTTACCGGTATACCCAAAAGAACCAGCTCCCCAGGTTCCCGGAGTCTCCCATGATCCATCAACTTTACAAGGTTCAGCCAGCGAAATGCCATGGTATGGGCCATCATATTTCAAAGAAGGGTAATCCCAGGCAGCACAAAAATAGTCCTCCGTACCGGTCCCATGAAGAGATGGGGGCCAGCTTTCCCCGTCTATGAAAATCATATCATCGCCTTCTCCAAACCATGTTACATTAGGTACAGGATTAATATGGTCTATACTCAGGTTGCAACCCACATAGTGACCGGCACCCTCCGCATCCAGAATGACATAGTTGCCTTTTCCACTTAGGTTTTTTATTGAAGCAATCTCTTTTAGCGGTCCTTCAAACTCTGTATGCTTTCCCTTTAAGTTTTCCATATCCAGAATACCGTCCGTGGGGTTCTGTCTGCGCCATTGAGCATGGAAATAGAGCCCATCCTCCGGGAAAACCTCAAATTTCTCATAATCTATATAATAGTAAAAATTCGGTATTTCCACATCACATTGGTTCACAATTGTAATGCGCCCCCTGCGTGCAAACGGCATAGCAAAGTAGCAATTCATTGCCGCAAATTTTTGAGGAGATCCTTGCTTGGTAATCATGTTAAGTGGAAGTGAAACATAGTGATTTGCAACACCGTGACCGACACCAAAAAAATCACCGATTGGTGCTTCTACTGAAGGGAATTCCTCATCATCCCAATACATACGAATTAATATCGTACGGAAGTAGTAAGGCTGCTCACAATTGGTAGTACACCATATATGATTAATCTGAGTAGGACCGCATACATCAAAAATAGTTCGTTCCTCTCCCTTTGGAATTGAAATATAGTCTTTATTGCCCCCGGTTCGATCCCAGCTTGATTCCCTACAGGTATGTCCGTTTCTGAGCTGGGTAAGGCTTTTTAATGAAGTATTCATTTATAAACCCTCCTATTACTTTAATCGTATTGAACCAGCTTATTCAGCCTGGGAATTATGCGTAGGGCATTTTTATAGTAGATTTTTTTGAGAACCTCATCGGGAAGATATACGCCATAAATATTCCAGCGTCCCTGGTTATGTTCATCGAAAGAATTATAAGGAAAATACTCATCTTTTGTTTCAAAAAAACGGTAATTACCGCTTACATTTGTGGCATTAGGAATTAAATCTGTACCGTATATTATTCTATCCTGGTATTTTATTAAAAACTCTCTAGAGGTATATGGTTGGCGTCCCAGCTCTGATATCCGCTCTGCTGTATCTACAAACATGTTGGGATATGTATCCAGCATACGAGAAACATTTTTTAGATTCTCCGCATGAGAGCCCACGTGTGCAATAATAAACTGTGTATCCTTATTCTTTGCAAGGAGTGCTTCCTGAGCTTCCATCAACTCAGGAAAGCGTGGACATGGACGATTCCCATAAGACCAATGAGGATGTTCAGCCAGTTCTTCATACCGTTCATGAGTACTATCAATAACCTTGTCAAAAAATGATGGCGGATCTCCAATATGAATAGTAATAGGCAGGTCATATTCTGCAGCGGTTTCCCATACTACACGAAGACGATCATCATCCGGTTTAAGGTATTTACCATATTTATCAGTAATCTTTACACTAAGAGATTTTGAAAATTTAATACCTGTAATCCCCTTTTTAACGCATTCAATAATATGGTTACGGGTTTTTTTGTTAAAATCCGTATCATCTATGCAAGATACATCGACCCGTCCAAAAATAGAAAACCGGCCTGGATAACGATTAACATAGTTTTCTAGTTGAAAGTCCAATCTTTCATCCCAGAAGCCATCCATATCAACAATCAATTTAATATTAAACCTGTCCATATCCTCCAGTACTTTTGCGGAATCCTTGGTTCGCGTAAGGTGATTATGAGCATCAATAACAGGATATTTCGAGAATGTACGTTCATTCTGTGGTAGCTCTAATCTGCATATAGGTCTGAACTCGTTAATAGGTATCATTCTGCTATCTCCTCACTTATAATATTTTATAATTCAACTATTACTTACCTTAAAAACTATGGATGATTATTTCACACTTTAATTTTGAAAGATGAAACCTTTGGGGTAATTCTGGTTTCTGTCCTGCTGAGTGGAAATCCCAGTTCATAGGGTGATTTTCCAACAAAGCTACTTTCCTTTCCTTTCACCTCGAGATAACTGTCCTCCATGGTGATAATCGCGTAAATTGGTTCTTTGTATGGCACGGTATAAGAAATATTTGGGTATTTGTTATCAATTTCAAAACCATATCGCGAAGCGGCATACTCCTCTCCCAGCCATGCATTCGAAATACTATTTAGGTTAAAATAGAAAACATCATCTACCTTTACCAGGTTATCAATATGGTTATGTCCATTTATGCACATCAAAATTCTTTTGCCATTATTTCTTTGCTCAGTTAAGATTCTCCTGAATTCGTTCACATTTTTAATACCATAGAGCTCATTATTAAGACTTTGGTGTGAAAAAATAATAGTGGGTTTCTCTGTCTGCTCAAGATCCTTTGTTAGCCAATATAACTGGTTCTCGTCAAGAAAAGGAGCTTCTTCGTGTGAATAGTCAAAGTAATTTCCATGATCATAAGAATGATACCGGTTACCTGCCATGAAAAAATTGCAGTCCAATACTATAAAATGAAAAAACTTGCAATCAAAAGAATAGTACGTATTTTGACACCCTAAGTATTTAACCACTTCCTCTTTACTGCAAAAATCTAAATCGTGGTTTCCAAGAACATGATATTGGGGAGCCGGATATTCCTTAAAAAGCCTGAAAATTTTATCCTTATCTTCAGAAGGTTTTTCCATCAAAGCATTTGCGACATTGATAGGTATATTTTCTGGTTTGCATAAAACATATCTGTTTTCATCGGGATAACAATAATCTCCTAACTGAATAATGAAATCTACCTGTTCACGCAAGCAATCATCCAAAAACCCAGTTGTTCTTGATAAGCAATCATGCATAATATCTATATGCATATCGGTGAATATGCCAAATTTAACTTGTTCATGGCTGCACATGTTTACCACTTCCCTAAACCTTAAAAAAATCATCATCATATATCGGTTGAGTCCACAATTTAGAACCATCCGGTGCAGTAACACATATGCGTACATACGGTTCTGCCTTAGGTAATTTGTAATCTATGCTTTCTCCCACAATTCTTGCTAGAAGCCTTGAATTGCAGCCAATAAATTCGTATTGTAGTTCACCTATATAGTCGTTTAAATAGACTACATCAATATGTATAATCTCTTTATCCAAAACAAGCTTTTTAAGCTTCAAACCAGTTGAACCGTAGAAGCATCCAGACTTAATGGCAGCTTTAACGCTATCGTAGCTTTTATCTCCATACACCATAGTCCAGCTGTTGGCCAAATCAAACCAACGATGAAAGTCGTCATTAGCAAATCCCCATACAAGTCTGCCAGAAGCTAAAAGCTCATCCCATACATCTGTGGCGAGGGCCAGACCTGCCAGTCTTGGGATAACACTATTATAAATCTCAATCCCAACATGCCCATTTAGCTTCTTAATGTCTTCTGTAGGCCAGTAATCATCTGTGTCTAAGTGAGGATGACAGATGATTACAAAGCCATCTTCTCCTACGCATGAATCAATGGCCTCCTGATGTTTCCCACTAACTACAGCTCTTCCGCCTATGCAAAGCATATGCTGTTTTTGGCTATACTCATAACCGTTTATTAGCACCATATCAGATTCGTTAGCAAACTCATCTAAATCTGTATAAGCATCATGGTTTGTAATCGCTAATACATGGTAACCACAATCCTTATATACTTCTATACAATCCTTTAGAGGAATGATTCCACAGTTATCACCTTTTCTTGCACCGCAGTGGGTGTGAAAATTAGTGCGCAGCCATTGCCCAGTTCCACTTGCCACAGATTCATAAGGATTAATATACATTTTTGGTACTTCCTTTCTTATAAGTGGTTGAAATCGTGTCTCCTATACATATCTTGATTTCTGTGGGAAAAATAAGTTTATTATCACAGACTTGAAATAATATCTCACTCTTATTGAGATTAACTGAACCTACATTATCTAAAATATCTTTTGACAGGTCTAGTTGCCTAAAATAAAGCTTTCCATAGATTACGGACAGACTAAAAGCTCCATTTTTGACCTCCATAGTACCCCATCCGGTATTAAGACACCAGAAGCACTTAAAATCTCCCTTAATTGCAGGTGCAAATCCAATAAGGCCTTTTGTTGAATCAAATGTAAATCCCGAATAAGCCAAAAGCAAGGTGTAGCTAGACATAGCTCTGGCATAGCTGCTTCCGCACTCCATCTCACTAAGAGGGTTTCGTTTTTCACCATCATACCTGTCTCTTGCCGTCCGGACAATTTCCTCTGCCATATCTGGTCTTCCCATAAGAATTAGATGGGCAGCATACTGATACTCGCATCCCGTCCACACTTCATCAGTATATAGTGCGGGAACAACCGGCCTTGTCGTACCTTCAGGCCACGAACACAATACGGTTCCGCCTTCGTCATTCAATGCATAGAGACGGCATGGATTAAACATATTCCTTACAGAGCTTTTATAGTTATAGCGATAGATTGCTTTAAGAGCTTCCAGGGTTTGTTCTGGATCAAACACTTCACCAAGGCCACATATACGCCCGTGCCAGTCGGCAAGCACTTGATCTATGGCACATCCATCCGCCATCTGGTATTTAATCTGATTCACTTCGCCATCCCAATAATGGTTTACTGCATCATCATCTATACGACCATGAAAACAAGCATATCCTTCAAGAACTTTTTTGTTGTTTAAGTCAATTTTTTGAATAAAATATTCACCATTAAACAAATTCTTATCTGTAAAGGCTCTTCCCTTTTGGTAGAGCTCTCTGCATTTGTCCGCAAACTCATTATCATCTAAGAACTCTGCCATTTCTCCTGCGGCTTTCAGCGCACCGAGGTAAAACCCTGTTAGCCATGCATTAGGTCCAAACAACTCCAAGTCCAGTGTGTTATGCTGCCGTCCGGTTATTACTCCTTCCATGGCTTTGTCCCAGTAGTCCACGTTTTTATCTGACCATGCATATTCTAAAGACTTTTTTACCTGTGGCCATAGCTTTGCCAACCATTGGCTATCGCCGCAAATTTTCCAATCCCTATACACCTTTATAATTCCGCCCATTTGTCCATCTACGCAAGGACGATGGTCATAAAGCTTCCCTTTTTCTAGTGGCAGCTGAAGTCTGAAATACATTCCTCCTTCGCTATCGCTGCAATACTCATAATCCAGATCTCGCATGGAGCGCTCCAAATTAGGGAATAAAAACGGCAAAGCATACGCATAGTTCCATACATGGGTACATGAGCCCTCACAACTGCCGCAATAGCTATGACAACCTTCAAACCCATAAAATGAGCCATCAGTAAGCCTCATACAGGTGGTTGATTTTAATATTGCAAGGTTTGAAGCTACTGCATCCAACATTGCCTCAGGCAGAGAAGAGGAAAACAGGGTATTTTGAAAAGCATATGTATCTTTATAAAGCCTGTCCCAGTTTTTAAGACAATAGGCTACTGACTGAACTGAATTCTCAAATATTGTAGAATAATAGTTTCTCCATATATTTTCTATAGGCCTAGAGCCAAGGTCTCTTTTTTTCTCGTCATAAAAATAACCGGTGTTTTCTTTTGGCTCCAGTGCATTCCAGTAGTTCATAACATTTGGATAGTTCCAAGAAATAATTAAACGGATTTCATCATCATCTTCCGGTTCCAATTGAATGCTGCCTGATACCGATGCTGTGTCATCACGATTAGAGCAATTATCATAAGATCGCTCTTTTAACTTTCCTGGTTTGGAAAAGTCATGCCAAAACATATTAATGCTATCAAACCATCGCCCCCGATACCAATATTCCTGAACTGATGCATCCTTGGAATCAGTACCGATGGTTATATCACCATAATCCATGGCAAATTTATCTGATGATAAATTTTCTAGACTTACAAGAGTGAAATTTTCATCATGTATTTTTCGGTTCCTGCTCTTTCCAGCAGGCGCAGGATTCTTAACAGATAAGCAAGCCTCGTAACGGATAGTTTTTGAAGTATTATTCTCAAAACGAACTGATAAAAATGCGGCGGGTATGCTGGAATCCTGCGAGTTTAATGGAATGAAGGGGTTAAATGCCATAAGACTCACTTTAGCGGGAAAGTTCCTATCACTAAAATTTATGCGGGCAATTGGAAATTCATTTATAAACTCAACTTTCTCAAAATGAGGCAAGCCGGCCATAGAAAGATGATCTGGACCAAAACCATAGCCATTAAACAAGCGGTCGGAATAATTTCCGGTAAAAGAACCGCTTAAGTCTCCATTGAGAACCCGTACATCAACTATCATACCAGTTTTAGCATCAATCGCTTTAACTGCTATGCTACTAAACCCATTGATGCTACCTTTATTGGGACGATTAAAAATTTCCCAATCCATAAATCTTCCAGCACCTGTAAGGCCAATAGAGCCGCTTCCGATTCCACCAATAGGAAATACAATCGATTCAGTCTTTTTATCACGATATATTTTTCCATTCATAAGCGCTTCCTCCTTTGCAAACCTTTTTCTATCCCTTTACAGCCCCTGCAGTAAGTCCTTTGACAATATACTTCTGTCCGAAAATATACAAAAGAATAACCGGAATGCTTGTGATAATCAGATTAGCGAAAACTAGATTCCAGTCTCTGGAATACTGTCCGAAGAAATTGTATACTGTAAGCGACATTGTCCACTTATCAGTTGTGTTTAAAAAATAAAGAGGAATATTAATATCATTCCATATAGACATGAATATGATAAAAACATCCGTCATAATGACCGGTTTTAAAAGAGGAAAAATTACACGTGTAAACAGCTGTATATTATTGCATCCGTCAATAATAGCTGCCTCATCCAATTCTATAGGAACAGTTTTAATGAATCCCACAAAAAGGAATATAGAGAATGGTATTTTTATAGCTACATAAATCAGAATAACGCCTAAGTATGTATTGTTCAGTGACAACAGCTGAAGTACTTTTATTGTTGGTATCATTATTAGCGGGGAAATCAAGCCAAGAGTAAAAATTGCATTGATTATTTTATTTACTCTCGATCTTACCCGGGATAGATAAAATGCTGCAATAGAGGTAATACTAATATTAATCACCACGGCACTGACTGAAAAAACAGTACTGTTAATAAAGGGTTTTATCAGCTTCCCTCTCTGGAAAACAATAACAAAATTCTCCCATTGCATCCTTGCTGGTAATGCAAATGACATATCCACCGCTTCCCTAGACGTTTTGAATGAACCAAGGATAACCATCATAATTGGTACGATAATAATAAGAGATAATATAATAATTCCGATTTCACCGGCTAGCTTTTTTAGAAAGAGAGCTTTTTTCATATAATTTTATCCTCCTGTTTTCTAAGATATTTCAGAAGTGTCATGGCAATTAGAGCTATTACCATGAATAAAATCATATTTGCCGCTGTACCAAGCGCCCATGAGCCTTCCCCGAAGGCTTTAAATACAAATGTACTCATTACCTGTGTAGAATATCCAGGGCCTCCTCCTGTTAAAACATAAACAGGACCAAATACCTTAAGGCCGCCTATAAGAGATAACACAATATTGGTACTGAACGCAGGCATTAATAGTGGGATTGTAATTCGAAAAAGCCGGTTAAACCAACCCGCACCATCTATTTTTGCCGCTTCATAGAACTCAGTGGGGATAACTTGGAGGCCAGCAATATAAATAGCCATATGATAACCAGACCATTGCCAGATTTCAACAAAAGCAATTGAAACTATTCCCAGCCCAGGTTCTACCAGCCAGTCATGAGTAAGAAAGCCAAGATGCAAGAAATTAAGCATTGTATTAAGAAGTCCTGACGGATGCAAAATTGATGTAAACATGAGCCCTATGGCAACACTGCTAAGAATTGACGGTAAATAGAAAACCGTTCTTGCATAATTCCGAAATTTTAATTTATTTGTAAAAATAACAGATAAAAACAAGCCCATTACATTCTTGCCTATTGTAGTTATTAAAGCAAAAATAATAGTGTTTTTAATTGCAACTTTGATTACTCTATGGTTAAATGCTTCTTTGAAATTTTTAAGCCATACGAAATTTATGTCTTTTGAAAAAGCATTCCAATCGGTGAATGCTAGTATAAAACCTATAAGAACAGGTACCATAAAAAAAACAAAATATACCAATGAAGCTGGTATTAAAAAAGTGGGCGTATAATATGTACGTCTTCTCACTTTCATCTTTGCGAATTATCCTCTCTCATTAGTTTGAAAAAACCAATTTACTATGACGTGCGAGAACACACTAGAAACAGACTCAATATGATCTCAATATAATTATTGGGGAGAAACGGTAAAAGCCATCCCTAATATACTTTTGTTTTACCGCACTCCCCTTAAGTTAATTATTGGTTATTTATTCTCCCAGCCGGGGAACTTTTTCTCTCTTGCCAGCTTCTCATAATAAATATCCCATTCCTTGAGTGCTTCCATAGAAGTCATATTCCCTAAAAGTACTTCCTGGGTTAAAACAACCATTTCTCCTACACCGACATATTGTCTCATTCCCATTTGGTCTAGAGGAATCAATCCTTTACTAATATAGTTTTCCTGTACATCTGCTACCCATGGGGGCAAATCAATCTCAACACCTTTTGTTGCCGGCATGGTGCCCCAATCTGTGTTGGTTAATACCTGCTGCTCTTTTTCCTGCATAAAGGTCAGGAATTTTTTACTTTCCTCAATATGCTTGGAATCTTTGAAAATTGCAATCACTCGAACTGTTCCAGCTGTTAATCTTGCATTGTCAATAACAGGGAATGGGAACATCAAAAATACCTTTGAGGGATCCTTTGCGTAAAGATCTGAATTGAGGAATGAGCCAGTAACACACATGGCAGCCTTGTCCTCTAGCATCATCGTAATTCCCATATCTACAGTTGTTGAAAGATAGTCCTTATTTATGTATCCCTTGTCAACCAGCTCCTTCATAATATCGAGGCAGCGGGCAAACTCAGGGAGATCCTCATATTTAACATCCTGAGTATTAAGTTGGTCATAAATCTGGGGAGATCTGTCTTCTATGACATTAGGAAACATTGTACAAATCCACATACCAATTGTCCATGCATCTTTACCTTGAAGCAATATTGGTGTAATACCTTCGTTTTTAAGCTTTTCGCATACAGCAAGGAAATCGCTATAAGTTTTAGGAATCGCTATTCCGTACTTTTCAAATATTTGCTTGTTGTAAACAACACCACTTGTTCCCCCAACACTGTTACTGGGAGCAGCGTAAATCTTTCCATCAATGGTAACGGCTGCAGGGTTCACCAGGTTTACAACCCACGGTTGATCATCAAGAGGAACAAGGCTATTGGTCACATCGTACTTTTGAAACAACTGAGTAATTCCGTAATGTACCATGTCAGGAGCTTCTCCAGTACGGATTTTTGCATTAAGCAGTTCATCGAATTGAGCGTCTGGTATTATCTGAATGTCGAACTTAATATTGGGGTTTAGTTCAGAATATTTCTTTAGCATGGGTTCAAAATTAGGTTTATTCCAGGTTTGATTCAGTGCGATTGAAAGAGTAACCTCTTTCTCTGCAGGCGTTTCTCCTGATGGGTTAGGTGTTGTTGATGTACCAGTTGTAGGCCCAGGTGTATTGGTTACTTGTGAATTGCCGCAAGCACTCAGAGAGAACAAAAGAGTCAATGCCAATGCTGTCGCTATCACTTTTTTAAAATTTCTCATCACCAATCTCCTTTATTTCTTAATTAATATATTTGCATAATAGCTACTTGCTTGCTTTTTAAGCAAACTCGAAGCTAATAAGCTCATTAATATCATGAAATACGAAATCTGGTTTTGGTGCACCCTCTGCTGTAAGACTGGAATCATCTGTAATCCCAGTCATTAGAAGATAGGTTTTTACACCGAATCTTTGACCCATACGAATATCAGTATCGAGGTTATCTCCTATCAGTTTAATATCCCCAATATCACAACTAAAAATATTACAGACCTCATCAAGAAAGCTTCTTTCCGGTTTTCCAATATTTTCAGCAGTTTTTTGTGTTAACTTTTGTATTTCTTTTACGATTGCTCCGGTGTGGGGACGGAACGTATCTCCATAAGGAATTCTTAAATCAATATTTGTACAATAAAATTTTGCTCCAACTTTAATGCATTCAACTGCAATGTATAAATCTTCGCTTTTAAGGTTGTCATCCTGACCCACCAAAACACATTGAGGACTTCGCTCAGTCATGAAAATCCCTGCCTTGGTGGCCTCATCCTTTAGTGCTTCGCTTCCTATAATAAATGCACTGCTTATGTTATTTTTTACAAGATGCCTCACTGAAATTTGTGCAGATGTAATGATTTTATCTGACTCCACATCTATTCCCATTCGCTTCATTTTGTTTGAAAGCTGCTGTGGAGAGTGAAGAGGGCAATTAGTCATCAGAATAAAATTCTTTGTAGTTAAAATATCCATGAATTCTTTTACTCCATCCAATAACACATTTCCTCTGTAAAGAGTTCCATCCATGTCTACAACATAAACCACATTTTTATTCAAAGCAGCACCTCTCAACATTTGCAATTTTATTCTTACTAAATTAATTTTTATGGTGTTTTATTCTATAAAGAGAATATCACATTAATTTTTTATTTGCAAGCTATTTTGTAAAATATTATTTATCTAACCTAACTATATATTTCATGCTATAGTATACCTAAAAAATTTTCTTGCTTACAAAAGAATAATATTATAAAATTGTCATAATAAATAAAATAATATTCCAAATTAATTAATTTTTACAGATGATACAAAGTGAGGGTATTTTATGGAAAATAAAGCAGACTGCCTAGTTCGAATTAATAATCTCCTTCCTAATATGCATGATACCGAAAAAAGAATTGCTCAAATTATATTGGATAACCCCGATGAAATTACTCATATGCCCGTCAAAAGAATTTCTCAAATGGCCGGCGTAGCAGAATCAAGTATCGTTCGTTTCTGCCAGAAGCTCGGTTATAAGGGGATTTCGGACCTGAAAATCAATCTTGCTCGGTCTATTATGCCTGCAAATGAAATTACTATTTCAGAAATTTCCCAATATGATTCTCCACGTGAAATAGCACAAAAAATATATAATTCAAGCAAGAAAGCTCTGGATGATACTCTAACCATGCTGGACTTCGATGCTTATGAAAAAGCAGTAGTGGCTATTCTTTCAGCAAAACGAATTGAGTTTTACGGGATTGGTACGTCTGCACAAATTGCATATGACGCCTATTACCGTTTTATGCGCGTAGGCTTTCCCGCTTTTTGTGCTACTGACCCACATATCTCCAGAATATCATCTTCCTTATTAACAAAAAATGATTTAGCTGTCGCTATATCTCATACTGGACGTACTATTGATACCATAAGAACTCTTGAAATAGCGAAAGAAGCGGGAGCCACCACACTTTGCATCACCAGTTATCTTCAAAGTCCAATTACCGAAATCGCTGATATTTGCCTTGTTACCACAACTGCAGAAACTCAATATCTACGGGAAGCAGTTTCATCACGTATTGCTCAGATTGCGTTGTTGGATGCGCTGTATACTACTGTTTCTGTCCGGCGCAACAACAAGGTTTTCAAACACCTTAATAAGATGAAGGATATTCTGAGCGAAACACGGTTATAGTTTTAAGCTTTAATGTAATTAATAGATTTTTTTGTATCATCGTATTGCCTTTAATCTCTATCCTTTAACCGCACCGGTTGTCATACCGTCAATGATATACTTTTGGCCTAACAAATAAACTGCTAATATAGGCAGAGAAGAAAGTACAAGGTCTGCAAAAACCAGGTTCCAGTAGCTCTGGAACTTGCCGAAGAAGTTGTATACAGTCAGTGGCATAGGCCATTTTTGGCTGTCGGAAAGGAAGTACAAAGGTATTACAAAGCTGTTCCATACGTTCATAAACACTACAATGATGTCAGTTACGATGACCGGAGCAAGTAATGGAAATACAACTTGAAAAAATGTTTTTAACGAGCCACAGCCATCTATTATTGCAGCTTCATCCAACTCCTTAGGGATGGTTTTGATGAACCCTGTAAACAATAATATAGAAAATGCAAGGTTCAATGATGTAAAAATCAGAATAACACCTATGTAAGTGTTATTAATATGCAGCTTCTGTAATAGAGTAATTGTAGGAATTAGCGAAATACACCAATTCTTACTTCACATATGATCTCGGTAATTAACTCTGAGAATGATTACTTTTTTTCCTGGAGTATCTCCGGCCTTAAGCAATCCTTTATAAAAAGTCAGCTTGAAGGGAGGATTACGTTATTGGCATGAATGGACGAAAAGTACTTTTACCACCCCGGCAAAACGAATGTAATCCGGAGCCGGATACGGTTTTTTCGGTTGCCAGGGCAATTATGACCTCTAAAGGACAAGTGCTGGGATTATTGGAGGTGCAGCAAAAATTCTCAATTATAGAGGATATAGTAAGCCCATATTTCGGTACCTGGATCACCATAGTTACTGATAATCAAGGCAAACTAATATACCCGCTTGATATATCCGGTCTTAACGAAGAGCTTAAAGCAGTGCTAAGTAACGCTAATAATAATGTCCAGTTAATCTTGACGGCATATCAAAAACTTATCTTATTTCAAATAACAATTCAGAATACACCGGCTGGAATACTATGGTTCTCCGGCCTAAACGAGAGGTATTTAAAGCTACTGCTATTCTGTTTCAGTTTTCCTTTTATTCTATCATTGTTTTCCTTCTACTTGTGCTTACCGCGGTAGTATTTATTGCCAAAACATTGACCAAGCCCTTCAGAAAGCTGAGGGCCTCAATGGAAACTGTAGACATAGGACAAATGGATATTAAGCTTGACAGTGATCCCGGAAACGACGAATATCTGAGATCTATTCATGAATTGAATCATACATAAAAACAGCCGTTGTCATAACGGCTGTTTAATACTTACAGATTTTTGTTAGAGCGCTACATTATTTAGACTTCCTGACATAATTCTTACTTCAACTGTGTGGGTTAAAATATCGGTATAGCTGTAAGAAACCATCCTGGAGGAGTTAAACTCATTCTCGAAGCATACTGTAAAGATGCTCGGGTAAGCATTTTCTACTATGCCTTCCCTGACAAATGTCTTCTTGCGCCCTTTGTTGGCTTTAAGCTGAATCCTTTTACCAACACAGCCTTCCAGTTCCTTTCGGATCTGTGATATAGAATTTCTATCCATACTACCACCTCAAAACTCACTGGATAAAATTATATCACAATTTGTCGCCCCTTGTCAATGAAGATAAATATTATACATAGGTCAACTTTATTTTGTCAAGCACTAATTTAGTAATTTATGATGTTATTATATAGTATTATTCCACGTTTTGGATCTTTTATTATCCTACTTACAAATAAGCCTTTATTTTTTATTGATTACTGTCAATTTGAGGCCGGAGAATAACAGCACCCAGAGGAGGGATTTGAAGCGTCATTGAGTATGGTTTTTGGTGCATGGGTTTTTCTTCATATGGAATAGGTTCAGTATTAAGTACATTGCTACCACCGTATTTTTCAGCATCAGTGTTGAAAATCTCCACATATGTTGTTTTAAGCGGCGCGCCCATTCGATAGCTTTCATGGGTTTCCGGAGTAAAATTGAATATAAAAATCAACATATCACGCCAGTCTTTCCCTTTTCTTATAAAGGATATTATCGAATGCTCGGTATCGTTACAGTCAATTAGCTCAAAGCCTTCAGTACTGAAATCCTGCTCATATAAGGCTTTTTCTGTTTTATAGAGATGGTTTAAGTCTGACACACAAAGGCTCATTTTTTCGTGCATAGGATAATTTAGGAGGTGCCAATCAAGACTCTCTTTATACTTCCATTCGATAAACTGACCAAACTCACTGCCCATAAAAAGGAGCTTCTTTCCCGGATGGGCAAAAAAGTAGCTGTAAGCACAACGAAGACCTGCAAATTGCTGCCAATAGTCTCCTGGCATCTTGCTAAGCATTGAACATTTGCCATGGACAACCTCATCATGGGAAAGTACTAATATGAAATTTTCGCTCCAAGCATACATAAAGGAAAAGGTTAAAAGGTTCTGGTTATACTTGCGGTATATTGGGTCAAGACTGACATACTTTAGAAAATCGTTCATCCAGCCCATGTTCCATTTGTGGGAAAAACCTAAGCCCCCGTCATGAACGGGTTTTGTCACCATCGGCCATGATGTGGACTCTTCGGCTATCATCATCACATTGGGAAAATAATTATATACAACTGAGTTTAGCTGCTTGATAAATTCTGCGGCTTCAAGATTTTCGCGACCGCCGTTTTTGTTAGGAATCCATTGTCCGGGCTCTCTGCAATAATCAAGGTAAAGCATGGACGCCACAGCGTCCACCCTAAGACCGTCTATATGAAATTGATCAAACCAATAAACAGCATTGGCGATAAGGAAGTTTTTGACCTCACTACGGCCATAGTTAAAAACATGAGTGCCCCATCCGATATGCTCGCCCATTCTTTTATCCTCGTGCTCATAAAGGGCTGTACCATCGAATCTGGCAAGTCCGTGACCATCTTTAGGGAAATGGGCCGGAACCCAGTCTAAAATGATTCCAAGGCCATTTTTATGGCATGTATCAACGAAATATTTAAAGTCCTCCGGAGTTCCATACCGACTTGTGGTTGCATAGTATCCGGTCACCTGATAACCCCATGAGCCATCAAAAGGATGCTCCATAATTGGCAAAAGCTCAAGATGGGTGTAGCCCATTTTTTTTGCGTAAGGAATCAAAGTCTCGGCAAGATACCTATAGGAGTATGGCTTAAATCCGGTTTCAGATTCAGGGGCATCATCGGGTTCCTGCTTCCAGGAGCCTAAATGAACCTCATAAATATTGACCGGTTTATTAAAAGTACTCTCATTCTGCCTGTTTTCCATCCATTGAGTATCGGACCAATCAAAATTGTCTGTGTCATAGACAATAGAAGCAGTCTGAGGTGGTTTTTCTGCATATAGAGCATAGGGATCGGCCTTGGTATATATTTCTCCTGAGGGTGTTATTACTTCATATTTATATAGGTCCCCTTTTGTAAGACCGGGAATAAAAAGCTCCCAAACTCCGCTGCTGCCAATCATACGCATCTGGTGAATACGGCCATCCCATTGGTTAAAAGAGCCTACCACACTGACCCGCTTGGCAGAAGGAGCCCACACTACAAATGAAGCACCTTTTACGTTTTCATGCTCACATAGATGGCATCCCATCTTTTCATAAATGCGATGATTGTTTCCCTGATTAAATAAGTATAAATCATAATCAGAAATAGTTGGCCAGAACGAATAAGGGTCCATAACGGTATAGGTAATATTATCATAAGTAGTATGAATCAGTTCATAGGTGAAGGCTTTCTTTCTATCTGGTATAATCCGCTCGAATAAACCTCTCTCGTCAATTCGATCCATTTGAAAGGTTTCTTTGGAATCTCTTTCTTTTATTAAAATGCTTTTTGAGAAAGGATTGTATACTCGCACAACAATCTCTTCATTCTCGATATGCATACCTAACATTGCGTGAGGGTCTTTATCTATACCTCTGAAGAGATTATCAAACCGGGATTTTCCTTCTGTACTCATGAACATAAACCTCCATCACACCGATATTATACTATACTGATTATAACAATTATAGCATACTTTCATTTTATTCCTTATTGTGGTAATGTAATGAATATGGGGGTGGTTCAATTGGAAAACAATATTTCAAAACACCCAAACGCTAGAAACGGACCCGATATTATTTTAAGAGTGCTGGATATCGGGAGTGTCATTCTCTGGGGATTCCTTATTGTAAACCTTGTTATCATTTTACTGGCAAAACCCCTAGGAGAAACATTTTTCGACCGCCTGCTTAATATAAGCGTCAGGGACTATTGGGATACGGCCATTTTGCAGATTGCTCTTTTTCTATCATTATTCCAGCTTGTACTTAGTATTGTATCATTGTATTTAAATTCAAAAAGATTAAAACGAAAGAATGACAGAATCAGGATATCAATTATTGTTTCAATATTTGGTTCCCTGGCTATTTGCCTTTACTTAACATTATTCCTCTATCTAACGTAAATGACTTTGATTAAGCAAATAGTTATTAAGCGGCGTGCCTGCATACGATTTACATGCGAACAGACGAAATCTCATTTCGTCTTGGATTAGCGTAGCGAGCGCGACTAGAAAACTGGACGTTTGACCGGAGCGCTAAATCGTTGTAGGCCACAGCCGCTAAACTTATTGTAAAGGGATTATTTTTTTAACAATTTATAGTTAGTTAGCGTCCGGTAGATAAAAGCCACTGCCTCTGCTTTTGTAGTGTATGTTTTCAAGGATAATATCTGGCCGCTTTTACCTGTAATAATCTTCTCTCCCACAAAAGAAGCCATAATATTTAAGTCTTCAGGAGCAATTTGACTATAATCATTAAATGCTTCCAATACACTCGTGTTATGAGAAATAATCGGCAGACCGGCATTTGCTAATGCACTGTTTAACATGAGTATAATCTCCTGCCTTGTAACTGTTTTATTGGGATAAATTTTACCATTCACATCAGTGTAGAGCATACCTGCTTTAATTGCTGCCATTATGTCCTTGTAGTAAATATGGTTAGGGGTAATGTCAGCAGGAGGTAAAAGCCTTGAGTTATCATAAGGAATATTAAAACTTTTTATTATCATGCTGGCCAATTGACCTCTTGTTATTAGATTCTGAGGGTGAAAATTACCATCCGATGCATTTTCAAATGCACCTAGACCCTGTAGTGTATATATTGATTCATGAGCCCATTGATATGAGGCAATATCTTTATAAAGTACTTTTGCCGGTGTTTTTATTGAAAGGCCGGCAGCTTTAGATTCACCGGAAATATTATAAGCAAGGACTTCATAATAGACATGCCCCCCTTCAATGGGTGAGCTATCTGTATAGTTCTCTACATCCCTTTCTACAGAGCCTATTAAGGTTCTTTTCATGGTTTCGCCTGTCCTTACAGAACGATAAATATTATAGCCATCTTCCTTTTCGGTTATGTCCTCCCATGTCAGAGTGAGCCTTTTATAACCAACATGCTGTGCTTGTAAGTTCCTGGGGGCCTCAGGAGCTGAACCGAAAAAGTGAAGTTCAGGGCCGATAGTTTCTAGGCCTCCATTATTAGCCCTAATTCTGAAAAAGTATTCCGTATTAGCAGAAAAACCAATACGAGCAGCTAAAGTTCCTTTTGAAATAGATTTTAGTTCGGCCCATTGACTGTTTATATCCTTACGATATTCAAGTGTATATGTGTTGTTGGCAGGCACATAGCTTTTACTAAAGAGCGATAAATACCCCTCGTTTATTGTGTATACCGGTTCACCCGGATTATCAGGGTATGAATTTATTACAGTCTCTTCTTTTGTAAAAGAGGAAAAAGCGCTATCTCCTCTAATAGCCCTTATTTTATACGTATATGTCATTCCGCTTACACTACTCTTATCAGAATAACTATCAGTATTTTTAGGTGCTATAGCTATTAGCTCCCATGTCAAAGATGTTTTTCTCCATATCTCAAATCCGGTTTCGTCTTCATAGGGATATTCCCATGCCAAAGCAATACAATCAGAGGCAAGAGCATTGGCTGATAAATTGACCGGGGTTGGGAGAGCTTCCGGTTTTAAACTAATACTGTCCGTATACTCCGATTTATATCCGTTCTTAGAGAGCATATACAACCTGTAAGTATATGTTTTTCCCGTTTGAAGCATTCTATCCACATAGCTGTCACTTGTGCCGGAATAAATAGTGACATAGCCAAATTCAGAATCCTGTCTTTCAATAAAGACTTTATTATCTCCAAGAGATGAAATATCCCATTCAAGTTTAATTGTGTTATTTGAAAGCGCATGTGCCCACAAATTAGTAGTAAGAGGGAACAATGTGCGGGTGCTTAATCCTCCCATATGAGGAATATATGAAGAAAATCTTTCCTTTGAAAATTGAGTTCTAATACGATAGTAATAGGCTGTATCGGAAGCAACATCCAAATCCCTATAAGTGTCCTCGGTAATAGGCAGAGTTGCAATATTTTCCCATGTACTATAATTCATTTGGCGTCTTTCAACAATTATTTTGTAATCCGGTATTTTTGTGGAAGGGATTATTGGCGTGGACCATTCTAAATCTACATGGTCACTATAAGCATGAGTTATAGAAAAGTCGGTAGGATAAAGGATAATCGCCTCAACCTGTGATGTGTATTCACTGTAATTATTGCTATAATAGGTTCGCGCCCTGTATGTATAAGTATGTCCATTGGAAATATTATAGTCTTTATATTCTGTGAGTGTTTTATTAAGCGTAGCAATAGGATAAAAGTTATCCTGGTCAATACTTCTCTCAATAATGGTATATGAAAAAGTATCGTTTGGAATCTCCCAAACTAAATGAACATAATTTGAGTAAACATAGCCTTTAAAATTTTTCGGAACTGATAGCGTCAATGCGTTAGCCTTATTTAATTGTAATAATCCTGTACATGGTATTAACAGAACTGCAATTAGGAATATTACTATTATTCTTTTTGCCTTTATCAAAATCACTACCCCCATAATTAATATATCAATTAATCTATCGGCAAAAAAAGAGCCGGTAATGATACCGGCAAGTAAAGGGGGTCAAAATGTATTGTGAGGTCATTTAAAGTATTCTCTTTTATTTTCATTTTATACAAGGAAATAAGATTTGTTCTCCGGCGTGGGTTTATGTATAATAAGGCTATGAAGATTGAATTAGACCGTAACATTTATACGGGAAATTTTCTCAATATAAAATAATAAAGGCATAGGTATTATAATGGATAAAGAAATTTGGATCAAACCTAAGGTTTGTAGTAATATTGGCGGTGAGGCTCTTATTGAGGGAGTTATGATGCGTGGTAATGATAAACTTGCCATGTCTGTCAGAAAATCCTCCGGTGAGATTTATACAGAAATTAAGCCCTCCGTTCCGATATCCAAAAAACATAAGTTTTTGGGGCTTCCCTTTATAAGAGGCGGAGTCTCTTTGATTGATTCCATGGTCGTAGGTGTTAAGGTTCTTATGGAATCAGCCGAACATGTTGATTTAGGCGAAGAAGAGGAACAGGAAAGTAAATTTGATCTCTGGATGAAAAAGAAGCTGGGGGAAAATTACTTTTCCTATATGATATATTTCTCGGTATTTATAGCTTTGCTTTTTAGCATAGGAATTTTTATGCTTTTGCCAAACCTGATTACCGGTTTATTTAGTTTTGATAAAACTACTACCGGAGGTTCTTTGTTGGCCAATTCCATAGAGGGATTGATTAGAATAAGCCTTTTTTTACTTTATGTATGGCTGGTTTCTAAAAACAAGGAAATTAAAAGGGTATTCCAGTATCATGGTGCAGAACACAAGACTATATATGCCTACGAAAATGAAGAAGAGCTTACTGTTGAAAATGTGAAAAAACACACAAGACTGCATCCCAGATGCGGTACAACTTTTATGTTCATTGTAATTATTATAAGCATAATAGTTTTTGCTTTTGCAGGCTGGCATCACCCATTGGTTAACATGCTGCTTCGGCTTGCCCTTCTTCCTGTAATTGCCGGGATTTCCTATGAAGCATTTAAGCTTTCGGCAAGATCCAACAGCAAGCTTGTTCGCATAATCAGCCTACCCGGTCTAATGCTGCAGAAAATAACTACTCAGGAGCCCGATGATTCCATGCTGGAGGTTGCCATTGCTTCTCTTAAGGCTGTTTTAGATGTACCTGCTGAGGTATCTACCAAGACAGATACCGTACCCGAGGGAAATTTATGACTATAGGAGACCTGTTAAAAAAAGCAACCGGATACTTAAAAGAAAAAAACGTGGAAGACCCGTCTTTAGAGGCCGGTCTTCTTTTGTGCAGGCTTCTAGATAAGGATCAGAGTTATATTTACGCCCATACCGATCAAACACTTAATAATGAGTTGATTGATATTTACAAATCTAATATAGAAAGACGAGGCCGCCATGAGCCTTTCGCTTACATTACAGGAGAGTGCGGATTTTTAGATTCAATATTTTATGTTAACCCACATGTCCTAATTCCCCGGGAAGAAACCGAGCTGCTGGCTCAAGGGGCTTTATGGGCCCTTGGAAAGACTCCGGCATATTTTAATCCGCCCATACCGAGATTACCTTATAAAGATGTCTATCATGTCCTGGATGTGGGAACAGGTTCGGGTTGTATTGCTGTTAGTCTGGCAAAAGGCTGCGACTCAGTTTTGGTTGATGCTCTTGACCTTTCCATCGGTGCTTTGGATATTGCCCGCAAAAATGCAGTGAGACACAATGTAAAAAACCGAATAAGGTTTATTAACTCCGATTTTTTAACTGATTTTGCAGCTGACAGGAAATATGATTTAATAGTTTCCAACCCTCCATATATACCTGAAAGGGATATCCCTTTTCTTCCTGAATCGGTAAGGGAGTATGAACCTCACACAGCTTTAGTGGCAGGTGTAGACGGTCTTATGTTCTATCGTGCCCTTGCAGACAAAGCTTCGTCACTTCTTTTTGAAAAGGGAATGATTATTGTTGAATGTGGTTTTGATCAAGGCCATAAGGTCAGCGAAATTTTTTCTGATAAAAACATGGATACTGTCATTTTAAAAGACTTGGCAGGAATCGATCGAATTGTATCCGCAATAGGTGTTTCATAAGAACTGTCCCCTTGGGTACCTCTGAAAAACATGAAAATAACGTATAAATTCCCCATTTCATGACTATACTCTCAATATGATGGGCAAAGAGTGAGCTGAATAAATATAGCTCGTGAGAACATTATAGGATTGAAAGGGCAAGAGTATTATGTCAGAACAAGTCATTAAGCAAAAGTTAGATCCTCTGGGCTTTCTTCAGAGATTTAATTCTGTAAAATTCAAGGAAGCCGCCGAGCAAATCGAAAAAGATGAATATATGAGAGAACTCACAGAAAGCATCAGAGATGCTTATATGGAATGGCAGAACTCATTGGCAAACTATGAAACTGCTGAGGGTAAAGAAATGGTGGATTACTATGCCTATCGCATAAAAGCATCTGAAATTCGTTATGACTTCCTTCTTAAAAAGGCTAAGGAAGCCAAAGCCCAATGAACTTTTAAGAAATAAACAATTCTTAAGAATGTTTTTGTTCCCTTGTGTATATAAATTAAGCAAGGCATAAGGGTATAAGGATATATGAATATAACTTACTTTAAAACTGATGAAAACGGCTATCCCTTATGGCAATTCTGCCGGGGATAACCGTTTTTTGCAAAGGGAGTTGATTAAGTGGATAGAGGTCTTATTATATTAGCTTGGGTAATAGGAGTACTGATTATATTTGCTTTTGGAAAAGCTCTGCTTCTTCCTTTAAAGGTTATTCTCCGCTTGGTTATTAATGGGATTATCGGCGGAATAGTAATTCTAATAATCAATTTAATAGGCACACCTTTAGGTTTCACTTTATCACTTAACCCTGTTTCCGCGTTAATTGCCGGAATATTAGGGCTACCGGGGGTAATACTTCTTATTATACTAAAATTTCTTTTGTGACTAGGGTAAAACATAATATTTTAGATATAGACATATAATGAAAAGACATACCTGAAAGACATTTAATAATTGCTATATGAAGCGGGGCGGGATATTAGAATGATAGAATCAAAAGATATAATTGAATCTACTTATGGCATTAAAGTGACGTCAATAAAGCCATGCAGGGCAGGCCATATCCTCGACACAAATCAGGGCAGGATGCATTTGCGTCAATGTCAATGTTCTGAAAACCGCATTATATATGTGCATGATGCCAAAGTACACCTATCTAAAAATGGTTTTACCAATCTAGATACATACTCTGAATCTATTGATGGCAAGCCCTATATGGAGATTGATAATCAGTATTATGTGATGACTCCTTTCATAGATGGCAGAGAATGCGAATTCGGGGATGATACTGATGCTATAAGGGCTTCTGTAGCCCTTGCCCTAATGCATAATTCCTGCAAAGGATTCAAACCCAGAGAGGGGCTTTCTATTCCAAGCGATCTTGGGAAATTACCCGAAAGCTTAGGAAAACGATATGATGAGATTTTAAGGATGCGAAGAAAAGCTGAACGCGAACGTGGAGCTTTTGACTACATATATCTTGATTGTGTAGACAAATTTCTTGATCTTGCTGAGAAAAGCCTAACTATTCTTAATGGACTTGAATATCCCAGGCTCATTAAGAAAACGCTTATTGAGGGTGGATTTTGCCATCATGATTATTCTTATCAGAATATACTTATTGTGGGGCCCCAAACCTATATTACGGGCTTTGAGTGCTGTAGTGATGAAATAAGAATATATGATGTAGTGAATCTTTTAAGAAGAAAAATGCGAAAATGTAGTTGGAACATGCAAAAGGCATCCCTGTTACTGGATGCCTATATAGAAATATCTCCTATTTCCTCCGACGAAATAACAATAATGAAGGCAATGCTTCTGTTCCCACAGAAATTCTGGCGTGTGGCAAACCGTTACTACAATTCCAGAAGAAGCTGGGCCCAAAAGAATTTTACCAGCATGCTTGAAGAAGTAATAGCCGAGTATCACGAGCACATTCGTTTCATGAACCAGTTTGAGAAGCTGTTTTAAAACAACCCCGTTATCTTCCCTGTTTCATCGATATCAATTTTATTAGCACTGGGTATTTTGGGTAATCCGGGCATGGTCATTATCTCTCCGGTTAAGGCTACAACGAAACCTGCTCCGGCAGATAATCTTACTTCCTTTACTGTCAGGGTAAAACCTTCAGGACGACCTAACAAGGCAGGATTGTCAGAAAGAGAATACTGAGTCTTGGCCATGCATACCGGAAGCTTATCAAACCCTAATTGCTCAATTGATTTAATGTCCTTGAGAGCCTTGTCGGTAAATACAACATCCTTCCCGCCATATATTTCTTTATTAATAATCTCAATCTTTTCTTTTATAGTTAAATCTAAATCGTAAAGTGGTCTAAAGGACGACGGTTCTCGGGATATGATTTCACAGAGCTTTTCTGCTAGCTCAATACCTCCTTGACCGCCTTTCAAAAAGACTTCTGAAAGAGCGACCTCAACACCCCACTCGGCACATTTACTTTTTATTAGATCAAGCTCCTGTTGGGTATCTGTATAAAAATGATTTATAGCCACAATTACAGGAACACCAAACTTCTTAATGTTTTCGATATGCTTCTGGAGATTAACTATTCCATGTTCCAGAGCGTTTATGTCCTCTTTAGCGAGATCTTCCTTTTTAGCCCCACCGTTATATTTAAGGGCTCGGACCGTTGCCACAAGAACTACTGCATCAGGAGCAAGCTTTCCGTATCGGCACTTAATGTCAAAGAATTTTTCAGCTCCCAGATCAGCTCCAAAACCGGCCTCAGTAATCACATAATCAGATAGTTTTAAAGCAAGGCGGGTAGCTTTGAGGCTGTTACAACCATGGGCAATGTTAGCAAAAGGTCCTCCATGCATGAAGCAGGGAGTGTTTTCAAGGGTCTGAACAAGGTTGGGCTTTATTGCATCCTTCAATAATAGCGTCATAGCCCCGTGTACTTCTAAATCCTTTGCCGTAACCGGCTTACCCTCTAAATCATACGCAGCGACAATCCTTCCAAGCCGTTCTTTTAAATCGTTTATATCTGAAGAAAGGCACAAGATTGCCATGATTTCAGAAGCAACGGTAATATTAAAGCCGTCCTCTCTTGGGAAACCATTAGGCTTACCACCTAATCCGACCACAATTTGGCGAAGGGCACGATCATTCATATCCATACAACGCTTCCATACAATACGTCTGGAATCGATATTCAGAGTATTTCCCTGATGAATATGATTGTCAATTGCAGCGGACAGGAGATTGTTTGCAGTTGTTATTGCATGCATGTCCCCGGTAAAGTGCAAATTAATATCCTCCATAGGCACTACCTGAGCATATCCTCCGCCGGCAGCTCCGCCCTTGATTCCCATTACAGGTCCCAAAGAAGGTTCTCTCAGAGCAATTATGGCTCTTTTACCGATTTTCTCAAGAGCTTGCCCTAAACCGACAGTTGTGGTTGTCTTTCCCTCTCCTGCCGGGGTTGGATTTATCGCAGTTACTAAAACAAGCCTTCCGTCAGGATTTCCCTTTACTCTATCATAAACGTATTCTTTGATTTTTGCTTTATAATCTCCATAAAGTTCTATATCGCTACGGTCTATTCCAAGCTTCTCAGCGATTTTTTCAATGGTCAACATTTTTGCACTTTGAGCAATCTCAATATCAGTCAGCATATATATCCTCCCTAACGGCTTTATATTGTCTATTTTAACATATATTATTGCAATTCATCACTCATCTTTACTTAAATGATTAATCTCTCAGACATAATCTTTTCTAGACCCGCATATAATGTGGAATGTTTTAGTAAATATACTTAAGAAGTAGGGAGTTGGTGGATAATTTATGAAGCTAAATTATATATCGGTTATGAAAGAATATGTTCTAAACACAAAAGAGGAAAAATATGTTATTCGAGGTGTATTTGATTGTGTTCCACCTTCAATTTGGTTCAAACATTTGCAATTGCTATGGATTTGCTCACCAAGATTAGTAGAATTATGCCCTGAACCTTTTCTTAAAAAGAATGAAATAATTATATCGATTTATGAACAAGAAAATATTATTGAAGTTATGGATGCTTTGAAAAGTTTGATTAAAAAAGTCGGGTACTCTTACATAATTCAAAGTGATAAATCTTTCTTCTTAAATTTCAAAGAATCTACTATATAGTATAATAAAACTGATTAAGAGATTTATAAATCTCTCGAGATTTTTAAAATCTCTTTTTTTTTACCTTCTTTGGTGGTATACTTTGATGAACATTAGAAAGGTACATTACATAATGAATAAGAATAAGTCTTTAGGAATACCGGCAGTCATATTTTCAGTATTTGTATGGGGAATATCGTTTGTCTCCACAAAGGTTATTTTAGCTGAATTACCACCTGTTACTATTGCCTTTATAAGACAAATTGTTGCCTTAGTTCCTTTATTCATATTGTGTATTTTAAAAAGAGAAAGCCTTCGAATAGATAAAAAGGAAGCCATACCCTTTATTTTCGCAACGTTTTTTGGCATTGTTATGTATTTCGTTCTTGAAAACAAGGGTTTAACTTTGACGTCTGCCTCGAACGCCTCCATGCTTGTTTCTGCAATTCCTATATTCGCATTGCTTGCCGAAAGTATAGTATCTAAGAAAAGGCTAGCACTTTCTTCTTTCCTTTGCATTATCTCATCAATTTTAGGAGTTTATTTTGTTGTATTTGAAGGAGGCTTACCCGATTTTTCATCGCAATCATTTTTAGGCAATATTTTAGTTTTCGGAGCTATGATATCGTGGATTATATACACATTTATCAGCGATAGACTGGGTAAGAAGTATTCCAGTCTTAAAATGACAACACTTCAGACTTTAGTCAGCATTCCTTTATTTTTACCTTTTATTATGGGTGAAATAAAAGCTTGGAAAATACCTTCACAAACAAGTATTCTCAATCTTTTATTTCTCGGTATATTTTGTTCTGCATTGGCCTATGTATTTTATCTTTATGGGGTGAAAACACTGGGTCCGGTCCTTCCCTCTGCACTATTAAATCTTATACCTGTGGTAACTATTTTTACCGGTATGATTTTTCTTAATGAAAAAATATCACTTTATCAGATAGCGGGGACCCTGCTGATAATCGGTAGTCTAACCTTTCTTAGCATATTTAAAGTAAAAGAATCAAACAATTCTTAAGCTTTTTACGATAACTATTTACAGAACATGTGCTATCCTTAATATTCTGTCATATAAAGGTGGACAACCAATTTACTGAACTTTCATATAATGTACTAAATATGATATGAAAGGAGGTAGCATAATGTTTCAACAATTTGACAGAGACCGAAACAGACGGGATCGAGATAGGGACCTGGATAGGGATAGAGACCGTGACAGAGACCGAGATAGAGATAGGGACCGCGACAGAGACCGAGATAGAGATAGGGACCGCGACAGAGATAGAGATAGAGACAGAGACAGAGACAGGGATTTTATGAGAGGTCCCTTTGATATCTTAAGATTTTTCTTACCGGTAACACCTTTTTCTCCTATTGATCCTCAACGCCCGGTTGATGGTCCACCCTCAGGACCTCCGCCATCATTCATACCCCGGCAGCCCATCGGAACCTTTGCTGTCGACCCGGGTGCAATAGCTAATTGTCGCTTTAGATTTACATATATTTGGCCTCGCCAGATGAGACCCTTCTGGTTCTTCCCTACATTTGTCGGACCAAGATCTGTTGCCGGATTCAGATGGAATGGATTCAGTTGGAATTATTTTGGAATTGATTTAAGAGAAATACAGTCATTTACATGTGTTTAATTTGTGAGTAATGGGGACGGTGACTTTCACTCATTATTTGATTTATGTAATGAGTAAAAGTCACCGTCCCTCTTACTCATTCGCATAAATCAAAGTTTGCGAAGTAATATAGTTATAAAGTATAATGAGTTTACTATAAAACGCACATGGAGAAACCATATGGATAAATACGGCATAGACAGAATAAATGAATTAGCCAGAAAGGCTAAAAATGAAGGTCTGACTGAGGAAGAAAAACTTGAGCAGCAAGAGCTTAGAAAGCAATACATTGCAAGCTTCAGGCAAAGCCTCAAATCAACTCTGGAGAACGTTGTTATTGTTGATCAAAAGGGAAACAGGAGCCACCTGAAACATAAAACCACTCCAGATAAAGACTCGCTAAAGAACGATGGCCCTATACAATAACCCCCTTTAGTCATGGATTTTGTATTTTTTATTATTTCAGATTATTTTCACTATAAAAAGGGACTATAAGCATACGAAGTGCACCCCAAATGTTAGACACATTTTAATATTTGGAGGTGCACTTTTTTATAGTCCCTTAAATTAATACTTTTACTTTTTCTTTGGATAAAGTCTGTCTCTGCCACCCATCCACTTTATAAGAACTTCAGGGATAATGATGCTACCGTCTTCCTGTTGATACTGCTCAACTAATGCAGGCAGAATTCGGCTTGTAGCTAAACCTGAAGCATTTAAAGTGTGTGCCAGTTCAGTCTTTTTGGTATCTTTACGTCTGAATCTGATATTTCCCCTTCTTGCCTGATAATCATAGGCATTAGAGCATGAGCTTACTTCTTTAAAGTCATTCATACTGGGAATCCAGATTTCAATGTCATAGGTTTTTCCCATACTTGCACTGCAATCCTGGGCTGCGAGCTTACTTACCTGATGATGAAGGCCGAGGCCTTGAACAAGTCTTTCGGCTTTATTCACCAGCTCTTCCAAAGCAGCTTCAGATTGTTCGGGCAGAGTGTATTGGAACATTTCCACTTTATTAAACTGATGTCCTCTTATCATTCCTCTTTCCTCAGCACGATAACTACCCGCTTCTTTTCGATAGCAAGGTGTATACGCAAAATATTTCTTAGGAAGATCTTCTTCATTCAATATTTCATCACGATGATAGTTAATCAGGGCTGTTTCAGCTGTAGGAAGAATAAATTGCATTTTATCATTTACTTCGCCTGATTCTACTTTAAATACATCATCAGCAAACTTAGGGAATTGGCCTGCTGTAAACCCGCACTGATAAGTTAATATATGGGGTGGAAGCATAAACTGATATCCGTCTTTTATATGTTCCTCAATAAAGTAACTTAAAAGAGCCCACTCCAACATAGCGCCATCACCGGTATAGACCCAAAAGCCGTTACCACCAATCTTTACGCCTCTCTCATAGTCAATCAGACCTAATGCGGTAACCAAATCCACATGATTCTTTGGTGTAAATGAGAATTCAGGCTTTTTACCGAAAGTACGAACAACTTGATTGTTCTCTTTTCCGCCTGCTACTACATCATCAGCGGGTATATTAGGAAGAGCTGCAAGAAAATCAGTTATTTTTGTTTCAACAACTCTTAGATCATCATCCATAATTTTGATACGATCAGCGATATTTTTCATATCAGCCTTAAGCTGTGAAACATCTTTTCCTTGCTTTATAAGGACAGGTATCTCATCAGAAACCTTATTCTTCTTTGCTTTTAAATCCTCAGCTTCAGATATTATACTTCTTCTTTTCTGGTCCCAAGACAGCAACTCGGTAAAATCAACTTCATAAAGCCTTTTCTGTAGAGCTTGTCTGACCTCATCAGGATTGTTTCTAATTCTTTGAATATCTAGCATTGTGTCTATTCCTCCTTTATTGCCTTATATAGAGCTATTTATTTAATATTTGCTTTATTTAATGCTTCCTTCTCTTCTTTTGAAAGTTCCTTGACCGGTTGACCATTAATTATTTCCTTAGAATACACATAAGAGTTTTCCCTAGTATAAATACCTGTAAGCACTACCCCGTCTTTTTTATCATTAAGAGCGGCAATGGAAAAACTCATGTTATTTCCTACATTATCAAAAGCGTTATATGAAACTATCCCGACATTTCGAAGACAGGTGGGCATTCTCTCTTCAAGATTGACAATTCTGTTTTCAATAGGCCCACTAATTTTATTTTTAATGCTCTCCAATTCATTTGAATAAGAAACCATTAAATCTTCAACATTTTTCTCACTTAATCCTTTAATAAGTGCCTTATATTTTTTTATCATACCACTAAGTCTAAAATGTTCAATTATAATCAGTAAAAAACAAAGGACCGATAAACCTGCCCCAATATATAATATTATTTCTTCCATATTATGACCATGCCTTTCCTCCAACCGCTCTATTTTAATTTTTAAGGCGGTTTTATATTTCAATAGGATAACATATTACTAACTATAAGAAAAGTAAACGAGACAAAAAATAGACCTATACATTATTTTACATTATTTAGTAACAAATCTATAATTCGGTCGAACTCTTCATTTGAATAATATTCTATAGTAATCTTTCCTTTTTCTTTACCTTTTAGTAAATTGACCTTTGTTCCAAAGACTGACCTTAGTTTTTCTTCTAGAGTATACAGCTCTGCGATCTCTTTATTAACAGCTTTAGTCTTTTGCTTCTTTTTTCCGCTTGCTTCATGAGCAGCAAGTTTTTCTGCCTCTCTCACATTTAAACCTTTTTCAATTATTTGATTAGCAAGACTGTTCTGTTTCTGTATATCTGATATTGTAATTAGAGTTCGGGCATGTCCACTTGTTAATCTACCGTCCGAAATCATATCTTTTATTTCATTTGATAAACTCAAAAGTCTAACCGAATTAGCAATAGCTGCACGACTTTTTCCGACAACCTTTGCTACCTCTTCCTGGGTAAGAGAATATTCATCAATTAATTTCTGGTATGCTTCTGCTTCTTCCACAGGATTAAGATCTTCCCTTTGCAGGTTCTCAATCAAAGCTATTTCCATAACTTCACGGGATGATATATCTTTTATTATTACAGGAATAGTTTTTAATCCGGCAAGCTTGGCCGCACGCCATCTTCTTTCGCCTGCTATAATAATATATCTGGAACCCTCTGTTCTAACGATAATAGGTTGTACTACACCATGTTCCTTAATTGATTCGGATAAGGCATCCAGTCGTTCCTGATCAAAAACTTTTCTAGGTTGTTGGCTATTCGGATCTATTTCGTTTATTTTAACTTCTAAAACACTGTTTTTTGCTTCCTCAAGAGCATTAGTTGAGCTGATAAGAGCTTCAAGCCCTTTTCCTAAACCCTTTTTCATATTATATTTCCTCCGAACTTAAAATTACTTCATCAGCCAATTCCATATAGCATTCAGCTCCCTTTGACTTGTCATCATATAAAATAATGGGTAGACCAAAGCTAGGAGCTTCACTAAGTCGGACATTTCTTGGAATAATTGTACGATACACTTTATTCCCAAAGTATTTTTTTACCTCTTCCACTACTTGAATGGACAAATTAGTACGAGCATCAAACATTGTTAAAACAACGCCTTCTACACGTAATGTTTTATTCAGATGCTTCTGAACGATTTTTACCGTATTCATCAACTGGCTTAATCCTTCAAGTGCATAGTATTCACATTGAATCGGTACTAAGATTGTATTGGCAGCCGTAAGAGAATTTATGGTTAGAAGTCCTAGTGATGGAGGGCAGTCAATAATAATGAAATCATATTTATCCTTTATTTCATCAAGGGCTTGTTTGAGTCTTGTTTCTCTGGAGAATACCGAAACAAGTTCCACTTCTGCTCCCGCCAAATTGATATTTGAAGGAGACAGGAATAACCCTTTTATTCGTGTTTCGACCATGGTGTCCTCTACGGGTACTTCATTTATTACCGTATCATAGATAGAACTTGTTATAGAGTTTTTATCAACACCGAGACCACTTGTGGTATTTCCTTGTGGATCAATATCAATAACAAGTACTTTCTTCTTTTTTACCGCAAGGCAAGCACTTAAATTTACCGCTGTAGTCGTCTTCCCTACTCCACCTTTTTGGTTGGCAATAGCAATAATCTTAGCCATAGAGCACCTCATAAAAACAATTAATCAAACTGAGATCATATCATTTAATTCTTCATTTTTAGAGCCTAAGCCTGCAACGATTTAGCGCTCCGGGTCAACATCCTGTTTCTAAGTCGCAAAACGACTCAATATTGAGTCGTATGGCTTCGCATCCATGACGATTCATTTATGAATCGTCTACTCGCTTTAAATCGTATGCAGGCTAACCGCTTATTAAGAATTTATATTATTAAAGTATCAATAATTACTAATCTAAATGTTTTACATCGTTTTTCTTTTATAACATGTTTCACGTGAAACATTTTAATCGAAAGCAGCTTTTTACGTCAAAATCAATTTTATCACATTAGATATAATTAAACTATACCTTCATCACTATATCAAAAGAAATATCCCCTGAATTATTGTTTATTCCTCTTATGATTATATCTTTTTCGTTTTTTGCTTTTAAAACAGTAAATGTGTCATCACATCTTAACTCTGAAACAAAAAACATATCATATCTTTTAATTTTATGAAGATCCTTCTTCTCATTTTCATCAAGAGCATCGTATGCAAACTCACCATATCGTGTATTATTTACATGGCCGAGACAATCAATATAGCTGTTATATACTTTTCTTTCGTCTATCTTCTCAAATAATAAGTCTGTTTTAAATGTTGGTGTTGCTTCAATAGTAAACTCCTGAATTGCCCCATTTACTTCAAAAGGAGTTTCCTTCTTTCTAAAAACTAATCGGCTCTCTAAGTCCAGTAATACAGAGAATGTAGAGCCATGAAAAAGAATATCACCATTTTTATCTCTGAATACTAACTCTCGTCTAAAAAAAGGCCCTTTTCTTAGTGAATACCAGGTTTGCGCAAACATATCTATGCATCCATCCACAGGTTTAACAAATTCCAATGAAAGAGAAATTAAAACCCATGCTAGATTAAATTTCATTGTCTTATCAACATTGAGATTAATTCTGTTTAAATGTCTTTCGGCAATCTGTCCAAACAAACTTTGACACGCATATGGTTTCAAACATCCATTCTCATTGATTTCTGAAACATCCGGTTTTATTTCATAAATGAAATCTTTTTCGTTAATCATAGATACCTCTATTCAGAGCCTTATAAAATTTTTTCAAATGCGATTCTTTTACTTCCATTTTCTAAATATATCACTCCACAATATATAAAGCCATTATTAGCAAGCATTTTTTTCATTGATTCATTTTCGTCATGGGTGTCTACCTTAATGCTTTTTATATTTTTCTCCAGGCATAGTTTTTCAATTTCTGTTATAATAGTGCCTGATAATTTTTTTCCTTTATATTTGTTATCCACTGCAATTCGGTGAATAACACCATATTCTTTTTCTGTTATCCACTTTCCATCATAAATTCTTTCATAGGTTTTTTCTCCTCTAAAAGATACAGCCACGGTTGCAACAATTTCATTATCTATGATAAGAACATAACCATCCCCTATATCAATATCATTCTTTATGACGTTAATGTTGGGATAGTTATTCTGCCATTGATCAATTTCTTTAACTTTTAAATAATCTTGTGCCTGCTTGATTATACCCATTATTCTATCTAAATCATTACTATTAGCTTTTCTAAATTCCATTTCGTCACCAACTGTTTCACGTGAAACATTATAAATAAAGAGGCCGTAAATATCGTTAAGGCCTCTTAAATGGTACCAAAAAATATTTTTGGTTTTATATGTCTAAGTTGCTTACAAGCTTAGCATGTTTTTGAATAAATTCTTTTCTTGGTTCAACCTTTTCTCCCATTAAAATTGTAAAGATATCATCAGATAATAAAGGATCATCTACTCCAACTTTTAATATTTGTCTTGTCTCAGGGTTCATGGTAGTTTCCCAAAGCTGGTCTGCGTTCATTTCACCTAGACCTTTATATCTTTGCATTGCAATGGTGTTATCTTCCTTGCTCCAATTTTTTTCTTTAAATAGCTTCGCAAGTTCTCGCTCATTATATACATAATACTCTTCCTTACCCTTTTTTACCTTAAACAGGGGTGGCTGTGCTATATATATATGGCCGTTTTCAACAAGGGGTTTCATATACCGATAGAAGAAAGTTAAAAGTAAGGTTCTGATATGAGATCCGTCAACATCAGCATCTGCCATTATAATTATTTTATGATAACGCAGTTTTGAAAGATCTAATTCTTCACCTATACTGGCGCCTAATGCAGTAATAACTGGACTTAGCTTTTCATTGCCAATTACCTTATCTTCTCTTGATTTTTCAACATTCAACATTTTTCCCCATAGTGGGAGAATCGCCTGAAATCTTCGATCACGGCCCTGTTTTGCACTACCGCCTGCCGAGTCGCCCTCAACTATAAATATCTCGCACTTCGAAGCATCTTTTTCAGAACAATCTGCCAGTTTTCCAGGTAATGAAGTGGATTCAAGTACTGACTTTCTCTTTGTCAGCTCCCTTGCTTTTCTTGCAGCCTCTCTTGCTCTAAAAGATAGCAAAGTTTTTTCAACAATAATTTTTGCTATTTTAGGATTTTCTTCTAAAATATATGATAATTTTTCAGTCACCACTGCTTCAGTAAATGACCTTATATCAGCGTTACCAAGTTTTGTTTTCGTCTGTCCTTCGAATTGAGGATCATGTAGTTTAACGCTTACAATTGCTGTAAGGCCTTCTCTAACATCCTCTCCCGATAAATTCTTGTCACTTTCCTTCAATTGATTTATTTTTCTTGCATAATCATTAACTACTTTGGTTATAGCAGCTTTAAAACCTGTGATATGTGTGCCACCCTCTGTTGTTGAGATATTATTGGCATAACCATAAACATTTTCATTAAATGAATCTGTATACTGCATAGAGATTTCAAGCTCAACATCATCTTTCTTTGCTGAAAAATAAATTACTTCAGGATGAATTGATTCCTTGTTTTTATTAATATATTCTACAAAAGAGCTTATACCACCTTCATAATGAAGAACTATTTGGTTAACTTCTTCTTCTCTGGCATCGTATAAGTTAATGGTGATTTCTTTATTAAGAAATGCCATTTCTCTGAATCTCTTCAAAAGAACTTCAAACTCAAACACAGTCTCTTCGAATATCTCAGCATCAGGCTTAAAGACAGTTTTTGTTCCTGTAATATTCTCATCGCATTCACCAATCAAATCTACACCGGTAACTGGAACACCACGTTCATAACGTTGTTTATAAATCTTTCCGTCTCTTGATACCTCAACTTCCATCCATTCGGAAAGCGCATTAACAACTGAAGCACCAACACCATGAAGACCACCCGAAACTTTATATCCATCTCCGCCAAACTTTCCACCGGCATGTAAAACAGTATGAACAACCTGCATAGTAGGTATCTGTAATTTTGGGTGTATTCCGGTTGGTATACCACGACCATTGTCATAAACAGTAACACTATTGTCTTTATTGATTATCACATTAATCTCGTCACAATAACCTGCAAGAGATTCATCTATGCTGTTATCGACTATCTCATACACCAAATGATGCAGACCTCTTGATGATGTGCTTCCTATATACATACCCGGTCTTTTTCTTACAGCTTCCAAACCCTCAAGGACCTGAATCTGTTCTTCATTATATCCCACATGATTTTTGCTTTCTGACATCTACGTATATTCCTCCCACTATCTTAGGTCTGTTTCAATATTCTTTTTCTTAGTGTCGTTGTTGAAATCGGGGACAAATAGACAGTTTGTTTTCCATTCTTTACTGTCACAATAAATGACTTCGGAATGTCCGACCCAACTGTTACGACATTTCCTTTTTCCTCACAACTCTTTAAGAACTCTCTAGTATTATTAGAAGTTGTCGTCCTTTCAATATCCATAATAGCGAGGATATCTTTTAAAAATACAATTACTTCTTCTCCTATATGCAAAAACATACTAACCTCGTTCTTAATTTTATTCTAGTTTTCAAATAAGGTCAACTTTCCAATACAAGCAGATTATTTCTGTTTAACTTTCATTCATTACTTTTCCGCTTTTTATAAAAAACTTTTTAACTTCTCTCTCTTTTATATTAGCATAAGGTAACTCATCTGTTGTTGTAATTATGGTCTGCACGTTGGATAAACTTTTAATTAAATATTCCTGGCGCTTTAAATCAAGTTCTGACATGACATCATCTAATAATAGGACGGGTTTTTCCCCTTTTATTCCTTCTACAAATAAAAGTTCTGACAATATAAGTGATAAAGCCAGTGTTCTCTGCTGTCCCTGAGAACAATATTGTCTGGAATTCATACCATTTAATAATATTTCAAAATCATCACGATGTGGACCATAGAGACATTGTGAAATACTAAGTTCCTTCTTTATTCCTCTACTTAAAGTATTTATAAGCTGATTTTTAAAATATTCTTCATCTGAATCTTTGTCAAAATTACAAAATGTTCTATATTGCAATTCAGAATTTTCGGTACCGTCTGTTATAGTATGTATTCCATTCTTCATAAAAAAGTCTAATTCACTTATTGCATTCTTTCTTATAAATGTAATTTTAGCACCGTACATAGAAATATGTTCATTCCAGACCGGAATCATTTCTTCATACTTTTTCTCGTGCTTACCCATTTTTAAAGCTATAGCTTTATTTTTAATCAGTTGATTGTACCTTTTCAATATATGGAGATACTGTCTGTTAGTCTGGCATAGAATAATATCTAAAAATTTTCTTCTAATAGCCGGTGAACCTTTTACAACTTCTAGAGTTTCGGGAGAAAAAAGTATTATATTAAGTGTTCCAAGTATATCGGAAAGCTTATCTCTTTTTACTCCGTTTATTTCAGCATAACGACCATTCTCTTTGGAATACCTGATGGTGATGTTGTTATCCCTATCATTAACAACTGCATCCAGCTTGAGCTCAAAACCTTGATATCCATTTTTTATTAAATCATGATAACTGTTTGTTCTATGAGATTTACCCGTTGAAGCAATATACAAAGCTTCCAGTATATTAGTTTTTCCCTGAGCGTTTTGACCATATAGAATATTTATTCCATCACTAAATGAAATTTTCTGTCTTTCATAATTTCTAAAGTTAATTAGCTCTAAACTTTGTATAGTCACCTTTTTTCACCATTTTGAACTATTCTATATAAGTCATTATTTACTTTAATTATATAACCATCACGAAGTTTTCTCCCCCGGCGATCCTCTTTCTCGTCATTCACATATATATTGCTTTCTGCTATAAAAGATCTTGCCTCTCCTCCGCTACTAATAATATCCGAAAGCTTAAGGAATTGATCTAACTTTATATATTCAGTATTTATAAAAATATCTTTCATAAGCTCACTCTCTTATATCTTATTTTTTCTCAGCTGTTTTTTATCCTAACAGGTAAAATAAGATACAAATATCTGTCATGATCTATTGCAGTAATAATACAAGGGCCTATTGATGAAGTAAAAGATATCTTTATATTTTCGTCTGTTATAACTTTTAGAGCATCAATAAAATATCTTGGATTAAAACCTATTTGTAGAGACATCCCATTATTCTCTATTTTTACTTGTTCTTTTGAAAGTCCAATATCAGCAGTAGATGAAACAATCATATCTTCGTCATTTATATTAAATTTAACAGGATATCTTTTGTCATCGCAGGTAATTAAAGATGCACGCTCAAGACTTTCTGTAAGCTCTTTTGTATTAACAGTAATAACTGTCTCAAACTGTCCCGGTATATATCCTCTATAGTTCATAAATTCACCATCAAGGACATTTGATGAAATCCTACAATTCTCAAAAACAAATGAGATTATATTTCCTGAAAGTGAAACAGTAATAGGATCTTCACTTGTTTCTAAAATTCTTAGTATTTCATTCATATTCTTTCCAGGAACAACAACTTTAAACTTTACATCCTCTTTAATAACTGAATTGCTTACAGCCATTCTGAATCCGTCCAAAGCGGCTATTCTTATTTCACTGTTCTCAACTTCCATTAGACATCCGGTCATAATCTTTCTATTTTCATCTGACCCTACGGCAAATATTGTTTGTCTAATAAGTTCCTTTAAAGATCCCTGGCTGATAGAAAAAGCTATTTCATTTTCCACATTGGGTGGTAATGGATATGAGTCTGATTCCATACCTTTTATTTCAAAATATGAATTGAGACATTCTATTCTTATTTTACTTCCATCAAATACTTCAATCAAAACAGGTGCATCAGGAAGTTTTCTAATTATATCTCCAAACATTTTTCCATTAATTACAATTGATCCCTTTTCCATAATATCTGCATCTATTTTGTATTCAATTGCCAAATCAAAATTATTGCCGATAAGTTTAACTTTTTCATCAGCTTCTATATAAATGCCTTCTAATATAGGAAGTGTAGCCTTTGCTAAAATAGCCTTTTGTACTATGTTTATTGCTTCCAGTAAGTTTTGTTTAAGGATAATAACCTTCATTTTTTTTATCTCCTTATATCTTATATTTTTTAGTCGTAATAGTAGTAAGTACTGTGAATTATGTTGAAAAGTGTGTCAACTCTTTTATTTGTATAATTTTCATGTGTTAATAACTTTGTTGATTAATGATGAATTTTACTGTATAACTTTATGCTCTTTAAAAAATACATTTTTCTACACATTTTATCAATCCACATATCCACATTTTTTGTTAATAAGCTGAATATATTTATAAAATCACTTTTACTGTTTTCCGGTTATATTTCTTTTCATTTCCATGATAGCACGTTTTAATTCAGCACTTTTCTCCATCTCATCTTGTATCTTGTCGCATGCGTGCATTACTGTTGTATGATCCCTGCCCCCGAAAACCTGTCCTATTTTTGGAAGTGACATACCGGTAAGCTCTCTGCAAAGATACATTGCAACCTGTCTAGGATATGAAACCTCTCGTGATCTTTTTTGTGTAACAAATTGATCAGGAGCAATATCATAATATCGTGAAACAACTTTCATAATAGTCGTATGATTAATGTTAGTTACGGCTATACCGGCAAGAATCTGTTTTAAACAGTCCTGTGCAAGTTCTAGTGTAATGGGGCTGCCTGTTAAAGATGCATATGCGATAACCCTATTTAATGCTCCTTCCAATTCTCTGATATTTGATTCAATATTGTTTGCAATATAAACCAATACCTCATTTGGTATGTCATATCTTTCAAGCTGGGACTTTTTTCTGAGAATAGCAATACGGGTCTCTGTATCAGGTGCCTGAATATCTGCTATTAAACCCCATTCGAACCTTGAACGAAGACGGTCCTCAAGGGTTAGAATTTCTTTAGGGGGCTTGTCACTGGATATTACAATTTGCTTATTAAGTTCATAAAGAGCGTTAAAGGTATGGAAGAATTCTTCCTGAGTTCGCTCTTTTCCACCAATAAATTGAATGTCATCTATTAATAAAACATCTATATTTCTATATTTACTTCTAAATTCTTCATTTTTGTCATCCTTAATAGCATTAATAAGTTCATTTGTAAATTTTTCGGATGATGTGTAAAGGACTTTAGTTTCAGGTTTTTGTTCAATTACGTAATGACCTATCGCATGCATAAGGTGAGTTTTTCCGAGACCTACTCCTCCGTAAATAAATAAAGGATTATAAGCGGTTGCCGGGGCTTCTGCTACTGCAAGTGCGGCAGCATGAGCCAGCTGATTGCCGTTTCCCTTTACAAATGTACTAAAAGTATATTTAGGATTAAGTATAGATAAAACAGGTGAAGCATCATCAAGTGTAGTATCTTTTTTTTCTTGTACCTCTCCGGACTTAACAGTTAATTCAATATCAAGATTCTTGTTTGTCACAATTTTTAGTGCATTTTGTAGAAGATCTTTGTATCTGGATTTAATAATTCCTAGATTGAATTCCGATGGAACTTCCAGTAAAATACTATTTTTATTTAAAGAGACTGGTACAATAGTTTCTATCCATGTTGAAAAGCCTACGCTTGTTAATTCTTCTTCAAGCAGCTTCATTACTTCAGACCAAATTTCATTAATACCGGATGCCATCAAAAATTCCTCCATTTGTTTTCCTAACCGTATACTTAAATATACCAAACTTCAATATGGGATTCAACAGAAACTGTCTTTGCAGAAATTTCTGGTTTTCGTATCTTTTTAGTTTTTCTTGACTTATGAGTGTATTAGGTTATATAATATTTGCTGGTGTCCTTATAAAAAGATTATTGAACATTTTGATAAAAACACACTGAACGGAGGTGCTTTATTTATGATTCGTACCTATCAGCCAAAGAAGAGACAACGTAAAAAGGAGCATGGCTTCAGAAAAAGAATGAAGACAGCTAACGGACGAAAAGTATTAAGAAGAAGAAGAATGAAGGGCAGAAAGACTTTAACTGCATAAAGACCATTTTATTGGTCTTTTCTTCTATTATGGATTATTTAGATAAGAAACATTATAATTGGATAAAATCTTGTCAAAAAACAAAACGAAATTATTAAGATTTTTTCTTAGATTTTGTATAGTGGAAATGTAGATAAACGGATGAGCAAACTGCCTGTATTGACAAAAAACAAAGAATTCCAAAGGGTATATAGCAGAGGAAAATATGCTGCTTCTTCCTTATTGGTTATATATGTTCATCATAATAATCTTCCTATTACGAGGCTTGGTATTACAACAAGTAAAAAAGTTGGAAATTCAGTTAAACGAAACAGGATGAGAAGACTTATAAAAGAAAACATGAGACTTTTATATAGCCGTTTGGATAAAGGATTTGACTTAGTAATAGTGGCAAGAAAGACAGAAAAACTTGTTAATTTAGATATTATAGGGAAAGATATAAGGTATCTTTTTAACAGATTGGGTCTATTAGATAGGGAAGCTAATGATTAAAAAACTAATTTTAGCTGTTATAAAGTTTTATAGGAAATTTTTGTCCCCTCTTAAAGGTAGTCCTACATGTAGATTTTATCCCACATGCTCTCAATATGCCTTAGAAGCAGTTATGAAATATGGTGCTTTGAAAGGTACTTATTTAGCTATACTTAGAATATTAAAGTGTCATCCCTTCCACCCCGGAGGGTATGACCCTGTAAAGTAATAAATCGGAGGTATTTTTTATGGGAATACTTAGTGCGATAGGCGCATTGTTTGGAAAGTTGATGTATTTTATTTATAATACTATTGGCTTTCATAATTATGCACTTTCTCTTGTTTTCTTTACGATTGTTTATAAGCTAATTTTATTACCTTTATCAATCAAACAAATGAAATCAACTCAGCTGATGCAGGAACTTCAGCCTGAACTTCAGAGAATTCAGGAAAGATATAAAAATGATAAGGAAAAGCTTCAGGAAGAACAGATGAAGTTCTATCAGGAGAAAGGATATAATCCCACTTCAGGATGCCTTCCTCTATTAATTCAAATGCCCATTATCTTAGCACTTTTTTATGTTATAAGAATGCCTATGTCTTATATGCTGGAGTTACCGGCAAGAGCAGTAAGTCATATGGCTATTGTTTCAATTAATAGCGGTGAATTGGAGAGTATAAAGACTGATCTTGAAATAAAAGATCCTAACAAAGAAGAGTTAACTGATTCTTATCTGCAGGAATTTTATAAGGAAATATCTAAAAAAGATGCCTATGTGGAAATTAAAATTTTAGATATCGTTAACAGAAAGCCTGAAATAGTAGATAATAATCCCTATCTTACAGATGAACATAAACAGGTGTTGAAGGATTTTGATCTTAAGCTGTTTAAAATCTTTAATTTAGGTGTGAAACCGGAAATAAATCCGAAAAAGGTAATCGAAGAACCAGGGACTTATATCCCACCTCTTATAATAATTATTATAGCGGTTGCCACTACATTTTTAACGACAGCTCAAATGATGCCTCAGCAACAGCAGCAGCAACAGAAGGGAAAAGACGGTAAACAGGCTAACGCAGGTTGTGCCGGAAAGGGAATGCTTTGGATGAGCCCCATTATGACATTGTGGATTGGATTGGGTACTCCTTGCGGACTATCTGTTTACTGGACTTTGAACAATATATTATCCTTTGTCCAGCAAAAAATAATGAACAAGTATTTTAAGAAGGACGATAACACCAAAAAGGAGGAGAATAAAGTTGTTAAAGTCAATAATAAAAGAAGCTAAGACAGTTGATGATGCTATTAGACTTGCTTGCGAAGAACTTGAGACAAATGTTGAAAATGTTGAAGTTGAGATTATAAACGAAGGAAACAAAGGACTTCTCGGAATTATAGGAAACAAGAATGCAGTTGTGAGGGTAACACAAAAGGCCGGTATCGATGATATCATTGTTGACTTTTTAAGACCCATCTTTGAAAAGATGGAAATCACAGCAAACCTTGATATTATTCACGAGGAAGACCATGTTACTGTCCGCCTTACCGGTGACGACATAGGTATTGTAATCGGAAGAAGAGGCGAAACCTTGGATTCATTACAATATCTGTTGAGTCTTGTAGTAAACCGTAAATCTGAAGAGTATACACGAATTGTTTTGGACGTAGCCGATTACAGGCAAAAAAGAGAGGACACTCTTGTAAGACTGGCAAACAGAGTTGCGGACAAGGTAGCCAGATACCGTAAAAATTTGACACTAGAACCCATGAATCCTTATGAAAGAAGAATAATTCATTCTACTTTGCAGGACCATAAATATGTTGAGACACAGAGTATCGGAGAAGAACCTAATCGTAAAGTTGTTGTCCGTTACAAACAGGGCAGTGGAAGGTCATATTAAGTATGAATAAACGGACAACGGATTAACCGTTGTCCGTTTTAAATCTAAGAGAAAAAAGAATCAATCAGAGGATTAACTATGGTTAACGATACAATTGCAGGAATTTCAACAGCGGTAGGAAATTCGGGTATAACTGTTATCAGGCTAAGCGGACCAAATTCCGTTTCTATAGCCGACTGCATTTTTAAAGGTAAATCAACAGTAGAGGAGCAAATATCCCACACAATACAATATGGTAAAATCAAAAATCCTCAAACGGGAGAGATTATCGATGAAGTGCTCCTTACGAAGATGACCGGACCCAGAACATATACCAGAGAAGATGTTGTTGAAATAAGCAGCCATGGTGGTTATACTATCGCAAGAACCTTATTGAATCTTCTTTATGAAAATGGAGCAAGGCCTGCCGATCCGGGTGAATTTACTAAGAGGGCCTTTTTAAATGGGCGAATTGATTTATCCCAGGCTGAAGCGGTGATGGATATTATTCAGGCCAGGACTCAGAGAGTCTCAAAGGTGGCCGTAAGACAGCTTGAAGGCTCTGTTTCCCATAAGCTTGATGAAATCCGGGAGAGCCTTATAAACTTGCTTTCCGGTATAGAGGTAAATTTGGATTATCCGGAGTATGATGCCGAGGAAGTTACATTGGCTCAAGTGGGTATTACAACAAAAGAAATTTTAATTACACTTGATGAACTAATAGGAACCTTCAGGTTTGGAAAGCTTCTTCGGGAGGGCATGGAGGTTGTAATCGCCGGAAGGCCTAATGTGGGAAAGTCATCACTAATGAATAGGCTGACTAGAAAAAACAAATCCATTGTTACAGATATTCCGGGAACAACACGAGATATTATAGAAGAGTATATTAATATAAAAGGAATCCCTGTAAAACTTGTAGATACTGCCGGTGTGAGAGAAACTTCGGATCAGGTTGAGCTCCAGGGTGTTGAAAGAAGCATCAAAGCTATTTCAGATGCCGAATTTGCAATTGTATTGGTGGATGCCTCCCAGGGTTTAGTGCCTGAAGACGAAACCATTATAAAGAAGGTCCGAGAAGAAGAAAAACCTTTTGTATTATGCTTTAATAAAATAGATTTGATTAGAGAAGAAGTTAAATTTGAAAGTTTAAAGAGTATGGAGCCAGATGCATTATTTATATCCATATCGGCGGACAACGGGATTGATGGACTGGAAGAGCGAATATTTAATTTTGCCACTGAAAACATGCAGGATATGGACAACCAGGTTCTAATAACAAACACCAGACACGAGATTCAGCTTAAAAAAGCGAAATCATATCTGGAAGCCGTTTATACTGCATGCCAAAATAATATGACCCTGGATATGGTAGCACTGGATCTTAAGGCTGCCCTTGAGGAACTCGGTAAAATAACCGGACATTTTGCTGATGAAGATGTTATAAATGCTATTTTTTCACGCTTCTGCATTGGCAAGTAGAGGAGTAAAACACCGACAACACTGTGCGAAAACCATGGACTGTGGTTCTTATGATTAATTGAGGGTTAAGCCCTTCTTATTAAAAGGTGATAAACATATGAATGATTTTATTGGTGGAGAATATGATGTCATAGTAGTAGGAGCGGGACATGCCGGTTGTGAGGCAGCTTTGGCTTGCGCCCGTTTAGGCCATAAAACAGCTGTATTCAGTCTAAATCTAGACAGTATTGCAAACATGCCTTGTAATCCAAATATCGGTGGGACCGCAAAAGGTCAGCTTGTAAGAGAAGTTGATGCTTTGGGTGGTCAAATGGGTATTTCGGCAGATGCTACTTTTATTCAATCAAAAATTCTGAACAGAGGCAAAGGCCCAGCCGTGTATTCACTAAGGGCACAAATAGACAGAAGAGCATACAGCGCATATATGAAGCTGGTTTTAGAGCAGCAGGAGAATCTGGATGTGAAGCAGGCCGAGGTTATTCAGATTCTATGTAATGATAAAAAGGTTACAGGAATAAGGGTCCACACTCAAACGGTTTATCTTTGTAAAGCTATTATTTTAACGACCGGAACTTATCTAAAAGGTCGGATAATAATCGGAAGTACAAGCTTCAGTGGCGGGCCCGACGGCTTGTTTCCGGCAAATCGACTATCCGATAGTCTCAAGGATTTGGGTATTGAACTTATGCGGTTTAAAACCGGTACCCCTGCCCGTATTAACAGGCGAAGTATAGATTTTTCAAAACTAGTAGAGCAACCGGGGGACGATGAAATTGTTCCGTTCTCTTTTATGACCACAGAGCTAAAAGAAAACCAGGTTAGCTGTTACATGTCACATACAACTTCGGAGACCCATAAAATAATCCGTGATAATCTTCACAGATCACCTCTTTACAGCGGAGATATTGAGGGAATTGGTCCCAGATATTGTCCTTCCATAGAGGATAAGATTGTAAGATTCGCCGATAAAGAAAGTCACCAGATTTTTGTTGAACCAATGGGTTTGGGAACTTTGGAAATGTATCTTCAGGGAATGTCATCCAGTATGCCTGAGGATGTACAGGAAAAAATGATAAAATCATTACCCGGGCTTGAAAATGCTGTTGTTATGCGGCCTGCCTATGCTATTGAGTATGATTGTATAAACCCCACACAGTTAAAGCTCTCTTTAGAATCTAAAGAAATTGATGGTCTGTTTTTTGCAGGCCAGATAAACGGAAGCTCCGGTTATGAGGAGGCTGCCGCTCAAGGACTGATGGCCGGTATCAATGCCGCTATGAAGCTTCAGAACAGAGAGCCGTTGATACTGGACCGCTCTGAAGCCTATATAGGTGTGCTGATAGATGATTTAGTTACCAAAGGAACAAATGAACCTTATCGCATGATGACTTCCCGTGCTGAGTACAGACTTTGGCTCAGACAGGATAACGCCGATGCCAGATTAACCCGAATCGGTCGTAAAGTTGGTTTAGTCAACGACGAGCGGTATAATAGGTTCCTGATGAAATTTAGTCAGGTCGAAAGTGAACTAAACCGCCTTAAAGAAACGATTATTCCCGCTAATGATGATATCAACAAGTTTTTAGAGGGCCATGGCAGCTCCGGATTAGTATCGGGAATAAAGCTTTATGAGCTGTTAAAAAGGCCGGAGATTGAATATGAACATTTAAGCGAAATAAATCAAGCTGCAGATTTATCAAAAGAGGTAATAGAGCAGGTTACAATCCATATTAAATATGAAGGATATCTTAAACGCCAAATGAATCAGATTGATCAGTTTAAGCGTATGGAGGAAAGACGTTTACCTGATGATATTGACTATAAAACTATTAATGGACTAAGTCTTGAAGCGAGGCAAAAGCTCGATACATTAAAGCCCTTGTCCCTTGGACAAGCATCCAGAATATCAGGGGTTTCCCCCGCCGACATCTCAGTTCTCCTGGTTTACTTGGAAAGCCGCAAGAGAAAAGACCAATAAAGCGAAGGAGTCAGGGTATGCTTAGTGAAAAATATATAGAATTACTTAAAGAAGATTCAACTAAATTTGGTATCTCACTATCAGAGCATCAGGAAGAGAAGTTCTCATTATATGCACAATTGCTTGTTGAGTGGAATGAAAAAATAAATCTGACTGCCATTACCGATGAAGAAGGCATAGTCATTAAGCATTTTTTAGATTCTATTTCAATCATACCTTTTATTGGTACAGAGACGAAATCCCTTATAGATGTGGGAACCGGAGCGGGTTTTCCTGGCATTCCGGTAAAGATATTAAATGATAAAATAAAGGTCACATTGCTAGATTCTCTGGAAAAGAGAATAAAGTTTTTGAACGAGGTAAGTCAGAATCTTGGCCTAAAGGATATTTACTCTATACATGGGCGAGCTGAGGATTTCGGGTCCGATAAAAAGTACCGCGAGCAATTTGATATAGCAACAGCCCGAGCAGTGGCAAGTTTGCCTGTATTGCTGGAATACTGCTTACCCTTTGTTAAAGTAGGCGGATTGTTTATCGCAATGAAAGGTCCAGATGCCAAAATAGAGATAAAGGATTCTGAGAAAGCGCTTAATGTGCTGGGTGGAGAGATTATGGAAGTCAAGGAATTTTCTCTGCCTAATAGTGATAACGAAAGATGTATTATTATAATAAAAAAATGTCGACATACTCCGACAGGCTATCCCAGAAAAAGTGGGAAGCCGACAAAACAACCAATTAAATAATGTCAAAACCCGCTTAATATAAGGTTTTGTGCGATATTATTTTAGAATGGAAAAAAGGATGGGGCACTTTTAGGGCGAATACTTTTATTAATAGAAAAATGTGCTGATACACAAAAGAAGATGAAAGGAAAGGTGCCCTATGATTGCAACAAAACTAAGATTTCCTGGGTTAGAGAAGAAATACGAAGATAAGAAATCAGATGATAAGAAAATAACTATGATTTCTATCGATTTGATACGGCCAAACCCATATCAGCCCAGAAGAAAATTTGATCATACCTCTATGGATGAGCTTTGCCAATCTATCCATCAATATGGAGTTATTCAACCTATTAATGTAAGAAAAATAACAAACTCACATTATGAGTTAGTTGCCGGAGAAAGACGTCTTAGAGCAGCAGCCATGGCCGGCCTTAAAGAGATACCGGCTATTATCGTTGATGTGGGTGAAGATGATTCAGCAATTATGGCTTTAATTGAGAACTTGCAAAGAGAAGATTTAGGCTATATGGAGGAAGCTGAAGGATATCGTAATTTAATTAAGGAGCATGGACTTACCCAGGAAGAACTTGCTCAGAAAATAGGGAAAAGCCAATCCACTATAGCTAATAAAATAAGGATACTAAGGCTTTCGCCAATGGTAAAAAAGATATTATCCGATAATGGTCTCACCGAAAGACATGCCAGGGCACTTTTAAAAATAGAAGATGAGCAAATCCAGCTAAAGGTCCTCCAAAAAGTATGCGATAAGGGCTTGAACGTTCGAAGAACCGAAGAGATTGTTCAGAAAGCCCTGGATAAGTATTGCAATCCTGCTAAATCAGAGGAGTATAAGGGCCGGGTTACTAAATCTATAAAGGATATCAGAATTTTCGTAAATACAATAAGGCAAGCCATTGATACCATGAAAAGGTCAGGAGTCAATGCCAAAGCTGCCCAAATTGACAGAGGAGAATTCCTTGAATTTATAGTTCGTATCCCAAAACGGGAAGATCTTAAAAAGGCTCAATAATTAATTAATAAATTAAATAGTACAATCTCCAACCTGCCTAATATTTGGTGGGTTCTTTTTTTAGATGGACATTGTTTAAAATGTTTATTAAAATAGAATATGTATGCATAAATAAATGGATACAATAACCATGTGTAGGGAAACGAAAGGAAGCATTAATAAATGTCCGAAAATGGCGGAAACATAGAAAACCCAATTGTAAACAGAATTATTCCTGTTGATATTGAAGCGGAAATGAAACAATCCTTTATTGATTATGCCATGAGTGTAATCGTTGACCGTGCCCTTCCGGATGTAAGAGACGGGTTGAAACCGGTTCATAGAAGGATTCTTTATGCAATGAGCCTTTTAAACTTTACTCCTGATAAGGCTTATAGAAAATGCGCCACAACAGTAGGAGAAGTTTTAGGTAAATTCCATCCCCATGGTGACGCTGCTGTTTATGACAGTTTAGTTCGTATGGCGCAGGACTTTTCAATGCGTTATCCTCTTGTAGACGGTCATGGTAATTTTGGCTCTGTTGACGGAGATCCACCGGCTGCTATGCGTTATACTGAGGCAAGGTTAACTAAGATGTCCATGGAAATGCTCAAAGAGATTAATAAGGATACTGTTGATTTTAAGCCCAATTTTGACGAGCATGAAATCGAGCCGGTAGTCCTTCCCTCCCGTTTTCCTAATCTTCTGGTAAATGGGTCTATGGGTATTGCCGTAGGTATGGCTACAAATATCCCCCCCCACAATTTGTCCGAGGTAGTAGACGGTATAATAAAGTATATAGAGAATCCGGATATTACTGTTGACGAGCTTATAGAAGTTATTAAAGCACCTGATTTTCCTACCGGGGCTACCATCATAGGGCATAACGGTGTAAGAGAAGCTTATAGAACCGGAAAGGGACGAATTGTCGTTCGAGCGGTTTCTGAAATTGAAGCCCATGGCAATAATCGTCAGAGAATAGTTGTTACCGAGCTTCCTTATCAGGTAAATAAAGCCCGCCTTGTTGAAAAAATTGCTCAACTGGTTAAAGACAAGCGAATTGAAGGAATTTCTGATTTAAGAGATGAGTCAGACCGTAATGGTATGCGTATTGTTATTGAGCTTAAGCGAGATGCTAATGCAAATGTAATTTTAAATCAGTTGTATACTAACACTCAACTACAGGATACATTTAGTGTTAATATGCTGGCTTTGATTCAGTCCCCCGATGGAAAATTCGAGCCAAAGGTTCTCAATCTAAAGGAATGTATTAAATACTATTTGCTGCATCAGGAAGATGTAATCCGTCGTAGAACCAAGTATGACCTTGAGAAGGCAGAAGCCAGAGCACATATTTTGGAAGGCCTTAGAATAGCTCTTGATAATCTTGATGAAGTAATAAATATAATCAGAAGCTCCAGAACAGAGGCGTTGGCTAAGGAAAGGATGATGGAGCGCTTTTCATTCAGTGAGAAACAAGCACAGGCCATTGTTGATATGAGGCTTGGCAGGCTGACAGGCCTAGAGCGTGAAAAGCTGGATGAGGAGTTTAATGAACTTCAACAGAAGATAGCATACTTTAGGGATGTTCTTTCCAAACCTGAGCTTGTGGATAAGATTATCTCTGATGAGCTCACTGAAATAAAAAATAAGTATGGTGACGAAAGACGGACAAAGATCTCAATAGACGAAAACGAAATTGATATGGAAGATCTTATTAAAAATGAGGACGTTGTAGTTACTCTTACCCGTTTTGGCTATATAAAACGTACTCCAATTGATGCATATAAGAGTCAAAAGCGCGGTGGTAAAGGAATTACAGGTCTCACAACCCGTGAAGATGATTTTGTGGTTGATATGTTTACAACCTCAACTCACAGATATTTGATGTTCTTCACAAACAAAGGTAAAGTCTACAAGCTTAGGGCTTGGCAGATTCCCGAGGCCGGGCGTCAGGCGAGAGGAACGGCTATAGTTAATCTTCTTCAGTTGGAAGCTGATGAAAAGGTTACAGCAGCAATTAAGCTTCATGGCGATGAGAAGGATCTGTACCTTATCATGGCCACTAAAAAGGGAATGATTAAAAAGACTCCCCTTGAACAATATGATAATATTCGAAAGGGCGGAATTATTGCAATTAACCTTAAAGAAGACGATGAGTTAATTGGAACCCGCTTAACCGACGGATCTTATGATATCATTCTCGTTACAAGAAATGGCATGTCTATTAGGTTTGGTGAAAAGGACGTAAGGCCTATGGGCCGTACATCCACAGGGGTTATAGGAATTCGCCTAGATGATGGCGATGATGTTATATCCATGGTGCCATACTTTGAAAACACCACACTGCTTGTTGTAACAGTAAACGGTTTTGGAAAGAGAACCGAACTGGACGAATACAAGGTTCAGACAAGAGGCGGAAAAGGTGTACTGACATACCGCGTTACCGAAAAAACAGGCTCACTTATCGGCGCTCTATCTGTTGCAGAGGATGATGATTTAATGCTGATTTCGGCTGACGGAACAATCATTAGAATGCATGTGGATGAAATAAGTGTATTAAGCCGTGTCACTCAGGGAGTTACTCTGATGAGAACATCTGAAGATAATCGTGTTGTTTCATTGGCCCGAATCTCCGCTGATGTTAAGGATGAAGATGACGATGAAGCCGAAGAGGTTGAGAATCAGGAAGGCACGCCCATACCAGATAATGACTGATAAATAGTATAATAAAATAATTCTAAATAATAAAAAAAGGTGGTATCTCGAAATCTCGAGATACCATTTTAAATTAAAGAGTATATTAGGGGGGTAAATAATCGATTTTATGAAAAATCTATTATTTTAGATGATACCTCATTATTATAAATCATATTGTAGAAAAATACCAGACCAAATGAGGCCAACCCCATGGGATGACATGATCCCATATGAAGAAACGTACGTATCGTTTATGTAAAAAGCCTTTATATATATGTAATGCAAAGTTAATATAAAAAAAGCCTCTATTGAAAATTTTGATAGAAGCCTTTAATATATAGGAATCCGGGAGGTTTACCGATTTTATTATATTTTCTTACTAAGCTCCAGGTCATCCGAAACATAACTAAGATGGTTTAAAAGACTCTTTTGACCCAGTTCCTCATCTCGTTTCTCAAAAGCCTGAATTATTGCCTCATGTGCAGGAATGAAATTTTGAACGTTTTGGGGTATATTAAATGTTTTTGAACGGAAGTTCAGAAGGCTGTAATTGAGCTTTTTATTTAGATCAATCAAAAACTTGTTTTGGCTTAATTCTATTATAAAAGTATGAAACAATTCATCACATTGAGCTAACCCTGCGGCATCATCCTGCTCAACTGCCTGAATTGAACGGGTCTGGATAGAGCGCAGCTTTTTGATATCTTTATCCGTACATTTTTGTATTGCTAGCTTCACAGCTAAGGGTTCGATAGCAATACGAACATCAATACAATCCTTAATCTGTACTTCGTTATCACGAAACCAATTAGCCAGATCAGTTCTGTCGAATCCTACTTTACTCGAGACAAAGGCACCTCTTCCGGGATTAAGTTCCAGAAAGCCTTTAGTATGAAGTATACGGAAAGCCTCGCGAACAGTTCCCCTGCCAACGTTAAGTTTCTCGCATAAGGCTCTTTCGGTAGGAAGCTTATCCCCAATTTTTACGTTATCACTCTGAATGTACTCACGAATACTTTTCTCCACCAATTGGACGGCTGATACTTTTTTAATTGCTTCCATTCCATCCATATAACTAATCCCTTTCTGCAGGAATTTAACAGACAGTTATATATCCTTGCACTTATCATACAATCTTACCATAGGATGATTTTTATTATCAATATTAGTCTAAAAAATAAAGAAAATTTGTGAAACTTCTACAAAAAGTTTATATCTATTTGAACAAATATCCTAATTGATATGGGCTTAAGAATGTTATATTCTGTTAAGGTGCGATTGTTAAATGGTAATACAATCCTACAAAAAAAAAAATGGAGGAAGAAAAAGAATGAAGAAACTACTTAGTTTAGTACTGATTTTTGCATTACTCTTCAGTATAAGTGCATGCGGTAATGCAGGAAACAACACACCTGGCAGCTCTGAGCCGACACAAAGCGCTCAGCCATCAGAAACTAGTGAACCGGCTAATACGGACCCATATAAAATTGGTGTATTCCTTCGTTTTTCTGATGAAGCAGGAACAAAAATGCGTGCTGTTGTCGGAAAAGCTGTTGCCGATATCAACGAAAAAGGCGGCGTAAAAGGGCATAAGTTAGAGGTTGTATACTATGATACCGAAGGCGATTCCGCTAAAGGTATTGATGCTTTTACCCGTTTGGCTACACAAGATAACGTGCTTCTGGCTATAGGACCGACTACTTCAGGTGTTGCTCTTGCTGTTATCGATTTAGCTGAACAATACAACATTCCTTTGATTACTCCTCAGGCAACAAACACAAAGATTACTCAAGAGTATGGTAACGAGTGGTTCTTCCGTAATTCAGTCGCCGATGTATATCACTCCTATACTCTAGCAGATTATTTAGTAAAAGATCTTGGTGCTAAAAAGATTGCCATTCTCCATGAAACCGGAACTCTTGGTCTGGGACAGTATGAAAACTTGGTTGCAAGACTTAAGTCTGAGCACAATATAGAGCCAGTTATTGTACAAGAGTGGAATGAAGGCGATATAGACTTTAAAACTCAGCTTCTGGCTGTTAAAGCAGCTGAACCGGATGCCATCGTATTTGCGGGACATGAAGCAGAGCTTTCTATTGCAGTCAGTCAGCGTCTTGAGGTAGGTATATCAAAGGATGTCCCTATGCTCGGATTCTCATCAATGTCATCTTCCGACTTTTACGGCGTAGCTAAAGAAGCAGCTGTTGGCGCTATATTTACAACAACATTCAGCCCTACTGATTCACGTGAAGATATTCAAAAGTTTGTATCAGAATATAAATCTGTTGTAAACGGCGGACTTGATCATAACTCAGCACAAGCATACGACACAGTTCAACTTGTGGCACAAGTGCTTGAGAGCTTAGAAATCGGAAACAAGGCAAACACACTTGAAGCTGATCGTAAAGCTATTCGCGATGGACTTGCACAGGTAAAAGGTTATGTTGGCCTTACAGGTGTTACAACATTTGGCCCTGGCGGTGGATCTGAAGATCGTGATGGTAAGAAAACTTGTACTGTATATCAGCTTCAACCGGATTTCTCTTGGTCCCCTCTGAAAGCAGCTGAATAAAATCAAAAATATAGTAATTGTTTGGGGTTGTCTCAAAATGCGGTTCATGTCATTTTGAGGCGCCCCTTACCTTCTTAACAGAAAGGCTGGACTAGGATGACACTTTTTATTGACTTATTAGTAGTTGGTTTAGCAGTAGGTGCCCTATATGGTTTGCTGGCTCTATCAGTATCCCTTATTTATGCCTCTCTTGATATAATTCATTTCGCACAGGGAGAGCTTTTCACATTGGGAGCCTTTATTGGATGGGTTTTATATTCAAAAGGTATGCCGTTTGTTATTGCTGTTATATTTGCTTCAGTAAGCTCGGCAGTTTTTGCAATAATTATTCAAAAAGTTATATATAACCCTATTTTATCGATGTCAGGTGGATTTTCTGTTCGTGGTCTTACTTTTGTTGTTGCAGGTTTTGGAATGTCGACTATCCTGCAGAATTCTTATTGGTTGATATGGGGGGCTGTTTCCAAAACATATGGAATGAGCTTTGGAGAAAGCATAAAAGTAGGCTCGATGAGCATTCAACCCATTTATCTTATTATTATGCTTGCAGCACTAATCATAATGGCTGCACTTCACATAATGATGAAAAAGACTAAAATCGGCCTTGCAATGAAAGCTGTTTCATATAATAAAAGCATTTCTTTACTCATGGGTGTAAATGTAAATGTAATCATATCATTCTCATTCGGTCTTGCAGCGTTTTTAAGTGCCGTAGCAGGTATTATGAGTGCTCAGATTATCTTTGTTCGCTATAATATGGCTGCTGTTATGCTTCTTAAAGCATTTAGTGCGGCTGTTGTTGGTGGTCTTGGAAATGTTTATGGTGCAATGATCGGTGGCCTCATAATTGGTATTGTGGAGACGTTTGGCGGTAGTATAATTGGAGCTCAGTACAAAGACATAATTAGTTTTGCGATTATGATTATAGTTCTGATGGTTAAACCTGCCGGACTTTTTGCAACAAGGACTAAGCAGAAAGCATGAGGAGATTATTAATGAGTAATTTTAGTTATAAAGGTTTCTTCCAGAAACACAAGGATTTGTGTCTGACCCTGTTAATGGCTTTAATTGTTGGTATTATGCCTCTTTTATTACGAACTGATTATTTGATTCATATAGGTGTTATGATTGGAATCAATATTCTTCTGGCACTTGGTATGCATTTTGTAACAGGACTGGCCGGTCAAATAAACATGGGTCAATACGGATTTTACTGCATTGGAGCATATGCGGGAGCAATTCTGACAACAAGGTTTGAGATGGGATTCTGGCCGACTCTTATTATTACCATCCTAATCTCTGCTGCTTTTGGTATGCTGGTGGGTATTCCTTCTCTTAAAGTGGAAGGACCCTATTTATCCCTTTGTACAATTGGGTTTGCTGAGTCTGTGCGTCTAATTATTAACAGTGCTTCCTGGGCAGGTAAAGCAAACGGCATCATGAGAATTTCAAAACTTGAGATCTTCGGCATACCTATGGTTACGAAGACACAAAGCTATTACTTTGTTATGGCATTTGCCATATTTGGGGTTATTGTTGTTAACAATTTTATAAGATCAAATTTTGGAAGGCGGTTCACTGCAATTAAAGATGATCCGCTTGCAGCTTCTGTTATCGGAATAAATGTCAGAAACATCAAGATTATGGCCTTTGTACTTTGTGCTATTTTCGGGGGAGTTGCAGGTCTTCTGTATTCTAACTATTCCGGGTACATCAATCCTACAACCTTTGTACAGGCGTTACAAACCAACTTCCTTTTAATGATTGTTCTCGGAGGTTTGGGGAACACTTGGGGTGCAGTAATAGGGGCAGCACTTGTAACAATTGTGTATGAATATACCCGTGCATATGTCGAGTTCCAAAAGATTGCCTTTGGTGTCGCAATGATCCTGATTGTTCTGTTCCTGCAAAGAGGAATAATTGGAACAATCCTAAATTACAGGCAGCAGAAAATGATAGTGAAGCAGCACCAAACGGAAGCTGCCGGGACATCGGAGGTGAGTAAATGATTTTGAAGGTTGACTCGCTGACTATGAAATTCGGAGGCGTTACTGCACTGAATGATATCAGCGTTGAAGTAGAAAAAAATTCAATCCACGGTATTATAGGTCCTAACGGTTCGGGAAAGACCACGCTATTCAATTGTATAAGCGGCTTATACAAGCCAACTTCCGGAAAAATCATTTTTGAAGGAAAGGATATAACCGGCAAGGAACCTCACAATATCACGAAGGAAGGAATTGCCCGGACATTTCAGCTTCTTAGAATTTTCCCCAGCTTGACGGTTCTTGATAACCTGATTCTTGCTCAGGCACTATATGAAAAAAGTACCATTTTTGATGCGATGCTTAGTACCCCAAGATCCATAAAAGAGCGGAAACAAATGACCGAGCGGGCTGAAGAAATATTAAAGCTAATTGGGCTTGAGAAAAAAGCATATAACTCTGCAGACAACATTTCAATAGGTCAGCGCAGAATGCTGCAGCTAGGTATTGGTATTATAAACAATCCTAAGCTGTTATTGCTTGATGAATGTGCGGCAGGACTTGATCCTATTAATATAGACAAGCTTATAACCCTAGTACATCATTGCAAGGATAAACTTGGCATTACAGTGCTTATGATTGAGCATATTATGGATGTTGTAATGAGCCTATGTGAAACACTTACGGTTTTTGACTATGGTGAGCGTATCTTTGTAGGAGCCCCCGGAGATGCTCAGAACGATCCCAGGGTTATCGAAGCATACCTGGGCGATCAGAAAGAGTGAGGTGGCATTATGTTAGATGTTAAAAATATTACTGCCGGGTATGGCAAACTACAGATTCTTAACGGCATGTCAATACATGTCGCAAAAAATTCAATAACTGCTATTCTTGGAGGAAACGGATGCGGTAAAAGTACTACCCTTAAGGCGATAACAGGCCTTCTTAAGGTTACAAGCGGTGATATTACATTTGAAGGAGTAAGTCTTTTAAGCGTAAAGCCGCAGGACATAGTTAAAAGAGGTATTGCATATGTAACCCAGGGTAAGGATGTTTTTCCGTCCATGACTGTTGAGGAAAATCTTCTTCTTGGCGCCTATTGTGTTAAAGACAAAAAGGTTATTAAGAATAATATTGAGATGGTTTTAGAATCCATGCCCAGATTGAAGACCAGATTCAAGAGTGCTTCAGGCGTATTGTCCGGAGGAGAACAGCAAATGTTAAGTATCGGCCGCGGTTTAATGTCGAATCCGAAGCTTTTGATATTGGACGAGCCTTCAGCAGCACTCTCACCAAAGATAGCCGAGGAAGTATATGACCATGTTGAGAAAATCCATGAATCAGGTGTGACTATACTTTTGGTTGAGCAGAATGTAAGAGCAGCCCTTAGAATTTCTGATTATACCTATATATTGTCGGAAGGCCATGTTGTAATGGAAGATACTACCCAGAATATAAGAAAACATCCGGATATTAAATCGTTTTATCTCGGCAATCTGCCCGGTAAAAAATAAAGAAATAAATATAAATTAGGGAGGATACAATTATGTTCAAAAATCATTTGAAAGAAACAATGAAAAAACGTCCTGTATTTGGGATGACCGTATATTCAGGTTGCCCTGCTATTATTGAGGCTCTTGGCCACTTCGGCTTTGATTTTGCCTTTATTGATGCAGAACATACTTCAATGTCAGTCACCGATCTTAAGGATTGTGTAATGGCAGCTCGTCTTACAGGAGTTAGCCCTCTTGTTCGTGTTACCCGTCCTGACGAAATTGAAATTCGTAAGGCTTTAGAGATGGGTGCAGAGGGTGTTATCGTTCCCCATGTAAAAACAAAGGAAGAGATGGAGATTTGCGTTCGCGGCGCTAAATTCCCGCCTAAAGGCCGTAGAGGCTATGATGGAACTGTTCGCAGTGCAGGATATGGCGGAGCTGGCTTCAACGCAAGTGAATATATTGAGAACAGTAATGAAACTGAGCTTGTTATCCCAATGGCAGAGGATTTTGAGTTCATGGATAATATCGATGAATTAATGAGCGTGCCTGGTATTGACGCTATTAACTTTGGACCTGCAGACTTTGCTTTGTCAAAGAATATTCGCGTGTTCTATGATGTAAATCAGCCTGCCGTTCAGGAAGCTATGTCAGAAATTGCAAAATACACCACAAGGATGAACATTGGATTGATGGCTCCAGCGATTCCACCCACAAAGGAAAGCGTTGAAACACTCATCTCACGAGGCGTTAACATGGTAATAATGGGAAGCGATATGTTCAACTTCCAGAATGCTCTGAAAAACATCCGCAATGATGTAATAGAAAAGTATTTATAATTATCTATTAAAAGAGCATTAGTATTAACGCAAATGTAAAAGATTAAATTATTAAAGATAGGGTGACTAAATATGAAGGATCCATTATTCAGTGTAGAAAATAAGATATGTATTGTTACCGGTGGTCTTGGACAGCTTGGTGTACAATATGCAAAGGCTCTTTATGAAAGAGGCGCACGAGTTGCTGTCTTTGCAAGAACCGTTAATGAGGAAAGAACTGAAAAATACTTTCCGAAAGATAAATTTAATTACGATAATATTAAATTCTATCAGGTAGATATCACAAAGAAAGAACAGATAGAATTAGCGTTGGATAGCATCGAAGAAGTTTGGAAATCGGTTCCTGACGTGCTTATTAATAATGCAGGAATTGATACACAACCCAGCGCTCCGCCGGAAGTCTCAGGTCCCTTTGAAAATTTTCCTGAGGAAGTTTTTCGTGAAGTAGTGGATGTCAATCTTATTGGAACTTTCCTGGCTTGTCAGGCAGTGGGAAAGCGTATGGTTGAAGCCGGCAAGAGTGGTTCCATAATAAATATAGGGTCAATATATGGTATTGTCTCACCGGTACAGGATATTTATGCTTACAAAAAAGAAATGACAGGTGTTCCGTTTATTAAGCCAGTAGCATATTCGGCAGCCAAGTCAGGAATATATAATCTTACCCGTTACCTGGCTACATATTGGGGCAAGAAGAACATCAGAGTTAATACATTGACCCTTTCAGGTGTTGCCAGAGATACTCAGGATAAGTATTTCCGTGAGAATTATTGCAATAGGATACCGATAGGACGTATGGCAAATGAAGACGAGTATAATGGAGTGGTTGTCTTTTTAGCTTCTGATGCATCCAAATATATGACAGGTTCAAATGTAATTGTTGATGGAGGATGGACTGCGTGGTAAGCCAAAACTATCCGGAATTTCAGAAGATTTTCTCAGCAATTATTACTCCAATGAATGAAAATGAACAGGTGAATTATTCTGCCTTGGAGGCGATTGTTGAAGCCCAGATTAAAGATGGTGTCGAGGGATTCTATTGTTGCGGTTCTTCGGGTGAAGGGCTTCTGCTTACCCTTGAAGAGCGTAAGAAGATCCTTGAAACAATTATTAAACAAGTAAGAGGACGAGTTCCGGTTATATCACATATCGGGACAATACGAACCAACGATGTCATTGAACTGGCTAAGCATGCAAAAAGTGTCGGAGCAGATGCTGTATCTATGATACCTCCATATTATTATAAGTTTACTATGGATGAGATTATAGGTTACTATGAAGCAGTTATTGAAAATGTGCCCGGCCTAAAGGTTATTGTTTATAACATACCGCAGTTTACTGGGATTGAATTCAGTAAGAATAATGCCGACAGACTTCTTGGAAATCCCGGGATAATCGGTGTTAAATTTACGTCACAGAATCTTTTCAGTATGGAGCGTATTAGAGATGCTTATCCTGATAAATTGCTAATGAACGGTTTTGATGAGCAATTTCTTGGAGCCCTTTCCATGGGATCATCTTCGACTATTGGCACTACAGTAAACCTTTTTGCTCCTCTTTTCCTTGATTTACGAAGACTTTATGATGATGGAAGAATGGTAGAGGCATTAGAAAAGCAGAAAGAAATAAATTTGCGTGTCGAGACGATGATTAGAACCAACATCTTTGCCGCTGTTAAATATGGTTGGACGCTGAGGGGAATTGACTGCGGAAATTGCAGAGCACCGTTTAAGCCTTTAAGTGAGGATGACAAAAAGATGCTAAAGGCTCTATATGATCTTAAATTATATTAATACTTATTATATATACTGTTTGAATTCTGCTTAACCCTGAGCTTTGTTTCTCAGGGTTAAGTTTTTATTATAAAGACTATATAACTATAAGATGATTTTCTTTTAAACAGCGTATCTTGTTTATACAAATAATAAGACATAAACCCTATAATTATATGTTTAGAAGGGGTATTAATAACGGCAAACAACTGGGAATAGCTGATTTAGACCATAAGGGAAAAGTTGGGTGAAAAAAATGTCGAAAAACAGCTTGACACTTAGACGAGATGGTGGTAAACTAAAGTTCCGCCGCTGAAAGCGAGTTAAAGAGCCGATTTACGAGTTAAAAATATTAAAAAAAATCTCGAAAAAAGTGCTTGACAACAAACTGAAACGGTGGTAAGATATAAAAGCTGTCGCCGCTGACGAGCGAAAGCCTGAAAGCGAAACGATGAGCGAGAAAATGGACATTGAAAATTGAACAGTGTACGAAATATCATGCAAGATGTTAATCATCTAAAAATGATAGGAACTCGTTAATAAATGCTTAATATA
>JAEYOK010000044.1 GCA_023411795.1 Bacillota bacterium
CTAAATATGATGTAACTATACGTATCTTTTCCTCGATTGGTATTTTGATTTTTTGTGGCATAAAAACACCCCCAGAGATTAACAATGATTTTATTATTCATTGTCTACTCTGGGGGTAGCATATCAATTTGAGACAACCCCTTTTAATAATATGCTTTATGCTGCTTATGAGAAATTAAACTAACCCAAACAGTAAATCACCATAGGTCGGAATAGGCCAGAGATTCGCATCCATCATGCTCTCAAGCTTATCCGCATCCTTCCGTAAATCTTCCATAATGGGAATAACCATCTCCATATACGCCCTTGCCTTAATTTGTGTTTCTCCTGTCATCCTATCCAGGTTCTCTATAGAATCATTAAGAGCGTCTGCATCGATTCTTAGGCTTGAGGTAAGAACCACAAGCTTATCCAGAATCTTTTTTGTTGGCTTTGAGTCGGCTCCCGCTGAATTTAAGGCTGAAACCGTATCGGCAACTCGCTTAACATAGTAAAGAGCGGCAGGAAGTATTTGTCTGCTGACCATTTCAGCCATTGTCAACGCTTCAATACGTATTGTTTTTATATAGTTCTCTAACTGAATCTCGTATCGTGAGTGCAATTCGGCAGGTGTTAGGACACCGGTTCTATCAAACAGTTTTATGTTCTTCTCTGTAATCAGAGCCGGTATTGCATCAACAGTTGTTTTAAGGTTTGGTAATCCTCTTTTCTCCGCTTCGGCTAACCACTCCTCCGAATAGTTGTTCCCGTTAAAAATAATACGTTTGTGGTCCTTAATAATGTCTTTTACAACATTATGCACCTCTGTTTTAAAATCCTGAGTTTTTTCGAGCCTGTCTGCTATCTGATTCAAAGCATCTGCCACAATTGTATTAAGAATAAAATTAGGTGTGGCTATTGATTGGGAAGAACCCACACTTCTGAATTCGAATTTATTACCTGTGAAGGCAAAGGGTGAAGTCCTGTTTCGGTCAGTTGTATCCTTTGGTAGAATTGGCAGGGTCAGTACTCCGATTTCAAGTGTTCTACTATTCCCATTGTTTTTTGTAATACCGGTTTCAATCTGTTCGAAGATATCAGTCAGCTCTTCTCCCAAATAAATAGAGACAATTGTAGGTGGAGCTTCATTAGCACCAAAGCGATGATCATTCCCTGCAGAGGCAACTGAAAATCGCAATAAATCTGCATATACATCCACAGCCTGTATAACAGCGCAAACGAATATAAGAAACTGAGCATTATCAAGTGGGGTTGAGCCTGAATCCAAAAGGTTCTTCCCTTCATTGGTAGTAAGGGACCAGTTATTATGTTTTCCTGATCCGTTAACACCTGCAAAAGGCTTTTCATGGAGAAGGCACGCCAATCCAAGTCTGTCGGCAACACTCTTCATTACCTCCATAGTCAGTTGGTTGTGATCAGTCGCAATATTAGCGGTGGTAAAGACGGGAGCAAGCTCGTGCTGAGCCGGAGCAGCTTCATTGTGTTTTGTTTTGGCAGTTACTCCGAGCTTCCAAAGTTCCGTGTCCAATTCATGCATAAAGACTGAAACCCTGTCCTTCAAGTTTCCAAAATAATGGTCATCCAACTCCTGTCCCTTGGGAGGTCTTGCTCCAAAAAGGGTTCTACCTGTATATATCAGGTCTTTCCTCTTCATAAAGTATTCTTTGTCAACTAAAAAATACTCCTGTTCGGCGCCCATTGTAGTTATTACATTTTTAGTGGTTATATCTCCAAATAATCTCAGAATTCTTATTGCTGCTTTTGAAATCACTGCCATGGATCTTAAGAGAGGTGTCTTTAGGTCAAGAGCTTCACCTGTATAGGAGCAAAAGGCTGTGGGGATAAACAGTGTTCTATCCTTTACAAATGCCGGCGAAGTACAATCCCATGCCGTGTATCCTCTCGCTTCAAACGTTACTCTTAATCCCCCTGACGGGAATGAGGAGGCATCCGGTTCACCCCTTATAAGCTCCTTACTTGAAAACTCCATTATAGCTCTTCCATCTTTGGTAGGGGTCAGAAATGAATCGTGTTTGCCCGCTGTTATACCGGTCATTGGTTGGAACCAGTGGGTATAGTGGGTTGCGCCTTTTTCTACGGCCCAATCCTTCATAACACATGCTACCACTTCCGCAACCTCGGGATCCAAAGGCAAACCTAAATTGATTGTCTCTTTTAGTTTCTTGTAAGTTGGTTTAGGCAGGCGTTCCTGCATTACTGATTCGTTAAAAACACTTGATCCGAATATATCCGGGCTAAAGCTACATGTATTGTTCTCCAAGGTTTTGTTCCCCCCAATTATAACAAGCTTAGCTACCGCCAACTTGCCCATTTAAATATCCTGTGAAAATCAAAATAAGGGCGTTTTATTTAAACGCCCCCGAATATGACAATCATACACTTAATTCTGAATTACATACCCGCAAAATTAAGTTGTACCCATAGCCTAAGCAACTCAGGACATCTTAATTAAGTTATATCAGATACAATAATTAGCGTCAATTTAGAATTGATTTTTCGTAAGACTGCATTATTTAGGATGACACTAATTAATTTTATTGTACATTTTTTACTGTTATTGCTTTTTAACTTTTATTACCTCACTAAGCTTATAGATGCCGAATAATGCGCAGCAAACTATAAGAATTCCAATGGCAACTTTAAAGAATGTCTTAATAAGAAATCCAAGTATTGAAATAGCAAGCAAAGCACCAATAACTAAAAGTATGTATCCTAATACCGTTCCAAACCTATTAACAAAAGCATCTCTTATAGAAATCAAATAGTTCATCATAATATCCCTACCTCCAAAATCATCTTAATGCTATTATATTTCGCTACTTGCTATAATACCATAAGTGTTCCCTTAAATAATGATAAGAACATGATTAGAGTTTAATAGGAAAGTAAACAAAATGCGCTTTAAATCTTGGGGAATGCTTAAAGCGCATGAAGGAGGAGTGATAATGGGCTAGACGTCCATCGGTCCCGGAGGTAGTTTTAGTTCGTCAGTATTCATAAGAAATTTAGGTTTGTGTTGTTGATTATCCTTGTAGCATAAATACCAGTCCACGCACCTAAGCGCAGGATCTTCCCTTCTTTTCATCAAATCATCAAAATTTTGGGGTGGCGGTACCAAAACAGGGTCACCGGGAAACCAATTAGCCGGCGTAACAACTTTTTCTTTATCGGTAATTTGCAAAGCATCAAGAATCCTCAATATCTCAGGAATGTACCTGCCATTTGTATAGGGATATGCGAGAATTACTCTGATAACCCCATTGGGGTCAATGATGAAAACATTTCTTACTGTCGAAAAGTTTTTTTCATCTGCTGAAAACATCCCATATCTTCTTGCTATTGAACCATCTCTGTCAGCCAGAATTGGAAACGGGACAGTAATCCCCTGTGTTCTTCTGATATTTTCAACCCATGCCAAATGAGATGGATTGCTATCAATACTAAGCCCTAGAAGCAGGGCATTGCGCTTTACAAACTCCGGATATTCCTTTGCAAAAGCGACAAACTCTGTGGTGCAAACCGGGGTAAAATCACCGGGATGGCTGAATAGTACCAACCATTTCCCCTTATAATCCGATAGTGAAACAGGTCCATAGGTAGATAATGAAGTGAAATCCGGAGCTTCTTGACCAATTTTCAGGCATCCGTTATATTTCTCGTCCATTCCGTTACCTCGAATTTCTTGTCCTTGTACATCATATGCCTTGTACAGGGAAATGGACAACGATAGTAAATAAAATGCGCTTTAAGCATCGGGGAATGCTAAAGCGCTTGAAGGAGGAGTGAAAATGGGCTGGATTTTTCACTTCCTTGTACATCATATGCCTTGTACAAGAAAATGGACAACGGTATACTTGTCCTTTTTTGATATTTCCCAGACAGATCGATAAATCGTTGCAGGCTACAACCGCGCTATTTTTTAAATACCGGAAATGTTTCCCTTTGTTGTGTTTTCAATATATGTTAGAATAATAAATTGATTAATAAACAAAGGAGACTACAATGGGATTGGATTTAATAGAGATTCTCAAGGTAATTTTTCTCGGTATCATAGAAGGTATAACAGAATGGCTGCCAATAAGCAGTACAGGACATATGCTCCTCATAGACGAATTAATCATACTTAAAATGAGTGATGCCTTTAAGAATATGTTCTTTATTGTAATCCAGCTAGGCGCTATTTTTGCTGTTGTAGTATTGTTTTGGAATAAGATATTTCCTTTTCAATTCGGAGACAAATCTCAACCTGTCATAAAGAAAGACATTATCTCACTTTGGTTTAAGGTTGTTGTCGCTTGTATTCCAGGTGCTATAATAACCCTACTTTTTGATAACTTTATTGAAGAACATCTACATACTCCGGTGATGATAGCAACAACCCTAATTGCATACGGAATTGCGTTTATTATAGTTGAAAACTGGAATAAAAAAAGCGAACCTAGCGTAATGCACTTAACAGATATTTCTTATAAAACTGCCTTGATGATTGGATTGTTTCAGGTATTATCCATTATACCGGGTACATCAAGATCTGGTGCTACAATATTAGGTGCACTATTAATTGGAGTATCACGGGTTGCTGCAGCCGAATTCACATTTTTCCTCGCAATACCTGTTATGTTCGGATTAAGCGGACTAAAAATATTAAAATTCGGATTTGCTTTTACCGGCCCTGAACTAATTGCACTATTACTTGGCATGGTCGTGGCTTTTATAGTTTCTTTGCTTGTAATTAAGTTTCTTATGGGATATATAAGAAAGCACGATTTCAAAGTATTCGGATGGTACCGTATAATACTTGGAATTATCGTGCTTATCTATTTTGTTCTGTAATATATTACTATTTCCTTTGATTCGATATCTCGAACATAATTAGTGCCGCGGCTACTCCTGCATTAAGTGAAGAAATCTTACCCTTCATTGGTATTTTTACCATAAGGTCACATTCATCCTTAACAAGTCTTGCCAAGCCTTCTCCTTCGCTGCCAATAACCAGAGCGCATGGACCTGTTAAATCAGCATCCTGGTAGTTGGTTGCCCCTTCCATATCGGCACCTATTATCCATAACCCTTCGTTCTTAAGTACTCTTAATGTCTGAACCAAATTTGTTACCCTGGCTACCGGGACATATTCCAACGCTCCTGCCGCAACCTTTGCCACTGTTGCATTCAAAGTTGCCGAGCGACGTTTTGGCAATATAATACCATGGACACCCGCACATTCGGCACTTCGGATAATAGAGCCCAGGTTATTTGTATCTGTAATTCCATCAAGAACAAGAACAAAAGGTTTTTCACCTTTATCCTCCGCTATCTTGAGTATATCGTCAATCTCCACATATTCCCTAGCTGCGACTTCCAGGATAACCCCCTGATGAGTTCTGGTTTGTGAGATAGAATCAAGCTTATTTCGTTCTAAGTATTGAATAGGAATATCCTTTTCTCTGGCCATGGCAATAATTCTAGAGATTAAAACATCCTCGCTGTCCTTTTCCACAAACAGCTTGTTAAGAGGTCGTCCCGACCTTATAGCCTCGAAAACGGAGTTTCTTCCTTCGACTCTGTCTTCTCTGTCAGTATTATCACTTATCTTAATTTCCGGTAAATTGGTTTCATTTTCGTATTCGTCTATTTTGCGCTTAGGAATACTCCTTTTGCTTTCAGGTAAGCGAGGGGCTTTTTTTACGAAACCCTTCTTTGGCCCTTTATGCGCATCTTTAGCACCTGCTTCTCTTTTAGGCCCGTAAGGATCTGTCCTTCTAGAGCTGAGTTCTTTAGAGCCCTGGCCTCTGAACCCTTGACCTTCGTCTTTTCTAAAACTTTGATCTCTTTTTGTTCCGTAAGGGTCTGTCCTTCTAGTGCTGAGTTCTTTAGAGCCCTCGCCTCTGAACCCTTGACCTTCGTCTTTTCTAAAACTTTGATCTCTTTTTGTTCCGTAAGGGTCTGTCCTTCTAGAGCTTTGGCCTTTGCCTTCAAAAGTTCTACCTCTGGACTCTTGATTTTCATCTTTAGTGTAACCTTTAAAGCCCGAGCTCTTCCCCGGGGCTTTTTTGGTAACTCTATAACCTCCGGTACTCCAATCGGAACTTCTCATTTGATCTCTATAGCCTGACTCTCTATCAGACTGGGAACCTCTTCTTCCAAATGATGAGCCTTCGGCCTTCCTTTCCCCAAAACTGCTCTTAGGGCCTGCTCCAGTGCCTCTTGCTGATTTAGGTCTTCCTACCTTGTTATTGGGACGATCGCCTCTTGAGCTGTTAGCCGATGGGCCTCCTGAATTTCTTTTGGAACCATAGTCATTCTTTCTCATTTTTTTCTCCATTCGCAGGTCTTTCTATTATTGTTGCCGCCTGCTCCATTAATAGGTTTAATCTTTCTTTCTGATCTGTAAGATATAAATAGCCCAATAATGCTTCAAGCGCTGTAGCATATTTGTAATCCTGAACATCAGCGTTTTTAGGTACAGTTGTTGATTTCGCGTTTCTTCCCCTTCTAAAAATATAGGCCTCTTCCTCGGTAAATGTACTCATTAAAGCTTTTGATATTCTGGACTGGGATGCAGCCTTAACGTAATCGGTTGCTAAAATATGAAGCATATGGGATGTGCCTTTTTTGTTCATTATCAATCTTTCCCTGATGAAGAGATTAAAAACAGCATCCCCGATAAAGGCCAGAACGGCAGGCTGCATAAGTCTTGCTTCATCGGCCTTTTCTAAAGCCAAATAAATCGCCTCCAAATTGCGAAAACTCTTTTTCTATGCAATTTTTCTTACTTTATTTATTCGATTTTTTATTAAGCAGCACGCCGGCAGGCTATAGCCGCTAAACTCGAATAATATTAAGTAATAGTTTTCGCACAGTCTGTCGCTTAGGGCTATAAGTAAGTTGAAACTTTTATGTCAACCCCCTTATGAAGTAGTTTAAACTACATCATATAAGATCCCAAAGTGACGGTAAAGGAATAAACGGCAGATATTCTCCCCAACCCAATAGAAGAGAAAACAAAAGATGAAGAATGGGAATGGTAACAAACCCGATAGCAATGTACTTAAGTGTTTGATCGCTCTTCATCTTGAGTGACAGGGGGGGTAAAAATACTGCCAGCAAAATAATCAATATGTAGTAAATAAAACCGGGAAGCTTTAAGATTCCATTGTAGCGGCTAATAATAAAACTTCCGAACACAGTAAGTATACCAATGATATTTATAAGGAAAGACTTTGCTTTGTACTGATTCCCCATAGCAATCCTGATGACGCATAAAAAAGCCATATATGTAATAGCCAACATTACCAGAAATCTAAAAGCCTGGTCCACTGTCTTTCCTCCTTGCGGTATAACTTTTACTTCACAACTATATTAACAAGCCTGCTCTTGACCACAATAACCTTAACAATGGTTTTGCCTTCAAGGTATGTCTTTGAGCGTTGGTCATTGATAACCAAGTCCTCAATAGCCTTATTATCGGCATTGGAAGGTACATTTATTTTATACTTGATTTGTCCGTTAAACTGAACGGCCAACTCCACCTCATCCTTTATAAGAGCCTTCTCGTCATGAACAGGCCATGGTTCATTGAAAATAGAGGTAGTATTGCCCAATGTTTCCCACATTTCTTCTGAAAAATGGGGGGCGAAAGGTGCTAATAGTTTCAGTAAATCAACAATGGTATCTTCCAAGAGCTTTCTGTTTTTGTTTTCCAGTGTGTCGTATTTATAAATAGCATTAACAAGCTCCATTAGTCTGGCGATTGACGTGTTGAACTGGAATTGCTCAGTATCTATGGTTGCGCTTTTTATCGCGTAATTTCTCACAAAGTTTAGTTCCTTTTCATCAGCACCCATGGTGTCAACGGAGGCTTTACTTCTATCAGATACAAGCTTTTCAACAAATCTTTCTATCCTGCCCACGAAGCGGTCTATTGCTTTTATTCCGTCATCGCTCCAAGGTCCGCCCTCAATATAGGCAAAACCAAAGGCCAAATACATTCTAAATACATCCGACCCATACATTTCGATATATTTGTCAGGCATAACGGTATTCCCTCTGGACTTGGACATCTTTTGCCCGTCAGCACCTAAGATGGTTCCCTGATGAACAAGTGATAAGAAAGGTTCGTCAAAATTCAGGTACCCCATATCTCTAAGGGCTTTTGTAAAGAAACGTGCATACAGAAGATGCATTGCAGCATGCTCCGCTCCGCCTACATATTTATCAACGGGCAAAACCTTGTTAATCCAGTCCTTATTGAAGGCTTCCTTATCATTTTTATTGTCAGGATATCTTAAGAAATACCAGCTTGAGTCTACGAATGTATCAAGGGTATCCGATTCTCTTCTCGCATGTCCTCCGCATATAGGGCAAGCTGTGTTTATGAACTCCTCGCATTTTGCAAGAGGGGATTCCCCATCGGGTGTGAAAACTACATTATATGGCAGTTCTACAGGTAACTGATCCTCAGGAACAGGTACCGTTCCACACTTCTCACAATAGATTATAGGAATGGGAGCGCCCCAGTAACGCTGTCTGGATATGAGCCAGTCACGGATACGGTACGTGACCTTAAGCTCTCCCTTGCCCTCTTTTTCAAGCTTCTTAACTATTGCAATACGGCTTTCCTTTGACGATACGCCATCGAACTCGGAACTCGCGGTAAGAATACCGTCTTCGGTAAAGGGAAGTGTATCATCTATCCCATCCTCACCTTTAATTACACGTTTAATTTTTAGTCCATATTTTGTCGCGAACTCAAAATCGCGCTCATCATGAGCCGGAACAGCCATTACGCAGCCCGTTCCATAGCCTGCAAGAACATAATCAGCTATCCAAATTTGAACCTTTTCTCCGGTTAAAGGATGTACTGCATAAGCTCCGGTAAAAACACCGGTTTTCTCACGAGTGGTTGAAAGTCTGTCTATCTCAGAAACCTTATTAACCTGATTTCTGTATTCTTCAACTCCGTCTCTGTATTCGGCTGTTGTTATTTTATCAACCAGCTCATTTTCGGGAGCAAGAACCACATAAGTAACTCCGTAAAGGGTGTCGGCGCGTGTTGTGAACACCCTGAAAGAAATATCTTTGCCGTCCACCTTAAACTCAATCTCAGCACCCTCCGAACGTCCAATCCAGTTGGTCTGAATCTTTTTTGTCTTCTCTGGCCAGTCTAATCCCGGCAAGCAATCCAGAAGTTCTTGTGCATACTCTGTTATCTTAAAAAACCATTGAGTTAAATTCTTTCTGGTTACCTCGGTATTACAGCGTTCGCAGGTGCCTTCCACAACCTGTTCGTTGGCAAGAACAGTCTGACAGCTTGGGCACCAGTTAACAGGAGCATTTTTCCTGTATGCAAGTCCCTTTTTGAACAGTTGAAGGAATATCCACTGGGTCCATTTATAGTACTCGGGAGAGCAAGTAACAACCTCATAATTCCAATCAAAGGTGGCACCCATTTCTTTTAGCTGTCTTTCCATAGTTTCGATATTCTTAATAGTCGAATCCTTTGGATGGATACCTGTTTTAATAGCATAGTTTTCGGCTGGAAGCCCGAAAGCGTCAAAACCTTGGGGATGAAAAACATTATAGCCCTGCATTCTCTTCATACGCGCCCAAGAATCTGCAAGACCGAAATTATACCAGTGTCCTACATGCAGATTAGCTCCTGAGGGATACGAAAACATCTCCAGACAGTATAGTTTTTTATCCAGTCTATTAGTATCAAACTTGTAAAGCTTGCTTTCTTCCCAGTTTTTTTGCCATTTCTTATCCACTTGCCTTGAGTAACTCATCTATACAACCTCCAATAACGCTTCCGAAAATTCATATTATTTAAATTAATTAAAACTAACAATTTCTCCATCCTGCCACAATCTCTCGAGACCGTAATATTCTCTGTCTTCTTCATGAAAGATGTGAACCACTACATCTCCATAGTCAAGCAGAATCCATCGTGCGAAATTATAGCCTTCCATACGTATAGGTTTTATATCATTTTCAGACAGTTTGTCAACCAGATTATCTGCCAGGGATTTTATATGGGTAACAGAAGTACCGCTGGCTATTACAAAATAGGTTGCAATGGTTGTCAGTTTCTTGATATCAATAGCTATAATATTTTTGGCTTTTTTCTCCTCCAAAGCATCAATAAATGTATTCAGTTTTATTTGAGTATTCTCCATAGGTCCTGTTAATCCTCTCTTTAATCCGGTCACTTTATATATGTTTTTCATTTTTTTTATTTTTATTAGAGCAATAATCTTAATTAATACCAAACTATATGTAATGTCTAAAAGCCGCAGTAATTATTTTAATGTCAAAAGTCGCAAGGCTTTTAGACTATTATTATAACATGGCAAATTCTACTTTAATATATTCTTTTTATCTCATTTCTCTTCCCAGCGGGCATAGGTACCGATGCGGTACCATCATCCGAGTTCTTCCCAGCGGGCGTAGGTACCGATGCGGTACCATCATCCGATTTCTTCCCAGCGGGCGTAGGTACCGATGCGGTACCATCATCCGATTTCTTCCCAGCGGGCATAGGTACCGCAAGGTAAAATCAATGACGAATCAGTTATAGGCAAACCCACTTCACCGCATGAAACTTTGCCCCCAAATTTCCTGCCCAGTCCAAGTTCCAACATATTGGCTGAAACCTGTGAAGAAAAGCCTGTGGTATATGAATTCAAAAGAAAGAACAATGGTTTCTCACTCAAAACATCTCTTAAGGTATTGACTAATGAAAACAGCTCATCTTCAAGCTTCCAAAGCTCCCCATTAGGACCTCTCCCATAAGAAGGCGGGTCCATAATAATACCATCATATACCCGGCCTCTCCTTATTTCTCTTTGGACAAACTTCATGCAATCATCTACTATAAAGCGTACAGGTTTGTCATCAAGTTTTGAAAGGGAAACATTCTTCTTTGCCCAAGCTACCATACCCTTTGACGCATCAACATGACATACAGAAGCCCCGGCAGATAGACATGCACATGTAGCCCCTCCCGTGTATGCAAATAAATTTAAAACCGATATTGGCCTCCCTGCCGCATTTATTTTTTCAATCATCCAGTCCCAATTAACAGCCTGCTCAGGAAAAAGGCCCGTATGCTTAAAGCCTGTAGGTTCGATATTGAAAGTAAGATTCTTATAATTGATTGACCAATTGGCGGGAATTTGCTTTTTATATTCCCACTCTCCGCCTCCTGCCTTGCTCCTGTGATAATGCGCATGCACATCATCTTTAATTCCACTTTTTGTCCAAGGCCAAATAGCTTGAGGATCGGGCCTTCTTAATCTTATCCCGTTCCAACTTTCTACCTTTTCTCCTTCTCCTGCATCAAGAAGCGTATATTCTGTCCATTTATCGGCAACAATCATGTATCTTGTCCTTCCTTTTAACTTGTAGCATAGATTTATCTTAAAGCATTCCCATAAATTGAAGTATATTCTTACCCAGCTCATTATCTAGTAGAGTTAAGGCTAAAGCTGTATAAACAATTCCTATCAGTATTAAACCAGGCAGCCCCATTAGTAAGCCTTTACCACTGCCCTTCACTTTCTGAGGCTTCTCTACAGTATCCTTTGTTATGGCTTTCAGGGCTATAAGAAGTCCTACAATAACGACTGCGCTTATGACAAATAATACTGTGAGAACTCCTGCCATTATCCCTAAGAGTTCTTCAAGAGACATACCGTATTGCTCAGCAATTTGTAAAAATTCGGGGGTAGCAAACGGATCTGTCACAACTTGGCTTCCTTCCACTTGGGAGCCCGCCGAATAATTTGCCAATAAAGTTAAAAGACCGTTATTCATAAAATGCAATATCATCCCATTAAAAATTGACCCGGTACGATAAACAGCATATGCAGCCAATAAGCCGATTATGGTCTGAGCCGCCAGACGCTGGAAATCAAAATGAAAGAGTCCAAACATAAGTCCACTTAATAGAATTGACCAAAAAGCGCCTATTCGTTCCAATCCTTTTTGTATCATGCCCCTGAAAAGTAATTCTTCACATATCGCCGGTAGCACCGCTACTAAAAGTATGGAAATGGGAAGACTATTAGTCATTAAATCAGTGACATCACCTTCGAGAAACACCCTGCCAAAGGCTCCTTTTATAGCCAACAAGGCAATAAATCCCGCACAGAATCCCGCCACAACCATAACCGGACTCATAATAAGCATTATAACAGCCTCCAATGGTCTGGGCGCTCTTAAACGAAATGTCTTTTTTATATCGTAACCTCTAATAAAAGCAAGAAAGAACGCGGGTACAACTAAAAATAAAATTTGCGATAATAAAAGCTTGAACTCCAAAGCTATATTCAGTTTACTGATATATTGCGATAAATAAGCATAGTAAATAGCAACAACAGTATATAGTAACCCTGAATCAAATGGTACGGGAAGCTTTTTAACCTTTTCTGTTTCCATAAAAATCCCTTTCCACGTCAGACTGTGCGAAAGCAGGCACGCTACTTTATAAAAAATAATAAACCAGTATGAATAATTTCACAGCGTTTTCGCACACTCTGACATATTATTTCATTGAACCGACCTTTGATAGAGGCCAAAGGATAAAGGACGCTTTTCCTTCCACTGAAAGGATGTTTATACATCCGAATTTTCTGCTGTCTTTAGAAACTGCCCTGTTGTCGCCCATTACAAAAAGCTGATTCTCCGGTACTACAAGAGGATATTTCATGCTACCCGGAGGTGTTAATCCTTTAACATAAGCTTTGTTCTCTTTCTCACCATTTATATAAACCGTTCCGTCATCTTTAATGTCAATAATATCTCCCGGCAAGCCAATAACTCGCTTAACATAGCGAGTATTTGTCAACTCTTTACGGGCTATTATATCCTTAATATCAGTCAATTTAATAGATAGTTCATCTAAAAAACCTTCCTTTTCTCTCCCTTCGGCGAGAAAAAGAATAATATCTTCCCTTTTTAACTTATCAATCTTTGCAGAGAGGCGATTATAATAAACCACATCTCCCTCAATTAATGTATCTCTCATAGAGTCCTGTTTGACACCGGAGATGGTAAACAAAAATATATTAAGAGTAAGTACCAATATAAACGGAATAATTATAACAAATAACCATCCGATTATTTCCTTAAATATTTTTCTTTTAGTCATCGCTACACCTCCATCTTATTATTTCTTTTTATTTATAGATTATATCATAAGAAGCCATATAACAAGCTAATATAAATCAAATGAGTGTTGCAACAAAGAAAAATCCATGATAGCATACTATATAAAGTTATTATAAAAGGAGTTGAGACTACCAATGCCTGACCCGTATCCAGATAGGTCGGATATAAGTGATTATCTTGAAAGCAGCGATATTATAGATTACGATAACCCTTTAATTGCAAATGCTGCACAGCAGCTTACATACGGTCTCAAAGACAATATTTCTAAAGCACGTGCTATTTATGAGTTTACTCGTGATCACATCTTTCATTCTTTTGATATCAATGCTACCAGTGTAACAATAACTGCCTCTGAAGTCTTTGATAAGGGACATGGTATATGCTTTGCAAAAGCTCACCTTCTTGCAGCCCTAATGAGAGTTGCAGAAATTCCGACAGGATTCTGTTACCAGCTTATCTATGATAATGACTCAAACAGGCTAATGATTCACGGTCTTAACGCTGTATATATTGATGAAATGGGTAAATGGGTGCGTCTTGACTCATGCCATCACATAGCAGAAGATGACCCTTGGGGTAACGATCCATTCAAGGAATCGACTGTAAGATCAATTAACAGCGAGCTTGGCGAGATGGATGATTTAACCATTTACTACGCTCCGAAAAAAAAGATTATAAAAGCTTTAATGGCAGCAGACTCTTTGGAAGTTCTTAAAGATCTCATTCCCGTTAAGCTGTAATACAAAAGCCAGACCGTTTAAATAAGCGGTTTGGCTTTTTTAGTATAGTAAAGCTTCATGAATCTACCGTCCCAGTTCATTGTGAGCAGATTTTACAATATCAGCCGTATCAATCCTGGTATTTGTGTCATATACTTCATTTGCTAGATAAAGAAGATACTCAATATTTCCTTCGGGACCTGTTATAGGAGAATAGGAAAGCCCTGCAACCGAAAATCCCATTTTGGTTGCAGCATTCATAATGTCATATATAACTTCCTCATGGATTTTTGCATCTCTTACTACCCCTTTTTTACCTACTTTGCTTCTTCCCGCTTCAAATTGTGGCTTAATAAGGCATACCACCTTGCCCTCAGGCTTAAGCAGAGCTTTTAGGGGTGGAAGAATAAGCTTAAGAGATATAAAGGAAACATCTGCAGAGCCAAAATCAATGGGCTCTTTTATTTGCTCATTAGTCACATAACGAAAATTAGTACGTTCCATACATATAACTCTCGGGTCATTACGCAGTTCCCAAGCCAATTGACCATAGCCGACATCGACCGAGTATACTTTTACTGCACCGTTTTTAAGCATCACATCAGTAAAACCGCCTGTTGACGCGCCAACATCAACGCAGGTCAAACCATTAAGCTCTATATCAAACTCAGATATCGCCTTTTCAAGCTTTAGCCCCCCACGACTTACATATGGAATCGGTTTACCCTTTATTTCTATTTCACATTCTAAATCACAGGATAAACCAGGCTTATCTGAACGCTCTCCGTTGACATAAACCATACCTGCCATAATAGCCGCTTTTGCCTTTTCGCGACTTTCAAAAAGGCCCCTGTTATATAAAATTATATCCAGTCTTTCCTTAGCCATTAGAACCACTCACTCTTAACGCTTGCTTTTATTCCCTTGGAATCGAGTCCATATTTTTTATATATCAAATCCCTGCTTCCATGTTCAATGCCTCTATCAGGTAGGCCCAATATCATGGAACTTGCTTCTATATGGTTACTGTAGAGAAGCTCCGTAACATACGCACCAAATCCGCCGTTTTTTATAGCATCCTCAACAACAACAATCTTTTTAGTCTTTTTACCTGATTTTAATATCAATTCATCGTCCGCAGGGCGTAAAAATCTCGGGTTGATAATCTCGCATGAAATACCTTCGTTTTCGAGCAGTTGTGCTGCCTCCAAAACAATGCTTAGCATAGAACCAACACCTATTAGTGTAACATCATTACCCTCTTTTAGCTTAAAACCCTTACCATATACAATAGCAGCTTCGGAACCCTGGAACTCTTGGCCGGATCCTCTGGGATATCTTACTGCTATCGGACCGTGATGCTCTTCTAATGCATACTCCAACATACTTTTCAACTCATTGGGAGAAGCCGGTGCCATAATTTTCATATTGGGAATAGTGTACAAAAAGGATACGTCGTAAATACCCTGATGGGTTTCTCCATCATCTCCCACCAGACCAGCCCGGTCAATTGCAAAAACCACATGCAGGTTCTGAAGACCCACATCATGTAAAATCTGATCATAAGCCCGTTGTAAAAAAGTCGAATAAATTGCTACAACCGGCTTGGTTCCTCCCATAGCAAGACCCGCGGCTAAGGTGACCGCATGCTGTTCAGCTATACCTACATCAAAAAATCGTTTCCTATATAATTCCCTAAAGCCTGTAAGCCCGGTGCCGTCAGTCATTGCTGCGGTAATGGCTATTATTTTTTCATCTTTTTCAGCAAGTTCACAAAGCTTTTCACCAAAAACACCTGAATAATTCTTATTTGCTCCATTTATTACATGCCCGGTTTCTATTTCAAAAGGTGCTACACCGTGATACATCGCAGGCTGTTCTTCTGCATATTTGTAGCCTTTGCCCTTAATCGTGGTTACATGAACTACAACAGGTCCTTTCATGGTTTTTGCCTGCTCCAGAACTTGTACCATCTCTCTAATATTGTGACCGTCTATAGGTCCGAAATAACGAAAGCCTAAATCCTCAAAAAACATAGCGGGTACAAACATACTCTTGATAGCTGACTTAACCTTATGCAAGAAGGACCGGAGCCTTTTACCGGATTTTGGCCAGGAATCTATTAATGCCTGCATGGATTCTCGAGTTTTATAATAAAAAGGTCTAACTCTAATCTTACTCAAATATCTGGATAATCCTCCCACATTGGGAGCAATGGACATACCATTATCATTTAATATAATTAACAACTTTGTCCGCGCCATGCCGGCATCATTAAGAGCCTCCAGTGCCATCCCCCCGGACAGGGCACCATCCCCTATTACTGCTGCTATTGTATAATCCTCGCCTTTCAGGTCTCTAGCTCTTGCCATTCCAAGGGCAGCAGAAATAGATGTACTGCTATGACCTGTATTAAAAACATCATATGGACTTTCTTGAGTTTTTGGAAATCCGGCTAATCCATTTAATTTTCGGAGTGAATCAAAGGAATCCCTCCTGCCGGTAATTATCTTATGAACGTAGGTTTGATGTCCCACATCCCATATAATTTTATCCAAAGGCGCATTAAGAACTCTGTGAAGAGCTAATGTCAATTCAACAACGCCCAGATTGGATGCGATATGTCCTCCGGTTTTCGAAACAGAGTCCAACAAAAAAAGGCGGATTTCCTCCGCTAAGTATCCCAGCTCATTATAACTTAGTTCTTTCAAATCTGCCGGATTATTTACTTTTGAAAGATAACTATACAATTTATCTATGTTTCTATTCAAATATTATTACACCCCAAATCAGCCGGTCTACTTTCCTTTCTTATCTTTTCGACTCTTCTTGTTGCTTGAGAATATAGAAAGAATCCGGCCTACTTTAAAAACAATATAATTAGCATTATTAATGCCTATATTTTTAGCAAAGGCTTTCCCGCCAACGGTTAGCGCTGCTATCAAAGCTCCTAAACCTACTTCAAATATTGAAATATTCTCGCTTTCCGAAAAAAGTTTATATACAATAGCCGTACCGGCAGCACCACTTACTACGCTGCAGATATCTCCTACAACGTCATTACAGAAGCTGGATACCTTCGGTGCATTGCGTAAAAGATTTATTGATTGTCTGGCTCCCTTGAGCTTTTTGGAGGCCATCGAATGAAATGGAATTTCATCGGCAGCCGTAACAGCCATTCCAATTACATCAAAAGTTATACCAATAAGTATGATTCCTAGTACAACTAAAAAAGCAAAGGTTGGCTGGATAGATTTAAAAATACTTGTGGAAGCAAATAGTATGAGTATTGACATTGAAAACGAAGTGGCTGTGATAAAAAGGCCCCAATAAATATGCTTTTTCTCAATTCCTGAGCCTCTTTTTACGGGAATGCTCTCATTGGATAGTTCCCTGTATCTATCAAGAAGCTTCATATACTTCTTTTCTGATTTTTCTTGTTCCAAGTATAAATCCTGCTTTCCCAATATGTATTCTAAATTTATTACATAAAAAGTAAATGGATGGCAACAATCCGAGTAAATTTTGCGGCTTAGGTCAGGCAGGTTTTCCCCATCGGATGCCGAAATGTCGCCATTTCGGTGGTTTCCCATTAAATCCAACGTTGAAAGGTTACCCTTTTCAAAGCCTGATCACCACTTAGTCCACACTGCAATCCCCGGATTGCCTCATTATTCACAGCCTAGGGGTTTTCCCCGAGAGCCTGTGCCCGCTTCTAGCCTCTTTTGCACTGCTGGTTTCAAACGGCAATATTGTTTATGTACCGGCCAGTACATAAACACGTGATCCGTTATCCCTCCAAACAACACTCAAGGCAGGCTACACTGTCCACAGCATCAAAAAAGTGATACCGCATGACAGGTTCATTTCCCTCATCGTAGTCAAGATTTTTATCGCTTACGCGGGGCAACCTATCTCCCACAATTAAGGGTCTCCGCGGTAAAGGGGTCATATCCTACATGCCATTGCAGGTTGCCCCTAAACCTTAACTCCCAGCACCAACCCATCACTGGGCGTAACAAGCCGGCACAAGGAACTTCATCGATGTGCCCTTTAACGGATTTTTAGGCCCGTCTTCGAAGCAGGCAGTACTGACTAGGATACTGCGCCATCCAAATGACTTTTCTATGGAATAGTATTATACAATAAAAACTATTCCTATGCAAATATAGTTCCTACCAAAATACCCAGAACTGCTCCGGCAATTACTTGTATCGGAGTATGCCCTAATAGTACTTTAAGTTCTTTATCAACGCTTATTTCCTTAGAATGATAAACAAGCTTATTTAATACTTCTGCCTGTTTTCCGGCAGCCCTTCTTACACCTGTGGCATCAGCCATTACAATAAAGGATAGGATAGTTGATATGCCGAATTCTCCAGAATCAAACCCATACGTAATTCCAGTCACAGTTGCCAGGCATACAGAAATAGCACTATGAGAGCTTGGCATGCCTCCCGATGAAACAAATTTCCTGAAATCAAGCTTTTGGTACTTAATAAAGCAATGAATAAACTTTATTAGCTGTGCCAGAAACCAAGAAAAAATAGGTAAGGTAATTGTTTTATTACTAAAAAAGCTATCAAAAAACGTCAAGTTATTATCTCCCCCTGCTAACTAATTATCTATCTCTTTGGGCAATAAATACTGCCGTTTTAATAAGGAAGTCATTTTCATCTATTGTTTTTATTGCTTCCACTGCCTTTTCAACTGAAGTTTTTAACAATTCTTTAGCCATTTCAATTCCTAATTTACTGACAAATGTGGCTTTCTTGCTCTTCTCGTCTTTCCCAATGGATTTTCCAACCACTTCTCTTGACCCTTCATAATCCAGAATATCATCTTTTATCTGAAAGGCCAGCCCAATATTGTCGGCATATACCTCTAAACTATTAAGAATTTCTGCATCTGCATTTAGCAAAGTCACGGGTGCAATGACAGAAGCCTTAATTAATGCTCCGGTCTTTTTTCTGTGCATATCACAAAGCTCATCATATGAAATATCCTTATTTTCTGCCTCAATATCTATAACCTGACCGCCAATCATTCCCGAAACGCCGGCAGCTCCGGCAATCATCCTGGCAGTTTCTGATTTCTGATGGCAAGTATTCTTTTCCTTCACAATATCCATAAGCATTATCTCAAATGCAAGATTGAGCAATCCGTCCCCGGCAAGAACCGCCATGGCTTCCCCGAACACTTTATGGTTGGTGGGCTTTCCTCGTCTGAAATCATCATTATCCATACAGGGAAGGTCATCATGGATTAATGAATAGGTATGAATCAATTCAATGGCCCCTGCATAGGGCATTATATCTGCCCCGTCACCCTTAAGCATATCGTTTACTGCGAGGGTTAATACAGGTCTTATCCTTTTTCCACCGGCCATAAGACTGTATTCCATAGCCTTATGAATGCTCGTTTGAGGACAGGTATCCTTCGATATCATTGAACTGAGCCATTTTTCAAAAGTGACCTGATACTTTTTATATTCGTTAATAAAACTCATAGTAGTCAGTCGATAACAGGAAAATCCTTTTCGACCACTCCATCCTTCCCTTCTATAAGTAACGTAATCCGCTTTTCTATATCATCAAGCTTTTTATTACATAAACGCACAAGCCCTATACCCTTTTCAAACATCTCTATTGAATCTTCCAAGGTTAATTCACCATTTTCCAAAAGCTGCACAATGCTTTCTAATTCATTTGCAGCTTGCTCATAAGAAATATTTTTCTTTTCTTCGTTCTTTTTCATACACTTTTCCCCTCGTTATCTGTAAGAGACTTTTCATATACCGCTTGGAATTTTCCGTCAGCTACTGTTGCGATAAGTCTATCACCCTCAACCAGTCCTTTTACAGAGCGAACAACTGCACCATCCTCTAATTGCAGAACACTGTATCCACGGCTTAACACTGTTAGTGGGCTTAGCGTATTCAGCTTTCCCGCTGCAATGCCAAGGGATGCCCTTAAACGTTCAATTCGTGTCTTACCAAATATAATAAGGCTTCGATCGAAAGAGTCTATTTTCTGTCTTTTTTGATTTACTAAATCCAAAGGTCTCTGAAGACTTCTTGATTTCTTTATTGTATTAATTCTTTCCCGCTCTTTTTTTAGCCTTCTGGATAAGGAATTAGCCAGATTGTTCTTATAAAAGTTTAATGTGTCTGTTATGATTCGCTTCTCCGGCATCACGAGTTCAGCGGCGGCTGAAGGAGTAGGAGCTCTTAAATCTGCGGCAAAATCTGAAATGGAGAAATCCGTTTCATGTCCCACTGCCGAAATTATAGGTATCTCAGATTGAGATATAGCAATGGCCAGGCTTTCATCATTAAACGCCCATAAATCTTCCAGAGAACCACCTCCTCTGGCAAGAATAATTACATCGACATTCTTTAATGTATTAAAGCATTTTATCCCTCTTATTAATTGAGCCGGCGCTTCTGCACCTTGAACCGCCGAACCATAGATAATAATCCTGTTGTTAGGATACCGTCTGTTTAAAACATTGGCTATATCCCTGATTACAGAGCCTGTGGGTGATGTGATAACTCCTATGGCTTTTGGCAAAAGTGGAATAGGCTTTTTTCGAGTGGTATCAAATAAACCCATTGATTCGAGCTTTTTCTTAAGCTGTTCAAATGCCATATACAAAGCGCCTGTACCATCGGGCTGCATATCATCAACATATAACTGGTAAATCCCCCCCTGGGGATATACCGATATGTATCCTCTTACCAAAACCCTCATACCTTCCTCAGGCCGGAATTTCAATCGGCTGTTTTGTGCCCTGAACATTACACTTTTTATTACTGATTCCTGATCCTTTAATGAGAAGTACATATGACCTGAAGTGTGTGCTTTGAAATTTGAAATTTCACCGACTACAAAAACATTAGAAAGCAGCATGTCGCTGTCAACAAGCTGCTTTATATATATGGTTAACTCTGAAACGGTCATGGTTTTGTTCATAGTCATTCCCCCGAATCTTTTTCATTATTAACATTCAATTCGGCGAATATTTTTCCCAAAACTCCATTCACAAAAGTTTTTGATTGGTCACCACTATATTTTTTTGCCATCTCAACTGCTTCATTTATCGATACATTAACGGGAATATCAGTCCTATATTTCATTTCATAACATGAAAGCCGCATAATAGCCAAGTCAACTTTGGGCATTCTTTGAATTGACCAGTCCTTTGCATGGTGGGCAATTAGCTCGTCAAGCTCTGCAGACTTTTCCACTACCCCGTTTACTACATCAAGAAGGTATTGCTTATCAGGGTCCTCAGTTATTGCGTTTTCTTCCATGAACATATCAAGTTGCTCTTTTATATCGTCTCTTTGTATCTGTACCTGATAAAGTAATTTCATGGCATTCTCTCGTGTTTCTCTTCTTCCCAAGGATTGTCCCTCCAAATCATCTGTTCAATGTCCATAAACTATATTGATTCATACGAAGTATTATACCTAAGACTGTGGTTTTTGTACAACATAAAAAATTCGCTCCTCTTTTGGAGCCGGTTTTGCAAAAGACAACTCCCCATAATCTCCAAGGAGTCTTAAGCCGGTAGACTCAAGGGCTTTAACAATTTCTTCCCTTGTAAAAGCACGTTCCTTATGTGTTTCTTCAAACCGCTCATAAAGACCTTCTTTGTTTCTAACAAAAAAGGTAAGATCAAAAGTTGTAATTCTTTTTTTACTATCATATGTATTTTGCCAAACCCATGAAATATCATTGTCCAGTTCGTAAAACGTTTCGTTTCCTAAAACCTGTGACAGCTTATATGAGCTGTTTGTATCAAAAATAAACAGACCTCCGGGATTTAAATAATTATGTACCAAACCGAATACTTTTTTAATATCTTTTAACGAGGTCATATAATTGATTGAATCCAAAAGGCATACAATAACATCCACAGTTCCATATAGCTCAAATTCTCTCATGTCCTGATTCAAAAAAAGAATATCAGCATTTTCGGCTCTGGCTTTCTCATAAGCTCTCCCAAGCATATCGACAGAAGAATCGAGAGCAATCATCTCATAGCCCCGTTTTGAAAGTTCAAGGGCAAGGCTTCCTGTTCCACACCCAAGGTCCAATATGAGCCTGGGCGTGCATTGGAATTTTAGAAAGGCTGATTGTAAGTAATCAGCCCACTTAATGTAATGGATGTCATGTGTCAGTCGATCATAAATATCAGCAAAACGTGCGTACATAGTAAATATACCCCTAAATGGCCTTGGCTTTTTTCTTTCTGGATATAATCCCACCAATTCGTCCTGTTTCCTTTGCACTAAGACTTTTCCAGCCACCCGCTTGAATTTTTTCAAGCAAGCCAAGTTCCTTTGCTATTTCTAATTTAAGTTGCTCATCTTTCGTTAGCATATTTCATCACCCCATGAAACATTATTGCCAAACCTGTCCATGGGTATTCAAAAACTAACCGTATAATTACTTCAATTGTTTCATAACCACTTCTACCGCAACTTTTAGCTGAGCATCCTTTTCATGAGGAATATCCTCAATGGAAGTTGTTTTAAATTCTTCATTTTGCTCTACTTCAATATCAGGAATCACACCTTCTCCATGAATACTCTTTCCTGACGGGGTAAAGTAGCGAGCTTTGGTAAACTTAAATCCGCCGCCATTTTCAAAATCGGTATTAATTTCCTGCACAAGGCCTTTACCAAAGGACTTAGTCCCAACCAGAGTGCCCTTTCCGTAATCTTGAACACATGCCGCAAGAATTTCAGAAGCACTGGCACTATAACCGTTAATTAGTACAGCCAAAGGCATCTCTAATTCATTTTCATCTGAATACTGCTCAATTCTGTTTTGATTCCGGTCCTCTGTGTATACAACTATTCCTTTAGGCACAATCCGGTCTGCGATTCTAACAACCTGGTAATAAGCCCCGCCGGGATTATCCCTCAAATCAATTACCAATCCTTTTATCCCTCGTGAAATAAGGCTATTAAGGTGTGCTTCAAAATCTTTCGCAATATCATCATCAAACTGTTTTATGTGAATATACCCTATCTCATTATCAAGAATTTCACTTGATATTCTTGATATGTTTATAAAGCGCCTTTCAAGTTCAAGCTCAATTTGCTTATTTTCATCGGGTCTGTAAATTGTTATTTTTACCTTTGTATTAGGTATTCCTTTAATTTTCTTTACTATTAAATCCGCCTCTCTGATTGTTGTGACATCTTCATTGTTAACCATGATAATTCTGTCATCTTTTTTAATACCTGCTTCTTTTGCAGGCGAATTGGCGAATACTTCGGCAACAGTAAGTAAATAATCTTCGTCCATATGGACTGAAACACCTATTCCTACGTAATTACCCGATACTCCCTCAAGATACTCCTTCATCTCTTCGGGGGTATAATAAGAGGTATAAGGATCATCAAGGGCTTCAGAGAGTCCTTTAATAGCCGTATTAAATGACTCTTTAAAATCAACTTCCTTATAATAGTCATTTGTAATGATGTTCTTTACCTTATTAAATGCCGCAATATCAACTAAATCAACTTGATCCTGGTCAAAATATATGGCATTTTGAGGTTTAAACCAGCCCTCAATCGGTTTGGAAACAAAGACATCCCAAGTCATCAGGCGTATGACTGAGAAAAAATATCCTAAAAAAAATGCCGTCACCAAGAAAAGAGGTAAAAGTATAGAAATCCATATTGTTCGCTTATTTCTCATCTGATGCAACCCTTCTTATTCATAATCTAGTCTATTTTACATCCTATGCAGTTTTTTTTCAAACCATGTTTATACTATAAGTATATCCAAAAGCACCATCATTTCAATAAGGACATTGCCCGATATTCTACTGATAAATAATACTAAAATCGTGACATCCTCATCTTAGTTATAGTCATAAAAATAAGAGCGGCTATATTAAATTTCACCGCTCTTAATATTTGCTTTTACAAAAGTATTATTATTTTTTATTAGTAACATAACCCAGAGGATCTTGACGGACACCGTTCTTTCTTACTTCAAAATGGAGATGTGGGCCTGTAGATAAGCCGGTACTGCCTACCTTTGCTATAACATCCCCCGCAGTGACCTTCTGCCCCTCTTTTACAAGAATTCCTCCGCTCTTAATATGGAAATACAAAGTCGTTATTCCGCCACCATGGTCGATTATTACGGTATTACCTGACCCACCGCTCATCCAACCGGCACTGATTACCTTACCTGTTGCGGCTGCATGAATCGGAGTTCCGGAAGGAGCCCCAATATCTATACCACCATGCATTTTATTATATTTAAGAATTGGATGCATCCTCATTCCAAAGTAAGACGAAATCTTGTAATAACCCGGCAACGGCCATTGCATAACACCGCCGGAATACTGGGCGGAAGATTGTAGCTTTTGTATCATTTTTTCAAGGTCCTTTGATTGTTGTTCGAGCTCATCTTCTGCCTTCTCAAGCTGGTTCATACTCATTTGGGTTTTTTGAACCCTATCCTCAACTGTGGAACGCGAGCTTTCAAGTTTTGATATTTCAGCAAGCATATTCTCCAGCTGTTCCTGAGCAGTATCTTCTTCATTCTGCTTAATTAACATTAAGTCGTCTATCTCTGCTTGCTTTTTCTCGAGACTTTCAATCATATCCTGATCAAACTTTGCAATCAATTTAAGCATCTGATTTCTTTTAAACATATCTTCAAAGCTCTCGCTTTGCATGAGTATGTTTACATCGGCTTTGGTTTTTGATTTTATGTACAAAGCAACCATTCTCTCCTGGAAGAGTTTTAATTGTGCGTCATACTCTTCCTGAGCAATTCTGATAGCTTCATCCAGAGTAGCTATGGCGCTTTCTATTTCTTTTATTTTTGCTTCGATTTCTGATTTTTCATGGCCCTTCGCCTGTAAATTGGCTATTATCTCATCTCTTTTTTTTGTATCATTCAAAAGATTCTTTTTTGCTTCAGCTTTCTTTTTCTTAATAGCATCCATTTCGGCTTGGGTCTGCTTTAGTTCATTCTTTGCATCATCTATTGAACTTGCCGATGATGTAAACACTACGACTACAATAAGAACTAAAGATAAAACCACAGCCGCTATTCTCTTTATCATATGTAAATGCCCCCATCCTTTCAAGATAGTTGGTCGCATATGCAAAATTACCAACAAATATGTATAAATTAACTTACAAAATTATTACAATTGTTTATTACATTATATCGGCAAATTATCATACATTCAAGTGTTTTCTTACTGAAAGAAAGCTTCCTACTCCTCCGATAATAACACCGAATATGGCATAAATAATAAAAATTCTAAAAGCTACTGGTCCAAATTCCAAAACTTTAAGTGTCGCCATATTAAGATTGGTCAATATCACGTTAATTACATTCTGAAGCCATGTATATGCCTGTGATGTCAGAAGGAAGGACAGAATTGCACCAAAAAAGCCTATCAACAACCCCTCAACTATAAACGGCCACCTGATAAAACTGTCAAGTGCCCCCACATATTTCATAATTTCAATCTGACGGCGTCGGGCGAAAACTGTAAGCCTGATTGTATTCGATATAAGGAAAACAGAGATAATCATAAGAACGACTAATATTGCCATCACTATGTAATTGAACACATTCAGAATTGCTTCAAGCTTGTCCAACTCGTCTTTTCCGTAGCCTATACCGTCATCATTATTAACACCTTTTAATTGTGATAACCGTTCTATTATTTCCTCGCTTTTGTTTGGATCGGTAAGTTTAATCTCATAAGATTCAGCCACGTTGTCCACTGTAAATCCTTTAAGTAGAGATTCGTCACCCAATATCGCCTTCATATCCTCATACATTTGTTCTTTGCTGATATAGGTGTAATCAGATATAACACCTGCTTCCTTCTTTCCTTCAATAAAGGTTACAACCTCTTCCTTCTCGAAGGGAGAAACGTCTATATTCAGAAATACAGTAACCGTCAAATCGCGTTTCATAGCCTCTATATTAGATGTAATATTTATAGCAATTAAAAGTATTATTCCTAAAAAAAACAAGGCTGCCACAACTGTCATTGTTGACGCAAAAGACATGAGCTTGTTTTTAACTACATTATTAGTGCCCTCTTTTACAAGAAGCTTTAATGTCCTAATCTTCATTGGAGTATAGTCCTTTCTGCTCATCGCTCTTTAGTTCACCGTGGTCAAGAGTAATAACACGCTTTTTCATAGTATCCACAATACTCTTTTCATGGGTTGCCACAACAACAGTTGTTCCTCGTTGATTGATCTCCTCAAGGAGGCTCATAATTTCCCATGAAGTCTTGGGATCCAGATTACCGGTAGGTTCGTCGGCAATAAGGACAGCAGGGTTATTGACTAATGCGCGGGCAAGTACTATCCTTTGCTGTTCACCGCCTGAAAGCTGGTTAGGATATGATTTGGCTTTTTTGCTCAAGCCAACAAGACCCAGTGCAAGTGGAACCTGCCTGCGTATTTCTCTGGATGTAGCTTCAACTATTTGCATAGCAAAAGCGACGTTATCATAAGCAGTTTTATTTGGTAAAAGTCTGAAATCTTGAAAGACGACGCCTAAACTACGTCTTAAATATGGAATTTCCGAATGAGTCATGTCGTGTACGCTATAGCCGTTGACATAAACTTCGCCCTCAGTCGGAACCTCTTCATGCATTATTAGTTTAAGAAATGTAGATTTCCCGGAGCCACTGGCTCCTATTACAAAAACGAATTCACCTTTCTCAATTCTTATTGTGAGGTTTCTAAGTCCGACTACTCCGTTAGAGTATACCTTCGTAGTGTCTACAAACCTTATCATGATCTTCCCCCATAAAATCAGAGAAGGAAAACTATTTTGATACCTCATCCAGATAACGTTTAACCATCATAGCTACCTTAAAATAGATGGCATCATCAAATTTCCGTAAATCCATCCCTGTTATTTTTTGTATCTTATCAAGCCTATACACCAATGTATTGCGGTGTATAAAGAGTTGTCGGGATGTTTCGCTAACATTCAGATTGTTTTCAAAGAATTTTTGAATTGTAATCATTGTTTCAGAGTCAATGGTCTCGAAAACGCCTTCTTTAAAGACCTCGTTTAAAAATAGGCGGCATAGAGTTGTAGGAAGCTGATAAATAAGCCTTCCTATACCTAAATGATTATAGTCAACTATGCTTTTTTCTGCTTCAAAAATCTGCCCAATTTTTAAAGCCGTCTGGGCATCCTTATAGGAACGTGCCACATCACGAAGGCTTTCTGCTTCGGTACCTATACCGATACCAGCCTTAATCATTAGCTCACTGCTCAAGGTGTCAATGATGATTCTTGCCTTTTTGTGGACTTCGTCATTATCTTCCTTATCCTTAAGTTCCTTAATTAAAACAGTATTCTGGTCATCCAGCAGTATGATATAATCCTTGCTGTTATTTGGAAATAGACTTTGAATTATATTATATGCATATAATTCTCTCGCCTTTTCGGTTCTGACCAGATACACAATTCTTCTGCAATCATTTTTGACTCTTAACTCTTTGGCTCTAATAGTAATATCGCCGGGCAATATATTCCCAAGAAGTACATTCTTCATAAAGTTATTTCTGTCATACTTCTCGTCATAATAAAGCTTGGCATTTTCCATGCTGATTGAAATTAGCTCAGCGATTTTTTTTCTTTCAGGGTGATCTGTCACAAGATATAATACAAAATCAAGTCTGCCATTAATGTCGATTTTTTTCATAACAAGGTCTGATTTTTCAATATAGGATATATTTGAGTTCAAAAAATCAGAACATTGCTCATGCACCATACCTACTTCATCTTCTATAGTGCTGGCAATGATCACGCCTAATCCATCAGTAATACCAAATTCATAGCCTATGGTATCACGAATACGCATGACAACAGATTGAAAAACCTTGAAAGCCAAGCAAACAACCCCCAATTAGCCATATATCCCGATTCTTTGTATCAATTATACACAAATTTTGTGAGTGTTACAACTTTTTTTGATGATATCCGATTCTTTTGTACAATATTTGTACAAAATACCTATTCATTACGAAAAATCAGCTTGTCCTATCAATTTAAAAATTTATTCGTCATTCGCTAAGAAGCACACATTCTGAAAAAACTATTCTTATTGTATTCAACAGTTCCTTATTCTTAAAAAGTGTGGCATTATGAATAAATATTCTTATAGGAGCACATGTCAAAAGGAATCCTATCATAAAATCATCATCCTCGATTATCGGATTTCCTTGATGAATTCCAAAACTTTGAATAACATCTTCGGGAATTTCAAAGGGTTTTGCTCCTTCGACTTTATATGTTCCATTTTTTTGAACAAACACATGCAGCTCCGGAACCCTAGGAACCTGCATCCTGACAAAGGCAGTCAGAAGGTTTATATACTCTTCATATTGTCTTTCAACAAAAAACTGTCTGATAGACCTTTCAACCTCTGTTTCAAGTGTTTTTACATAATCACCGAGCCTGAAGGTTATAAAGCCCTCCAGTGTTATTTTGTCCGAGCTTCTTAAATATTCTGCTATTTTGTTTGAAATGATTCTTCTTCTATAGTCGATCAAATCCCCTAAATTGCCTTCACAGTAGGTATATAATCTCATACACGCTATACGGTAAATTTCGTCCTTATCCTGCTTTGTAAGGCCGTCACAAATACGAGATATTATCTTTCCCAATATATTTTTTTCATAAGACTTAAGAATATATTCGGCAAGCATATCAGATAACCGATTTAAAGTCACCAGATATTTTCTACCGTTTTTTCTTATACAACCGTCAATCAGAATGGTCAGACAGTTATCCTCCTGACTGATTTTAACCTTGAACGGATTACGTACATTCATTTGAAATCTCTTTTCAAGATAACCGGCCAATCCTTTTATGTCCTTTACGTAGTCTACCCGTAAGGATGGCATTGTCTCACATCCCTTCAGGTGTAGTATATGTAATCCTCATTGTCCGTTATACGAAACACATAAAGGAAATAAACCCCCTAAATCAATGAGATTTCCGGCTGCCAATGAAACTGGCTTTATACAGTGCTTTATTAAAAATTCAAAGATAATGTTAACATCTTCCAATGTGTCCATATCACCAAAAAATGCGAGTTCATCTGCTGAAATCAAACCCGATGCACCTCCGATGAACCCATAATTATATCCTTTAAGCAATATATTTTTCTGGGGCGAAATTAAAAGCGAATCTATACCAGCATCGATAGCTTTCCCATTAATTTGAGAATCAGCCGTGATTATTGCTTCTTTTGAAAGAATACATGTTGAACATTTAGCATATCCCTGTTTTACAGGTTGAACCTTAATATTGCACTTATCTAGCATAGAAAGAACGATAGGATCGGTAAATTTTGGATTAAGAAATGCATTTTTACCAACTATAGCGCAATTGTAAGCTATATCATAAGGATAATAATCTTTCAATAGGGCGGTTCCTCTAATAAGTTCAAAACCAAGACACTCAAGAGATAATAATGTTTCTTTTGGTGTATCAGGCGCATAAACAAAAACACCTTCACAAACATTTACCATTTGCATATCAATATGCCTGGCAAGGGGCGAAGGAAGCATCGGGTGTTTTTCAGTTTTTATTATATCAATGCCATAATTATTTAATGACTTTAGAATTTCTTCCGTTGCATCTCCGGAAATAATAGCCTTTTTTACCCTTTCTGAAGGTAAATACGGTGATACAAGGGCAGTTTTCACAAAATCACATCCCTTGTCTTTATTGCATATCTTATTATTATCCGCACCCGCCGATAAGCCAACCGGCTAAAAGTGCGGTTCTGATATGCCGCACCCGTGTGTTTCATACGGGTGCGGTTGAAGTACATGTTCATAAGATTAGCATGCAATCAATAGTCAATAGTTTCCAATAACGATTTTAGCTCGCCGACAAACTCCAAAGGTATTGCCACACCCTTCTGGCTGGGTCTGAATTCGTCACTTTTACTGTCAAACCAAAAAACTCGTATATCAAGATAAGTTTTATTATTCTTAGCTACCTTCTTTATCTGAATCTCTTCTCTGCTATTTTTAACGAACTTGCCAATAATTTCCTCGGAATCCCAAAAATCTGCCATTCTTTTACCTCCATAATACCAATGATTGTATATTTTTATTTCTGTAAAGACGTATTTATTATATAACAGAATTATTCATTCTTTTCAATAAGAAACAGGAATTATTTTTTAAAATTTGATTACAATAAACCATTGAAGGCGGCAAATGTCGTCTGAAATAAATTAAAGGAGTCAGGGATATGAGAACACCGATTGACAAAATTGCACTTTTGCTCGTTATCATAGGCGCTCTAAACTGGCTACTGGTAGGTCTTTTTCAATATGACCTGGTTGTAGGCATATTCGGCGCAGCAACCTTGGGTAGTAGTATTGTATATTCTATAATAGGAATTGCAGGACTATACTGTATAAGTCTTCTCTTTAGAGATGTACCGGTTGTTGATTAGCCCAAGAAATGGATCCTTCCATAAAAACTCGGAAACAAACTGTTTCCGAGTTTTTTTATTGTGAAAACAACAAGGTTCCCGGGACCCAACAGCAATCTTTGATTGCGTTGTTGGGCGGGGTTCTTCTTTTGTACTATATTCTCATGCGCAAAAGGAATCCCCTTCAAAGACTGAAATTTCAAGTATAACGGACAAGCCTACTCTATCATCGAAACGAATTGATGAAACAAAAAGTCCCAAATATTGCAGGGCTTCATTAAAATCTTTCTCCATATGGTTTTTCGCGATATCACACACAATAGTATCCATATACCCTCTTCTAAAAACCATTTGCTTCTCTGCCATATTATATAATATTTCCCTGCTTACTACTTTATAATTTTAATTTCTATACGGCGATTCTTCTGGCGCCCTTCAACTGTATCATTATCTCCAACCGGTCTGAATTCTCCATTTCCTGTCGCTGTAAATAACGCAGGATCAAGATTTTCTTCTTCAACCAGATATCTTACAACATTTGTAGCCCTTGCAGTAGAAAGCTCCCAGTTCGTAGCAAATTTCTTATTAGTCATGGGAACATTATCGGTATGACCGGAAACCATTATTTCATTCTCTATACCCCTTAATGATTGTGCCAATGATGATAGAACGTTGGCGCCTTCCGGAAGAATGTCCGCGCTTCCTGAATCAAAGAAAACTTCTTGATCAAGACGTATGAGAATGAAATCCTTTTCTTCCACAACCTGAACCTTATCTGATATTCCCTGTTCTTCTATCTTATCCCTGATATCGTTCTTAGCGTCATCCAAATGTTTGTCTTCCAGATTTTTTTCTGAGTCAACCACCATATCCTCTGCAGCTTCAACATATTTTTCGTTTTTCTTGGATTCAGCTTCTTCGCTGTCATATTTCGTAAAGTCAAAGGCTATAATACTGTTATTTGTACCTTCAAGTATTGAATCTCCGCCCTTTAAATTAAGCATTGCATATGAAAGGCTTGCAGCAACTTCGGTAAAGGTATTCTGATCCACAGTGGACATGGAAAATAGAAGAACGAAAAAAACCAACATATTCGTAACCAGATCACCGTATGTCGCCATCCATGCCGGCGCACCTGCCTCTTCGGATTCTTTTTTTCTTGCCATTACCTCACCTGTTTTCCTTCTATTCTCTGGTACCTTCTTGTTTTTCCTGACCCTTTGTCGCAGCTTCGTAAGCAGCTCTCTGATCAGGGGACAGGAAGGTCTTAAGCTTATGCTCCATTAACCTTGGGTTTTCTCCTGATTGAATAGACAGAACACCCTCCATCATCATTTCCCTTAATCGAATTTCCTCCGCACTATTGCCTCCAAGCTTGTTTATAATCGGAGCACAGACAAAGTTTGCCAAAATACTTCCATAGAAAGTGGTTACAAGCGCAAGAGCCATAGCCGAACCAATGGACGACGGGTCATCAAGAGCTCTTAACATGTTGATAAGCCCTAAGAGCGTACCTATCAAGCCCCATGCAGGAAACTGCGTTGCCAGTCCCTTGAAATATGCCTGAGCATTTTGGTGCCTTACAGCCATACTGTCTATATCCAACTGCATCGTTGTTCTTACTATTTCAGCTTCAATACCGTCTACAACAAGCTCCATGGCCTTTTTTAAAAAATCATCCTTCAACTCACCCTGAGCTGACTCTAACGCCAAAAGGCCCTCTCTTCGCGCTTTTTGTGAAAGCTCTACTAAAGTACGTATAGTGTCCATAGCATTTTGTTTCGGTTCTTTAAATATCAAAGGGAGTACTTTTATGGCTCTTATAGTATCTGACAATGGAAAACCCATTATGTTAGCACAAATTCCGCCACCCATAGTAACTATTATCGATCCCGGGTCTATGTAGCCCGATATCTCGCCACCACTAAGCATACCATAAACTAAAACAGCAATACCTGCAATCATACCTATTATTGTTCCAAGATCCATCACTTCACCCGCTTCTGTATATATTAATTATTCCTCTTTAGCTAATTTAAACCGAAATATAGAGCCGTAGTTCCACTACCAAAGCATATATCGGCATAAATATTCTCGCAGTTTAACTCCTGAAAATAGAAAAAAGGAGAAGATTCACTTCTCCTTTATATTTTGTTTTTAGCTATTAGCGCTTTTTATTTAACAATGCTTTGGCTTTTTCGATAATATTTTCAGCCGTAAGCCCAAACTTATTTATTAGATCAGCGGGCTTCCCAGATTTGCCGAAGGTATCCATGACACCCAACATGTCCATAGGAACAGGGGAGTTCTTAACAACCACCTCGGACACAGCGCTTCCTAGCCCTCCCATTATATTGTGCTCCTCACAGGTTAATATTGCCCCTGTTTCTTCAGCAGCTTTAATAATAATATCAGTATCTATAGGTTTTATTGTGTGAATATCGATTACCCTGACATCAATCCCTTCGGATTTCAGAATCTCCGAAGCGCGCAAAGCCGGTTCCACCATAAAACCGGTTGCTATGATAGTAATATCCTTACCATCCTTTAATTTGACACCTTTACCTATACTGAATTGGGTATCGGTAGGATAAATAACCGGCACATCGAGTCTTCCCAACCTTAAATAAACAGGGCCGTACATCTCCGCGGCCTGCTTTACGAGAGCTGAGGTTGATACGGCATCGGCCGGAGAAATAACTGTCATCCCAGGTATTGCGCGCATAAGAGCAATATCTTCAAGGGCCTGATGAGATGCTCCATCCTCCCCTACGGTGATTCCGGCGTGGGTTGCGCCAATTTTTACGTTTAAATGAGGGTATCCGATTGAATTTCTAACCGAATCATAAGCCCTGCCCGATGCAAAAATAGCAAAAGTGCTAGCAAATACGGTTTTGCCACAACTGGCTAGGCCAGCTGCTACAGCCATCATATTACCTTCTGCAATACCCATATTAAAATGTCTTTCCGGATATTTCTTCTGAAAAAAGTCTGTTCTTGTTGATTTTGAAAGATCCGCATCTAAAACAATTATATTTTCATTGCTGCCGATTTCAGCAAGTGTAGTCCCATAAGCCACACGAGTGGCAATTTTGTCTGACATGGTATAATCCCTCCAAATTTCTTATAGTTAAGTATTCTCTGAGAATTCTTTTATAGGCTTTTTAAATAATCATCCAATTCAGCCAGAGCCTGATCTGCCTGTTCTTTTTTAGGTGCACTTCCATGCCATGAGGCCTGGTTTTCCATATAAGAAACACCTTTCCCTTTAACTGAATGGGCAACAATCATGGTAGGCTTGCCTTTATATGCTTTCGCTTGATTTATTGCGCTCTCGATCTCATCTAAATCATGGGCATTTATAGATATGACGTTCCAACCGAAGGCCACAAATTTATCAGCTATTGGTTCAGGATTCATAACCCTTGTGATGTCTCCATCAATCTGAAGACCGTTGTAGTCTACAAAGGCGGTCAAATTATCTAATTTATAGTGGGCTGCTGCCATAGAAGCCTCCCATACTTGACCCTCATCAAGCTCTCCGTCTCCTAATATTGCATAAACCCGGTAGTCCTTATTATCTATTTTCCCTGCAAGTGCCATTCCGACCGAAGCCGATATTCCTTGTCCTAAAGAACCTGTTGACATGTCCACCCCAGGTACCTTGTCCATATTAGGATGACCTTCAAGATAACTGCCTGCCTGTCTAAACCCGGTAATGTCATCAACCGGAAAAAATCCTCGGTTAGCAAGGGTGGCATATAGCCCCGGAGTACAATGGCCTTTTGAAAGCACCAAGCGGTCACGATTAGGGTCTTTAGGGTTATTCGTATCTATTTTCAATTCTTTGAAATAAAGATAGGTCAATATGTCTGCTATTGATAAAGATCCGCCCGGATGTCCACTGCCTGCCGAGTAAACCGCAGTAATAATGTCCTTCCTAATCAATGTAGCAGTTTTCTTAAGTTGTATTTTTGTCTTGTCATCCATTCTTGATTCTCCTTTATTTATTTGTTTCATAAAAATATATCATTCGACTATGTTGGCTTTTGAGGCTAAATCCAATACAGTCTATATATCCAATACTCATGGTATCATTCTAGTAATAACATTGTCAACAAAACTATATGAGCCGTTTTCACACAGTATTACCAACACTTTGACTCATAAAATATATTTTACCCTGTTGACAGGTGGAATATTTGTGTTATAGTTAGTTATATGAGTAATCAACCAGTTAACCAATTCACCA
>JAEYOK010000021.1 GCA_023411795.1 Bacillota bacterium
ATTTTTGATTGATCGGGGGGGGGAAGAGTAAATGAGTAGTAATATTAATCTTGAAGTAAATATTGCGGGAATGAAACTAAAAAATCCTGTTATCGCAGCATCCGGAACCTTCGGATTCGGTCGCGAATATAGCAGATATTTCGATTTAAACAGACTTGGCGGTATAGCTGTAAAAGGTTTAACACCCCTTCCCAGAAAAGGTAATCCTCCTCCCCGGATAGCCGAAACTCCGGCGGGCATTCTAAATAGTGTTGGACTTCAGAATCCGGGAGTTCATGCCTTTATAGAAAAAGAGATACCATTTCTGAGAAAATATGATACGGTCATAATAGCCAACGCGTCAGGAAACACAATAGAAGAATATGAGGGCATGGTAGAAACTCTTTCAAATGCCGATGTGGACGCAATAGAGCTTAATCTTTCCTGCCCCAATGTAAATGAGGGCTGCATGAGTTTTGGAAGCTCAGCCGACGGCGTGTATAATGTGGTTTCGAGAGTAAAAGAGAAAGCCGGAAAGCCTCTTATTGTAAAGCTTACCCCAAATGTCACCGATATAACTGAAATAGCTAAAGCTGCTGAGGCTGCAGGAGCTGATTCAGTATCTTTGATAAATACAATTCTGGGTATGGCTATAGATGCAAAAACCAGAAGACCTATACTGGGCAATGTCACAGGTGGACTTTCAGGTCCTGCTGTAAAGCCCATTGCCCTACGAATGGTCTATCAGGTTTCAAAGGCGGTTAAAATACCGGTTATCGGGATGGGTGGAATATCTAACGGGACTGATGCCATCGAGTTCCTTCTCGCGGGAGCTTCGGCCGTAATGGTTGGAACAGCCGGATTTGCCAATCCCATGGCATGGGTGGAGACAATTGACGGCATAGAGGATTATATGCTTAATAATGGAGTTAACTCTGTGACAGAACTAATCGGAGGACTGAAAGTGTGAATCAGGAATTAATAGGCTATCTGTTTGAGACCAAGGCTATCAGGGTTTGCCCCAAGGACAAACCCTTTTGGTATACATCGGGGAAAATCGGTCCTTTTTATGTGAATACTCATTTTCTATATGGAAGCGAGGAAAAAGCCAATGACTTTTTAGCTCAGATTGACATGCTAAAAGATGATAAATTGGATTGTTCAAAAGAATTCCATAAAATTGCAAAAGAGAATTATATGAAAGACAGGATTTTTAAGGGTACTATCGATGCTCTGGCAGACTATGTAAAGAAAAATCTTGACCTCGACAGAATAGACTATATATCCGGTGGTGAAAGACGGGACTGGTTTTTCTCATTTTTAGTAGCAGAACTTTTAGATAAACCTCACATCACACTTTTTAAAGATTTATCATCCGTTGTATATGATGGCGGGGAAGCAAAAGAAATAAAGGATCTTAATGGTGCAAGCGTGCTCCATATTGCGGACCTTATCACAACGGCTTCAAGCTATGAACGAGCATGGGTCCCTGCTATACGAAGTATTAACGGTACGGTAAGATGGAGCCTTGTCGTAGTTGATAGACTCCAGGGTGGTGAGGCGGTATTAAACGGCCTCGGTGTCGAATCCCATGCGTTGGTTACAATCGATTCTAACGTATTCGACAAAGCTAGGGACGGAGGATATATCGACGATTCCCAATTGACACTTGTTTTGGATTATATGAAGAGCCCGGAAATCTCAATGAAAGAATTTTTAAAGAGCAATCCCTCATTTTTAAAGAAAGCTCTTGAGGCTGATACAAAAACGGCTCAGAGAGCGTTGCTCCTTATTCAGAGCAATTTTTACGATATTAACTCTTTTTTCACTAATGTTTAGGATAAGGATAAAAATGAAGTTACCTGAATTTTTTACGGACAGCTTTCAGCAATTAATGGAAGAAAATGAATACAAGGCCTTCTATGAAGCCTTTGATGGTAAGCGCAATTTTGGTATCAGAGTCAATACATTAAAAATCCAGCCTGAAGAATTGCTTTCGTTAATAGATAAACAATTGGAGCCAATACCCTGGTCATCCAACGGATTCTATACTGAAGGTGAATCTTATGGCAAACACCCCGCATATCATGCGGGTCTTTATTATATTCAGGAGCCCAGTGCCATGATGCCGGCTCAAGCTCTTGCCCCTGAGCCCGGAGAAAAGGTTCTGGACTTATGCGCCGCACCCGGCGGAAAAACTACGGCAATGGGAAATCAAATGCTGAATGAAGGTCTATTGGTGTCAAACGATATAAGCCCCAAACGAGTAATAGTACTGGCTAAGAATGTTGAACTGATGGGCTTGACCAATTCCTTCATAATCAATGAAAAACCGGAAAAGCTCAAGAACATTTATATTGAGTTTTTTGACCGCATACTTCTGGATGTCCCATGCTCAGGAGAAGGAATGTTCCGAAAGGACAAGGAGGCTGTGCAGAGTTATTCTTCTCAGAAGATAGCCGAGTATGTTTCAATTCAGAGAAACATATTTGACTCCGCATATGCCATGCTAAAGCCCGGAGGAACTATGGTATATTCTACCTGCACCTTTAATCCGCATGAAAACGAGGAAAATATCGAGTTTTTCATTAAGAATTATGATATGGAAGTTGATAAATTGAATCCTGTTGGTGGTTTTGAGCCATCCCGCAGTGCCTGGATCAAAACTAATGATAAACAATTAGATGGCGGTCTTCGTATGTGGCCACATAAAGCGCGTGGAGAGGGCCATTTTGTCTGCCGATTAAAGAAAAAGGGTATCAAACCCGAGAATAAATATCATGTTACCCGTACTGATTACACCTCGAAGGAAGCGGAAAATGTCGCGAAAATCTATCGGGACTTTGCTTCGGAGAATATGAATAGATTTGAGGAAGGTGTTTTCCATCTAAAGGGCTCAGGTCTTTATCTTCTTCCGTCATACATGGAGGATATTCCGCCAGTTAGGTGGTATGAAGCAGGCCTTTATTTGGGAGAATGCAAGAATGGTCGGTTTGAGCCATCCCAGGCCTTATTAATGGCTTCTAAACCTAAGGACTTTAAGAGAAGTATCAGATTTGATAGAAACGATCAGAGCTTATTTCGTTATTTAAGGGGAGAAACCCTTTTCAACAAAGGGTCCAAGGGCTTTGGGGCGGTCTGCTATGAGGATTATCCCTTGGGATGGGTAAAACAGGACGGAGAAATACTTAAAAACCTATATCCAAAAGGCTGGAGGATGATGTAATGCCAAAGCTAAGGCTGGATAAATTTTTAAGGGCTCAGGGCATAGCTACCCGAAGCGAGATTAAAGACCTTATCAGAAAAGGTATGGTCCTAATTAATAATAATGTGGTTAAGGACCCGGCCACTCATTTAATTACTGAAAGCGATATTGTTAAGGTAAATGGGGAGCAGATTTGTTATAAAGAATTTGTCTATTATATGCTAAACAAACCGAAAGGAATAATAACAGCGACCGAGGATAGAGACACTAAAACGGTGCTGGATTTATTCCCCGAACAGATAAAACGCAGGGATGTGTTTCCGGTCGGGCGATTGGATAAGGATACCGAGGGACTATTAATCGTTACCGATAACGGGACTTTTGCCCATGACCTTCTCTCGCCTAAAAAACATGTGACAAAGTTGTATGAAGCAGTCCTTGATAGGTATCCAGGAGAACGGGCAATAAAAGCCTTTGAAGAAGGCGTGGATATAGGTGATTATATTGCATTGCCTGCGCGGTTGAAATATATTTCTATTGCCAATCCGGTAATCGCCCATGTAGAGATTTATGAGGGTAAATTTCATCAGGTAAAACGTATGTTCAAAGCGGTCGGAGCAACGGTCATTGAATTAAAACGCCTTCGTATGGGAGAGGTTTGGTTGGATGAATCGCTTAAGCCGGGTGAATACAGGGAGATGACCGAAGAGGAAATTGACTTATTAATCAGGTAATTCGAGGCAATTGTGCCGTGAGTGATGTCAACTGGCGTCAGCGAAGCAAGGATTGCGTAGCTAGAACACAAGGGGACGGTTCATCTGTGTTCTTTACAAAAACGATTCTGTCAAGATAAGGGTAAATAATATTACAAGCAATAACCAAAGAAAGAACACAGAGGAACCGTCCCCTTGTGTTCACAGGGAGATGCTCATATGGATAAACAGGCAGTGCAAAAACTTAATTTAATGCTTCAGGGAATAGCAGTCAGACTAACTGAAGAAATAGAATATTTCGAAGGAATGACAGGCGATTTTAAGTCCGGCACAAAGGTCTTCCCTTTAAAATGCGAGCAAGATGGGGAGGAGCTTAAGATAAGCTTCGAAGGAAGAGTTGTTAAAGCTCTTCCCAATGAGATTCCCGGAATCATCTCCGATTTTACAACGCCCTATGAGAAGGTTACACTATATTACAAAAGTCGTGGCGAGATGCTTATTATCGAGGCTGACAGTAAAAATGTGTCAATGAAAACCAAAACACTGGAAGAAGACAAGGAAATGATGATTAAGAGCCACGCCGATACGGGCACTATTTCGGGACGTGACTATCTGATTAAGCCCGGAAAAGCAGACAAGCTTCTGAAGGCTATCAACATTATGGCAGATAACGGTAAAATCAAGAATGATATGATTCGTAAATATAATCAGATTGATCATTTTGTAGAGCTTATAGAGCCAATGCTAAAAGATTTAATGAAAGGTCGTAATGAGCTCCGGGTTGTGGACTGCGCCTGCGGAAAATCATATCTTTCGTTTGTATTGAATTATTATTTAAAAGAGGTTATGAAAATTAACTGTAAATTTACCGGAATAGATATATCTGACGGCGTTATAAAATCCTCTCGTAAGATTGCGGAAACGCTTGGATATCGTAACATGGATTTCATAACGGGAGATATTCGAACACTCCTATATCAAGATGAAGGTGGCACTGTTATCCAGCCTGATTTGGTCATCAGCCTTCATGCCTGTGATGTAGCTACCGATTTTGCTTTGGCCTATGGAATACGGAACAAGGCGAGAGGTATAGTAGCTGTTCCATGCTGTCACAGTGAGCTTTTGAATCAGTATTCTTATGAACCCTTCAATGAAATCATCAAGCATGGGGTTTTTAAAGCAAGACTTGCTGATATTCTCACTGACGGGTTGAGATGTATGATACTTGAAGCCTTTGGATATGATGTTTCAGCTGTTGAATATGTCTCGCCTCTTGATACCCCCAAGAATCTATTAATACGTTCTTTGCTTACAGGTAAGTTCAATGGTGGGAAATATGAAGTATGTCTAGATATGTCAAAAAAACTCGATTCTGAGCCTATGTTGATAAAGGAGACAGTCAATTTGCATAAAAGGTGACCTCGCTTTATGTATATTTTTACTCATCACTCCAAACTTTTCTTTACAGCTTTACTATAAAAATGCGTCAAGCTATAATTTGGTTATGGAAAGATAAGGAAAACAGGATAAAGGAGTGGATGAATAATGAAAAAAGGTATTTATGACGAAAACGGAGTCAAGCTTTCCAAGCAATCCGCTAAAATAGGCGATAAAGTTGAGCTTATATACAATGGTCTTCTGAAAAATTCCGGTGCGACCGAAGTAAAAGCCCATATTGGCTATAATGAAGGCTGGGATGAAATTCAAACCCTTGATATGGAGCTTAAAGACGATGCTTTTACGGTAAACTTAACCTTAACTAATTCAGGTACTCTGAAATGCGCATTTGTTGATCCATTGGGAAACTGGGACAATAATTCGGGTGAGAATTATAGTTTTAAGGTAGCTAAGACGACTCAAGCAAAGAAGGCATCTGTAGCTAAAAAAGAGCCGGCAACCAAAAAGACTCCGACTGCTAAAAAAGCACCCGCAACCAAAAAAACCTCTACAGCTAAAGAAGTGACCGAAGAGGAAAAACCTGCAGTATCAAAGAAAGCTAAGACTGCTTCCGATTTACAGGCTGCAGAAATTAAAAAAGCAAAGAAAGAGGCAGCCCCCTCAAAGAAGACTGGCAGTACTAAACAGGTTTCTGCTGATAAAAAGGCCTCAAAACCCGCAAAAGAGAAGAAATAGACTGTCGCGGGGACGTTTCGACTGTCCCCCCATGACACAGCCATTATATTAGTAAAAATTGTAGATATTGGGGCTAAAAAAATTATTAATTTACAGCTATAAATCGTCGATAACTTGCTTGACAAGCAGGGGTCACTTAAGTATAATAGACAATGCGACGTAAAAAGCGCCGAAAAATTAATATGCGGGTGTAGTTCAGTGGTAGAACTCCAGCCTTCCAAGCTGGTCGTGAGGGTTCGATTCCCTTCACCCGCTCCAATCCTTAAAATAATAGGTACATTTTATAACTCACCGGATTACTGGTGAGTTTTTTTCATTATATTTCAGCTTTTGGGCTTAGAATTTAATCATTCCAAATAAATTGATTTTCATTTGGGTAAGAATAATATAACCTAGGAGACTGGTTATTCTAAGGCGCGTGAATAGCCATTTCTGAACCAGGTGCGTGAAGTGCTTCGTGCAACACTTTAAGAAGCGGAAGAGCGTTGCAAGATGGTGCTATGATAAAGGAAATCATCATTTGTGGGAATAATATGTTATACTTACTATTGAAAAGATTTAACTTTTGGGTGGGTGTTTCTATGAAATATGGATTTGTAAGAGTTGCGGCGGCATCTCCCGAGCTTAGGGTAGCTGACTGTAGCTTTAACAGTAAAAAAATAATTGAGCTCATTGATGAGGCTAAAAATAATTCTGTCGAGTTTGTTGTCTTTCCCGAATTGTGTGTGACCGGCTATACATGCGGTGACCTGTTCATGAAGGATACACTTTTAATAGGAGCGAAAAAAGCCCTTCTGGAAATTGCGCAGGCCACTTTGGGGAGTACGCTTATTTCAGTTATAGGACTGCCTCTCATTGTTAACGGCAGGTATTATAATTGTGCGGTTGTTCTGCAAAACGGAAAAATACTTGGTATTGTGCCCAAAACCTATCTTCCAAATTATAACGAATTCTATGAAGCCAGATGGTTTACTGCTGCTGACCAGCTTGATGAAAAGGAAATCAAATTAGGTGATGAAATTGTTCCGGTGGGCACCGACTTAATATTTGAAGCTAGGGATAGAGCAGAATTAAAATTCGGCATAGAAATTTGTGAGGATCTTTGGAGCCTGATACCCCCAAGCTGTAATTTGGCTCAGGCCGGAGCCACACTGCTTTTCAATCTGTCGGCCAGTAATGAGTCGGTCTGTAAGGCTGATTTTCGTAGAGATCTTGTAAAGAGCCAATCATCTCGTTGTGTTGCGGGCTATGTATATTCCTCGGCAAATTGTTCCGAATCATCAACCGATCTGGTATTCAGCGGTCATCTTTTGATAGCCGAGAACGGTAATGTTTTAAAGGAGTCTGAGAGATTCTATTTTGATAATAAAATGGAAATTGCCGATATTGATTTGGACAGGCTAAGCTATAATCGGCGTATTATAGGCCCTTCCAGAAGAAAATCTTGTGCTAAGGATTACAGGGTCATCTATTTTGAGCAGTCTAATAATGTCACCCTGGATACTCTTATAAGGTCAATTAATAAGAATCCCTTTATACCACCAAATAGTGCGGACATGGATGCACGATGCATGGAGATTCTGTCCATGCAGACCTGCGGGCTTATTAAACGTGTCAGTCATACAAAGACCGAGAAGCTTGTTATAGGTATTTCTGGAGGTCTTGATTCCACCCTTGCCTTTATTGTAGCTATCAGGTCCATGATAAAGCTGGGGCTTCCTGTTAGCAATGTTCATGCAATTACTATGCCAGGTTTCGGTACTACCGGCAGAACCTATGATAACTCTGTTAATTTGATTAAGGAGAATGGAGCAACCTTAAAGATTATTGATATTAAGGATGCCTGTCTTAAACATTTTGAAGATATAGGCCATGACAAGGACATCCATGATGTGACCTATGAAAATGTTCAGGCACGGGAAAGAACACAGATTCTTATGGATTATGCAAATAAAATAGGAGGATTGGTTATAGGAACAGGGGATTTATCAGAGTTGGCTCTTGGCTGGTGTACCTATAACGGAGATCATATGTCAATGTACGGAGTCAATGCAGGTATACCAAAGACTCTAGTGCGTTATATAATTAGGTGGTATGCCGATAATGAAGCCGGTGAGACAATAGGAAAAATTCTTCACGATATACTAGATACACCTGTAAGCCCCGAGCTTTTACCCCCATCTAAAACAGGACAGATTGCCCAAAAAACTGAGGATATTTTAGGCCCCTATGAGGTCCATGACTTTTTCCTTTTCTATATGCAAAGTTGGGGCGCGGGTCCTGCCAAGCTGCTGTTTTTAGCTCAGCAAGCTTTTAAAGATCAATATAGCCCGGAACAGCTTAAAAATTGGTTAGTGGTATTCTTCAAAAGATTTTTCTCGCAACAGTTCAAGCGTTCCTGTTTACCCGACGGGCCAAAGGTTGGGACAGTCTCTCTCTCTCCCAGAGGTGACTGGAGAATGCCAAGTGATGCTTCGGTTGAATTATGGCTGGCGGAGCTTGAATGAAATTACTTTGCTAAGAAAGCTTTAAAGTGTGAATTCCGATGATGAACTCTATTTGAGTTTCAAGTGATGTTAACTTTTGAAGACGTTCGATACCTTCCTTGGGAGTTTTCCAATAATAAGGTGTCATGGTTAATAAATCAGCTATATCCTCCCGGGTGTGGATACTGATAGTGTCATTAATACGAACCTGATCTTCGCATTTAAAAGATGGGAGCTCAGGTTCTTTTTCATCATTCAGATAAGGCTTGTCATAAAGAACCGATTTGAGCCCGTTTAGATGATTTTTACCGGGTATGACAGTTATAAGTAGCCCGCTTTTTTTCATTATTCTGCTGAACTCAGAGTCGGAGGACGGAGCAAAAGCATTTAATACAAAATCTGTACTATTACTCTCGAAAGGTACCTTAAATAGTGATGCAACGAGAAAACCTATATCCTTATTTCTTCCTGATGCTAAACGGATGGCTTCCTTAGATATGTCCATGCCGTAAACAGAGAGCTTTAATGATTTTTCTGAAATGGATTTCTTAATACTATCAGTATAATAACCATCACCGCAGCCTGCGTCAAAAAGCACATTCTCCTCGTTACCGGAGGATAGTTTTTGTAATAACAAATTACATAACCCTTTAGCTAAGGGCTCATAATATCCTCTGTCAAGGAACCTTTTTCTTGCCTTGGCCATTTCTTTATTATCGCCGGGATCTTTACTGTTTTTGTCCTGGGGAAGGAGTAGATTAACATATCCTTTACCCGCTACATCAAAGCTGTGACGGTTGGAGCAAAGAAGGCTCTGGTTTTCACCAAACAGTTTATTATGGCAAATAGGGCATATAAGGTGTTTAAATTCGTTCATAGAAAGCTCCAGCATAAATCATACTTTATGTGATTATACCCCAGTATAAGCAGTTTAGCAAACATACAGATGCCCTTGCGTTGACATATTAAAATTTGGTATATATAATCATAACCGGGATAACTAAGGGATTTTAATTATATTTTGAAATAAAGAAAAGAGTTGATAATATGAGTTGGCTTCAAAGCATCTATTCGGATACCAGCGAGAATTTTGTATCCAACCCGCTTCCCAAAATTACGGAGGAAGTAAAAATAAGGATCAGAATCTGGAAGGATGCACCTGTTACGAAAGTAATTCTGCGCTATATTTCCAACGGAACTGACAAATATAGTCCTATGGCTTTGGAAAGCTCAGATGATATCTTTAATTACTATGTAACCGGAATTAAAATAACCGAGTCCCAGATTCACTATCATTTTATGATTGGAACAGATACTAATGTATATTATTACAATCAGCTGGAAGTTACAGATTACTATCCTACAGAGGATCATGATTTCAGGATTCTTGCAGATTATCAGTCACCGGAATGGGTAAAGAGTTCGGTTTTTTATCAGATTTTCCCTGACCGTTTCTATAATGGCAATGAGGACAATGACGTTCAAGATGGAGAATATTTCTTTGATGGACATGCCACTTCTAAAAAGTCATGGAATCAGATACCGGGTAAGTATGAAGAAGCACACTGCCTTGACTTCTTTGGGGGTGACCTTGAAGGGGTTAAGAAGAAGATCCCTTATTTAAAAGCTCTGGGTGTTAACGGTGTCTATATTAACCCGATTTTCAGAGCCGCCACACACCACAAATATGATTGTGTAGACTATTTTAACGTCGATCCTCACTTTGGAGGAAACAAGGCTCTTGCGGAATTAGCCGAGGCACTTCATGAAAATAACATGAGAATAATTATTGACACATCAATAAACCATACGGGTACTGCCCACAAATGGTTTAATATGGACGGAGAGTTTTTTGACAAGAGTATAGGTGCCTATAATAATCCCGATGCCCCTGAAAGGTCCTTCTACTTTTTTGATGAAAATAATGAATATGACGCCTGGTTTGGTGTCAAAACCCTTCCAACATTGAATTATGGTTCCGAGGCCTTGAGGCAGATTATTTATAAGTCCGATGATTCAGTGGTGAAAAAATGGCTCAAGGAACCTTATTGTATTGACGGCTGGCGGTTTGATGTCGCATTCTGCATGGCCAGAAAAGATGAAGACCAGTTTCATCATGAAGTATGGCCTGAAATACGTGAAAGCGTAAAAGAGATTAATGAGAAAGCCTATATTCTTTGTGAGCATTGGACTGATTACTTAGAGTTTATGGGCGGCAATGAATGGGATGCATCCATGAATTATTTCGGGTTCGCACGCCCTGCCCGCCTTTTTGCAGGTGTTCATGACATCTTTGTTAAGAGGCTTGCTTGTTACGGAATTACGCAGGCACCGGCAAATGCAAAGCAAATTGCAAGAATATTCATGCAGCATCTTGCCAGAATTCCATATGAGATGGCTTTACTACAATATAATCTTATCGACAGCCATGATGTATATCGGCTACATAATGATCCCTATGTAACCTTCGGCAGGTATTGCGGTGCTGTCATGATGATGTTTACTTTCCCCGGAACCCCGAATATCTATTATGGTAATGAAGTGGGAATAGACGGGTACATTGAAAGTGATGAGGGCTTCAGATACCCGATGGTATGGGATGAAGATAAACAAAACAAGGAATACTATAAACTGTATCAGACACTATCCCATCTGAAATTAACTGAGAAAGCTCTTCAAACTGGCGGCTTCAAAATCCTCTATGCCGATGATACCGTTTTATCCTATGCACGGTTTACGCTGGATAAAGCCTACATACTTGTGGCTTCAATGGACAGTCTTAGAGCAGAAGTGTCAATTCCCGCGAATACTATTGGGCTAAAACAATCCTCTTCAATCAGTGAAGTTTTTGGAAACGGACAAATAACTAATGCTAACGGTATTCTAAATATAAAGCTTAAGCCTGAAGAGAGCCTACTTATTGAATGCGTGCTATAGAAGAAGTAGAGCAGCACTAAGGGTGGTCTACAAATACATAGCGTTGACATTATAAAAACTTGCATTGTATAATTAGGTAATATTTAAATAACCGTCGATGAAGGGAATGTGAAGGTTGAACAAGCATAAAGAGAGGGAGCCATATGGTGAGAGGTTCTTATGCTATATATCTTCGTCCCACCCCCAAGACTTAAGGCCGATGAGGTCTACGCTTGTCCCGATAAAGACTAAAAGCCGGGTTAGTGAATCTTAGAGCGGTTTGTTTAACCGACCAGATGATGACTAGCCAATTAGGGTGGTACCGCGGAAGATTTATATCCGTCCCAGTTTTGGGGCGGATTTTTTGCTTGTTATAATAAGTAGCGTTTCAGGATACAGCTGTTAAAGAGGTTAAGTATGTATTTTTCAAAGATGTTTTTACCCACATTAAGAGAAGTTCCGTCCGAAGCCGAAATAATGAGCCATAAGCTGATGCTTAGGGCCGGATTGATACGCAAACTGGCATCGGGTATATACTCGTTTCTGCCATTAGGGCTTCGTGTGCTTAAAAAGATTGAACAGGTGGTCAGAGAAGAGATGGATAGAGCCGGGGCACAGGAGCTGTTAATGTCGGCTCTACTGCCCGCCGAAAGCTATCGTGAATCAGGCCGGTGGGAGGTTTTCGGACCTGAAATGTTCAGACTTAAGGATCGCAATGACAGGGAATTCTGTCTCGGACCTACCCATGAAGAGATTTTCACAGAGACTGTAAAGAATGGAATCCGCTCTTATCGGGGGTTACCGGTTACATTGTATCAGATACAGACAAAATACCGTGATGAAATACGTCCCAGGTTTGGTGTTATGCGTTCCCGGGAGTTTATAATGAAGGATGCCTACAGCTTTGACCGTGATGAAGCAGGTCTTGACCTTTCATATAGTCAAATGGCGAAAGCTTATCGACGGATTTTTTACCGTTTGGGCCTTGATTATAAAGTTGTTGAAGCGGATTCCGGTGCTATGGGCGGGTCAGGATCTCAGGAATTCATGGTCATATCAGATATTGGTGAAGACGGGATAGCCTATTGTGAAGCTTGTGGCTACGGGGCCAATGAAGAGAAGGCAGGTTGCCCGCCGCACAAAAACCCAATAGCTGAAGAAGAATTGCCAAAAGATAAAATATTTACTCCCCATATTCATACTATTTCAGAACTGACCGGATTTTTGGGCTGTGATGCAACCAAAGTGGCTAAAACTTTAATTTACAAAGCTGACGATAATCTTGTTGCGGCAATGGTCAGAGGTGACAGGGAATTAAATGAGGTTAAGCTGAAAAACGTGCTTGGTTGTACGGAATTAGAAATGGCAGATGCTGAAAGTGTTTGCTTCGTGACCGGTGCCGAGGTAGGATTTGCAGGTCCTATCGGACTTAAAATCAGGATTATAGCTGACCATGAAGTGGCTCAGGGTAAAAACCTTGTGGTAGGTGCCAATGAAACAGACTATCATATTATAAATGTGAATATGGGAAGGGACTTCATAGCAGAAGTTTATGATATTAGAAGCATAGCTGCAGGAGATGTTTGTCCGTGCTGCGACCATAAAATCAGCCTTGCCAGAGGAGTTGAAGTTGGACACATTTTCAAGCTCGGCACCAAATATGCAAAGGCGTTGAATTGCAATTATTCAGATGAAGATGGAAATGAGAAACCAATGGTTATGGGGTGCTACGGCATAGGCATCAATAGATCTATGGCGGCTGTAATAGAGCAGTACCATGATGAAAACGGAATTATATGGCATATGGAGATTGCTCCATACCATGTCATAATAGTACCTGTAAATGTTTTGGATGAAACAGTTATGAAGATATCCGAGGATATGTATAATAAACTTGAACAAGCCGGAGTTGAAGTTATTCTGGACGACAGGAATGAAAGAGCCGGAGTGAAATTCATGGATGCAGATCTTATCGGTATTCCCATAAGAATAAATGTTGGAAGAAAGGCTGCCGAAGGAATTGTTGAATACAAGTCCAGAGGGGGCAAAGATGCTTTAAACCTCACAGTAAATGAGGCGATTGAAAAAATACTGGCTGAAATTGCAGCTACTCATAAAATAAAAATGGAGGAGAACATTAATGGCAAAGGATAAAAAGCTCGTTGAAGCAATCACATCTATGGAGGAAGACTTTGCACGGTGGTATACCGATATCGTCAAGAAGGCTGATTTGGTTGAATATGCCAGTGTGAAGGGATGTATGATAGTTCGCCCCTATGGTTACGCCATATGGGAACTGATTCAAAAGGAACTGGACAGGCGGTTTAAAGAGACAGGGCATGAAAATGTTTATATGCCGATGTTTATTCCCGAGAGCCTTCTTCAAAAGGAGAAGGATCATGTTGAGGGTTTTGCCCCTGAAGTTGCCTGGGTAACCCATGGAGGAAGCGATAAACTGGCCGAGCGCCTTTGTGTGCGCCCGACATCGGAGACCTTGTTCTGCGACCATTATAAGGATATCGTCCAATCCTACAGAGACTTACCCAAGCTATATAATCAATGGTGTTCGGTTGTCAGATGGGAAAAGACAACACGGCCTTTCCTGCGCTCGGTGGAATTCCTCTGGCAGGAAGGACACACAGTTCATGCAACACCGGAGGACGCACAGGAAGAGACAATTCGTATGCTGAATATCTATGCTTCCTTCTGTGAAGAGATTTTGGCAATTCCGGTAATAAAGGGCCAAAAGACCGAGAAGGAGAAGTTTGCAGGTGCTAAAGCCACATACACCATAGAAAGTCTTATGCATGACGGAAAGGCGTTGCAATCGGGTACTTCCCATAATTTTGGGGATGGCTTTGCAAAAGCTTTTGGAATTCAGTACCTAGATAAGGATAACCAGCTTAAGTATGCCCATCAGACTTCCTGGGGAATGAGTACCCGCCTTATAGGTGCAATCATTATGGTTCACGGGGATGATTCAGGCCTTGTACTACCACCGAGAGTTGCTCCTGTTCAGGTTTTCATTGTTCCTGTGCAACAGAATGTGGAAGGGGTATTGGATAAAGCTTACGAACTAAAAGAGCGTCTTTCAAAGGTTTGTCGGGTTAAAATAGACGATTCTGATAAAATGCCCGGTTGGAAATACTCAGAACATGAGATGAGGGGTGTACCTCTTCGCCTTGAGGTGGGACCTAAGGATATTGAGAAGAACCAGGTTGTTTTGGTTAAGCGTGAAAACAGAGAGAAGCTTTTCGTTTCTATGGATGAACTGGAAACAACTGTTCCTGAAGTTCTGGAAGGGATTCAGACATCGCTTTATAATAAGGCTCTCATTATGAGAAATTCTAAGACATTTAAAGCTACCACAATGGAAGAGATGGAAAATATCCTCAATGACACTCAGGGCTTTATAAAGGCAATGTGGTGTGGAGATGCCGAATGTGAGAAGGCAATCAAGGATAAAATGGCTGCAACTGCCCGTTGTATCCCATTTGAACAGGAAAAGATAAGTGAAAAATGTGTTTGCTGCGGTAAGGAAGCCAAACATATGGTTTACTGGGGCAGAGCATATTAAGCCTCACAAAGCATGACCAAGAAGCTAATTCTTAAAAAGTGTCATAAGTTTTCGAACTTATGGCACTTTTATTGCATATAAACTGTAATTTTTTGAGGACATCTATTTAATTAGGGTAAATATAATTAATGAATTTAATAAGGTGGTCAAAGATGGGCAATATGGGTAGAAATATAATCTTGTGTGTTGATGATGAAGATATGATTGTTGACGCACTAAAAATGGAATTAATAGATAGCATTCCTCACGACATTCTTATTGAAACTGCCCAAAGCTCAGAGGAAGCGTTATCGCTTGTTGAAGATTTCCTGGAACATGGAGATAATATCATACTTATTATAACTGATCAGAGAATGCCGGGGATGACGGGTGAGGTTTTACTCTCAGAACTGAATAAAATAGTGCCTAATTCCCTAAAAATCATGCTGACAGGCTATACCGATATTGAAGCCATACAATATGCTATTAATAATGCCGGATTATTCAGGTATATTCAAAAGCCCTGGGATAGGGAAGATTTAATACTTACAGTCCGACAGGCAATAGATAAATATAACACAAAAATGGCCCTTGAAGAAAAGACCAATCAAATTATTAAGATGAATGAGGAACTAGAAAAAACCGTTGAAGTGAGAACTGCTCAACTAAGCCAGGCGCTTAAAGAATTGGAAGCATTCTCATTCACAGTATCACATGATCTTAAATCCCCCTTAAGATCAATAGATTATTATTCAAAATTTATCCTTGAGGATCATTCCGGTGAGTTGAGTGATGAAGTCAGAAATATGATTTTAAGCATTCGTAACGTATGTGATAATATGTTCGAGCTTATTGACAGGATATTGCTCTATTCAAGGACAGTAAAAGCCCCTCTTGAATTAACTACAGTAAATATGGATTCTTTATTCAGAAACACCTTTGATGAGATTATCAAACCTCTGAATAATAGGGATATAGATTTCGTCATTGAAGGAAAGCTTCCTGAGATTACGGGTGACCCTGTTTTATTAAAACAGGTTGTTAGTAATATATTATCTAACGCTGTTAAATTTACGCGGAATAAAAAGAAAGCCACAATAACAGTAAAATGTTTTGAAGACAATAAGCAGCTCGGCTTCTTAGTAAAAGATAACGGTGTTGGATTTGATATGAAATATGCCTCCAAGCTGTTTGGAATATTTCAGAGGATGCATACGCAGAAGGATTTTGAGGGTTTTGGCATTGGGTTAGCCACAGTTAAGAAAATTATTGAAAAACACGGGGGAGAAGTAAGCATTAATAGTGAAGAGGACGTTGGAACAACAGTTCACTTTTCTCTGCCCGTCGGTTTAAGAAAGGGTATGGACCAATGAGGAAAACGTTTGTATTAGCGTTTGCAGGCTTTATATTGCTATCCGGTATGGTTTATGCAGGTGCATACTTTTTTGACCGTCAATTTTACGGTACAAATGTAGAACCGGAGTTATATATATATCCCGTTAATTCCGGTGATGAATATATACACAGTGTATACCATGACAAGGATAGTGTAATAACCGTAGGACTCTATGACAGCGGTTTTTTATTCCATGATCTACATGATCATGGAATTAGTAAGGATGTTGTTGTAGAAGTGTTCAAAAGGATGAATTTAAAATATGAGATCAAGGTTATGCCTCGCGCCAGAATATCTTCAATGCTCGAGGAAGGCTCCCTTCCCATGAGTGTAAATACTATAAAAACCTCTGAGAGAGAGAAATACGGATGGTTTGTACCATATTTTGCAGAAAAAAATGTGGTATTACTGCGCAGGAATATCAATATATCAAGCGAAGAGGAATTGTTAAACAGTAAAAATATCAAAGTGGGTATAGTAAGAGGTTACTACTACGGTGAATATTATATGGGGCTTATTGAGAAGCTGAAAGAAAAGAACCTTATAGTTGAGGCAAAAGATATTGACTCACTATTTGATATGTTTAAGGAAGACTGGATTCAGGTAACATTTAACAATCCCTCGAGTTTCTTATATTATCTCAATAACAAAGATATCCAGAATGTAGATGTAATGGACTTCGCACCAAATGAAGAACCCTTGGTTAGGTGTTTGATTTTTAGCAAAAGACTTTTTTCTGAAAGTGACGTACATGAATTCGAAAAAGTAATAGCTGAGATGAAAGACGACGGAACTCTGTATAACATTTTTAGGGAGTATCTTTCTGAAGAAGAAGCAAAGAAAGCGTGTGATTTTTGATGATTTCTCAAAAGAACAGCCCAATTAAGAGGTTAAGTCTGGCAGGCAGACTCTCGATCATGGTATTCCTGCTCGGTTTGATTGTGTACATACCAAGCAGTATCTTCAATACCTTTAACAATCTTGAACAAAGCAAAACTGAGCTTATGTCCTATAAAAACAGGCTGGAGTTGCGCGTTAAAACCGCTTTTGAACCGGCTGTCTGGAATTATGACATAGAAACTCTGAAAAAGCTTATAGATGCCGAGCTTGGGAATGAGAATCTGAAATCAATAAAAATAAGTACTGATGACAGGACGCTTATATGGATTACATCTGGAATCAGCGGGACGTATGTAGAGACGACGGAACCCGAAGGAGTATACATAGATGAGCGGATTATTCCAATATCCAGAATGGATGAACCCTCTCAGATAATTGCTTACGCTACCGTATGGTATGATAATGCCCAGAGTAGGAACAAATTTATAAGAACGTTGGTAGCAGAAATACTAGTTGTCGGTGGTATTCTTTTTACTGTTTCAGTGTCAGTTTCCATATCAAGCTATATAAGATTGGTAAGACCGCTGGAATCCATACGCAAAAGCATGATTGAGGCCGGAAAGTCGGCTCTGATACCTGCAAAAGAAAAAATTGAAAAAGCCAGCTTCAAAAAGGCCTTTCCTGAGATTAAAAGCATGGGAGCGGATCTTGAGTTCATGCTTGATGAGATTGAAAAAGCTAATAAAAAGGTTCGGGAGAGTGAAGCCCAGTTTAAGGCTATTTTTGAGCAGGCCGGTGTTGGGGTAGCTCAGGTTTCTGCTGTGGACAAGGGATATATTATTGTCAATCAGCGGTACTGCGATATTGTCGGTTACACACAGGAGGAGATAAAGAGCAAATCATTCAAAGAGATTACCTATAAGGACGATGTGCCTATGCAGATAAAACATCTGGATGACGTTCTGCAGGGGAAGTCAAGCGGGTCTTCCGTTGAAAAAAGGTATAATCAAAAGGATGGAAAAATCGTATGGGCTGAACTAACTGCTACCCCATTATGGCGACCTAATGAGGAACCTACCTCAATTATTATTATTATCCAGGATATTACCGCCAGAAAAATGGCTGAAGAAAAAATCAAAAAGCTAAATGAGGAGTTAGAAGGAAAGGTAGCCGAACGTACTCTTGACCTTGAAAATGCAAACTGTGAGTTGGAAGCTGCAATTGAAGATTTGAAAGCTGCTCAGGATCAGCTTATAATAAATGAAAAAATGGCAGTTTTAGGACAGCTTGTCGCAGGTATAGCGCATGAAGTGAACACTCCTCTTGGGATTATTAATTCAGCCGGCGGTACAATGGAAAATATCCTTCAAAATGAGATTAATATGATCATCGATTTTTGTAGCAATGTATCCAAAGAAGTTTTTGAAACATTTGTCAAATTAATAAATTCAATTATCGGATGTGAAAAGGATAATACTTTCAAACGTCAAAAAAGGAAAGAGTATTATAATATCCTGGAAGATAAAAATCTGTCCATATCTGACGAGATAATAGAGAAACTCGTAGATATGGGATACGATGCCGATAAAGATGAATTTATTGAGCTGGTAGGAAATCCGTTAAAGGCAGAAGCGGTCAAAATAGCCTACAATATTATGACAATGCAAAAATCTGCCCACATGATTAAAGTATCTGCTGAAAAAGCCTCAAAGGTTATAATGGCTTTAAGATTGTATTCCCATAAGGACACCAGTGGTGAAGCCGTTTCCCATGACGTTATTAAGGATATTGAGATGGTATTAACTCTTTACTATAACCAAATGAAATACGGTGTAGAGATAGTTAGAAGATTTGAAGATGTACCTCCTGTGATATGTTTTCCTGATAAACTTCATCAAGTATGGGTAAATATAATCAATAATGCATTACATGCCATGGATTATAAAGGCAGATTAATTATCAGCGTAGCAAACAGAAATGGTGGAGTATTAGTTTCTATAACTGACAACGGTCCCGGTATACCTGAGCATATTAGGCATAGAATTTTTGAACCATTTTTCACAACAAAAAAATTAGGAGAGGGAACCGGCCTGGGGCTGGACATTGTTAAGCGCATCGTTGATGAGATAGAAGGACGCATCGAAGTCGAAACAAAACCTGGAGAAACGACCTTTAGTATATGGTTAAGAACATAAGGAAGTGATTATATGTCAGACCGTAGCACAATTGTTTGTGTTGACGATAATGATATGATTCTGGTCGCATTAAAACAAGAACTGGTCGAGCACTTCAAGGGCAGCTACCGTATTGAAACAGCAATCAGTGCACAAGATGCACTACATATTATGGATGAACTTGTTGAGGAAAAGGTACGGATACCACTTGTGATATCTGACTGGCTTATGCCGGGAATGAATGGTGATGAATTCCTTATAAGGGTAAACGAGAAGTTTCCTAACACAAAAGCATTAATTGTAACCGGTTATGCCGATATGATAGCGGTTTCAAAATCCCGCAACAAAATAAACCTGAGGGGCATCGTTACAAAACCTTGGGATAAAAATGAATTAATTAAAAAAGTGGAATCATGTCTTAATAATAAAACCTTTGATTTTGTGAGGTAATAATTGTATAAGGTATTGATTGTAGATGATTTGGAGATTCTCAGATATGATTTAAAGAGAATGAAAATTTGGGGTGACCAGTCAGGCTTTATTATTGAAGGTGAGGCTGAAAACGGGGTAGATGCTCTTAATAAGTTAAGAGTAAGTGCTTACGATTTAGTTATTACCGATATTCGCATGCCTATTATGGACGGTATGGAGTTATTAAAGGTGGTATCGGAAGAAAAGCTTTGTCCATGCGTTGTTCTTCTCAGTGACTTTACAGAATACAGCTATGCCCGGGAAGGCTTTTTATACGGAGCTTTTGACTATTTGGGTAAACCGACTGACAGCCATGAGCTGGAAAATCTTCTTAATAGAGCAAAAAGGTTTTTAGATGAAAAAAAGAATGAGCGTGTAATGATTAAGCAATTGGAAGATATGGCAGAAGAGGCATTTTACCCTACTCATTATGTTGAAAAAGTATCGACACTGCTGATAAAAGGGCAGGATAAGGCTTTAGAGGCCGCTGATGCTCTTTTGGACTCAGTAGGTGAAGCATTGAATTTTGACTCGAGTAAAGCTTTGTTGATACTGGAAAATGTAATGGAAGAAATATTTTCACGGGTGAATAAAGAGCATGGTTGGATAAAGCAATATAAGAACATTGAAGATTTCAAAAGACTTGAGCGTCAGGATAATCAAAATTGGCAGGATATCAGAAATCAATTCCATGAAAGCTATGATGATTTATTACAATTCCTTAAGAACTTTGTCATATGGAAAGAGGGAGAAAATCCTATTAAAAGAGCCTGCCATCAGGTTCTGTTTCATGTTGAAGAAGATATTTCGGTTAAGAATATTACCGAAAGTCTATACATCAGCAAGGCTTACCTAAGTGAGTTGTTTAAGGAAGCAACAGGGATAACCTTATCCGAGTATATTTCAATGGTTAAAATAGAAAGAGCAAAATACCTGCTTTTGACAAGCTCGATGAAAGCATATGAAATAGCTGATGCTCTTGGATATAATGACCACGAATATTTTAGCAAGGTATTTAAAAAGTTCACGGGTCTATCTCCCACGGTCTTTAGAAGGGAAATAAAGTGATTTTAATTAATATTCCTTAATAGTTTCACATATGAAGTCTTAAATGGTAGAATTTAATTATAGAAATTATTACTGGGCAAATGTGGAGGTTACTTATAGATGTATTCCTATAAACAGGGTTCTACACCGTCAGGAAAAGCTAAAAGCAGGCTTACAATGGCCAGAATTGTTATAGTAATTTTCTTATGTGTTCTTTTAGCTCTTATTCTTTATCTGGGCAAGAATAAGGTTGATAATCAGGGTAATCCTTCAGATTCCCCTGCAAATGGCAGTACCGAGACTTTGGAGCCTTCTGCGGCAGCTGAAAAACCTACTGATACAAAAATCCCAACAGTTACCTTAAACCTGGACGGTGTAGACTATAAAATTAAAGGTGTAAAAGCAGCTACCGAAGCCGCCGCTTTACCTGGAAAAATTCAGACTGTTGGTATGGGTAAGGGTTCGATGTTACAGATGGTTTTCGATGAACAGCCTGATTTATATGATATAAGGCTTTATAAAGAAGATGAATTGATCTTTACCGGTAAGACTCCGATAATTCTTCCCGAAGATATTCCGGCAAACGGTGAATATAGAGCTGTTTGTGAAGCAATTTGGAGTACTGATAGTTTTTCAGGCACCGCTAATTATTATTTTAATATTGAAGCTGATTTTCCCCCCTTACCTGTAATTTCTGCAACCGAAACTGTTCCGGGGGAGTTGCTAGTGATAGTAGTAAAATATCTGGACCCTGATGAAAAACTTGAAGTACAGACCGACCTGGATTTTAAGCCCAATATATTCGATTATGATAATAAAAAGGTTATATTGCAGCCTTTAAGCTATTATAACGAACCCGGTAAAGTATACAATATTAAGCTCATGATTGGGGAAGAAACACACTCATATGCGATAAATGTAAATGAGAAGGAATTTGTGGTTCAACAGCTTACAATAGATCCCAAGGTAGCAGCAGAAACCCGGAACGATAAAAGCGCACAGGAAGTGAAGGAAAAGATTGATCCATTAAGGCCTGTATGTGATGATGTTCCCTATTGGACTGGTGACTTTATCATGCCGGTTGAAGGGGGACGTGTCAGAGAGTATGACTTCGGAAAGAGACGTCATGTAAACGGTTCTCCAACCTCATATCGTCATAATGGTCTTGATATCGGCCATGATGAAGGTGTGCCTGTAATGGCCTCGAATAACGGTAGAGTACTTATAGCCGACTATATGATAGGAACAGGGAATACAGTTATTATAGAACATGGTTTTGGACTTAAAACATGGTACTATCATATGTCTGCGTTAAATGTAAAGACAGGCGATATGGTAGAAAAGGGTCAGATAATCGGTAAAGTGGGTTCAACAGGATTCTCTACAGGTCCTCACCTGCATTTTTCTTCATCTATAAACAATGTCTACATTAATCCAATCACCCTGATAAATGAAGGAATACCGCTTTTACAAATAGATTAACACGCAAATTACAAATTTTATACTTGACAAATGCGCTTAATCTTCATAAAATAATGGTTGTCTTTATTGAAGCGTGGTGGGTATAGCTCAGTTGGTTAGAGCGCCAGGTTGTGGCCCTGGAGGTCATGGGTTCAACTCCCATTATTCACCCCATTTAAGTCAGATGAATAGAGGTTGGAGATTGAGAATTGTCTCGGTTTCCAACTTCGAAAACTGGCTTTCTTCACAGAAGATTGAACCTTTGAAAGTTCATGGTATTTTTACAAATATTGCATGCAAATGTTTGTAAGGTATTGCTTGACAAAGGACAGTATCCTCATTATAATTGATGTTGCGTCTTTTAATGGTGGGATGTCGCCAAGCGGTAAGGCACCAGACTTTGACTCTGGTATTCGTAGGTTCAAATCCTGCCATCCCAGCCAATTATGATCCACTAGCTCAGGTGGTAGAGCACTTGACTTTTAATCAAGGTGTCCGGAGTTCGAATCTCCGGTGGATCACCAAAACACTTGTAACCAGACGGTTGCAGGTGTTTTTTTATACCCTAAAAAAGACACCTTGATTCGAAAAAGACACCTTGATTTTGAACTCATGAATAATTTATATTCGGAGGCAGAACATAGTTAGGGAAAAAAGCACACGTCCACCGTTATTATCGTAAATATTTTATACCTATACTTTAAAATGAGTGTTGCAGTTATTTTGTATACGGGTTAAAATAGTTTTTATTGAAATTTTTCAATACAATACTTGACGACAAAAAAGTTATATGGAACGGAAAAGAGGAATATCATGGGAATTTTATTAGGTAAGACAGCAATTATAACTGGTGCAGGCCGCGCTGTTCTGAGTGATGGCCGCTGTGGTTCTATCGGCTATGGAATTGCAACAGCTTATGCCAAGGAGGGGGCAAATTTGGTCCTCACTGGTCGTAATATGAAAAAATTAGAGGATG
>JAEYOK010000034.1 GCA_023411795.1 Bacillota bacterium
TCTTATACCTGTCCTTTTCTTCTTCTCCGAAAAGCCGGAAATAGTTTATAATAAACGATGACCGAGTTTATTATAAACTATAGCGGAGTTTATTATAAACTGTTGCAACGTTTATTAGAGATCCAGAAAGTTCCTCAGAACCCTTTCACCTGTCTTCCCGCTTTTCTCCGGATGGAACTGGGTGGCATAAAAGTTATCTTTATGCAATGCCGCGCTGAACGGATGGATATAATCGGTTTCAGCAGCAGTAAAGTCACAAACCGGCACATAGAAACTGTGTACAAAGTAGACAAACTCTTCTTCGGTGAATCCTTCGAACAGTTTGCTGTTTGTCTTACCAATCGTATTCCAGCCCATATGCGGCACTTTATCTTCATGCTTCTGCGGAACAAAACGTTTCACGTCTACATCAAAGATATTCAGGCAGTCCACCTCACCTTCTTCAGAATGTCGGCACATCAGCTGCATACCGAGGCAAATTCCGAACACAGGCTGACGCAGATTCTTGATCAGCTCGTCGAGCCCTGTTGCTTTCAGGTGATTCATGGTAGTTCCCGCCTCTCCTACTCCGGGGAAAATCACTTTATCGGCAGATTGAAGTATTTCTTTATCGGCAGTAATCACTGCTTCTACTCCCAACCGCTTCAGAGCATAGTCCACAGAACGGATATTCCCGGCATTGTATTTTACAACTGCTACTTTCATCAGCTAAATATTACTGTTTTATTTTTATAAGCCAAAATCTTACGTTCGATATGCTTTTGTACCGCACGCGAAAGAACAATTTTTTCCAGGTCCTTTCCTTTATTTACAAGATCTTCTATAGAGTCCTTATGTGTAATGCGTACTACATCCTGCTCGATGATCGGACCTGCATCCAGCTCAGTCGTCACATAATGGCTGGTCGCACCGATAATTTTCACTCCACGCTGGAATGCGGCATGATAAGGTTTTGCCCCCACAAATGCCGGTAGGAAGGAATGATGGATATTGATAATCTTATTTGGATACGCATTGATCATCTGTTCGGAAATCACTTGCATATAACGTGCCAACACGATGAATGTAATTTTATGTTTGGCAAGCAATTCCATTTCTTTGCGTTCCTGTTCTTCTTTGGTCTCCTTGGTGATGGGGAACAAATAGAAAGGAATACCGAAACGCTCTGCCACGTGCTGCAAGTCCGGATGGTTGCTTATAATAAGAGGTATCTCCACGTTCCACTCTCCTGCCGTGTAGCGAGCCAACATATCGAACAGGCAATGAGACATTTTAGAAACGAATATAGCCATACGCGGTTTCACATCCGAGAAATAAAGACGGAAATCCATTTCATACTTCTGCCCATATAGCGTTCTGAAATAATCTTCAATCTTTTCCTGCGGAACCAGAAAATCTTTCAATTCCCATTCTATACGCATGAAGAAGATGTTCTCCACATGGTCTACATACTGATCCAGATAGATAATATTTCCTTTGTTTACCGTAATAAAGTCTGTCACTTCCGCGAGGATTCCCGGTTTGTCGGGACAGTGCAATAACAGTTTGGCTGTAGTCATCATTCTTTTTACTAATTTACTATTCCGGGCGGAAATTCTTCCACCTATCTAATTTTAGTGCGCAAAAATAACGATTTATTGCAAAACTACGAATTATTCAAGCAGAAAGTTGATATAAAAACGGTGATTTCTTACAGATAGAAAGATATCCAAGACTATTTCCAAAGAAGAAGATGACAAACTTCAGGATAGTGACACTATCGCCTCCGGATAATGACACTATCCCATCGTGATAGTGTCACTATGACGACCGGATAGTGTCACCATCCTGACTGAAGAAAAAACTAATATTTTTTTTCATTATAAAAGTACTCAAAATGAGACACTAAGCTTTTTTCTTGCTTTTTATTGGAAAAAAGTTTCATCAAAACATTTGCAGATTTACAAAAAACAACTACCTTTGCACCCGCAATCGAGAGAGATGCAGATTAACAAAATGAAATTCTGGTTCGGTAGTTCAGTTGGTTAGAATACATGCCTGTCACGCATGGGGTCGCGGGTTCGAGTCCCGTCCGGACCGCAAAAAGCCCATTTAGAGTAAAATCTAAGTGGGCTTTTTTTTGGGTTATCGTCCTCTGTTTGCAGCAAGGGTGCCCACGAGAAAGATGATTGTACCGCCAATAAACCAATAACCCTTGTAAGGTACAGTCAGCGAATACTAACACCCCGCAAGATTTCAATGCCTTTATCCGATATTTAGGTGAACATCACCAGCCCCGTTACCAATGCTGAAGAAAAATCTTGCGGGATCTTGCGGGTTTATTAACCTCCATAGACTGACAAGTGCCAAACATTACGAGCTGAAAGACCACCTGGGCAATGTGCGCGCGGTGGTGGGCGACCAGCGTGGTGCAAAAATTGACAACGGCACTTTGATAAATTATCCGGAAGTGCTAACTTACAGTGATTATTATCCATTTGGTATGGCGATGCACGGTAGGACGTACAACTTTGGTGATTACCGTTACGGCTTCAACGGGAAAGAGAAGGACGACGAGCTGAAGGGCCTTGGCAACAGCTATGATTACGGGTTCAGGGTATACAACCCACAAATAGCGAAGTTTTTGAGTGTGGATCCGTTGAGTCCGAGTTACCCGGAACTGACGCCGTACCAATATGCAAGTAATCGACCAATTGATGGTATTGATATTGATGGCTTGGAGTATGGCACATATAAAATCAATATTGATAAATCAACAGGCAAGGTAACTTTAAGTAATTATATACCATACAATAAGTCACAGCATAATGCACATGGCCCACTGGGTAGGGGAATAATCTATGAAATTAATGGCAAAAGTATATGGTATCCAAGAAATAAGAAAGCACTAGGTATACTTCCTGTAGAGTATGGGAATTACTATGGCGAAACAGGCTTGTATGAAATAAATAATCAGGGTAATTTTTCAAAAAAATATGATTATAGCAATATGCCTCCTGTTGATGCTGTTGATGCAGGAGCCATGCATCACGACAAGCATTATGATTTAATTGATGCCGTTGGTCCGAAGTCATTTAATTATGATTGGGGTACAATACCTGCTGATTTAGAAGCTGTTAAAACTTGGCAACAAGTTATTGATATTGGTGTTGGAGGAATAGATCCATTTAATGAGCAAAGAATTTCAGAAGATGCAATTTCTGCTGCAAGAGGTGGTGTCTATATATTCAATGTGAGTATTTCAGGTAAAAAATGTCACATGAGTGAGTGGATGTATAAAAATTACCGAGAAATTTCAAAGAATCCTCATGAAGTTAAAAATGGATTTTGGGATATAGCGAATTATCTAGGAATAGGGTATAACGAAGAAAACGTTGAGTATAATTACCAACAGTTTATGAATATTTATATGGAACAAACAGATCAAGGTATGAAAAGGAAAGAAGGGATGTGGAAAAAAGATAGAGCTATTTATGTCCCAATAGCTCCCAGTAAATAGATGATCATGAGATGCCTTTTTATCTTTATTCTTTTATTGACTTCCTGTAATTCTCCTTATAGTGGTGGGAATATTGGAAGTATATGTGAGTTAGAAACCAACATTAAGTTGAAAATAATAAAGCAACTTTCAGATTCATTGTTCAAAGATGGAAAGTATATTATTCCTCTAGAATTGGATAAATCCTTAAATATTATCGATTACTCATTCTTGGATTATAAAACTTATTATTTTGATGATGACCCAAGACAAATATTCATGATAACATTTGATGGATTGTTATTAGTTAGAATGGTTTACGATGTGAAATCGGAAGAGTGGATAACAAAAGAAAATCATTTAGATATAAAAGAAATAGAAATGATGAAGAAAAGATTTTATTTTAATGTTCTTGAGGATATAAAGAAAAAAGCTAATTTATTGGAGATGCCCGATTCGATTGTGTTCCGTGAAAAGTTGAATTAATCCCATAGTCCTCGGTGTGCCAAGAAGTTGGGCACTTAACAAAGATAATGTTATTGTTCTTTAACTTGCTGTAATAGAGATAGTAAAAGTCGTACCGGTGGCAGTTTACAGGATCGGCCATCAACCTCCTCTGTGGGTTTTGTTGCAGTAACGGAACGGTATTAAACAGACGCGAAAAGCCTCTATAAAGATTCTCGATTGAAACCAGTTATAACGTGGTTTATAGAAAAAGGAAACCACCCTTTCATTCAACCTGGACAAAAGGGAAGGTGTATCGGGATATAAAAACTGGATCAAAGAGGGTGTGGGTTTGGGTGTAAGCGTGAGTGTGAAGGTATTTCTAGTAAAGTAGGATTGAGCAAAAAGGGGCTGTTTTAAAATTTCATCCATTGAATGAACCATATTAAAAAATTTATGGTTATATTCGTACCATATCGGTACACATTAAACTATAATCGTATGTTGGTAATAAGCAGCAGAGAGTTCAGGCAAAACCAGAAAGAATATTTTGAAAGGGTCGATAAAGGGGAGCAGGTAATCGTTCAGCGCGGAAAGGACAAAGCCTATGCATTGACGCCGGTCAGCGAAAACGACCTTTATTTTAATGCCGAAATGATAAGGAAAATTAAGAAGAGCATCGAAGAGGTTGAAAAAGGGGAATCAAAGAAGGTGTCAGGCCCTGAGGGGATTAGCGAACTGCTTGGGTTATGAGTTATATTTTGGAGTTCTCCCGGACAGCTTTGGAGGATATTGAAAGGCATAAAAAGACAGAGGATAAACCTGTATTAAAGAAACTTGAAAAGCTGCTCAATGAATTGATGGAACACCCCACTACGGGAACAGGCCAGCCCGAAAAGCTAAAACATGATCTGGCCGGTTTATATTCCCGCAGGATCAACAAGAAACACCGTTTGGTTTATTCCATCAAGAAACAAGTGGTAACGGTTTATGTGTTAAGTGCCTGGTCCCACTACGGAGACAAGTAACTCCCCCCTCACAATCCTTCACAATAAGTCCGGGACATACTGCGTCGCCTCCTTATGGTCGCGGGGAACGGTGGTGCAACTACGAAGCTTTCACAGGTTAAGCGGTGTTCGCCATTGGTCGTCGGGCAAAAAGCCATGATAGTCAGGTGCAGCTCATACCTATGGCAAGTCCAGCGTGGAAGTGGCCCAGTTGCCGGAAAACCAAACTAAAAAGAACGTGTTCAGGTACAGATTGAACACCGCCGCCAGCCAATTGACCAGTGCGCCTTATGGCGAGCTGAGAAGGGGAAGCGACGGCAAGCTGTATGTGGCTTCCCAGGGCCAGGACCACTCGATGTACACCATTGAAGAAGGTGAGGATGGTACCATTATTATTGGCGAATCACCTGTGGCCGCTGCAGGTTTGGGCTATGAACTGTCCGGCAAACTGCCATCGCAGCCATACCGGCTTTCCGGAGAGCATGAAACCTACTTCCATAGGCTGACAAGTGCCAAACATTACGAGCTGAAAGACCACCTGGGCAATGTGCGCGCGGTGGTGGGCGACCAGCGTGGTGCAAAAATTGACAACGGCATTTTGATTAATTACCCGGAAGTGTTAACTTACAATGATTATTATCCATTTGGAATGGTAATGGCGGGTAGAAAATATAACTTTGGCAATTACCGCTACGGCTTCAACGGCAAAGAAAAAGACGACAAAGGGGAATGGGGGTCAACTGCCTATGACTATGGGTTCAGGATCTATAACCCACAGATAGCGAAGTTTTTGAGCGTGGATCCGTTGGCAGCTTCTTATCCTTGGTACACACCTTACCAGTTTGCGGGGAACAAGCCTATTTGGGCGTTAGATCTGGACGGATTAGAGGAACTCGAATATAATAAGTATTTATATAAAATGAAGGCTGGGGATACATTTTACAGTCTAGAGAAAGCCTGGGACTTACCTCATGGTACATTAATTGAAATGAATAAATTTTATAATCCAAAGTTAAAAGTTGATGCTATTCCTATTGGATACTTAGTAAGAAAACCTATTAATGAAGGTAGGTTTTATTCTTATCCTAATGATTATGCACCAGTATCAGAATCTAAACAAGATTATAATTTTGAAGATCAATCATTGACATGGAGCAATTACAATAGTAGTGGTGAAATATTGTTGGCTTGGGGTACAGCGGTTGCAAATGGCGGTAAATCTATTTTGGAACTTACAATTTATAAGGCTGGATTTGGTGGAAGTGGAAGAACAATATTTGGGGGTAGAGTTGCTATCGATTTTGTAAATCAACTTGTGCTTGAAAAAGGTGATATTACCGAAGTTGATTTGGCAAACACAATAGCGAGTGGAATCCCTAATCCTCATGTAAAAAACTTGATGCGTGCAACTTTTGACTTAACTATGAGTGAAGGTTTGGAAGTCAATGACTTCGCGAGTATTGTAGCAGAAATGTTTTTAAGAACTGCTACAGATTTAGGAATGAACAAATTAAAAGGTGAACTAAATAAACACAATGTTGATATGGGGCCGATGACAGAAGATTTTATTAAGAAGTCATTCAGAAAAATGGCAACAGAATATTACCATGAGGCAACTGGTGAAATGTATCCAAATGATAAGTCTGAGAATTAATGTATATGGGTAACGTCAATAAAAATATTATATGGATTTTAATCATTTCTATATCTATAGCTATCCTACATTTCAGTAGTGAGAAAATTTATAAGGACGATTTAGTATTAATTTCTGGCATACTACAATCAAAACCCATTGAAAAAATATATGGGGGCGATGTTCCTAGATTTAATTATTTTTTTACATTAAATGATTTTAATTACAACTTTAGACTTAGTGGTTGTGCTCATAAAATGCTTAATAAAAAAAAGATTTTAAATTTAAATAAAGGAGATTCAGTTTCAATCTATGTAGAAAAAGAAAATCCGATATCTAAAAACCGAGAAGTATACAGTGTTAGTTGGAATAATATAGAAATGTTAAGTTTAACCTCATATAATAATTGTAGAAATCGTGACAGGGCTTTGCTTATAATAATATTAATAGGATTGGATTTTTATTTGGTTTATAGATTTTTTGTAAAGAGAGCGAAAGGTAAATAAAAAAAACGTCACCCCATGACCTCTGTTTGCAACGAGGGCGTGCGAGAAAGGGCGATTGTATCACCGAATAAAGATGTCAAAATATCAACGAAAGCCTGGTCATGTGCCGGGCTTTTTTGTCTGCACCACGGATTGCCACGGATTAATGGATTACACAGATTTTTTAAAACTGTCCAAAACATTGAAACCAATTTAGATCACCTTATAGTACCTCGTGTTCCACTATCGCCCTCTGTTTGTAATGAGGGCGTGCGAGAAAGGAGATAAGTTGTCAAGCCCCCTATCTATGGCAGCGACAGAATCGGTCAGGTAGCTTATGAAGAAGAAATCTACCGGGTACCGTTCAGTTCAAACTTGCAGGAAACCGCCTTTCATTCAACCTCGACAAACGGGAAGGTATATCAGGATATAAAAACTGGATCAAAGAGGGTGTGGGTTTGGGTGTGAGAGTGAGTGTGAAGGTATGTCTCGTAAAGTTAGATTGAGCAAAAAGG
>JAEYOK010000037.1 GCA_023411795.1 Bacillota bacterium
GTACTTTACCAGTTGAAACGTAACCAATCTAATTTATGTCTAATCATGCTGGATGTAGATTATTTTAAAAAATTAAACGACTCTAAAGGTCATTTGGCTGGAGATGATTGCCTGAGGCAGATCGGAAACGTGCTGAAATCAGTTGTTGGACGCAAAACAGATATCATTGCACGTTACGGCGGAGAGGAATTTGTTGTGATACTGCCCGATACGGAAGCGAAAGGCGCCGTTCAGTTGGCAGAACAAATGCGTAAGGCGGTAATCGGCCTTGCGATCCCGCATCCCGAATCCGATATTTCGAGATATGTTACGGTCAGTATTGGTGTTGCAGCAGTATCCGCTGATTGTGTGACATCACCAGATCAAGTGATAACACTCGTTGATGAAGCGCTTTATCAGGCTAAAAAAGGCGGACGCAATCAAATTCAAGAGAAAACAAAAATGGGGGGCTAAGACGAAAGTGATAATGTCTATTTTGAGGTAGAATATTTGTAAGTAGTCAGGGTTATATTGTTAATAAGAGAATGAAAAGAGGTGATGCCGATGTCAACCGAAAAAGCCAATCGATTAATCAAAGAGAAGAGTCCATATCTTCTTCAACACGCTTACAATCCAGTAGATTGGTATCCATGGGGAGAAGAGGCATTTGGGCGGGCAGCTGCTGAGGATAAGCCGATTTTCCTCAGCATAGGGTACAGCACCTGTCACTGGTGTCATGTTATGGAAAGGGAGAGCTTTGAGGATCAAGAGGTTGCAGATTATCTTAATAAGTATTTTATTTCAATAAAGGTGGATAGGGAAGAGCGCCCGGATGTAGATCACATATATATGGATGTTTGTCAGGCGCTAACTGGGAATGGGGGATGGCCTCTTACTATAATAATGACCCCTGAGCAAAAGCCTTTTTTTGCCGGTACTTATTATCCGAAAAATGACCGTATGGGTATGCAGGGTATTATGAGCATTCTGAAGGCTGTTTCGGATGCATGGCAAAATAACAGAACCGGTCTTATAGATTCAAGCAACCAGATATTAAGTTTCATAAATAGGGAACAAAAGGCAAGTAATCGTGATATTAAAAAGGATATTTTTAATATAGCTTTTTCAAATTATAGCAGCTATTATGACTCTGCCTACGGAGGATTCGGAAATGCACCCAAATTCCCGACACCTCATAACTTAATGTTCTTATTGAGATATTGGAAGACATATAAGGAACCAAAAGCTCTTGAAATAGTGGAAAAAACCCTTGATTCCATGTATCGCGGAGGTATTTTTGATCATATAGGATTTGGGTTCTGTCGGTATTCTACAGATAGGAGATGGCTAGTACCTCATTTTGAAAAGATGCTTTATGATAACGCACTTCTTGCCATTACTTATTTAGAGACTTTTCAAGCGACAAAGAATCAAAAGTATGGCTCAATAGCAAGTGATATTCTATCCTATATTTTAAGAGATATGACCTCGCCGGAAGGTGGCTTCTATTGCGCAGAAGATGCTGATTCAGAGGGCATCGAAGGAAAGTTTTATTTATGGACTCCTGTTGGGATTAAAAGTGTTTTAGGTGAAAAGGATGGAGATGAATTCTGCCATTTTTACGATATTACCTCTAAAGGTAATTTTGAAGGAAAAAGTATACCTAATATTATAAACAATAGTCTGTCCTTTGAAGATGTTAAAAAGTACGATTCGTTAAGAGAAAAATTGTTTAAAGAGCGGGAAAAACGTATTCATCCATTTAAGGATGATAAGATATTGACGTCATGGAACGGCCTAATGATAGTGGCTATGGCTATGGCGGGAAGGTTACTACATGATGAACGCTATACCCGTGCTGCAATAAGGGCTACTGATTTCATATTTGATAATCTAATAAGGGATGATGGGAGGCTTCTTTCAAGGTTCCGTGACAATAAAGCTGATATACTTGCTTATTCAGAGGATTATGCTTTTTTGATAATGGGTCTTATTGAGCTTTATGAAACTACCTTAGAATCTACTTATCTAAAGAAGGCATTAACTCTTTCTGACGAGCTTATAAAACTGTTCTGGGATGATAAAGAGGGTGGACTTTATATATATGGAAATGATGGCGAAAAGCTGGTCTCTAGACCGAAAGAGATTTATGACGGCGCCATACCTTCAGGAAACTCGGTCGCTGCTTTAAACTTTATTAAATTAAGCCGGTTAACAGGACGTTTTGACCTTGAAGAAAAAGCAAACCAAATTCTTAGAACTTTTTCCGGAAGTATTACCGCCCAGCCAATCAGCTATGCCTATAGTCTTATGGCGTTAATGAATGTGATGGAAAAGGGGCAGGAGGTAGTTATTGTATCTGATTCATATAGTAAGGCCAAGCCTTTTATAGATAAAATCCATGATGATTTCAGACCATTTACAACTTCAATACTATATAATCCCGTTGATTCAGTATTAAAGGGTATTTGTCCTTATTTAGAGACCTATAATGCTTTGAACAAAAAAGTAACGGCTTATGTATGTGAAAATCATTCATGCAAAGCCCCCGTAACCGAGAGTGTAGAATTTGAATACCTGCTAAACTAAACAAAGAAACTGAAAAATATCTTTATTTCAAGAAGAGAAGGGGCTGTCTCGAAATGGTATGCACCCCGTCAAGTAGACAATGAAATATTTAAAATTTTGGGATTGCTGTTCGAGTGTTCGGGCAGCAATCTTTTTATGCTGCATTCAAACACTTTACATGGAATTCCATCGGTGTCAT
>JAEYOK010000005.1 GCA_023411795.1 Bacillota bacterium
CGGTTCTCCTGTCCGGACAGGAGAACCGTCCCCGTGTCTATTAAGATTTTATCTTTGGTTTAGAAGCTATGGCAATTATATAACCAAAAGTTACTGCTGCGGTAATTCCTGCCGCCGCCGCCTTTACCCCTCCCGTAAAGACACCTAGCAGTCCCGCTTCTTCAACTTCTTTTATCACTCCCTTAGCCAAAATATTACCGAAGCCTACCAGAGGCACGGTAGCCCCAGCACCTCCCCATTCAACCAAGGGCTGATACAATCCAAATGTTCCTAGAATTACGCCTGATACCACAAAAATAACCATAATTCTAGCTGGGGTAAGCTTTGTCAAGTCAACTAGCAATTGTCCGATTATGCATATACACCCTCCCACTAAAAAGGCTTTTAAAATTTGGGTCATTTGCATTCCTCCTTCTATTAGGCTTCAATCAAGACGGCATGAGCTATGCCGGGGATGGTCTCACCCTGTTGAATCCTGGTTGGACTTAATAATGCGCCGGTAGCAATGAATAGCATTCTCTTTATAATACCTTGCTTAAACATGTCCAGAATATAAGAGGACAAGACCACAGCACTGCAGCCACATCCGCTTCCTCCGCAATCCACGCCCTGACTTTCCAGATCAAATATCATCATACCGCAATCCTTGTGTTTGTTTTTTAGATCTATATTGTATTTTAGCAGCAATTCCCTTAGCATGGTCGTTCCAAAGCTGCCTAAATCTCCTGTAAGGATCATATCCAAGTCGTCCACTGTTCTTCCGGTGTCTTGAAGATGCTTCATAATGGTATCACAAGCTGCCGGAGACATAGCAGCACCCATATTGTTGGAATCAAGTATCCCCTGATCTATAATTTTACCGGGGGTTACACAGGTTATCTTCGGTCCCTGTCCATCCTTGCCCAGAATAATTGCCCCCGCTCCGGTCACCGTCCATTGTGAGGTTGGAGTTCTCTGGCTTCCGTATTCCAGGGGAAATCTGAATTGACGTTCTGCCGAACAGAAATGACTTGATGCGGCACATACTGCATATTCTACAGAGCCTCCGTCTATCAGCATCGACGCAATTGCCAGTGATTCACTCATTGTTGAGCATGCTCCGAACAGACCCAAATATGGCGTGTCCACGTCCCTAAATGCATAACTTGCCGCTGTACATTGATTTAGAAGGTCCCCAGATAGAATTATGTTAATATCTGTTGAGGACTTTCCACTTTTTTCGAGGGCTTTAATATAAGCATCTCTCAAAATGCGTGATTCAGCAGCCTCAAAGGTTTTTTCCCCAGCGTATTCATCATCTATAATATTGTCAAAATATTTGGCAAGAGGCCCATCACCTTCTTTTTTTCCAACTATCCCCGCTCCACTTAAAAGGATGGGCTGCTTATCAAGTACGATAGTCTGTTGTCCCAGCTTTTTAGCCATTTACATCACCTGCTTCCATATAAAATAAGCTATTCCGGCAATTACTGAAGCGAAAATACCGTATACCAGAACAGGTCCTGCGATTAAAAACATCTTTGCGCCAACACCCATTACATAACCTTCTTTTTTAAACTCCATAGCAGGTGATACTATCGAATTTGAAAAACCTGTAATCGGAACTGATGCACCGGCTCCTCCAAATTTGCCTATGTCATCATAAACATTGATACCTGTTAAAAATGCTCCTAAAAATATCATTATTATACTGGTAGATGCAGCCGTCGTTTCCTTGTCAGCGCCAAACTGTTCAAAAACAAGCATTACTATCTGTCCTACCGCACAAATAGCTCCGCCAGTTATAAATGCCGCTAAAATATTTCTGAAGATATGTGAGCCCGGAGATTTTTCATCAACCATCTTCTGATAGTCATGCTTTGAAATTTTATTATTTATTGCAAAACACCTTCTCTCTATTTTCAATTACATAGGTTCCACGTGATGGTTCTTTATCCCTATTGTCGATAAAAAAATAAACTCCGGCTGCTATAGCTACAATTAGTACAATAGCTAAAATAATGTAAACAGAAAGCCGATTTCTTCTTCTGAGACGAATTACTTTTTCCATAAAAAAACACCCCGCATAATGATTTCAAACCTATGTTTTCATCACTGCGGGGTTTTTATTCTTAAAGATTGAGAAGAGCGCGTGCGCGCCTGAGATTTTGGTAGATTCTATTGAAAAAAAACATTCATCAGAACCGTCCCCTTGACACACTTGACACTGGAATTGGAAGATCCACAACAATCATGGATATTTTCCCATCCTCTGCCGAAACCTGAATTCCGCTGCCATTCCTGATTTTACCGGCTAAGAACAATTCGGAAAGCTCGTCTTCCACATGTCTCTGTATTGTTTTTCTAAGCGGTCTTGCTCCATATTTTGTATCAAAGCCTTTTTCAATTAAGAATTCCTTGGCTTTTTCATCAAAGGCAATGGTCATGCCTTTATCCTTCACATCGTTTGCTACTTGTGCAAGCATTATTTCAAGAATCATACCAAGCTGTTCTTTATTAAGCTCTTCAAAGACAATAACCTCATCAACTCTGTTTAAAAATTCCGGTCTGAATATTTCTCTAATCGAATTGTTGACCTTTTTCTCAAGGGCATCATAACTGTCCTTGTTGAAGCCTATACCATTGGTTCTCTGGCCTGTTCCGGCATTGGAGGTCATAATCAGAATAGTGTTTTCAAAGCCTACAGTTCTTCCGTTGCTATCGGTTAAGCGCCCATCTTCCATTATTTGAAGCAGCATGTTAAATACATCAGGATGAGCTTTTTCTATTTCATCAAGCAGAATAACTGAATATGGCTTTCTCCTGATTTTTTCTGTCAATTGACCGCCCTGGTCAAATCCAATATATCCGGGAGGTGCACCAATTAACTTCGAAACAGTATGCTTCTCCATATATTCGGACATATCAAGCCTTATTAAAGCATCCTCATTACCAAATAACTCTTGGGCAAGAGCTTTGGCAAGCTCAGTCTTACCCACTCCGGTAGGTCCTGCAAAGATAAAGCTAGCTGGTCTTTTTCTCTTGCTAAAATCAGAGCGAGTCCTTCTAATTGCTCTGGCTAAGCTGGAAACACCTCTATCCTGACCCACAACTCTCTGATGCAGGCGTTCTTCGATCTTCAATAGCTTCGATGCCTCTGTTTCAGAAATCCGTTGTACCGGAATTCCGGTCCAGTTCTCGACTACATAGGCTATATCCTCAACGGTTACATCCAGAGTACCCATCTCTTTTTCAAGAACCTTGATCTTTTCCTGGAGTTGGCATTCTTCTACCTTATAATCAGCGGCTCTTTGATAATCATCTATTACAGCAGCTTGTTCCTTAAGCTCCTGGACTTTCTTCAATTGAGCCTTATATTTTTCCAACTCGACAGTTCCCACATTTTTCAGATTCACTCTTGATCCTGCCTCATCAATAACGTCAATGGCTTTGTCGGGCAAAAACCTGTCATGAATATATCGGGCCGACATATTTACACTGGCTTCAATTACATCATCGGAAAAGCGTACCTGATGAAAATCTTCATAATACTGCCTTATTCCCTTTAATATTTCAATACTTTCCTCTACGGTAGGCTCTTTTATTGTTACTGGCTGGAACCTTCTTTCCAAAGCAGAATCCTTTTCAATATGCTTTCTATAGTCCTCCAGGGTAGTGGCACCGATAATCTGAACATCACCGCGCGCTAAGGCAGGCTTTAATATATTGGCGGCGTTCATTGCCCCGCCTTCAGCCTCACCGGCACCGACAATATTGTGTACCTCATCAATAACCAGTATTACATTTTTATTTGCCTTCGCTTCGTCAATAATAGCCTTCATTCTGGCTTCGAACTGCCCCCTGAACTGTGTTCCGGCTACTATGGCAGCTAAGTCAAGCAGATATATTTCCTTATCTAAAAGCTTGACCGGAACCTGCTTATCTACTATACGAAGTGCCAGACCCTCAGCTATGGCCGTTTTTCCGACTCCGGGCTCCCCAAGTAAAATCGGATTGTTTTTTGTCCGGCGGTTAAGTATCTGAACAACTCTTTCGATTTCTTTATCTCTACCTATAACACGATCTATCTCACCTGAGAATGCTTTTTCATTCAGATTTGTCCCGAATGCATTAAGATTCTTCTTGAAGGATTTTACCTGCTTTGGTTCCTCATTTTTGATCTGCTTGGCCCCGGCCTTTTCCCCATTGGTCTTATCCCCTTCGGAGGAAGGACCGAATTTAGAAAAAGTATTATTGAGAAAACGGAGCATAGAACTATTGTCATCAAGTGTCAATTCATCTTTTTCTGCATCTGAGGCATTATCCTGAGGAAGAGACTGTATAAGCTCATCCATATTCATCGAACCAAACATCTCGGCCATTTGAGTATTAAGATTTTCCATATCTTCCTGGGTCATACCTGATTGTGATATCATCTGCTGTAAGGGAGCCAGACCCTGTTTCTGTGCACAAGACATGCACAGACCCATTGGTTCAGTTTTTCCATCTATAACACGGGTAATAAATACAACCGCTACATTTTCTTTGCATATAGAACATTTAATCATTCTTTTTATCAACTCCTTATTTAATAGTATAGCACTTTTTACTTATCTTGAACAGTAAGAGTTTGCCCTTCCCTAACCTTCAAACTAAAACCAATATACGCTAATTTTCTAATCTACAATAGTATTGAGTTAATTATTCAAAAAATATAAATGAAAATAAGCTGAAAAATCCCGGCAGTGCCGGGAAATATGTCCTAAATCATACTGATTTATAACTTCTTTAAAACAGTTACAGCATTACCCGCCGAATTGAACTCCATGCCATCACACAACTCATTGACTATACACAACCCTCTCCCGGATTCGCCCAAATCAATTGGGTTGCAATCCAGTTTATAGGCTACACCGGCATTATTCAGATTAAAGCCGCAGCCTTGGTCCTTTACCGTTATACTGAGAATTTTATTACCCTCTTTAAAGGACAAATCTAGGTGTATTTTTTTATTCGCATCACAGCCATTGCCATGTTTAATGGCATTCTGCAACAGTTCACACAGAATCACCTTTATATCAAAGCACTGATCAGAATCAAGTAAATATTTCAAGCTAAGCATATCAAGAATGTTCTTTACTTCCCGGCATACCTCATAGGCATCAGTATTAATATCCATACCGTAAATCTTTTCTTCCTGAACATAATCAACTTTCATAAACATTTGCTAACCTCCATTAGCGTAAGAACCTATAAGTTATCCTTATAGATTAACCTAACTAATGAGTATATACCCTCATTTATTTCTTTAAAATCATTCTGAATTTTTCCAGCGTTCTTTTTTCCAATCGGGATATGTACATCTGTGAAACATGAAAGTAGTTTGCGATTTCCTTCTGCGTCTTATTATCAAAGAATCGAAGCCTTATGAATTGCTTTTCGGTTAAATCAAAATTATCCATAGCTTTTTCCAGAAAATCACGGTTATTAATCTTCTCAAAGGTGTCGTCTTCCTCACCTACTGTTTCATGTAATTCAAGATTGTCTTCATCAAAAACAGTCTGGTCGAAGGATTGAATATTATAGACATTCCACGATTCTATTATTTCAAGTATTGTTTCTTCCTTCATATTAAGATACTCGGCTATTTCTTCAACTCTAGGCGCTCTTTTATGCTGCTGCATCAAAAATTCCCTTGCCTGATTAACCTTCTGATAAACCTCATAAATCCGTCTGGGTATACGAATAACAGATGCTTTATCTCTGAAATAACGTTTGATTTCGCCTATTATTGTGGGAGTAGCAAAGCTGACAAATTTAACTTCCTCTGAAGTGTTGAACCTTTCGACAGCGTTAATAAGAGCAACACACGCCACCTGATAGATGTCGTCGCACTCCACTCCACGATTATTAAACTTCTTTGAAATGATATCGGCGAGATACATGTACTTTGAAACAATCTGATTGCGTATATTAGTATCCCTGTCCTTATAATACAGTTCAAATAATTCTTTTTCTGACTGATCGTTAGTACTAGCAACTTCTGGCTTCCTGCCCATTTTAAACTGCCTTTCCGAGCTTTTTAACCATAGTGATAATAACCTGTCCCTGATTAACTATCTGAATATCATCCATAAGCGATCTGATAATATCCAAGGCAAACTTATCATCTTCGTTATCAAACAAGTCCGGAATATTATTATCCTTGATGCTTATATTAACATCAATTCCGTCTCTTTGAAGGATAAAATCAATGTTCATCCTGTCAGCGGGTGTTCCTTTTTCTATAATCTTTCCCAGAACCTCTGAGAGAGCTACCTTTATATCTTCTATTGTATCAATATCAAAACCTACTCTACTGGCTATTCCTGAAGCTGTAAGACGGGCAATACTGACATATTCTGCTTTTGCAGGAATAAGTACAGACACTGTATCATATGACTTCATGATTAGACCTCCTCAATGATAAATACCTTATCAAGTCCGGTAATTTTGAAGAGTTTCCGCACGGTATTTCTAGGGTTCCTTATTATCATGTTGTGCCCATTCTCTCTTACTCGTTTCAGCACACCGACAAGAATTCCGAGTCCCATACTATCTATGTAAGTCAGGTCGCTACATTCCAAGATGATATCTTGTTTTGCGTCATTGATGGATTGAGAGAGACTTTCTTTAAATCCAGGTGCAGAGTAAATATCAATTTCACCTTTCACAGAAACCACACAGCTATTGTTATCACTGCTTTCCGTACTCAACTCAAACATTTTATACCTCCACAATAAATAGTTCTATTGAAAAATCAACTCGGCAAAAGCCTTAGCATTTTCAGGATACTCCCCCGATGATCCAAATGCAAGAATCATACGGTCTGCTGAAATTCCTGCTTCAAGCAAATATGGGTTATCGCTTACATCTATGCCGTAAAGATCGGGTTCATATATATTATCGTCGTCCAGGTCCATAGTAACGATAAGATCCTCATTCTGCTCTTCGTCAATTCCAAATGTACTTAGATCCTCGATGAAATCCTTTACAGGATAAAAGCCCCCCTGTTTGGCGAGCATTAAATACTCATCTTCATCTATAATAAAAATATCGTTATTTCCCGCCATAATCTCAACAGTAAATTTGGTTAGCACACCCGCATCTGCTTCAGATTTTATCTCTCCTGACAGATATACATTCTGCACTTGAGCCTTTTCTACCGACTCCAGCTCATTAGTAATTTTCTCGGATAATGCTTCGGTTTCAGCTATATAGACCTTTCCGGCTATAAGTATTCTCAAATTCGGATCTACCCGATTAGCCACAGATAGTATAACCATTGCCATAAATGCTATTATCGCAACTATACCGAGAGCATGCCATTTATAGTAATAGATAAAATTACGCGCTTTTTCCTCATCAACTCTAAGTAGCTTAAATAATGGATTAGGGTTTTCCCGACGTTTTTTCTTCTTCGCTTCTTCCTCAGGATCCGAATATGTAATCCCTCTTACAATCTTATAGGCCTCCTCGATATCCTGTATTGTGTACCCTCTATCATCCTTTTCTGCATTTTTAAACTTCTTATTTAAAACGAGTATTCTTTTTTCAACATCTTCAGTTGTAGTATTCTGCGGCAACTCAAGAATCTCCAGCGCTTTTTCTCTATCCATTTTAGTCCTTTTTCAGGTCAGGGAACAGATATTGTTCCCGACCTACCCTCTCTCATAGGGGTTACTATTTCTCAATGGGTTTCATTGTCGGGAACAACAGGACATCCTTAATTGAGAATGAGTCAGTAAGCAACATGATAAGTCTGTCAATACCTATGCCCAGACCACCTGTAGGAGGCAGGCCATGTTCAAGGGCGGTGACAAAGTCATCATCCATCATATTAGCTTCTTCATCCCCTGCTTCCCTCTTCTTAACCTGTGCAACAAAACGCTCTTTCTGGTCAATGGGGTCATTTAACTCGGAGTAGGCGTTTCCAAACTCACGTCCTGTTATAAATAATTCAAACCGTTCTGTAAGCTCGGGCATATCGGGTTTGCGCTTGGTAAGCGGAGAAATTTCCACAGGATAATCTATTATGAATGTAGGCTGAATCAAATTAGGCTCGGCATATTCTTCAAACATCAAACTTAAAAGTTCGCCCTTCACGGGTTTACCCTCGATGTTCATACCCTTGTTCTTTGCAATCTTTATAGCCTCTTCGTCTGTTTTTATATCATCAAAATTAACTCCTGCGTATTTCAAAACAGCTTCGGTCATGGTAAGCCTTGTCCATGGAGGAGTTAAGTCAATTTCCTGACCTTGATATTCTATCTTCATAGTACCAAGTACCTCTTGAGCGACAGATGATATCAAACTCTCAGCCAGTTCCATCATGCCATGGTAATCAGTATATGCCTGATAAACCTCCATCATGGAGAATTCGGGATTATGCTTTATAGACATACCCTCGTTACGGAACATACGTCCCAATTCATAGACCCGTTCAAGGCCTCCTACAATTAAGCGCTTAAGGTATAACTCAGGAGCGATTCTTAAATACATGTCTATATCAAGAGTGTTATGATGTGTAATAAAAGGACGTGCTGATGCTCCGCCGGCTATAGTATTCAAAATAGGAGTATCCACCTCCAGAAAATCCCTTGCATCAAGAAACCTTCTGATGGCGGCTATTATACGGCTTCTGGTTATAAAAGTCTTTCTGACATCCGGATTTACTATTAAATCTAGATAACGCTGACGATATCTGGTATCAGGATCTTTAAGCCCGTGGAATTTTTCGGGTAATGGTCTTAAGGATTTTGAAAGCAGCGTATAGGATTCTACATGGACCGATATTTCTCCCATACGGGTTTTAAAAACCCGGCCGGTAACTCCGATTATATCTCCGATATCAAGCTTCTTGAAGTCTTCGTATTGCTCCTCGCCCACATCATTTATTCTGACGTATAGCTGAATTCTGCCATCCCTATCCTGAATGTCACAGAAGCTGGATTTTCCCATCCCGCGCTTACTCATAAGTCTTCCCGCTAAAGATACAACCTTGTCTTCATAAGCTTCAAAATTAGAAAGTATTGTACCAGTTCTCTCGGTGACATTATATTTTACAATATGGAAAGGATCCTTCCCCGACTCCTGAAGCTCAGCGAGTTTAGAACGCCTGACCCGTAAAATCTCGTTTAAATCAATCTGCTCACCATTGTTCTCAATAATATCTGACATGACAACCTCCCATTAGCACCAAAAAACAGAATAAGTTAGGCCACCGCCAAACTTATTTATTCTAAATATCCCAAGGATACTTAAAAGAAAACAGCTTACATTATATATGTAAACTGTTATAGTATCGAAACATTATTATACCCTAAAATAAAATTACAAACAAGACAATTACTTATAGATATTTACAATCTTAAATTTTAACTTGCCTCCGGGCACTTCAATATCAACTGTATCGCCAACTTTATGACCCAATAAGGCACTACCTACGGGAGACTCATTGGATATTCTGTTGGAAGCCGGATCTGCCTCCGTTGAACCAACTATCTGATAGTCATATTCATCCTTAGACTTTATATCCCGGATTTTAACCTTTGCCCCTAAGTTTACAACCTTTGTATCAATCTCATCCTCATCTATTATAGAGGCATTTTTCAGCATTGCCTCCAATTGCATGATTCGGACTTCATTTTGTGCTTGTTCATTTTTTGCCTCGTCATATTCTGAATTCTCCGAAATATCTCCGAAGGCAAGTGCTTGCTTTATTCTTTCAGCTATTTCTTTTCTTCTTTCACCCTTAAGAAGCTCTAGCTCTTCTTCAAGTTTCTTAAGACCTTCATAAGTAAGAAGGACTTCCTTTTTGCTCATTTTTTTCTCCCCTTTTTAGTAATTCGTCGCTCTTATGCCCCCATTGAACGAGAATACTTGACTAATCTTTGACCAATTCTTTACATTACGATACATTATAGTGTAGGACCTTTGAGATGTCAAGATTGAAAAGAAAACCTAATTTCTAACAGTTTTGAGGCTTCTGCAATACTGATATCCCATGCGTTCGCACATACTGCGATAATAAAACCCTCCAGGGTCCCTTTCTCTAATGAACATAATATATGTTGTCCTAGTCTTCTCTTGATTTTATCTGAAAATTCTATGCTGACACTGAATATTTTACGCAATTTTGTATCTATAATCTTCATAGCACCAAAATCTACTATAGTGCCGGAAAATTTCTCAGGTAGGATATCAAAGCTTTCGTGATCGCCTGGAAACCTAAACCATAACCTGACGCGGTTCAATATATCGAAATCCGTCGTTATATGAACAGGTATCCCCGTTTCTGCAAAAGCCTTCTCAGCTTCACCTGGTTCACTTACACCCTCAGGTATAAGTATATTCATTGTTTTTACTTTGGTTATCAGTTTTTCTATGGCAAATTCAAGATGTGCCGATTGCCCGGTGACCAATATCTCTTTATTTGTAAAATTTCCTATACCCTTAATCTTACTGATAACATCGTCTATACGATATATTGCTACATCACGTAAAATCTCTTCAAAGCGGTAGTCATCATTTTGAAAAAAACCTTTTAAACCAGGATGCTCTAAAATAGGCCAGACATTTTTCTCGCCATATATTCTGTCCAGCTTGGCTTTAAGCCTTTTCCTGACTGCTTGCCGTGATATAATATCATAACCTGAACAATGTACAAAGCACACTACTACATTAATGCTTTCCAGTATTTCAACAGTGCGGGTTTCCAAAGAAATGGGCTTCCATTTCTTCTTTTCAACGGGCAAAAGGAGACCTATATTCATTATGGCTCCCAAGGCTTTCCTTCATGCTACATAATATTGGGGTTGTTCCATAATGATAACAAAAATTTAGCCCTGCACACTATAGTTGGGTGCTTCTTTAGTAATGTAAATATCATGAGGATGGCTTTCTTTAAGCCCTGCACTTGTTATCCTGATAAACTTAGTATCATTCATAAGCTCATTGATATTCTTTGTTCCGCAATAACCCATTGCGTGCTTAAGGCCTTCTACCAACTGGAATACTGTTTCTGAAACTGTTCCCTTATAAGGTACACGGCCCTCTACCCCTTCGGGTACAAGCTTTGTTGTTCCTTCCTGGAAATATCGGTCCTTACTTCCCTTACTCATGGCAGCCAAAGAGCCCATTCCTCTATAAACCTTGAAACGTCTTCCCTGATAAATCTCAGATTCTCCGGGGCTTTCCTCAGTTCCTGCAAACAAATTACCAATCATGACAGTACTGGCACCTGCAGCAATAGCCTTGGGAATATCGCCGCTATATTTGATTCCGCCATCTCCTATAATCGGTATATTGAGCTTTTTGGCTTCGATGCTGCAATCATATATGGCGGTAATTTGGGGAACACCTATACCTGCCACGACACGGGTAGTACATATTGAACCCGGTCCAATACCAACCTTTACAGCATCAGCACCGGCTTTGGCTAAAGCCCTAACCCCTTCAGCAGTGGCTACATTACCTGCAATAATTTGAGAATCAGGATATGCGCTCTTTATTTGCGCAACGGCGTCGATTATATTCTGTGAGTGTCCATGGGCTGAATCCAGGGCAATTACATCCACTTTGGCGTTAATTAATGCTTCGACTCTTTGCATCATATCGACGGTTACTCCTACGGCAGCACCAACCAATAGTCTACCGTTTTTGTCCTTCGCCGAATTGGGGTATTGAATGGCTTTTTCTATATCCTTTATAGTTATCAGCCCTTTTAGATAACCCTTCTCATCTACAAGTGGCAATTTTTCAATCTTATGTCTGCGCAATATTTCCTTTGCTTCAGTCAGTGTTGTTCCAACAGAGGCTGTCACCAAATTTTCCTTGGTCATTACAAGTCCGATTTTCTGGCTGTAGTCTGTTAAAAAGCGTAAATCACGATTTGTAAGGATACCGACTAAAAGGCCGTTCTCGGTAATAGGAACGCCTGATATCCTGTATTTTGCCATTAATTCATTGGCATCCTCGATGGTGTGGTTAGGAGAAAGTGAGAAAGGATCGACAATAACTCCGTGCTCAGACCTTTTTACTCTGTCTACCTCGGTAGCCTGCTGTTCTATCGACATATTTTTATGAATAATTCCTATTCCGCCTTCTCGGGCAATACCGATTGCGAGTCTCGCCTCGGTGACAGTGTCCATAGCGGAGCTGACCAGAGGTATATTAAGCTTAATTTCATTCGTTAAATATGTTGAAACATCAATGTTCTTAGGAAGTACCTGTGAATACTGTGGTACTAACAGCACGTCATCAAATGTCAGTCCGATTTTTTCAAACCTATCCACCATAATCAATCCTCCATTCATAATGGTTACAAGCGTTTATTTGTGTATACAAAATACAAAATGAATAATTACCGTAAAAATATTATTACTATTATACTGTATACCCTTTTAAAAATCAATTAAGCTTAATACCAACTCTTTACAGCTTATCTTTTCCCTAAAATACTAATAAAATTTCCTAGACTTTATTTTATTTATGTAACATGCTATAATAACCTCACCCGTTACCATTTACAAAGATTTCAAACGGGTTGAGCATTTGATACTCCGTATTAATAACCTCACCCGTTACTGAAAATAACCTTCTAGCTATTTTATTTTTTTCATCAAAGCTTGATACGATAAGCGCTTACATTCTCGCATAAACAGCCGCTCAATAATAAATGCATGAGTTATATTTTATAGGTATAATAACATGACATGGTGATTATTATGAATGATCAAAGGTCTATTGTTGACGAGTTGCTGGAAGAATCCGATCGTCACACAAGTCTCTACTCAGGCAAAGATATTGAGTTTGCACAGAAAGCATTGGATCTATCCAAAGAGATTAAGTATGATATAGGTATATATGAAAGCTATTTTCGTATAGCCCGTTTCAAGATGTCCAACGGAAATAATGAAGAGGCACTCGAATATCTTGGTATTTGCTATTCAATTGCACGCACCCAGGATGATACAGTCAGGATAGCCAGATCAGCAAATTCCTTTGGTATAGCTTATTACAATCTTGGAGTGATTTCCAAAAGTCTTGACCACTTACTGGAAGCCTTAGAAATTTCAAAAGCAAAGAATTATATAGACATTGAATGTCGTGTATATAACAATATATGCAGCATTTTAACCGAGCTCGGAGATTATGAGACAGCTATTGAATATCTCTATAATCTCCTTGAAAGAAGTACATACGAAGATCGGATGATTTTCCCAAAATGTATTATTTACCGAAATCTGGCTCACACATTGCATCGCATGAACAGAATTGGTGAGGCTGAGAATTTCGCTCATTTAGCTCTTGAGAGTTCCATAAAACACGGAAACAATCAGATTCTCTGTGAAAGCTATTATTTACTTGGTGAAATCCGTATAAGTCAAAAGAGATCTAATGAAGCAAAGGATTATTTAATTAAAGCCCTTGCCCTGGCAGAAGAAACGAAAAATGATTATTATCTTGTACAGATACGTATTGATTTAAGTAAGCTATATTGCAGCAATAAAAATTATGATGAAGCCTTTGATACTATTCTGGACGCTTATAATTTTGCCATGAAGCTTGATTATCCGGCTCTAAAGCGAAATGTGGCTCTTACCATGGCTGATGTCTGCCAGTATACCCAGAACAATGTTATGCTCATTGAAGCACTAACAACATATAAGAATATAACCATTAAGTTGGAAGAAGAGAACCTTCATAGGCAACAGGTTTTCACAAAATCCCAGCTTATGCTTTTTAAATTGAAAAAAGATAATGAACGTCTTCGTGGCGAGATAGAGCACGATTCCCTAACCGGGTGCTTGAGCAACCGGACATTTCCTGACCGAATAAAACAGTCCCTATCAGTCCACGGTAATAAAGGAGCCCTGGTCTTTCTTGATATTGATAACCTTAAAACAATCAATGATTCATATGGTCATGATACCGGAGATGAGCTTCTGAAGTCCTTTGCAGCAGACCTAATTAAAGTTATGCCCCCAAAATCCGTCAAAATACGTATGTCTGGTGATGAATTCATTGTATTTCTACCCGGAGCCGATAAAAATGAAACATTTAAAGCACTTGACAAATTAATCGAGACACTTGCACAGCCACGCATGATTGGATCCATAATGTTGCCTGTCCTTGTAAGTGCAGGTGTTGCCATATATCCGGATCATTCTACAGATATATTAAATCTTAAAAAAATGGCCGACGCTGCCATGTATTCGGCAAAGCAGTCCGGCCGTGGAGTTTATCGTATTTATAATGCTTCTTAGTTATATTTACTCATGGCTACATCCACAGATGCACAAATAATTGTAACAGCAGCCAATGATGCGTTCTCTATCGCGTTGTTGACAAGCTTTCTTTCATCATCGGAAAAGCGGCCTAAGACATAATCAGCCAAATCCATTCTTTCGGGAGCCTTACCGATACCTATCCTGATTCGTGGGAAATCCTCAGTTTTTATATGGCTTAGTATTGAACGCATGCCATTATGAGTTCCTGCACTGCCTTTTGCCCTAATTCTCAAGCGTCCCACATCAATATCGGTATCATCATAAATGACCACCAAATCCTCGGTGGGAACTTTGTAATAATCCAAAATCTCCCTGATTGCCTCGCCACTATTATTCATATATGTCTGAGGCTTAATCAACAGAGTTTTTTGACCTTGAATGACTCCTTCGGCCACCAGGGCTTTATGCTTCAATTTAAAATTACTTATTCTGTACTGGGCTGCAAGGAAATCTATAGTATCGAACCCGACATTATGTCGGGTTCGCTCATATTTTGGTCCCATATTTCCCAATCCTGCTAATACAATCATAAAAACCTCTTAATTAGCTATTGCTGAGTAAACAATGTTGAGATAGATATATCGCCATATATTCTTTCAATTGCTTCTGCAAACACTTCTGCGACAGAAAGAACAGTAATTTTACTTATTCTCTTTTCCTTAGGGATAGGAATTGTGTTGAGTGTTACTAATTCCTTAATTGCCGAGGTGCGAATTCTGTCAATTGCGGGACCTGAAAGCACACCGTGGGTACAACAGGCATATACCTCAACAGCACCCATATCTCCTAAAGCGTTGGCAGCATTCACTACAGTTCCGGCTGTATCAATTAAGTCATCAACAAGTATAACTCGCTTACCTTTTACATCGCCAATAATATTCATAATTTCACAAACGTTGGCTTTCGGTCTTCTTTTATCGATGATTGCAAGTGGAACATCCAGCTTTTCAGCAAATTTTCTTGATCGTCCGACACTTCCTACGTCGGGAGATACAACTACAACGTCCTCAGTATTTCCCGCAAACTTCTTATAAAAGTATTGGGCTAAAAGCGGAGTTCCTAACAAATGGTCAACAGGAATATCAAAGAATCCCTGAAGCTGGGGTGCATGAAGGTCCATTGTAAGAACTCTGTCGGCCCCGGCTGTGGTTATGAGATTTGCCACCAATTTGGCAGAAATAGGATCTCTGGCTTTAGCCTTTCTATCCTGACGTGCATATCCGAAGTAGGGCATAACAGCAGTAATTCGCCCTGCTGATGCACGCTTTAGCGCATCAATTAATATTAACATCTCCACTAGGTTATCATTGACAGGTGAACAAGTGGACTGAATAATAAAAACATCAGACCCTCGGACAACCTCATTGATACTAATGGCAGCTTCGCCATCTGAAAACTTTGAAACTACCGATGCCCCTAAAGGTAATCCACCCTTGGTAGCAATCTCCTCGGCTAGTTCCCTGTTTGAGTTTCCAGAAAAAATCTTAATGTCCTTACCATGAAGATTCATATGACTAAACACCCTCCGAAAAAATAATCTTATTATACTAATCCCTTTTTAATAACCCAATCTTTAATAATAGTCTGTCTGTTTCTGGCAATAGCTAATGCGTATTCTGGAACTTCATCTGTTATGGTGGAGCCAGCTGCAATATATGCATGATCCTTTACGACTACAGGCGAAACAAGGTTCACATTACAACCTACAAAAGCATTGTCTCCGACAAAGGTTCTGTGCTTCTTTTTTCCATCATAGTTTACTATTACAACGCCACAGCCCACATTTACATTCTTCCCAACATCTGCGTCACCTATATATGAAAGGTGAGCTACGCTTGTCTTATTACCTATAACAGCATTCTTCACTTCTACAAAATCACCTATTTTTACATTTTCGCCAATATTTGATCCCGGTCTAATATAGGCAAAGGGGCCAACTTTAGTATTATCTCCAATTCTGGACTGGAGCATGACTGAATTCATGAAGCTTACGTTGTTACCGATCGTTCCGTTTTCGATGCGAGAATTAGGCCCTATCCTACATCCTTCGCCAATAACTGTGTTGCCCTCTAGAATTGTTCCGGGTTGGATTACCGTATCCTTCCCTATTTGAACCTTAGCATGAATAATCGTAGTATCGGGCAGATGGAAGGTCACGCCGTTTTCCATATGTTTTCTGATTATTCTTTTCAAAATAATTCTTTCAGCTTCATCAAGGCTTAACCTGTCATCAACTTTCATAAGTTCCTGGGAATCGGAAATGCAGAATGCTTTAACATTCTGATTCATCGACTCTATAGTTCTATAAATATCGCTGGTAATAATTGTCCCTATGCCCTTCTCATTCTTTAAAAAAGCTAATGCACTAATAACAGAATTGATATTTATAAAACATATATCTGTCAGTATGCTTGTTTGGTTAGTAAGTACGGTAACCTGATTATTTTCTGCAATATGATAATTATATGCAGCCTTTAAAGTGTCTCCCATTAAAAGAGGATAATCTGCCGGTAAAACAAGAAGTATACCATTTTTGTTCACCTCAAGAGTATGTCTTGCCTGCCATAAAGCATCCCATGTGGTGCCGTTATTATATGTTAAAATAGCATTCTCAGGTACTAATTCTTTTATACAATCAGAACTTTGGTCCAAAACCATAGTAAAAGAGTCTGACCCTGCTCCATTAGCGGCTTCCATGGCATAAAGCACCATAGCTTGTCCGCAAATTTCATGGGCAAACTTTGACACAGATGATTTCATACCAGTTCCTTCACCCGATGCCAGAATAAAAGTCACGAATTCTTGCATGGAGCTCAAAAACCTCCTCATTTTTTGCTTAAGATAAATATATCAAGGTGAGATAAGTCTCAGGTGAAATTTATCTCTGTTGCCTATACAAACAATTCTCTCATTTTTATTATTGCAATGCAACTGACATTTTGAATATTTTAATGCAATAAAATAGGCACTCATTCATAATGAAGTGCCTACTCTTATCGGCTATATTGGAATTATTCTTCCTTACTGGTAGTACCAGCAGCCTCTTCTTCCGCCAACATGGATTGATATTTTTCCAGTATGGCATTTTGAACCTTGTTTCTTGCTTCCGCGTTAATAGGGTGTGCGATGTCTCTAAATTCCCCGGTCGGTGTTTTACGACTCGGCATTGCAATAAATAGTCCACCCTGACTCTCAATTATTTTGATGTCATGAACAACAAATTCATTGTCAAAAGTAATTGACACCACTGCTCTCATTTTTCCTTCAGCTTCTACCTTACGAATTCTAATGTCTGTAATCTCCATTTTAGCAGCCCACCTTCCGATATATAACAATGTAGTTTTATGTTTGATATTATAAATTCGCCAAATATTCCAAAATTCCTTCTTTTTTAAAAATTATTTTTAATATTTTCCATTACAAGAAAATACAATAACCTTAAAATACGCATAAACATGCATTTATAAGTACTTTTTTCCATAGAATAACTAAAAAGAAAAACTGTCAAAGGAATGCCCGATAGAGTAATTGTATGGTTTGAAATTTAAAAATATGGTAAAAGTCTTTATATTGAATTGTACATGTGCTTGTATTTGAGATATAATTCTATCTGAATATTGGAATTGGAGTATAAAATGGAACACCGTAGCTTTACTTTTAATAAAACTGGCATGACAATCCATATGGTTGGTATCGGCGGTATCAGCATGAGCGGATTAGCCGAAATTCTAATGAACAAAGATGTTAAGATAACCGGCTCAGATCTCCAGGAAACTGAGATAACTAAAAGGTTAAGTAACATGGGAGCCGTTATATACACCGGACACAGCTCAGAAAACATTACCAATCAGGATTTGGTTGTATACACCGCTGCAGTTTCGCAGGATAATCCTGAGCTTGTTGAAGCCAGAAATAAAAATATCCCTGCAATCGAGAGGTCCGAACTTTTAGGGGCCATTATGGACCAGTTCGAAAACACCATTGCTGTCTCCGGTACTCACGGTAAAACAACCACAACTTCCATGATTTCGTCGATAGTTCTTGAGGCGGGACTTGATCCGACCATACATGTGGGAGGCCTTCTCAATCTTATTGGTGGGAATACTCGAATAGGAAACAGCCCTTATTTTATAGCTGAAGCCTGTGAATATAAAAATAGCTTTTTACAGTTTAGGCCTTCTCTGGCTGTCGTCCTTAATATCGATGCCGATCACTTGGACTTTTTTAGAGACATTGAACATATAAAAACTTCTTTTGAAGCCTTTCTTACAAATGTCAGAACTCCGGGGCTTATTGTGCTTAACTTTGATGATCCCCAGACTAAGAGCCTTTCTAAAGTGCTAACCCGTCCCATCATTTCCTATGGAATTAATAATCCAGAGGCAGATTGGACCTGCGAGAAAATTACTTTTAAAGAAGGCTACGCTGATTTTGTTATTATTCATAAAAAAGCTGAATGGGCCAGCGTAAAGCTCTCGGTACCCGGAATGCATAATGTATCAAATGCGCTTGCTGCTATTGCGGCATGCCAAGGTCTTGGAGTATCAAAAAGTGCAATAATAAAAGGTCTAGAAAATTTTAAAGGAACTCACAGACGCCTTGAACACAAGGGTATTATTAACAATGTCAGAGTTATGGATGATTACGCACATCATCCGACAGAAATACAGGCAAGCCTGAATGCTGCCCGGTCACTTTCTACCAATCATCTTATATGTGTTTTTCAACCCCATACCTATACCCGTACTAATGAGCTCCTAGATGACTTTTCGCGAGCCTTTGCACTTGTGGATACAGTTATTGTTACCGATATCTATGCTGCACGGGAAAAGGATACGGGTATAATCAATTCCCGCACATTGACTGACAGGATAAATATGAATACAAGTAATGCTGTTTATATATCAGATTTTAAAGATATAGTGAAATTCCTCCATGAGAATGCAACCGCCGGTGATCTTGTAATAACCATGGGTGCTGGGAACGTATACCAAATTGGTAATATGTTTTTATCCCCCAGCGAAGCTAACCCGGTTCGCGAAGCTAACCCGGTTGCCATAGCTAACCCTGTTTCTACAGTAAACACAGTTACCACAGTTTAGTGACAAGTACGGTCATATCGTCTCGTTTTTCCTTGCTTTGGGTTAAGGCTTCGTTAAGTATGAGGTCGGCCATCTGCTGTGTATTTACAGTATCCAGATTATCAATAAATTCTTTTAACCCTGTGCTTTCTCCTTTACTATAGAATGCATCTAGAACACCGTCTGAAAACATTATCACAAAATCTCCGCCAGAAAGATTCGCCGGTCTGAAATGTGAGGCGGTATAATTTTCATCCTCATCTCCCTCAGCATTCACTTTTTCTGTTCCTTGACGCAACTTAATATATGACGGGGGTGCACCATATTTATAGAAGGAGGTCTCTCCATTTGAAAGATCAATTGCACAGATATCCATAGTGGCAAGTCGGTCATTTTCTCCCCTAATATTCAAGTATAGGTTAATGAACCTTATTGCAAGACTTATCTCAATTCCGTCTTCAAGCATATTCTCCAGGATTTGAATAGTTGTGCGACTGAATTTCTCAGCACGTCTGCCACTTCCTGTACCGTCGCTTATTGCACTTATATGATAGCCCTGACTGGTTATAAAAAATGCGAAATTATCACCTGATACCGACTGATTTTCCTTACTGACACGAGCTATCCCTGTAACTGATTTATAACGAGGTTTTTTCATATATCTGACTACAGAATAGCCCATGAAATCCCTTCTGCTTTCACCTATGCGAATGTAATTCTTCTGGACATTCTCCTGAACTATCTCATCCAAGTCAGCGGCGTTTAATTTATTCTTGGCGTCAAATATCACTTCCAGGCTGGGCTTTGAATCCTGCCCTGCATTATATCTAAACCCTGTTACAGGCATACCCCTACTGGCACAAAGAAGTCTTTCTTCAATTTCCGCATCTCTCTGGGGTGTCTCATTAAGACTACGGGCTAGTGTCATAATACCTCCGGAAATTATCGCAGCTTGTTTACCAAGCAGCATACGGCTTTCCCGTAGTCTTTGCCGACAGACCTTATCAGCTTTATATATTGAATATGCTGTCTCAAGAGCATCAATGAATTTTTCGGGTTTTGTGCATACGCTTTTGAACCAGCTTGGGAGCTCCGGCTGCCCCATCTCATCTATTTTTAAGTTTGATAGAGATTCTTCGACTAATTTATAGGTTTTATAGAAATACGTATTCCAGCATCTATCACACATACTGCAACGATTGCATACCTTTTCGGCAACTGCCTCGATAATCCATTGAGCGATGGAATCCATATCTTCCCCATCATCTGATAATGTCTCCTCAATACTTCTGGATACCCTTGAGAGAGCCTTACTTAAAACATAAAGCTTATCCGCAGCTTCATGGGACTTATTTGCATCAAAGATCTCTACTGTCTCGGCTCTGCCCCTAATTCCGGCTATTTCATCGCTCAAAAAGCTTATGAAGGACTTTGGAATAATCATAAATAGGATGCCTGAGGCCAAAGCTTCGTAATACTTTATCGTAAGCCCTCCGTCTAATATTGAAAGCCCCGAGAAAAAGATGATGACAGCAGTCCAAAGAATAGTGCTCATTGCCCGAGTTTTCACAGAAATCCCTGCCATTGCGCCTGCCAATGCAAGCATGCCGGGAATCTGAAGTGATGCCGGCATATTATACAGTGCTAATACCATACCAAAGGCAGCGCCCATCAAAGCTCCCACACTGCTACCCTTACGTCTGGCAATAATGATTACCGCTAACCCCGCAAGAACAGATCCTAACTCACAGTTCCATATTACAACACCTTCAAGACTTATTACTGCGATACCTAATAATAAGGCTTTAGAGAAAAAGGTTTTCCCGTCTAATATGTAATTCCTTTTTATTTGCTGGAATGTCCCGGATGCGTGTGATAAAACAAAAGAAAATGAAAAAACGAGTATACCACACAAGACAGATACCACAAGGTCATAAAGATGAAAACCTTGAACGGCTCCCCTTAAAAACCCCGTAACACCTATGACTAAGCCTGCTAAAACTGATCTGGAAAAGACCGTCTCATTCTTTTCCCCAATCTTAAAAATCACATGGGATAAAACCTCAAATAATATTAAAGATAGGGTCTGTCTGATTGTTTCATAGACATTTGTAAATAGTAAATTCCCTAAGGTTATGGACATAATAGCAAAGACCTTCAAAATCCCACTATACCCGACCGATACATAAAATGCCGCGGCAAACGGCCTTATAACGCCAAATATGTTTGCTCTTGAAAAGGCAAAGCATAGAATAAATGAAACCAACTGAGGAATACCTATGCTTGATATATGATAAATAAGACTCTTAAAAGATTTCTTTTCAGTCTTTAGAATTGATACATTTTCCATATGTTCTTCTGTCCTCTCATAAATTTTTCATTTGTACAAACCCGTTTTACTATGAATTATATGAGAGAAACCGTCCAAATAGTATTACTTCCCGTGATATGGGAAATAGTATCCTGAAAGCGGGAGAAGGATACGACATGTTATTCAAATTGCAATCAAGCGGCGTACCTGCAGCGATTTAAAGCGAAGCATGGATGCGTAGCGAGCGCGACTAGAAACAGGATGTTGGCATGGAGCGCTAAATCGTTCAGGCTACAGCCGCGAAAAACGTAAATTTTTTATATAAGTTACTAGTTTTCGCACAGTCTGACAAAGTCAATTAATATGCTTGTAGTAGAAAATAGCAAGCTGGGTCCGATCCCGCAAATCCAGCTTTTCAAGAATAATGCTTATATAGTTACGAACCGTGCCTTCACTGAGAAATATCATTTCCGAAATTTCCTTGTTCGATAATCCGTTGGCTACATGGGTAACAATCTCGATTTCCTTTTCAGTAAGGTTATGTATAATTTTTTCATACTTGTTGTCATTTTTATTCAAAATGGCAGGTATTCTTGTGATTATTTCGTCTCCGAACACCCTTTGTCCCAAAAAAACAGCTTTAACAGAAGAACTTATGCTTTCAAAATCCTGCTTTAAAATATAGCCTTTTGCACCTATCAAAAATGCTTTTGCAATATATTCGTCATCCGAGAAGGTCGTTAAAAAGAGAATCTTAGCAGAGCTATCTTTTTGAATAATTATTTTTGCCGCTTCTATACCGGTCATGCCATCCATCCTGATATCCATAAGAAGCACATCGGGCTTTAAAGAGTCATACAATTCCACCGCCTCATTTGCACTGTAACCGATACCTACCACATCTATATCTTCATCGGATTCTAGAATAGTTTTAAGTGATTTGGCAACTAATTTATCATCGTCGACGATAAGTATTCTCAATTATTAACCCTCCTTTGGAATAGAGATGAATATTTCAAATCCGTTTGTTGTTATTATATTAATGTTGCCGCCTAATGCATGAACTCTGTCCATCATATTTCTGATGCCCAGACCATCCTGTGTATTATAGCTTTTTACCTTCCCGTTATCCCGGATAATTAATTGGTATAAGGCAGGATGTTCGTTAAGAGCAACCATTACCTGAGTTGCATCAGAATGGTTTATTATATTAGTCAAGGCCTCCTTTAGTATGGTTATAAAGGTATACTTCAGCTTTTTGTCAGGATTTACGCTGATGTTATAGCTATAGTCAATTTCACAGAAGGTAAAATCATTAATAACTCCCAAGACCTCTGATTCTAGATCTATTGATTCATCGTACAGCTTATGGACACTGGTCCTTATACTGTTCATTGCCTGAGTTAATGTTTCGTGTAGAGCCTGAAGATTGTTATTGAGCTCAGTATCTTTGTTTATTGTTTTAAGCGCACCGGACTGTAAAATAGCACTTGATAATAAATGGCCCACATTATCGTGTATCTCCCTTGCAATACGATTACGCTCGTTCATGGTAGCCAGATTTAACTCATTATCCTGCTTTTCAATCAAATCATTATTTTGGTTTGTTAATTGTAGAGACATCTCTCTTGCTGTATCACTAAGCTCTTTTTGCCGTTTATCCATTCTTCTCCCTGTTTCCATATGATATCTCAAAAGAATTGAGAAAATAAGCATGATAACCACTACTATCGGAATCATGAGATTATCTTTACTAAAAAAACTGACTATTGGAATGAGAGCCAGAAGATTAATCGCCTGTAAGCTGTGAAACAGCATATCAAAAGCAATCAGAGGAAGAAAAACCATAAATTCAGGAAATGTAAAAGAAAGAATCGAAAATCCAACGGTGATAAATGTTTTTACTCTATAATCATCAAAATAGCTCAATAAGCAACCGGCTATGAAGCTAATGAGCACAGTAGCTGCATAAATGTCTAAATCGGTCTGAAATAAATATAAAATCAGACAGCATATGAATAATAATAGCTTGTCAATCAAACCTGCGTACTTATGCATGATAATGATTCCTTGCCATAATAAGTATTCTCTATAGTTTGCATAATACCATTTTTGAACCTCAGACACAATAAGAAGGGATCCCCTCTTCCCACCAACCATTCTATTTTGTGACATCTGTCATGTCAGCTTTGTGATTCATGACACTTAAGCTTCAGCTTTAGAAAGCATATTATTAAACTAATGAATTAGTTTGGAGGATTTCATTATGGTCATAAATGTAAAAAACCTGGTTAAGCGTTATGGGGAGTTAATCGCTCTGGACCACCTGTCCTTTTCGGTCAAAGAAGGAGAAATATTTGGTCTTCTGGGACCAAACGGCTCAGGCAAAACAACAGCAATAAACTGTATACTTTCCCTGCTCAAATTTGATAAGGGCGAGATTGAAGTTTTTGAGAAGCCCATGACACCTGAGTCATATGACATCAAGCGCAATATAGGAATAGTAATGCAAAATGTGGCTGTCTATAATGAACTAACTGTATATGAAAACATTGATTACTTCTGTGGTCTATATGTTAAGGATAAGAATCAAAGAAGAAAACTTGTTGATGAAGCCATTGACTTTGTAGATCTGAATGATTACAGAAAATTCTTACCTAAAAAGCTCAGTGGTGGTTTACTAAGAAGACTTAACATAGCATGTGGTATCGCCCATAAACCAAAACTGATAATTCTCGATGAGCCAACTGTCGCTGTAGACCCTCAAAGTCGTAATAAAATACTGGAGGGAATTAAGGAGCTTAACAGAAATGGTGCTACTATAGTTTATACCTCTCATTATATGGAGGAGGTTGAACAGATTTGCAGCCGTATCCTGATTATCGACAAGGGAAAATCAATTGCAGCGGGAACAAAAGAAGAACTAAAAGCTATGATTACACTAGGTGAAAAAATTACAGTAGAATCCTATGATGTTTCGGAAGAACACTTAATCAAACTTAAGAATCTTCCAAATATAGTATCGGTAGAATATAAGGAACATCTACTTGAAATCCAGTCCGGTAAAGGGAAAAATAATCTAGAAAACGTGCTGGAATTTATAAAAAAAGAAAACATCCAATTTGGAAAAATATACTCGGAATTGCCTACATTAAATGACGTTTTCCTAGAGATAACCGGTAAAGAATTAAGAGATTGAGAGGCGGTAAATCATGTTTGGTCATATATTTAAATACAGGCTAAAATGCCTGCTGAGAGATAAGCCTATGATATTCTGGACTATTGCATTCCCTATGATTATTGCTGTGTTATTTCAATTGGCTTTCTCAAACATTGGCAAGAGCGAGGCATTTAAAGCCATTGATATTGCTGTTATTGACGATGTCCAATATCAAGAGAATCAATTTTTTAGGTCAGCTTTAGAGGAGGCTTCCAAGGGTGATAGCAGATTGTTTAATCTTACGGTTACAACAGCCGAAGAAGCTCAAAAACTCCTTGATGATGGCTCAATCAAAGGATATATAGTTGTTGATACCCCAATAAAGTTAGTTGTAAACGAATCCGGAATAAGCCAGAATATTATTAAAAGCTACATCGATAATTATTCTCAAACTATTGCTGCCGTAAGCACCATTATACTCAATGATCCCTCAAAGCAGCAGGAGGTTATAGGCAGCCTGGCTGACCGTGAAAATTATATCAAAGAGGTTTCCGGAACGGGGGCAGAACCAAACACCATATTAAATTATTTTTATTCTTTGATTGCAATGGCATGTTTGTACGGGGGTTTCTTTGGTAAGCGTGAAATCACAGATATTCAAGCCGATATATCACCTTTGGCTGCAAGGGTAAATGTGGCACCGGTGCATAAGATGAAAACCTTTATTTACAGCTTAAGTGCCGCGTTACTGATTCATTGTGTTGAATTGATTGCTTTGTTGTGTTTTATGCGCTATGTATTAAATGTTGACTTTGGGTTAAGAGCAGTATATGTTGTATTGACAACTATTATAGGGTCTATGACCGGTATCCTGTTGGGTGCTCTTATCAGTGCAGTGGTGAAGAAATCAGAAACCATAAAGGTCGCCGCAGTAGTCACTATATCAATGTTCGGTTCTTTTCTTGCCGGTATGATGTATCAGGATGTGAAATACATCGTAGCCAAGAATGTACCTATTCTGTCTTATATAAACCCTGTTAATCTACTTACCGACGCTTTTTATAGTCTTTACTATTACGATAATCTATTGAGATATTCTCTCAATATGGCCTTTTTATCAGTCTTTATTATATTAGCCACTTTTGGTACCTATCTGATTCTAAGGAGGCGAAAATATGCCAGTTTATAAGCTTTGCATGAAAATTACCAAAAGAAATATACCCAGCTTGCTTATATATATTATAGTGTTCTTAGTTGTTTCTTCCATAATGTCTTCAACTGCAGTAAAATCCATAAAAGAACAAGTAGAATTTTCCCGTGTAAAAACAAACATCGCTTTTATTAGCGAGGAAGAAAGTCCTCTGGTTGAAGGACTGAAGGAAGAGCTAAGCAAGATAGCCGATTTTGTCGATCTCCCCGATGAAACCGAAGCCTTACAGGATGCTCTTTTCTTCAGAAAGATTGTCTACATTCTTCGTATTCCCCAGGGCTTTACCCGGGGATTTATGAACGGAGAGAATGTGGCTCTTGAAAAGACCATAGTACCTGATTCTTACAGCAATGCTTATATTGATTTAGCTATAGATAAATACCTAAACACAGCGAAGCTGTATGTACAGCATATGGATAACATCACACAGGAGGAACTTGTCTCTTATATAAAAAAGAATCTGTCGGAAGAAACCAAGGTAGAAATTCCTCCTTCAGAAATAAAAGCGGACCTGGACTATCGTAATTACTTTTTTAACTACTTGGGATATTCCTTACTCTCTATCCTTATCTTAGGAATGTCTGCCTTAATGTTATCCTACAATGACAGAGACTTAAAAAGAAAATTGGCCTGCGCTCCGCTGAGTGAAACTACTGTCAACCTTCAGTTTATCCTGGCCAATCTAACCTTCGCTTTAGTGTCATGGTTAATAATGATCATACTCTGTTTGATTATTGACGCTAAAATTATATTCACCTTAAATACTTTTTATTTTATCATAAGCTCTTTAGTCTTCGCCTTCTGTGGCTCAGGTATGGGGTTTTTAATAGGAAGTGTGGCAAAAGGAAGCGAAGCAATATCAGCAATTTCAAATGTCGTGGTTTTGGGAAGCTGCTTTTTAAGTGGGGTATTTGTCCCGGCTGAGCTTTTGGGAAGCACTGCTCTAAAAATAGCAAGCTTCACGCCTACCTATTGGTATGTTAAGGCTAATAATCAAATCGCACAGCTTACACATTTTGATTTTAATTATATAAAACCTGTTTTATCAGATATATCCATAGTGTTCTGTTTTGGTTTAGCCTTTTTTGCGCTATCACTGGTTATCAGAAAAAACAGACGCTTCAGTTAAAATCATCGCATAAGGTCATTGAGGTCTACTTTATCCAAATCTTCCTCGGTTATTGCAGATAAATCCTCATCACTGACTGTATCCAGCGCTGCCAATCTGTCAGCCTGTACTGCCAGAAGCTTTTCAAAAAGGTTTCTGACAGTACGGGCATTGGCAAAGCTATCAGAACGGGTTTCATGGAGAAATTCAAGCATCTGTTTTATCTTCTCATTTGCCCCCTCATTGGGATTATACCCATTCTTCTTGCACATTCCTTTAAAAATATCCATAAGCTCTTCGGGAGAATAGTCATCAAAGTTTATATACTTATTAAATCTTGATTGAAGCCCGGGATTAGAATCTAAGAACTCCTCCATTTTTTCCGGATAGCCGGCTACAATTACTATCAAATCGTCGCGGTTATCCTCCATTGCTTTTAACAGTGTATCCACAGCTTCATAACCAAAATCATTCTCTCCTCTGCGGGACACCAATGCATAGGCTTCGTCGATAAAAAGCACTCCACCCATGGCTTCCTTCACAACTTCCATTACTTGGGGAGCAGTCTGCCCAACATACTTTGCCACAAGTCTGGACCTGTCCACCTCTACCAAATGCCCTTTAGAAAGCACTCCAATTTCTCTGTATATGCCAGCAAGTAATCTTGCCACTGTGGTCTTTCCCGTTCCGGGATTCCCCGTGAAAACGAGATGCAAGGACATATCGACTTCCGGTAAGCCCCTTTCCTTGCGCATTTTCATTATTTTAACCACATTTGTCAGGGATTTGACATCTTCTTTAACCTTTTTTAGGCCCACAAGACTATTGAGCTCTTCCATAAGCTCATCAAGACTTTTTTCTGGAGCTTTATTCTCGGGCTCTTCATAGTGATATGCATCTCCCCCAGGATCAAACTGGGTATTTTGACCGTTCATTTCGGTAGTGGGTGGCACATCGTTTATTATGGGGAGCTTACTATTAAAAAGGTCATCATATACCCCTCTTATCGGATTTCTCCTCAATATGGAGTCCATCTCATCCAAAAGATTATTGAGGTCTTCATTATACTTCCTACCATTATTTAAGGGGTTGCTATTATCATCCATAATTTTCTCCCGCTAATCAATTATATCAATATTGATATCTCGTAATGATGATACCACATAATCAGCCATTGAGGTATCCTGATTTCCTGAATTAGGATTTTTTAAGCCTATACATTTCATACCGGCAGATTTTGCCGCTAAAATCCCGAAATATGCGTCTTCTATCGCAATGCACTCTCCAGGCAAAACCCCTAATGCTTCAGCGGCCTTTATATAAATCTCGGGATCAGGCTTACCGTTTGTAATTTCATCTGCTGTGACCAACTCATCAAAAAAAACAGCCACTTTTACAGCCTTTAAGATATACTTTGCAAAATATCTGGGAGAAGATGTTGCTAAAGCAATTTTTAGACCTTTTCTTTTTACCGTTCTCAAAAGATCAACAACCCCATTCATGGGTTCAAGATTGCTGCTCAAGAACCGTTCCATTTTATAAGCCTTTAGCCTATCCATAAGTTGTTCTATTGATTCATTTATGTTATGGCGCTCTATCAAGGTAGCCCACATTTCCTCATTTCGTACGCCAATAAATTCATAGATTTCACTTTCATCAGGTGTTACACCTACATCCTTTAACACATTAAGTGTCAATTCAGTATGAATAGGTTCACTATCGATTATTACACCGTCCATATCAAAAATCACTGCTTTAATCATGGTTTCTCCTTAACTACACTATACTTTTTTCAACCTTGCATAGCTTTCCATCAGCCGTTTCATCCCATATTGATCAAAATTTATATCCAGCCTATAGTCTCCGCTTTCCTTAACCTTTGCTTTTACGATTCCTTCACCGAATTTCTTATGAACAACGCGATCCCCTACATTAACCGAAGAATCATCATCGTTTGACTGATGATTAAACTCCTTTATTCTAGCCTTTAAGTCAGATAAATCCACAACTTTTCCGAATTGCCCAAAGCTGTTTCCTTTTTTTTGCTCTTCACTTTGGTAGGTGTTTGGGGAGAACTTCTCGGGCATGGAGATAAGTTCGTTGGGAATCTCACTTATGAATCTGGATTCACGGTTATAGGTGGTGCTACCGAAAAGCATACGACACCTTGCATTTGTTATGTAGAGATTCTCCTGAGCCCGGGTTATACCTACATAGCACAGCCTTCTTTCCTCTTCCAGCTCCTCTTCCTCAGAAATAGACCTGTAGCTTGGGAAAATTCCTTCTTCCAGACCTGCCATAAAGACTATGGGGAACTCAAGGCCTTTCGCGCTGTGAAGAGTCATCATTACAACCCTGTCCCCAACCTCTTCAGTATCGTCGATATCCGCCACAAGGGATATGTGGGCAAGAAAATCCTCAAGGGTTGGGTTTTCCTCGGCTGTAGTCTCAAACTCCCTTGCAACTGAAATAAATTCCTTTATGTTTTCTATGCGGGTTCTGCTCTCGACGGTCATCTCCGCTTCTAGCTCTTTCACAATTCCGCTTTTGTCGATTAACAGCTCAATAAATGAAATCAGATCAGTCTGTGCTGCCAAAACCTTCATATTCTCTGTGAAACTAAAGAACTCCTGAAGATTCTTGCCGGACCGGGCAAGGTCCGGATAATTCGATGCCATTGAAATTATCTTATACATACTTACATTTTCACTGGCTGCGTATTGCTCCACCCTATCAAGAGTAGTTTTCCCTATTCCTCTTCTGGGAACATTAATAATCCTCTTAAGACTGATATCATCATTACCGTTCTGAACAATCCTGAGCCACGCTATAACGTCCTTGATTTCCTTTCTGGCATAGAATTTTAAACCCCCGTAAATCTTGTAAGGGATTCCCTGCTTCATCAGCACTTCCTCAAAAACACGGGACTGGGCGTTAAGTCTATAAAGAATAGCCATATCATTGTAGCTTCGGCCTGAATTTTTCAGGTTCCTCATGATTCTGGCCACATAATATGCTTCATCATGCTCGTCGTTCGCTTCATATCTGTTTACAGGTGTTCCGGTGGAATTCTCTGTCCATAGCTTCTTTACCTTTCGCCCCGCATTATTACTGATAACATTATTTGCGGCGTCAAGTATAGTTTTTGTGGATCGATAATTCTGTTCGAGCTTAATTATACGGCAATTGGGATAATCCTTTTCAAAGTCTAGAATATTGCGAAGATTGGCACCCCTCCAGCCATAGATCATCTGGTCATCGTCACCAACGACGCATATATTCCCGTGTTTGTTTGCAAGCATGCTAACTAGCATATACTGGGCTGTATTGGTATCCTGGTACTCATCCACCAGTATATACCGAAATTTATCGGCATAATAATCACAAACCTCCGGGAAATTTGCCAAAACGCGTATAGTCAAAAGAATAATATCATCAAAATCCAGGGCGTTATTAGCCTTGAGCTTCTGTTGGTATAGCTCGTAAACAGCCGCAATTTTACTCATTCTGTAATCAGAGGCATAAAGACGATTAAATTTATCGGGGTCAATTAACTCATCCTTAGCACGGCTTATCTCATTTATAACCGACTTGGGAGGAAAGTTCTTATCATTGATATTAAGTTGGTCAAGACACGTCTTAACAAGACTTTTCTGATCATCCGCATCATAAATTACAAAGCTTTTATCATATCCCAGACGCTCTATTTCGCGCCTTAATATCCTTACGCAGGATGCGTGGAAAGTACCAACCCAAATATTATTTGCTTCTGGTCCGATAAGCTGCTCCATTCTTTCCTTCATTTCTCTGGCAGCTTTATTGGTAAATGTAATGGCTAATATATTCCAGGGACGAACAAGCTTTTCTTCAACGAGATAGGCGATTCTATGAGTTAAAACTCTTGTCTTTCCCGATCCTGCTCCCGCAAGAACAAGCAATGGACCTTCTGTATGTAATACGGCCTGTTTCTGTTCAGGATTCAAGCCTTCTAAAATTTTCATAATTCCCTCCGTTGGGTAAGTGATTTTAAGTCGTTTAGTGTGACCACTCTATTATAGTATATAATAATAGCAGCCTCAATACAAACAAATGTTCGCCAAAGGATAACAGTTCCTGTGTTAGTAGCTATACATTATTGATATTACATGTTTGATACTTCGTCAGACTGTGCGAAAACTCCTTACTATCAAATATTAACACTTTATTTATTCAAAATTTTTTAAGAGGCTATAGCCTGCAACGATTTAGCGCTCCGGTCAAACGTCCAGTTTTCTAGTCGCGCTCGCTACGCTAATCCGCGACGAAATGGATTTCGTCTGTTCGCATTTAAATCGTACGCAGGCACGCCTCTAGAACTACATGATCTTAATTAATTGATTTGTTTTCGCACAGTTTATCGTACTAATAACCTCACCATCGAGAGAATTGAAAAGCTTATATGTTTATTTAAAGATTAAACTTATGTTATAATAGTACGGCTGAAGAAATACACAATTCAGGAGGATCCAAATGAAAAAAAGTATATATGATACCATAATAATCGGTTGCGGTACCGCTGGAATTTTTGCCGGATATGAGCTTCAGAAGCTAATGCCGGGCATGAACATACTCATGCTTGAACAGGGCAAGGATATTTACCGCAGACTGTGCCCCATTGTTGAAAAAAAAGTCGCAACCTGCATTAAATGCAATTCATGCGGCATAATGAATGGCTTTGGCGGAGCTGGTGCTTTTTCCGATGGCAAATATAACTTTACAACACAATTCGGGGGCTGGCTTAATGAATACCTTGATACTGAAAAGATAATGGATCTTATTGAATATGTGGACACAGTAAACGTAAGTTTCGGCGCAACACTAAAACGTTTTACAACCAATTCTCCTGAAGCCCGTGAAATATCAAAGAAAGCCCTTTCCTATGACCTCCATTTACTTGAGGCTGAAGTAAAGCATTTGGGGACAGAGAACAATAAAGAAATTTTATCCAAAATGTATGATTATCTACTTGAACGTGTTGAGATTTCATGTGAATCTGGTGTTGAATCTATTGATAAAAATGATGACGGTTATACAATTACCCTGGCAGACGGGCAAAAAGCCCAATGTCGTTACCTCATTGTTGCTCCGGGCCGCTCCGGTGCTGAATGGTTTGCGGCACAATGTCGTAAACTGGGGCTCCAACTGATAAACAATCAGGTCGATATCGGTGTAAGAGTGGAGTTACCTGCGAGAGTCTTTGAGAGTATAACAGACATAGTCTATGAATCAAAATTCTTATACAGAACCAAACAATATGGGGATTTGGTCAGAACCTTCTGCATGAATCCCTACGGCCATGTGGTCAGTGAGAATGTTGACGGAATTATAACTGTAAACGGACACAGCTACACCGACCCTGCATATAGAAGTGAAAATACTAACTTTGCGATTTTGGTTAGCAATCGTTTCACCAAGCCATTTAATGAGCCTTATCAATATGGTAAACGCATCGCTTCTCTATCAAACATGTTAGGCGGTGGTATTCTTGTTCAACGCTTCGGTGATTTAATCAAGGGTAAACGTACCAATGAACACCGTATGGCCCAAAGCTTTACAAAGCCCACTATGAAGGCTACTCCCGGTGATTTAAGCCTTGTTCTCACTAAGAGACATCTTGATAATATTATTGAAATGATTAATGCGCTTGACAAGATTGCTCCCGGTACAGCCAATTACGACACCCTGCTGTATGGCGTTGAGGTTAAGTTCTACAGTTCCAGACTCCTTTTATCCAATGAGCTTGAAACAGAGATGCCCGGCTTCTATGCAATAGGAGACGGCGCCGGTATTACTCGTGGTCTGTCTCAGGCAGCAGCCAGCGGAGTACATGTAGCAAGAGTAATATCTGAAAAAGCATAAAAAATCCTGCATAGAGGATTATCAGGAAAATAAAAACCAAGATATAAACAAGACAGGTTAGCTAATCCTGTCTTGTTTCAACTTTTAACACTTTTACTTTTATTGTTCCATGTGCCGTCCTAAGAAACCAGCCGCCGATTGCACAAGCTTTGTTTCCACATCCCCCATTTTTACCTTGGGATCCGTGGAAAGCATTAAAACGGCTCCTATGGCATCCCCCTCCGATATTATGGGAGAAATAACCTGACTGGTGTATTTTGTGTTTCCCTTCTCATCAGAAATTACCGGAATACGTTGAGCCTCCGTTGATTGAGCTATAAACATGTCTCGGTTTTCAATGATTCTTTCAATATCAGGGCTTAATGTCTTTTCTAGTAATTCCTTTTTAGAACCACCTGAAACTGCTATTATCGAATCTCTATCAGCTACTGCAATAATGTGTCCGCTTGTATTGTGAAGCGATTCTGCGTATGCCTCCGCAAAATCTCCCAATTCACCTATAGGAGAGTATTTCTTAAGAATAACTTCCCCTTCTCTGTCTGTGTAGATTTCGAGGGGATCACCTTCTCTTATCCTTAAGGTTCTTCTGATTTCTTTTGGTATTACTACTCGTCCCAAATCATCGATTCTTCTTACAATACCTGTCGCTTTCAAATTGATTTTACCTCCTTCCAAAGACCCGCTGTATAGATTGTTTCGTACATAGTATTGGATAAATTCCTTTATTTATGCAGAAAAACCTGCTTCTAAAAGTAGAGACTTTCAAAGCAGGTAACAAGTAGAGCATCCTTACGGATGCTCCATAAATTATCCAATATTAAGAACCAATTATTAGGCTCTTTCCAGATATTCTCCGGTACGTGTATCAATACGAATCCTATCACCTTGATTAACAAAAAGTGGAACCTTTACCTGTGCACCTGTTTCAACAGTGGCAGGCTTATTGGCCCCGGTTGCGGTATCGCCTTTAAAACCGGGTTCGGTTTCTGTCACTTCCAGTTCAACGAACATCGGAGGCTCAACGCCAAAAACGTTGTCTTTATAGGAAAGAATTTTACAAACCATATTCTCTTTTACAAACACAAGAGAATCGCTGATCTTTGACATATTAATAGGCATCTGTTCATATGTCTCTGTGTCCATAAAATAAGCTAAATCTCCATCATTGTATAGATACTCCATATCTCTTCTACTAATCTGAGCTTTCTCAAATTTGTCAGAAGGATTAAAAGTACGCTCTATTGTAGAACCTGTTATAACATTTCTTATTTTTGTTCTTACAAAAGCAGCACCTTTACCGGGCTTAACGTGTTGGAATTCAATAATCTGAAATACCTGCCCGTCCATTTCAAAGGTTACGCCATTTTTAAAATCACCAGCAACTACCATAATAAGTGAACCTCTCTTACAAAAATTCGGTAAATTCTTACCACTTAATATTAAGCTATAATGCTTTGGTATGCAAGAAAAAAGTTAGATAATAATCATATCCTTGGTACTGGTTGTGAAATTTCTTGGCTTACCGTCAACCAATACAACCATATCCTCTATTCTTACACCCCCCAGACCTTCCACATAGATCCCAGGTTCTACTGAAAATACCATGCCATCGGTTAAGATATCCTCACTCTTTACAGATAACCGGGGCTCTTCATGAATTTCCACGCCTACTCCATGTCCCAGACTGTGGCCGAATGCGTCTCCATAACCGCTTTCAGTTATTATATCTCTTGCAATTTTATCAGCATCGGAGCCCTTCATCCCAGAAACAATACCGGCAAGTGCTTCTTCCTGTGCTTTTTTTACTATGCCATATATTTTTCTTAATTCAGTATTCGGCTCCCCTATAAATATTGTTCTCGTCATGTCGGAACAATAGTTCCGGTAAATAACACCAAAATCCAAGACCACAGCGTCACCCTTCTTAATTACATTATCTGTCGCTGTGCCATGACACATGGCCGATCTGTATCCCGCACCTACAATGGTCTCAAAGGATGGTCCTTTGGCACCCAGTTTTTTCATTATATACTCCATCTCAGCTGAAACATCTGTCTCTTTCATGCCGGGCTTAATAAAGTTTATAATTTGATCGAAAACCTTGTCCCCCAAAAGAACGGCCTGTTGTATACTTTCGATTTCATCATCGTCCTTAATTATTCGCAGCTTGTCAACCAATCCATCGAGACTCACAAAGCTTTTTGCTTTGTTAAGACTGATCTTCATCTTCTGATATTCTGAAAATGTGAGCACATTCCCTTCAAAGCCGATTGATTCAATTGAATTTTGCGCCATTAGCACATTTATAGTACTGTTAGAACTCTCCTGCTGCTCAACTACTTCTATTCCCTCAAAAACCTGTTCCTTTGCCTGTATGGTGTACCTAAAATCAACCACAAGCCAGGCCTTATCCAATCCAATCAACATGACTGACGTGGTTCCGGTAAATCCGGAAAAATAGATAGTATTGGCTCTTCCGGTAATAATACAGGCATCCATATTTTTCTCTTTTAAAAGCTTTCTAAGCCCTTGTAACCTCTTGTTCATTCTATTTCTCCCCTCCATGCACTTTATGACTGAAACCGCTTATGTAGTGAAAAAAGCGCCGCAGAATAGGCATCTATTCCAAGACCGCAAATTTGCCCGATACAGACAGGTGCAATGACAGACTTTGATCTAAATTCCTCTCTGGCATGAATATTTGAGAGGTGTACTTCAATAGCCGGTATCTTAACGCCACTGATGGCATCACGAATTGCATAGCTGTAATGAGTTAGTGCTCCGGGATTTATTATTATTCCGTTATAACCACCCGCAAAAGCATCATGTATTTTGTCTATAATTTCACCTTCATGGTTAGACTGAAAAAAGTCCAGATCAATATTATAATTTCTAGCTTCCTCTTCCAGCCTTATTTGAATATCCCGCAAGCTTTGGGCACCATAGATATCGGGTTCTCTCATGCCTAAGAGGTTAAGATTGGGTCCATTGAGCACTCTAATCTTAATCATAAAAAATGCCCCTCTTTCTTTTTCAGCATTATCCTAGCTTATGTTAACAAAACATTAAGCATTTATTCACAATCATTTTATCTGATTTGTCTAAATCCATCAAGAAAATGGTATAATTAATTATCTAATAAGATTATTTTGAGTTTATCTATAGGGTGGTTATTAATTATGCATATTAAAAGCTTTTTAAAACTTGTTGAGATACAGACTAAAATCGCCAGTGTAACGCCTTTTGTTTTTGGATTGCTTTATACTATTTATAAGTTCGAGACCTTAAATACCCTTACAATTCTATTCTTTTTTATATCTTTGCTTTGCTTTGATATGTTTACGACAGCTCTTAACAATTATCAGGATTTTAAACGAGCAGTAAAGAAAGAAGGCTATAATTATGAAGTCCATAATGCCATAGGGCAATTCGGCCTCAAAGAAAATACCGTTGTTATAACAATAGCTATTCTACTTATTACTGCAATTATATTCGGAATATTAACATTTTTGAGAACCGATCTTTGGTTATTAGCCTTTGGAGCTCTGTCATTTTTAATGGGAATCTTATATTCGGCAGGGCCTTTGCCCATTTCCCGCACACCATTCGGAGAACTTTTTTCGGGAGTTTTTATGGGGCTCTTAATTCCGTTTTTAGTGGTCTATGCTTCGATTTTTAGCTATGTGCCTTTGACAATTATTGTTAATAACGAAATCATACTCTTTAGTCTTAATTGGAGTATGATTCTTCCCATTGTGTTTGCTTCTCTTCCGGCTGTTTTTTGCATCGCAAATATAATGCTGGCAAACAATATCTGTGACATGGAAGATGATTTTACAAACAAGCGATATACGCTGCCTATTCAGATTGGTAAAAAGAAAGCCCTGTTTTTATTCGGTGCAATTTATGCTTTTGCATATCTGGATATTATTTTATGCGTAGTATTAGGCTATCTTCCTTTGATATCCTTATTAACATTGCTGACAGTATACAAGGTTTTCAAGAATGTAAAAATATTTTACGGCCTGCAAACCAAAAAGGACACTTTCGGTCTGGCAGTATTAAACCTTGCGTTAATATTGTTCCCTTTAATTATAAGCTTATTATTATCGGTGATTTTTTGACTTGTCATAAATCTTTTTAAGGGTTAGTGCATCTTCAACCATAGTGCCGCGGGATTCGCAAATTACAACAGGCTCTATACCCAGCTTGTCAATAACCTTTGCCAGTGGATCAAAATCCGGTCCGTATTTTGTATCGGAATAGGACCAGTGTTTCTTCTCGCCACCTTTACCATACTCCACACGGCTAAAATGTATATGCACGTTTTTCAGCCTGTCTCTTCCCAGATGTTTTTCAACGGTCATAAAGACCTTCTCAAAGTCTTCTTCAGTATTCATACCGCCCTGAGTCAAAGAGTGTAAGTGGGCAAAATCAAGGCACGGGATAAGTCTTTTATCCAAACCACACAATTCCATTACTTCTTCAAGATTACCCAGTTGATTGCTCTTACCCAAAACCTCAGGGCAAATGGTAATGTCGGAAAGGCCCTGTTCATCAGCCTGATTAATAGCCTCTCTTAAGGTTGCAATAGCCATCTCAACTGCCGTTCCGCGAGATACTCCTGAAACATATCCCGGATGCATGATTATTCGAACTGCACCCATTATCTTGGCTACTCTAAGAGTGTCCAGAATATAATTAACCGAATTATCTCTTTTCTCTTTTTCGGTACTGGAAAGGTTGATGTAATAAGGGGCATGAATACTTAAGCGGATATTGAATTCTGACGCTTTCTCGCCAATCTCCTGAGCCGTTTCAACATTGAGATTTATTCCCTTATTGCATTGGTATTCATAGGCATTGAGCCCCATTTCACAGAGATCATAAAAACTATTTGAGCTTCCTGCAGGTCCGAACCATATCATAACTTTATCTCCTTACAGGGGGACGGTTCTCCTGTCTAGACACGGGGACGGTTCTCCTGTCTATAGACAGTAGACACGGGGACGGTTCACCTAGACACGGGGACGGTTCACCTGTCTAGTCCCCTATTTTGGCAGTTCAATTACCTTATTATTTAGCGATTCCTTATAAAGGACAAATTTATTCCCCATGACAGACACTATTTCGGCTTCAACTGCCTGTGCCAATTCTTCACATGCTTCTCTTGCTGTGTAAATTGAGTTTTTTAACACGCTGGCTTTGACTAGTTCCCTTGCCTCAAGGGCATCAATGAACTGACGCACAACATTCTCGTCAATTCCGTTTTTCCCTACCTGAAAGATGGCCGGTATATTGTTTGCCAGACCTCTTAAATAGCTTCTTTGCTTTCCTGTTATCATATCATTCTCCTAGAGGAAATGTGTAAGCATTTCCTTTTTTATGGTACATAATCAAATTCTATTTCGCCCATTCTGACAGTGTCCCCTTCTTCAATGCCCTTTTCTACCAGGGCTTCGATAACTCCCATATTTTTAACGGTGCGCTGGAAGTACTGGAGGGATTCCCTGTCGTTAAGATTTACTGAACCGAGTATTTTATTAACCCATGGCCCTTCCACAACATAAATCTCGTTTTCACGTCTAATGGTAAACGGCGTTTCATCACTTTGTACTGTTATATCTACTTCTTGTTCCGGATTGAAAAGTACAATCTCAGGCAGTGTTTTCAACTGTTCATAGGTATATCTTATCAAATCATCAACGCCCTGATTGGTTGCGGCAGAAATCTCGAATACCTTGTATCCTCTGTTCTCCATTTCCGCTCTGAATTTTTCCAGCTTCTCGGTTTCGTATAGGGCATCTATTTTATTTGCTGCAATTATTTGGGGACGCTCAGCCAACTCCGGATTATATAGCTCAAGTTCACGGTTAATAACATCGAAATCAGAAATAGCATCCCGGCCATCTGTCTCAGCGATATCAATTACATGAATCAAAAGTCTGGTACGTTCTACATGCCTTAAAAAATTATGACCCAGACCTGCTCCCTCATGGGCTCCTTCTATAAGTCCCGGTATATCTGCAAGTACAAAGCTTCCGCCTTCTCCCAATGACACCACTCCCAGATTAGGGGACAGGGTTGTAAAATGATAATTGGCAATTTTGGGCCTTGCCGATGAGACCATAGATAGTAATGTGGACTTACCTACATTAGGAAAGCCAAGGAGTCCTACATCAGCAATTAGTTTAAGCTCTAAAACGGCTGTAAATTCCTGTCCCGGACTTCCACTACGGGCAAAGTTGGGAACTTGTCGAGTCGGAGTGGCAAAATGCTGATTACCTGCGCCACCACGCCCGCCACGAGCTATTACGGTCTCTTGTCCTTCGCGGGATATATCTGCAATAATACGGCCTGTTTCCTTGTCCTTAACGATAGTTCCTACCGGTACTTTAACAACAAGGTCTACTCCACCTTTGCCGCTCATATTGCGTTTTCCACCGTTCTCTCCCCTTTGGGCAATATACTTTCTCTTATAACGAAAGTCCATCAAGGTTCTTAGCCCTGTATCAGCTACAAAAAGAACATTACCACCTTTACCGCCGTCACCGCCGTCGGGGCCTCCGTTAGGTATATATTTTTCACGTCGAAAAGAGACCGCTCCATCTCCGCCGTCTCCTGCTTTAATATAAATCTCCGCAAAGTCAATAAACATACTCATGACCATGCCTAAAATCCAGGCTCGGTCCCCTCCTCATAAGTTAATCAATTCTCTCCGGCCTCTAACCCGAAAAGAAAAGGGACGATAGTTTCGTCCCTTACCATACCAGTATTACCTCTGCCATAAAGAACGCCAAATAATAAAACCTTATGTCAGGTTATATTATTTGTCTTTATTATGCAGAATAAACGCTTACCTTTTTTCTTGTCTTATCGAGTCTTTCAAACTTCACCTTTCCGTCTATCAGAGCAAACAGTGTATCATCACTGCCTATTCCAACGTTGGTACCCGGATGAATTTTGGTGCCTCTCTGCCTTACCAGGATATTGCCTGCCAGTACAGCTTGACCGTCGCCTCTTTTAACACCAAGTCTTTTAGATTCGCTATCGCGACCGTTCTTTGTGCTTCCCATTCCTTTTTTATGGGCAAACAACTGCAGATTAATTCTGATCATGGCTACACCTCCTTAATACTTACTTTTATATGTTGTTGGTACTGATTTTCAATTTGTTTGAGCCCTATTTCCATAGTTTTGAGTATGGTCTGTGCTTCAACCCAAACCTCGGCTTTCACATCCATAGGCAATTCCATGGTGAGGTTCCCGTCAGATTCCTTGTAGGTTTCAATCCCGCAAATTTCTTCTAAACCTCCGAGAGTCGTATATGCCACAGCCGATACTGCTGCGCAAACCATATCATACTCTCCTTTTTTTGCAGCCCCTGCATGGCCATTGATGTTAAAAGCCTTAACATTGCCATTGCTCAAGTGGTAAAATACAGCCTTAATCATAATATTAAGCGTTGATCTTCTCGATCTGAACCTTTGTGTATGGCTGTCTGTGACCCTGCTTTTTGCGCTCGCCTTTTTTAGACTTGTACTTGAAGACAATAATCTTCTTATCCTTGCCCTGGCCGAGTACTTTAGCAGCAACGGAAGCTCCCGAAACAGGATTTCCTGTTGTTAGGTCGCCGTCCTTGGATATTGCAAGCACCTTGTCAAAAGTATATTGCTCTCCTTCAGAAACTTCAAGTTTCTCAACAAAAACAACATCGCCCTCTTGAACTTTGTACTGCTTGCCTCCAGTCTCAATAACTGCGTACATAAATTGCACCTCCTCCTACCAATCTCGCCTATAAGGGACAGTATATGCATTTGAAACGCAAAACTGATTTATTGCCCTTTTTCGTGCGGTTGCCGTTATATTGTAGCACAGGGGTATTTTCATGTCAAATCAATTTATTTTGGTAAATTATTCGACAGCGAACTTCATGTCATTCTGGAGGAGCAGGCGACTTTAAGTCACCGTCCCCATTACTCAGTAGTCGACTAAAATGAGTAAAAGTCACCGTCCCTCTTACTCACTCTTACTCAAATTTATGTGAATAAATGTTATGGAAAATAAATTATTATAAAGTTACTATTATTTACTTTAATGTTATAATTAACATTAACAAAATATATATTATTTTGAAATTGAATGATACGGATTATTCAATTAATGCAGGAGGGCTTACATGATTATAAAAATAATAATTGATTTTATTCTTGCTTTTATTGAGCCTATTCTAAGAATTATTCTTTACATTTTGCTTATTAAGTTTCTGATTAATAACAAAGGAAATAAAACTATCAACAACTAAACAATACATATTTAGCGCATGGGGATACTAGTTTTTAGTACCCCCATTTTGCTTGAAATGCTTCTAAAAAATGGTGATGAGTTAATATATAATTCTATTTTATTCTGACACCAAATATTTTCTGTGCATAGGAGCCGACAACGGCGATATCGTTATATACAGAAGGTGAGCTCTCTATATTCGCTCCCAATGATACCTTATCCAGGTCTTCGCCGGTAATTGGATCAAACAAACGCATGAACCCGTCATAGCCGCATAAGAGCGCATAGGTTTTTCCGTCATCACCTTTTATGGCAACAGGTGAGCTCCAGCTATAATTTGTAAGCTCGCGAACCCATATTTCCTCGCCTGTCTTCTTGTCCAATGCCACAAGCTTTCCATCCATCTGGCTTCCGGTAAAGCAAACAGGGAAAATGATTCTGTCAGCTATATCATCCTTGCCTAATAGCGGTGTTCCCAAAACTCCGCCATTGATGCCTGAGCGGTAATAGCAGGTGTAATCCTTTTGCCATACCAGTTCCCCAGTCAGAGCATTGAATTTACGTATATTACTATCAGCCTTGCTGGCTTGACCGTTTGCGCAGCGCTTATCGACTTCATTTGCGGTATAGATGAAAACTCCGTCCTCTTCTTCCTCTATAACTATGGTGCTATCGGTATCGTCTTTTATATCGTACATCCATACGGGCTCAAGATTATTTATATCGAGACACAAAAGAGTTCCGCCATTATCAATGGTATACATAAGATTTCTATAAATAGCGGGTGAGTTTTCTATACCGTAATCGGCTCCGGGACTGTTATAAGAAGACTTATACTGGAACTTAGTAACCTCAGGTGAAATGGACAAGGTGCCATTGGCCTCATCATATTTCGTATTTAGCTTAGTCTTATATATCAGACCGTTTTCACCAACATTAATTAATGTGTCGGTTTCCTTGCTTAAAATAGCAGAAGAGTCAAAGGCTCCCCACTTACCTCTATAAGATAACGCATCTCTTCCCATGATGCTGAAGATCTCTTTTTGATCCAACAAACTATAAATTCTGTATTTGAACTCTGTGGTTTTACCGTTATTTTCATTTAGACCAACGCCTGTATAGAAAAGAGGATATCCACGGGGATCAACCATTCCTGTTCCTTTGATTGAATAGCCAAGATTAATCTTGTTACGGGTAGGCTTTCCGGTTTCAAGATCTAAAAAGTAAATATTTCCGTCCAGAATAGGATAGATAACCTCGGTTAAGCTACTATTCTTGAATTCTTCATTTATATTCATTACATTTACAGTTTCTTCAGGCCAGTTGATTATTATAGGTTGGCCTGTCCAGCCTGATCCTGGCCAATAGCTGTTATGAGCACTGATTGCACCGGTCGATTGCTCCCATATTATCTCAAGCTTCTTTTCTTTTAAATCACGAGTACCATAAGCTGCAGTATCACGGTAGTTATTGCCTCTGAAGGTGGTAACTCCTTCCTGCTCAGTATAGGCTTTGGCCCTTGGAAATGCTAAAACATAATTGGGCTTATAGTCTACTTTTTTGTCATTTTGATATACAGAGTATGTAATAACTCCGCCATTACTGAATTTTTTTTGGTAGGTTCCTTCAGAAACGGTAGTCTTACTTACATAGGAAGGTAACTTGGTAATATCCAGAACCAACTGTGCAGGGTCGGTTATCTCGGGCGGAGGAGTAGGTTCCGGTGTGGGAGTTGGCTCAGGTGTCGCCTCCGGTGTAGTTGAAGTTGTTGGTTCAGGCGAAGTACCCGACGAGGGTGTGGGCGAACTCGCTATAATATTTGATCCCAACTTTCCCTGCGCTACCAGGAGCCCCAATAACACAACTAAAGTAACTGCTAAAAGTATTACTACTGTAACTAATTTATTTGACTGGCTGCGTCTTTGATTATTCATCCTTTTTGCCTCCATGGGTGTGTCAGGGGGACGGTTCTTCTGACACGTTTTTCATTTTATCTTAATACCAAAGATTTTCTTTGCATAGGACCCCACAACAATCATATCATCATAAACTGCCGGAGAAGATTCTATGTTGGCACCCAAGCTTACTTTATCAAGGTCTTTTCCGGTCTTTGGATCAAACAGATGCAATAATCCGTTGAAATCTGTAAAAAGGCCATACGTTTTGCCTTCAGAACTCTTGACGGCAACAGGGGAACACCAGCTATAGGCATCTAACTGTCTTTTCCATACTTCCTCACCAGTCTTCTTGTCCAACGCCACAAGAATACCATCCTGCGACGAACCGGTAAAACATACGGTAAAAATAATTATATCACTTATATCGTCTTTTCCCAACAAAGGTGTGCCTAACACCCCTCCGTTAATATAATAGCTGTATACGCAGCTATAATCCTTCTGCCATATCAAATCGCCAGTCAAGGCATTGAATTTGCGGATATTTGCGTTCTCACGGCTTTTACTTATCTGGCTTCTTTTATCCACTTGGTTTGCTGTGTAAACAAACACCCCTTCAGCCGTCTCTTCTATAACGGGAGAGGAGTCTGTATCATCTCCCACATCATAAGTCCAAACCGGCTTTAAAGTGTTTAAATCTAGGCATTGAAAGATTCCACCATTATCGCAAAAATACATATAGTTCTTGTAATACGCCGGAGAGTTTTCTATACCCAGCTCAACATTGGTTGAGTCTTTGTAACGGTATTTGGTCAACTGAGGTGATATTGAAATTGTACCTGCTTCACGGTTAAAGTTGGTATTCAGCTTAACCCTGTATACTAAACCATTCTCAGCAGCTTCTATAAAGGTGTCTGTTTTTTTGTCAATAATCGCGGAGGAATCAAAAGCACCCCATTTTCTGAAAGCAACCGAATCACGCCCCATAATATCATACAAAAGTGTCTGGTCTATAAGGCTGAACATCTTGTATTTAAATTCTGTAATTTTATCACCATTCTCATTCAGACCCATTCCTACATAAAGAAGCGGATATCCTCTCGGATCAACCATTCCTGTTCCCTTCATGGGAAAACCTACATTGATTTTATCTCTTGTAGGCTTACCGGTCTCCAGATCAAGGAAATATATATTACCATCCAATGTGGGATAAATCACTTCAACAAGATCCTTGTCCTTATATTCGGCATTTATATTCATCATTTTCCGTACATCTTCCGACCAATTCACTAAAAGAGGCTGGCCTGTCCAACCTGTTCCCGGCCATGTACTGTTCTCTGCTTTTATTACACTGGTCTCATGAGACCATACAATTTCAAGCTTTTTTTCGCTTATTGTCCGGGTACCATAAGATGCGGAATCTCTGTAATTATTGCCCCTGAATGCTGTCACACCTTTAAGATCGGCATAATTCTCCGGTGAGCCAAAGCTTAACTCATCCTTTGGTATATATTCAACAGGCTGATTGTTTTCAAAGACCCAGTAGTTCATTGTGGTCCCGTCGCTCTTATAAAAGGTTTTACTATTATCATTAAATGCCATAGCTCCGGTAAAAACTGCCGGATCCTCCCATGAAACATCAAGAACATCACGGTCAGTACTCTCCTCAGGTAAAGGATCGGGCGTGGGCCATGGAGTAGGTTCAGGAGTATTCACTTCCGGAGACTGAGAAATCTCGGAATTTGGTGTTGGGCTCGAAACTGGGGTAGGGCTTCCTGCAGCCTTCAGGTTATCAGGCATAAAGGGTAACTTCCCTGTGATGGCAAGAGTTATTACAGTGATTGTAATAGCGGTTAATATTAAAAAGGTTAAAAATTTAACCGGGTTAAACCTTCGTCTTCTTCTATAATATCTGTCCATTACTTAACACCTCATTTGTTTTATCAGGGGTAGAATTCTGCTTCGTAATATATCATTTGCTATGCCATACGGACTTTATTATAACTAGTATAAAAAATAATGTCCATTCCATTATACCCTTATTGTTATCTCTTCAAAGCCTCGTCAGCCAGAAACAATCCTATGTATTTAGCGCTATTCCAAACCAGACTGTCAAACTTCTTATCATCATGAGGTACATCGGTATTATTGTAAGGGGTTAATTCTATGCAAAGCGCTGGGCGCAGGAATTGAAGGCGAAACCAATTTTCATAACCCGCACCGTATATTGAAGGGTCCTCCGAAATCGGCATTCTTGAATAATTAGTGAGTCTGGCAAGCCTTCTCACCATGTCTTTTACTCCCGGAATCAAATTAACGGTACCTCTATCAGCCCAGTATATAACACTGCCTTTGGTATGAAAAGATGCGGCTAAAATGAACTCATTGCTTTTTGAAAGCTCCATCATAGCCTTTATCTCGGGTTCAGTGGCTGAGGATTCACCTTTATAGCTCTCTGATGCAGGCTTACCCACTTCATCATATTTCTTTTCCCATTCGGCAGGATATTGACGGTTTAAGTCTACCCCGTTTATATTTGCTTTCCACTGCTTATATGAACCTCTTAGCATAGCCATGGCAGCTACCGATTCCTGATTTTTAACCGACTCGACGCCGTTTATAACCAGATTAACACCATCAGGATTCACCATAGGTACGATATAAAGACATATTTTATCTAGAATTTCCTTGGTATTATATTTCCCATAATTATTTCCGCTATAATATGCTTTACAGTATTCCTCGGTCATTTTCATCAGATATGAGCTTGTAATATACTCTCTGGCATGATGGGAGCCACAGAGGATAATTTTTTTCTGACCCTTATCACCCTTATCACCCTTATCTTCCCTGCCAAGCTTAATTAATGTAAGCTCTCTACCTTCGACAGAGTATCCTGCCACATCCAGAGATATTATGTCCGGATACATATCCTTCAGTTTTTGACTGTCCTCTATCATCTGATCATATGTATACGGTACATATGGGTTTACAATACCGGCTGATGCTTCGGGCTGGGGTGTCTGCTCCGGTGTGGCAATAGGTGTCGGTGCTGGGGTTAGTTCAGGGGTAGACACAGGTGCAGGCATATATGTTTGTTCAGGAGTAATGGAGGGCTCAGGTGTATTAACCGGCTCAGTCGGTATGGTTGATTCATGTATATCGGTAGATTCCGGGTAGGAATCTTCTCCGGACTGATTATCCCTTGGTGTAGAATGATTTATGTTGGGCATCTCATTAATTTCTTCCTGATTGACAACATCAGTGCCACGAGGCGCATATCCTTCCATATCCAGTCTCCCGCATGATACTAGAACTACTGATAAAAAAATTACGGCAAGCAATAAGATAGGTTTTACACTTAACCATACTTTATGCCGCCGTATATGAACTATAGAACCTAAAACCTCTTTATAAAATTTATAACCATAACCAAGTGGTCTTAACATAAGAGGTCCCCTTGCAAATTTAAATATCAAAGAAAATAACCGACTCCTGCCTCAAATATCCTCTGATCCTTTTTACCGGGAATATTTATAAAGGTGTCGGATGTAAAGCGCTCATCATGAGCCATTTTCCCTAAAATTCTTCCATCCTTGCTAGTAATACCCTCAATAGCAAGCACTGAGCCATTAGGATTGTAGCGAATATCCATAGTTGGACTTCCGTCAAGGTCCACATACTGTGTAGCAATCTGTCCTGAGTTTTCCAACTCAAGAAGAATAGATTGATTGGCCACAAACCTGCCCTCACCATGGGAAACAGCTACAGTGCATATATCGCCGACCTTAGTTTTCGAAAGCCATGGTGAAAGATTGGAGGAAACTCTGGTTTGTATTAATGAGGAAACATGTCTGCCGATTGTATTAAATGTAAGTGTAGGGCATGTTTCATCCAGAGGCCTTATTTCACCATAAGGAAGGAGACCGAGTTTGACAAGAGCCTGGAACCCATTGCATATACCCAATATTAGGCCATCTCGTTTGTTCAGAAGATTCATAACTGCCTCGGAGAGGTAAGGATTTCTGAACACAGTAGCTATAAATTTACCAGAGCCTTCTGGTTCATCACCGGCGCTAAATCCACCGGGAATCATAATTATATTGCTCTCATCAATGCACTTTTTCATTTCCCTTATGGATTCGTCAATCTCGCCTGCTGTAAGATTTCTGAAAACCATAACATCGGATATGGCACCGGCTTCATCAAATTTCCTTTTTACATCATACTCACAATTTGTTCCCGGAAACACAGGTATAAAAACTCTAGGCCTTGCTACACGGACACCGCCCTTTGTTTTACCGCCAATAGTATAGTTTATACTTTTTACCTTACTTGTATCACCGTCGGTAACTGTTGGGAATATCTTTTCCAATGTTCCTGTCCACGCGGAAATTAACTCCTTTATATGCATGGTTCCCCAACTCGTATTAATAACCGGCTCTAAGATGGTACTTCCTATTATTTCATAATCAAGACCGTCAAATAAAACAGATATATCCTTACCTTCCTCAACTTCAACTATTAACGACCCGTAATCAAGTCTGAAAGAACGGTCAAACCCTATGTTTTCAAGCTTAACCCCTATACCGTTTCCAAAGGACATTTTACATACGGCTTCAGCCAAACCACCTGCTTTTATGGATGTTGCAGATAGAATTGACCTTTCCTTGATTAAACTATTTATTTTTGTATAGGTAGAATCCAAACTTCCAAAATCAGGAAGTGACAGCTCGTCCTTTTTAATGGAAATTAGCACTATAGAACTTCCTGTCTTTTTAAAATCAGGTGAAACAGAAAAAGTCACATTTGTTGGTACCAGCGCGAAGGATACCAGGGTCGGTGGAACCTGCATATCCTTAAAGGTTCCGGACATGGAGTCTTTTCCGCCAATTGCAGGAACCTTCAAAGCACATTGAGTATAAAAAGCACCCATTAATGCTGAGAAGGGTTTACCCCATTTTTCAGGGTCACTGCCCGGCTTTTCAAAATATTCCTGAAGGGTTAGTCTGGCTTTTTTATAGTCCCCTCCCATGGCAACCAGTTTGGCTAATGATTCAACTATCGCATACACAGCGCCATGAAAAGGACTCCATTTTGATATATCCGGGTTATAACCAGAGGTCATAATCGTTCCCGTGGTAGTTTTTCCATTTTCAACCGGAAGCTTTGCAATCATTCCCTCAATCGGTGTAAGAGAATGCTTCCCACCAAATGGCATCTGAACGGTGCCTCCGCCGATGGTGCTGTCAAACCGTTCCACAAGGCCCTTTTGACTACAAACATTTAACCTTTGAATGTTTTTTATCCATGCCTTCAAAGGTGCACCGCGTAATTCCTCTATCTCAGGAGGAAGTTTTTCAAGAACATTATCTGATAATTCAGCTCCATTAACCTTGATAGAAATACTTTGCTTTACTCCGTTGGTATTTAAAAAATCTCTACTTAAGTCTACTATGTTTTTTCCCCGCCAGTTCATACGAAGACGCCCGGTATCATTAACCACCGCAACCATAGTTGCCTCAAGATTCTCTTTTCGTGCCTCTTCAATAAATTTGTTGACATTTTCAGGGGAAACAACAACTGCCATTCTTTCCTGGGATTCAGAAATAGCCAATTCGGTACCATCAAGACCTTCATATTTTTTTGGTACGGCATCAAGATTTATTTCAAGACCGTCAGCCAGCTCTCCTATTGCTACTGATACTCCACCAGCACCAAAATCATTGCATCGTTTTATCATTCTGGTTATAGATGGTTTTCTGAATAAACGCTGAATTTTTCTCTCAGTGGGTGGATTGCCCTTCTGAACCTCAGCTCCGCAGCTAAAAAGCGATTCCTCGGTATGTTCCTTGGAAGATCCTGTCGCCCCTCCGCAGCCATCTCGCCCGGTACGTCCGCCCAGTAGAATTATTATATCTCCGGCTTCGGGAATTTTCCTAACTACATTATTCCGTGGAACTGCACCGACAACTGCACCTATTTCCATCCTCTTGGCTACATAATCATTATGGTAAATTTCAGTTACCATCCCGGTGGAAAGCCCTATCTGATTACCGTAAGAGCTGTACCCATGGGCAGCTCTGGTTGTGATAACCCTTTGAGGAAGCTTACCGGGCAGAGTATCCTTAAGAGGCGTTCTCGGATCACCGGATCCGGTGACACGCATTGCCTGATAAACATAGGAACGTCCCGATAGTGGGTCTCTAATGGCACCGCCTAGACATGTAGCCGCTCCGCCGAATGGCTCGATCTCAGTGGGGTGATTGTGGGTTTCATTCTTAAACATGACCAGCCATTCTTCGGGCTTGTCATCTACAACTGCATTTACAATAATGCTACAGGCATTAATTTCTTCCGATTCATCAAGATTGTCAAGATCACCGGTAGACTTAAGGTATTTCATTGCCAAAGTGGCTATATCCATCAGGTTGATATCTTTTTGCCTTTTTACATAAATCTGCTTTCTTATATCAATATATTTCTCATACGCTTCCTTAATTTTTCCTGAAACAGGGCCAGCAACAAATTCAACATCCTCTATTTCGGTAAGAAATGTTGTATGACGGCAGTGATCAGACCAGTATGTATCTATCATACGAAGCTCTGTTATAGTCGGGTCACGTTGCTCTGCATCTTTAAAATATTCCTGGCAAAAGTATAAATCCTCCAGGGACATCGCGAACCCCATCTCACTCATCAGGCTTTTCAGGGATTCAAGTTGCATTTCAATGAAACCCTCAACTTTTTTAACCTCGGGCGGAACCGGATATGTCTCTTTTAATGTCACGGGCTTTTCCATTGATGCCAAACGGGTTTCGACAGGATTTATTACTAAATCCATAATTCTTTGATATTCTGAATCTGAGATTTCACCTGAGAGGACAATAATCTTTGCAACCCTTATATCGGGCCTCTCACCGTGAATTATCAACTGAATGCATTGGGCTGCTGAATCGGCTCTTTGGTCATATTGACCTGGCAGGTATTCAATTGCTATGATGCGATCATTTTCCGGAATAATTAGGTTTTCTTCATATATGTCATCTACCGGAGGCTCAGAAAAAACCATTATCTTGGCTTTCTCGTAATCACTTTCGGTTATTCCCTCAACATCATAACGCTGAAGAATCCTTACCGCTTTTAGCCCCTTTATTATAAGGTTTTCCTTTATATCCGCATAGAGCTTATATGCTTCTATATCAAAACCTGGTTTTTTTTCGACATAAACCCTTCTTACCGCCATTTTCCCAGCCCATCCTTCTTTATTTGTAGAATTATGTCCTCTTTTATCATTGTATTAACATCTATCCTAGATTTTTAAGAGGTTGTTATATCACCGTTAATGCCACCCATATGATGGTAATCATATATACTCTCATTATAATGCATATTTTACCTTAAAAAAAGTTTTTATGTGCCTAATAGTGCAATAACATGAGAGGAAAGATTGTGACTTATTACCTAAACCAGTTAATTAACTTAAATGAATATCAAGATATTACGAAATAAACAGCGAGAGCTGTACATATTCTATGAATGATTTTTTTGATAGTGAAATGTTGAAGGCTTTCGAAAATCAACTGTATTTTAACAGGAGGCGATATCATTCTCTAAGGCCTGTCAAGACAAACTGGAAGGGTTTTATATAGAAAATATGAATTTCAAAGAATTAACCAAAAGAGAGATAATATTATAACGAGAATACTTTCCTTCGCTAAGCAGTAGACATTACGATTTCAAGGGTAAAAAGACTCTTATCGTATTTAACAACCATATTCCCACTATATTTTTTCACGGTTCTCTCTATGCTTTGCATACCAAATCCATGAAGCCCTGGTGATAACTTTGAGGACCGAAAAAACTTGCCTTCTCTAGCTGGCAGTTTATCAAAAGTATTTGTTACGACTATGATAAGGTATGATTCTCTATAATTCATAGACAGCTCAATTTCTTTTATAAGTGACTTGTTTTCTATACGCTTACATGCCTCGATGGCATTATCCAGAGAATTTCCGAGAATGGCACAAATATCGTTATGAGCGATATTAACATTTGATGGCAAATTGAGTACCTTCTTAAAGGTAATCCCATACTTATTAGCTATATTTGATTTGTCATTTAACAGGGCATCAATTACAGGATTGCCAGTATCAATTATACTTTCTGTGTTGGAAAGATTCATAAGGTTTTTTAAGTAGCTGCCTAACTCATCTCCTTTATTATATTTGTAAAGATTATATATACAATTTAAGTGATTTTTAAAATCATGAATGGTCTCAAAAAGCAATTCCCGGTTTTCAGCTAACTTGTTATAGTGGTTTATCTGTAGCTCCAGCTGCTTTTCTACCATTTTGTATTTGTATTCCCTATCCAAAAACCGTGTTATAGATTCAAAAATCGCAAATACAATTGCGTTTATATACATTAAGCCCAAAAAGGCAAACATTATAGCAGATGATTTAGCATCATCATAGGCTCGTGCTAATTCAAAGATTATTATTGATATAAATATACTGATAACCGGAACAATTAATAAAAATGCAAAATATAGTCTTCCTGACTCCCTCACGCTGGATTTTCTAAAACTGCATATTACTGTTATTATAGCAAAAGATATTATGTTTTTTACAACCACACCTGCAAATTTAAGTGAGGCATTGGTCTTAATGATAATCGGATTAATGTCTAAACTCCAAACAATAATATAGACTGTAATAAATTCAGCTACCACCAGTAAGGCCAGTAGCAAAATGCAGCTGAATAACCTATGGAGAAATTTACCCTCATACAGTATAAAGGAGAAAAGAAATGTGACAATGAAAAAATTTATCATTATAATAAAGGAAACATCATAGAAATAAGTACTCAATAAAAAGATCAGAGAAAAAGCTATAATTACAGGAATGATCTTTTTACTACGAGATAATTCCCTTTTTTCCAGAAAACCGTTTAGAAAAGTCTGAATTAGTATAATTTCAAAAAACGATGTCCCAGCCTCTGCCAGCAGCCATAAAGCATCATTCAGCATACTGAACTCCTCGCCAGATAGCTGGTAAACTCATCAAAAACGCACTTATATCGTCTTTCACTTAATGGTAATACTATGCTGTTTTTTAACACAACATTCTTTTTGTTTATTCTTTGTATGTATGCCATGTTTACCAGGTATCCTCTATGAATTCTGACAAAATCATATTTTTTTAGTTTTTCTTCCTCATCCGACAAATTCGCATAATAAGTAAATTGGTTCATTGGAGCATATATATTTATTTTTCTTAGAATGCTCTCTAAATAGATTATTTTATCTATATCAATACAAAGATTTCCGTAATCTTTTGTAAAAAAAGAGTACTTTTTTGTTCTGATATCTGTAATCTCAATAACGGCCCGGCTAAAAACGTGTCTAAATTTTTCTTCAGAGACAGGTTTTATAATGAACCAAAAGGGTCGGTACTCAAAACTGTTTATTATATAGTCGCTTAATGATGTAACAAAAATAATCATGACTTTATTGTCAAATTTTCTTATTTCCTGTGCGGTTTCAAATCCGTTTATTTCCTTCATTCTGATATCAAGATAAATCAGATCATAATACTTACCCTGGCTATATGCCTCAATGAGCTGCTCCCCCGATGTGTATTTATCAATTACCACCTGATAGCCATTTTCATTGTATGATGCCAAGTATTTTTTAATATATTCAGTTAGAAGCTCAAGATAAATTTTTTCATCATCACAAAGAGCAATCTGTATTAATTCCCCCGAATTTAAAATAGATTGTTCACCTCTTGACTCAACAATCTGACTTAAATAATAATCCTCAAAATTATCATAACAGAACTGTTCATGCTTTTTCAACATTTTTCCTCACACTCTATTTTTTGTCGATAGTAGTTTTTATATATTTTAAACCAAAACCGTCCCAGCCCAGTTTTCACTAAGCTGAGACAGTTGTTGCTTTAGTAGTAAAATGTAGTATCAACCTAATTTATTATTGATGCTTTAACATTCTGACACTGTTGGGCATCTTAGGCTGATTAAGCCAATAAACGCAACTTGTGAAATTGCTTAAAAATGCGGCTGAAAATGCCAAGGCTGCAAGAACTTTTCCTAAAAATAAGCCAAAACCCTTCATTCAGATTCACTCCTTTCGTATAATATTAGTGCTAAGATCAATACAAAAGAAACACTTAGCATTACGAGAGCCAATACTGTTGCGATCATCATATATTCGTTAAAGAATATAGATATTGTGTATATGATACTGAAGTATGAAAGAGCAATAATCCTAGATACAAAGCGAAATTTTATATATTCATCACCCTCAAAAGTCCTGTTTTTGTGTTCAATAGGGGCAAGTAAAAATATAAGTATCAGGCAAAATCCCGCGGCAACCATGGAAAATATCATGCTGTATTCTACAGGCAAAAAGCAATATACTGCCATTGACAGACCATAGATGATTGTAAAATCTATAGCACAGCTTAACTGTGTTTTTGAATGATATCCTCCGCAATATGACCTTAGAAACGCGAAACTAAATAAATAGATTAAAGTTTCTATAGTTAAACCTATGATTATACCAATAAAGAGAATCAGAAAGAAGTTTATTACAGTCGAAAACATAGCGAGAAGGCCGTAAACATATATCTCTCTGTTCTCATCTTTAATAATATTCTTTTCAAGAAGTATATCAGTCAGTCTATCAGAAATCTTCTGCAACATAATCGATCCCCCTTTATATGAAGATTTAATCTTATGAAAATTTAAAGCCTCTATTTAGAAAAGCATTGTATTTGCACAATGCTTTCTAAATAGTGCTAGAAATGAGCCTTGATAATTAGAATCCATAATAAAATACTATGCATATCCAGCGGGGGGGCAGGATAGCTATTTTATCTTCTTCCTTTTATCAATACTATCTACTTTATCCAGGTACAGAAGCGGAAGTAGATATTAGCGTAATACTTAGCTCAAAAAGAATATACTACATATTTTTATTTTATTGTTGCTTAATGTAATGAATGCAGCTTGAAATGTAACGAATGCAGAAAAACTTATAAAACTTCATAGAAATATGCAAAAAAAAGAATAAGTTTGACTACTGTCAAACTTATTCTAATCTCAAATTATCCCTTTATCCTACATCTTCATCAAGAATTACTTCCACCGTCATATACTCGCCTTCACTGGCCTTACCCTCATCGGGCATTCTATATAGCTTAATTGTTACATTATCCCCTGCTTTATACTTATTCTTTTCCTTTTCAAGCTCTTCAAAGGATTTGATTGAAACACCATTAAATTCAGTTAGTATGTCTCCGGCTCTTATACCGGCTTTATAAGCTGCACTAAGAGTTTCAACATCATCGACCAGGATACCTTCGGGGACTCCGTTCCTCTCGGCTATTTCGGCATTAAATCTTGTTTCTACATAAATGCCAAGTTTCGGTCCACCAGGTACATACCCGTTTTGAATAAGGCTTTCTGCTATTTCTTTTGCATTATTTGAAGGAATCGCAAAGCCTAATCCTTCATACCCTGTGCCTCCTATTTTTGAGGTATTAATTCCTATTACTTTACCTTCGGAATTTAAAAGAGCTCCTCCGCTATTACCGGGATTTATAGAGGCATCAGTCTGGAGTAGCTTCAGGACCGTACCGTCACTAAATTCTAATGTTCGGTTTAGACCGCTAATTATTCCTGAAGTAACCGAGCCCATAAACTCCAAACCTGCCGGATTACCTATTGCTATAGCCTTTTGCCCTACCTTTACCTCATCTGAGTTACCAAATTCAGCAGCGGGAAGCTCGGAAGCATTAATCTTCAAAATAGCTAAATCTGTATCTGCATCTCTGCCTATTACTTTTGCCTCATATGGGTCATCAACCTGATTTGGAAGAATAACCTCAATTTTTGCATTTTGAGCAATAGTGTTTCCACTGGATTTGGCCATGGCATTTTCGATTACATGGTTGTTCGTAATGATATATCCGTCGCTTCTGTAAATAATACCTGAACCCTGTCCCTGACTTTCACTCGAACCAAAAAATCTATCATTGATTACATAGGTTACATTTATTCCTACTATTGAGGCACTCACTTTTTCTGCTACAACGGTTTCGGCCGATGTTGTCTCGTCTTTTATTTCTATTTGTCTGACCTCGTTTACCAAGGCGTTATTGTTATTCCCATTCCCCGTATAATTTTTGGGAATCCCGTAGGTGAAATATGCCCCTACTATTCCTCCTGTCAGCAGTGAGCTGATGAGAGCAACAATAAGCATAGGAGCGACAAGTCCCTTCATCTTTCCTTTTGCCGGTTTCTTATAGCTTTCATTATAGAACTTTGCCGTCTTAAGCTCATCATATTGATCATCATATGATTTTTGGGACGTATAGTTACTTTCATTCTGGTAATAATTATTTGTATAGCCCCAACTGTTATCTTCCTTGTTTTGATTTAATTCGTTATTTTGGTTCAATTCATTGTTTTGATTTAATTCATTATTATTATCTTCCATGATACCTGCTCCTTTCATAAAAATCTCTGACAGGTATAATTATATCCATCAATTTTGACATAGGTGTGAATAAAATGTTAACTTTAGTATGACCCGGAATCCGAGCCTCTACACAGGGTAAAAATGAAACGAGAACCATGTCCTTCTTCACTTTCCACCTTAATTGTTTCATTATGTGTGATTAATATATTTCTGACTATTGCCAGACCCAGGCCCATACCTGCACGATCAGAGCTTCTGGATTTATCTGTCTTGTAAAATCTTTCGAAAATATTTGACTGCTCTTCTTTTGGGATCCCCTTTCCATTGTCTTCAACAACAATAACGGCTTTATCCTTAACTACATAAGTTTTTACGCCTATCTTTCCATCTTGTGGAGTAAATTTAACCGCGTTGTGAAGAAGGTTTATCAGAACCCTTTGAATAGAGTCCCTGTCAGCATATACAAATAATCTTTCAGTTTCAAAATCTGCTGTGAAGTCAAGATTTTTTTCTATAAACAATTGCTGCAGGCTAATGACACAACGCCGCACCATCTCGTTTATGTCAAAGCTGGTCATTTTCAAATCAACTTCACCCGCCTGCATTTTCGCAAGATCCAGTAAATCATTAACTAAATCCTGCATCCTACGGGCTTCATCTCTTACTATAGTAAGATAGTATTCGTGCTTTTCAATTGGAATTACCCCATCTAAAATTCCATCAACAAAACCTTTTATTGTGGTTATAGGTGTTCTTAGCTCATGGCTGACATTTCCGATAAAATCACGCCTCATTTTTTCTAAGTTTTCTAGAGCCACAACCATATCGTTAAAGCTACCCGCCAACTCGGAGATTTCGTCACGTCCTCTTACATTTATTCTTTGGGAAAACTCGCCTGACGCAACTCTTCTGGCAGCATTTTTTATTTGGTTAATAGGCTTCATAATGCGCCTGGTTAATAGCCATATTAATACTAATGATGCTATCCCACCTATAAGACAGGAGATAATAAATATAACAATAATGGAGGATTTAAGGTTGATGATATCCGGCACCTGTGAATGAATCAGTACAAATCCGCCGACTTCCATATTATACGGCGGAATGTTTTTTATACTAAAATGCTGCTTATATGTGACCCAATCCACGCCGGTGTTTTTAAACAAGCCAAAATAATCTCCTACCTCATATTCACTACTTAGAACTGAATATTGACGCTCGTCTGGAAGTTGATACAGGCCATCATCGGTTAATTCCAGATTATCATATAAATAACCGGGAATATCCGAATAGAAAACAATAGCTCCATCATCACTAACCACCCAGACAAGCGAATCTGAATTATTTGCAAGGGCTTGTATGAAGCTTTTAAAAAAATATGCATCACTCATTGTATCGCTTTTAAGAGAAGTCTCCAAAGATGTTATGACCTTTTCAGAAATAACCTGAAGCTGTTCTGCTTTTTGATCTGTTACCATGTTGGTGAGGTTATAGTTCATAATGATACCCGTCAATACAAAACTAATGACAAGAACAGATATCACCAGAGTAAACACCTTACCAAACATTGTTTTTAACATCATATGTTTATAACCCACCCTGCACAAAACGGCATTCTTTCAGCCTTTAAACTCGAATTTATAACCGACTCCCCACACTGTTTTGATCTGCCATTTATATTCGCTAAGCTCAAATTTGTCCCTCAGCCTCTTTATATGGACATCCACAGTCCTTGTGTCTCCATAAAAGTCAAATCCCCAAACATTCTCCAAAAGCTGCTCTCTGGTATAGACCTTATTGGGATTGGATGCTAGGAAAAATAATAATTCCAGCTCCTTTGGAGGAAGTTCAATATCATTACCGCTAAGTTTTACGGTATAGTTGGATTTGTTAATAACAAGCCCCGGAAAGATAATTTGTTCGGGAACTTCTTCCTGCCTGTCATATCTTCTTAGTACTGCTCTGATACGGGCTATCAATTCCTTGGGTTCGAAGGGCTTCACCATATAGTCATCTGCCCCCAGCTCAAGACCCAAAACCTTGTTAAAGGTTTCATCCTTTGCAGAAAGCATGATAATCGGGATAGAACTTAATTTTCGAATCTCCCTGCAAACTTCCCAGCCATCCATCCCTGGTAGCATTATATCAAGAATCACTATGTCCGGAGCTTTATCCTTAAAGACCTCGACAGCTTTTTTCCCGTCATAGCATACCGTTACCTGAAAGTTTTCCTTTTCAAGATAAATCCGCTGAAGCTCGCAAATATTGATATCATCGTCTACAACCATAACATGCGCTCTTGCGTTCATTGCTACACCCTATCTTTCCCAATTTATAAGTATAACGTTTATATTTCTATTCTACCTCAATTTATAAATGTCAATCTATATTTTACATCATTATCACTTAAGATGCTTGATAATTCAAGTTGATAAGATGAATAGGGCGTAAACTTTCTGTTAATTTTTTAGACACGGGGACGGTTCTCTTGTCTAGACAAGAGAACCGTCCCCGTGTCTAAAAAGGCTGTCTCTTTTCATCGAGACAGCCTTTAAATAGATTCCTCTTTATTTTAATAATGATTTATTTAGGTAGGGCGGTTATAACAAAGTTTAATACAAACAACAGAGTAGTTATATACATAATAGGATGTACTTCTTTGAATTTGCCCTTGAATACCTTAATAAGAACATAGAATATAAATCCAACTGCTATACCATTTGTGATTCCGCCGAGAAATGGCATACCCACAGCTGCGAAGAATGCGGGTGCCGATTCATCAAAGTTACCCCATTCAATCTTGCCGAAAGAATCCATCATAAGTATACCTACAATAATCAAGGCAGGTGCTGTAGCGGCTCCGGGAACAATGCCTGCAATAGGTGCAAAAACAAGACAAATCAGGAACATTATCGCAGTGAACACTGAGGTTAGACCGGTTTTTCCGCCTGCTCCGATACCAGCGGCACTTTCGACATAGGTGGTTGTATTGGATGTTCCTAACAATGCACCAATTGAGGTAGCAGTAGCATCAGCAAAAAGTGCTTTGTCCATCTTGGATTTAAAGCCTTTACCGCTGAACAGCTCTGTTTCGTCCTTCTCATCGAAGATTCCGCTCTTTCGGCCTGTTCCTATAAAGGTTCCGATAGTATCAAAGGTATCTGAAAGGCTGAAAGCAAAAATCGTTGTAATAACTAAAAGGAGCTTTGAAGGATCATTAAAAAGGCCGGCAATATCAAGAGCCAGGAAGGTCTGTGAAATATCAGAGACCTTATAAGATGAAGCTCCTAGAACTGTTAATCCCATAGGAATTCCTATCAAAGTGGTGGCTATAATTCCAATCAGGATTGCGCCTTTAACTTTCAGTACCATAAGAACTGTAATTATAACCAAACCTATTAAAGCTAATTGGGAGTGAGGATGTGTAAAGAGAGTAAGAGTTTGCCCGAAAATATCCTGCCCGGCAACATTATTATCAGGATAAAATGAAACAAATCCCGCATTCTTAAATCCAATGTAGGCTATAAACAGACCGATACCACCGCTAATGGCATACTGAAGCGATTTGGGGATAGCTTTGATAATCATTTTTCTGATTTGGGTAACTGTTATTAGGATATTGATAATACCACAGATGAAAACCATTGCCAAAGCCTGCTGCCATGTGAACCCGCTATTCATTGTAACAAACGTTACAAACAGCGCATTTAGCCCCATACCGGGTGCCTGGGCATAAGGAACGTTGGCAACAAGGCCCATTATCAAGGTTCCGATAACGGCGGCCAAAATAGTTGCCACATATACTCCGCCCGCAGGCATTCCATTTGCTCCACTCAGTATAAGCGGATTGACAAAGAGGATATAGGCCATTGTAACGAATGTTGTGATACCCGCGATTGCCTCAGTTCTGACATTAGTACCATTCTTCTTGAGCTGGAATTGTTTCTCAAAAAACTCCATTTGTTTTCCCTCCTGCAAAAAATAACAAGAAAAATATCAAAAATCATAGAACAATTTTATCATACAATATTTCATAATCAAGGGGTTAGTTATATAGTAACCCTACAACTTTCTCCAATATTTTGCCGGGTAATATTTTTTTCATTAAAAGAATCGTTTTATATTGAAGACCGACCGTTGTACGTACAGGAGGAATTCTCCTTTTAATCATTTTATAAATAACTCCGGCTACTGCCTCCGGAGAAGCACCGTTTTGTTCATCCTTTTCCATCCTTGCTAGGGATTTTGTGAACTTCTCGTAATATGGTGATTCTTTAGTTGCTCTTTGAGCTATTATCCTGCTTTTTGTAAATCCGGTCTTAGTGTCACCCGGTTCAACAAGGCATACCTTTATACCAAATGGTGCAACCTCATATCTGAGGGCCTCAATCAAGCCTTCAACGGCAAATTTACTGGAGCTGTAATGAGCCTGGTATGGAATTGATATTACTCCGGCTACCGAACTTATAGCAATGATTCTCCCATAGCCCTGGTCTCTCATTATTGGAAGCATTGCTTTAATGACACGAAGTGTACCAAAAAAGTTAATGTCAAACTGAGTATAAGCTTCTTCAATTGAAACATCTTCAACAGAACCGGCCACTCCTGTTCCGGCATTACTCACTAAAACATCCACATGTCCTTCTTTTAAGATAACCAAATTTATTGCGTTTTCAATAGAGGCTTCATCTGTTACATCCATGGATATCATTCGGAAAAACCCACCTGTAGTTAAATCGGAACCGATATTTTCCTCGGAACTCCCAGATACTTTCCTTGATGTTCCATATACATGAAAGCCTTTCATCATGAGATACTCGGCTGCAGATTTCCCTATACCTGAAGATGCTCCTGTTATAAGAACCACATTATTTCCCATAAATCCACCAACTTTTAGTTTATTTATTTCATTGTAATATAAAAAGCTTATTCTGACAAAAGGTCTTTAACACTTCATAAATCTAAATAATACTGGATATTTAAGATTATTGTGATACAATAAAGTAGAATATTATGATGCTGGTACTATAATCAGGTCATAAATATCGGAATCATAAATATTATTTCCTGAAAAAAGGGAGATGTCGCAATGGATCTTTTTAAAAAATGTTATGAATTCACACAAGTAAAGGAAGCTGTAGAGGCAGGGATTTATCCCTATTTTCATGCTCTTCAGTCAGGTCAGGACACAGTTGTTTCAATGGAAGGTCACAGAACCATAATGATTGGTTCTAATAACTATCTAGGTTTGACCTCTGATCCCAGAGTTAAAGAAGCAGCCATAAAGGCTGTAGAAACTTACGGTTCAGGATGCAGTGGTTCAAGGTTTTTAAATGGGACTCTGGAGTTACACCTTGAACTGGAAAACCAATTGGCTGAATTTCTCAGGAAGGATGCTTGCATTACATTTAGTACAGGTTTCCAGTCCAACCTGGGTATTATTTCCGCAATAGCGGGACGCAATGATGTCATTCTTTGCGACAAAGAGAATCATGCTAGTATATATGATGCTTGCAGATTGAGCTACGCTACTATGATACGATATAAGCACAGTGATATGGATGATCTGGAGAAAGCCTTACTGGATGTTCCTGAATCAAAAGGCGCACTAATCGTTACTGACGGAGTCTTCAGTATGGGCGGAGAAATATGTAACCTTCCAAAAATAGTCGAGTTAGCACGTAAATACGGTGCCCGCGTCATGGTTGATGATGCTCATGGTCTTGGAGTATTAGGTGCTAATGGCCGTGGTACCGCAGAACACTTCGGCCTTGAAGATGAAGTGGATATAATTATGGGAACCTTTTCAAAATCCCTTGCCAGCTTAGGCGGATACATGGTTGCCAGTGAGGAAGTAATAACTTATGTTAAGCACACATCCCGTCCATTTATTTTCAGCGCGTCTATTCCTCCGGCTAATGCGGCTGCCGCTCTTTGCGCCTTGAATATCCTTAAGAAAGAACCTGAGCGTGTAAAGAGTCTTAAAGATATATCCGACTATATGCGTAGTCTGTTACTTAAGAGAAACATTCCCATTAAATTAACTGAAACGCCTATTATTCCGGTTATGACCTATGATGACACCAGAACCTTTATAATTTGCAAGGAGCTCTTAAAAGAGGGTGTTTATGTTAACCCTGTTATTTCTCCTGCAGTACCTCAAGGCTTTAGTATGATCAGAACCAGCTACACCGCAACCCATACCCGTGAGTTGATGGATGAAGCCGCAGATATGTTCGAGAAAGTCTTTTCAAAGTTTTAATTATGAAAACACAAAAGGCTGTTTCGATTCCGAAACAGCCTTTAAGTGTACAATCCTAGTCTTGCTTTAATTCCTTCAAGCAATCAGGACAAATATTCTTGCCCTTGTAGACCTTGATATCTTTAGCATTATCGCAGAAAATACAAGCGGGCTCATATTTTCTTAGGATAATGGTAGCTCCGTCCACATAAATTTCAAGAGCGTCTTTTTCAGCAATATCAAGCGTTCTTCTGAGCTCGATGGGTAGTACTACTCTACCAAGCTCGTCCACTTTTCTGACAATACCTGTTGATTTCACCAAACTCCCCCCAGTCTGTTTTTATTTTTCTGTACCAATAGCATAATACCATAAAATTGTAAACAAGGTCAACTGAAATATCATTTTATTTACGATTTTTACTAATTTTTACTTGCGTAAATATTTACATAGTAATTTGACTGTTTAAGCGGTTTTCGATGAATATTTGTCCCGCTTTTTTATATGTATTAAGTGTGAGTTTTTTTAAGCGGGCATCCATATGTTAAACATAATCTGGATAATAATGATATTTGCAGGTATAATCACCGGAGTCCTAACCGGCAGAACCAAGGATGTTTCAGACGCAATTCTTAAAAGCTGCGTTAATTCGGTTGAGTTAGTCATCACCATGCTTGGAGCCATGTGTCTTTGGTCCGGCATAATGAGAGTAGCACAAAAAGGCGGTCTTGTCGACAATCTTGCAAAAATTCTAAAAGGAGTTTTTAAATATCTTTTCCCCGGTATCCCTAAGAACCACCCTGCAAACGGGGCTATTGCCATGAGCATTAGTGCGGACCTTTTAGGCTTAGGGAACGCTGCAACCCCTTTGGGAATAATGGCTATGCAAGAGTTATCAAATGTTAATAATAATTCCCCCATTGCAAGTAACGCTATGGTAATGTTCGGAGTCGTTAATGCGGCATGTATCCAGCTTATTCCAACTACAGTCCTAGTTATACGCCAGCAGGCGGGATCTACGGATGTTTCTTCTGTCATGCCCTGTATTTGGATAGCATCATTTGTATCGGCCATTTCAGGAATTATAATGGCTAAGTTAATGGAAAAAAGAGCAATTGTCTGAGAGGGTGATAATAGTGGATTTCATTTCAAATCTTATGATACCCGCAGTGATACTTCTAATTATTCTGGTTGCCTATATCAAAGGAATCCCTGTGTTTGATGAATTTGTGGAAGGGGCAAAGGAAGGGGCAAAGACATCTTTTAACATTCTCCCCGTTATGGTGGGGATCATAATGGCCGTTTCAGTACTTAACGCCTCCGGGCTCATTGACATTTTATCCGGTCTTATATCAAAGCCCTTAAGTATAATCGGCATTCCTCCTGAAACCATCCCTGTCCTTTTAATCAGACCTTTTTCGGGCAGTGCATCGTTAGGAATGTTTAGCGAGCAGATAAAAAAATATGGGGCAGATTCATATATAGGAAGAACATTATCCACCATTATGGGATCCAGCGAAACCGTTCTTTACACTCTTGCAGTATATTTTGGTGCAACTAATGTTAAAAATACCAGACATGCCATTGCTGCATCTCTAATCTCGTCATATTTAGGAATGTTAACCGCGATATATATATGTAAGGTACTATAAGTGCAATCTTGCACCTAATCTTCCTCTCTGCAATATGATGATAGTGCAGGCAAAAGACGCTTCTTTTTAGAGGTTCTTTCAAAAGAGGAGGCATGAGGGCATGGGCATCTCTATGTCTAAAGAAGTAGTAAATATCATTAATGTGGGTATGAAATACCAATCTCCGAACGGCGAGATTAGCGCCATCGAAGATATTACTTTCTCAGTTGATAAAGGAGAATTTATCAGCCTAGTAGGACCGAGCGGCTGTGGCAAATCGACTCTTCTTTCAATTATATCGGGGCTTATTAAGCCGACTCAGGGCAAGGTTTACATCGAAAATGAAGAAGTGTTCAAAACCTCAGATAGAGTGGGGTATATGCTTCAAAAGGACTACCTGTTCGATTGGCGCACAATTTATCAAAATGTAATACTAGGTCTTGAAATAAGAAAGCTTATGACTACCGAGATGAAGGAACATGCCCTTGAGCTTTTAAAGACTTACGGTCTTTATGATTTCAAGGACAAATATCCCAATCAGCTCTCAGGAGGTATGCGTCAAAGGGCCGCATTAATACGCACTCTTGCAACAAATCCTGAAATTTTATTACTGGATGAGGCTTTCTCGGCATTGGACTATCAGACAAGGTTAGCCGTAACTGAGGATATCTATAGTATTATCAAAAGCGAAAACAAAACAGCAATTATGGTCACCCATGATATTTCTGAGAGTATCAGTATGTCGGATAGGGTTATAGTACTTTCCAAGCGTCCTGCTGTTATAAATAGCATACACAATATTACTTTTGATTGCCCTGCCAGAACACCTCTAAAATGTCGGGAGCATCCGAATTTCAGAGAGTATTTTAATACAATATGGAAGGAGCTGGATGTACATGTCTAAAATAGATATAAACTTGTCTCCCGAAAGAAAATCTTACCTTAGAAAAGTAGAAATAAGAAAGTATGCTACCTGGACAGTGCGTTTATCGATTTTAGTCCTGTTCTTTGCTATTTGGGAGATTGCTGCTGATTTAAAGCTCATAGATTCATTTGTGACAAGCCAACCTTCCCGTATGATCAAAACCTTAATAAATCTATATAACGGAGGAGATTTATTTCTCCATATAGGTGTGACCTGTCTTGAAACCGTAGCCGGGTTTGTAATTGGAACGATTTTGGGAACTTTGGTTGCAATAGTTCTTTGGTGGTCGGAATTTACCTCCCATGTTCTGGAACCTTATCTGGTAGTTTTGAATAGTCTGCCAAAGGTAGCGCTAGGTCCGATTTTTATTATCTGGATTGGTGCAGGCCCGGCTTCAATCATAGTAATGGCATTGGCTATTTCTTTGATTGTAACAATCCTGGAAGTTCTAAACGCTTTTCTCAGAACAGATGAAGAAAAGATTAAATTAGTAGAAACATTTGGAGCCACCAGACTTCAGGTGTTTACCAAGGTTGTTTTCCCTTCCAATATCCCTGCTATGATAAATGCTTTGAAGGTAAATGTAGGTTTATCATGGGTGGGTGTTATTACCGGTGAATTTCTTGTTTCTAAAGCAGGGCTTGGATATTTGATAGTATACGGAGGCCAAGTCTTTCAATTGGATCTCGTTATGACCAGCGTAATAATTCTTGCAATCGCTGCGGCTTTAATGTATCAGGGGGTGGTTTGGCTGCAAAAGAGATTTTCTGGAGGACATATATCATAAAACAATAGTTAATATAATGAAGGAGGGTGTAACCATGAAAAAAATGGGGATTATTCTGGTTACTGCAATGGTTCTTGTTTCGCTGATATTTACTTCATGCGGAACTGCAACAAAAGACAAAGTCACCTTGAGCGAGGTAACAAGGTCGGTATTTTATGCACCGCAATATGCGGCAATAAACCAGGGTTTTTTTGAGGAAGAGGGCATAATCCTTGAATTGAGTAACGGACAGGGCGCCGACAAGGTAATGACGGCTGTTCTTTCAGGTCAAGTGGATATCGGCTTTTCCGGACCCGAAGCATGCGTCTATGTGTATAATGAAGGTAAAGAGGACTATGCTGTGGTTTTTGCTCAATTGACCAAGCGCGACGGCTCATTTTTAGTCGGTAGAGAACCTGAGCCAGATTTCAAGTGGGAAAACCTGAAGGGTAAATACATTATTGGCGGAAGAAAAGGCGGCGTCCCTGAAATGACATTAGAGTATGTTTTAAAAAAGCACGATCTTATTCCAAATGTAGATTTAACCGTTGACACAAGTGTGCAATTCGCTGTTATGGCCGGTGCTTTTACCGGAGGAACAGGTGATTATGTGACTCTTTTTGAACCTACAGCCACCATGCTGGAAAAAGAGGGTAAAGGCTACGTTCTGACTTCAATAGGCCAAGATAGCGGTGAAATACCATATACAGCCTATTACGCAAAGAAGAGCTTTATTGAAAAGAATAAAGATTTGATTCAGCGCTTTACTAATGCAATTTATAAGGGACAAAAATGGGTTGATTCCCACACTCCTAGAGAAATAGCCGAGGCCGTTAAAGAATTCTTCCCGGATACCGATATCGATACTCTTGAAAATGTGGCTAAACGTTATAAGGACATCGATGCGTGGAACAAAGACCCAATACTTAAAGAACAGTCTCTAGAATTGCTACAGGCTGTAATGGAGGAAGCAGAAGTTCTGGATAAGCGTGCACCTTATGACAAGATAGTAACTACCAACTTTGCCGAAAATGCTATAAAAAAAATTAAGTAATAAACACAGGGGGACGGTTCATCTGTGTTCATCTTTGCTGACAGATAAACTTTAACTCAGGGGACATTTTATCTGTATTGACATCACTCCCTTCTCTATAGTACGCTAGAGGAAGGGAGTGGTTATTTATGCCAAGAAAAGCAAGATTTATAAGTAAATCCGGAATATATCATGTTATGCTTAGGGGTATTAACAGGCAGCAAATATTTAAAGATTATGAGGATAATGAGAGATTCCTTCAGGTTCTGAATGACTGTAAAGAAATCAGCGGATATAAACTAATGTCATATTGTCTGATGGAAAATCATTTGCACTTACTAATGAAAGAGGAGAAAGAAAAGTTGGTTCAGATCTTTAAAAGGATTGGTGCACGGTATGTTTATTGGTATAATTCAAAATACAACCGTACAGGGCATTTATTTCAGGACAGATTTAGAAGTGAGCCAGTCGATGATGATAGATATTTTCTTACCGTATTAAGATATATACACCAAAACCCCGTAAAAGCAGGTATGTGTAAGAATGCATCACAATATAAATGGAGTAGTTATAGAGATTATTTGAAAACTAGGGGAATAACCCATACAGATTTTGGGTTGTCGCTTTTCCATGAAAACACTGATAAGGCTAAAATATTATTTGAAGAGTTTATGAATCAAGAAGAAAAGGTAGACTGCCTTGATATTGTACATGAAAGCGCAAAGATTACTGATAAAGAGGCTCAGAGAATTCTTCTGGAGAAATGCGGGTTAATAAGCATAACTGATTTTCAGTCTATGAGCAACGAAAGAAGGAACTGTTGTATTGCGAGGCTTAAGGAGAACAATCTTTCAATACGCCAAATTACCAGGCTTACTGGTGTAAGTTTTGGTATTGTACGTAAAGTATAGTGCACAGATGAACCGTCCCCTTGTGTTCTTTGTGATTAAAAACACCCCAAAATTCTCAATCAGCGAGAAATTGGGGTGTTTTGTTAATAATTAGCTTTTAATGAACAGTGCACAGATGAACCGTCCCCTTGTGTCCTTGTGTTTAGAAGAACAAGGTTGCCCATTTTCTGAAAACCATTCCGAAGGCCAGACCGAAGGTGCACTTGAGTGAATCATTAGCGGCCACAACCTCGATAGAGGCTAATCTTTCCCCTTCCAGATCTATGTTCAGTACACCAACTGTTTGACCCGATTTCACAGGTGCATTAATTAGTTCAGGCATTTCAAGATTCTCTGTTATCTTGCTCTTCGTTCCCTTTTTTACAACGACAACGGCATTATTTGCATATATGACCGGGATTTCAGTTGTAACACCTTTTTTAACTTTTATAACCCCGGCGTTCAAACCTTCTTTTTCTATACGGGCACTTTCCCAGTTACTGAAAGCAAAATCCAATAATCGTGCCGATTCAGAAAATCTATGATCGTTAGTATCGGAGCCTAAAATAACCGAAATAAATTTGGTCCCGTCTCTTTCTGCCGAGGCTGACAGACAAAAACCCGCTTTATTGGTGAAGCCTGTTTTCAGACCTGTAGTACCCCTGTAGCGTTTAACCAGTTTGTTTGTATTGTCAAGGTCAAACTTTCCATCTCTAAATGTATCATGCCAGATAGTAGTATAATGTACTATCTTAGGGTGTTTATTGAGAAGCTCCCTTGACATGATAGAAATATCATTTGCACAGCTGTAATGGCCTTCGTCAGTTAAACCCGTACAGTCCAAGAATTTGGTGTTTTTCATATTAAGTTCGGATGCTTTTTCGTTCATTGCTGCCACAAATGCTTCTTCTGTCCCCGCTACCAATTCGGCCAATGCTACCGAAGCATCATTAGCTGAGTGTACAGCTACAGCCTTAAGTAACTCTTCTACAGTAAATGTCTCCCCTTCTTTCAGGTAAACCTGGGATCCTCCCATCTTAGTGGCATAGGAAGATATGTTCGTTGTATCTCCAGGTTTAATTTTTCCCTGATCGATGGCTTCCATTACTAACAGCATTGTCATAATTTTTGTTATGCTGGCAATGGGAAGAGGCTCGTTCTCATTAAATGAGTACAGTACTGTACCTGTTTCAGACTCGATCAATATGGCTGCTTTGGCGTTTACTTGAAACTGAGGAGCCGCTTTAGCTGCTGTTTCTGTAGAATCCTCTGCTTCAGCTCCCGCATCTTCTATATCGTCTGTTTCCTCTCCTGTTGCTTCCACAGTCATAATTGATATATCCGATTCATATGTACTCAAAGTATCATTGGTACCACCCGATACAATGGTTCCTGACAAAATGCAAAACATGAGTATCAGTGTAATAAAAAACCTGCATTTACCCTTCATAGATATCACCCCAAAGACATATCCATAAAAACTATATGCAGGCTTATCTAGGTTATTCTGTTTTAATCATCTTATTCGATAATATCAATGATAAGCGGATGATTATCAGGCTGAGAACTGCTGATTATCACTGCATCGTTTAAAACTTTAATTGAATCATCGAAAAGAGATTCCGAATTAGCGTGCAGAATCATTAACGGCTCACCTTTTTTCACCCTGTCTCCCGGTTTCTTAGTCAGTACAATTCCGGCTGCCGGGTCAATAGAACTTTCTTTAGTTGCTCTGCCCGCTCCTAAAAGCATTGATGCTATTCCCAATTTATCGGATATAATTGATTCCAGATAGCCTTCGGAGGGTGATAAATATTCAATGATAAAATTTGCTTTGGGAAGCAGGTCAGTATTATCCACCACTTGAGCCAGACCTTTCTGCTCCTTTATCATCTGCTTAAGCCTTTCAAGTGCTCTGCCATCTTTAATTGCTTCCTCGGCAAGTATTGCGCATTTATTAAAGTCTCCCTTACCTGCCAGCTCCAGCATTTTGCCTGCCAATGTTATACATACATCGGTAATATCCTCAGGGCCATTTCCGGATAGGACATCTATGGCTTCCTTTACTTCAAGGGCATTGCCTACGGCTTTACCAAGTGGTCTGTCCATATCTGTTATTACGGCCACGGTTTTCTTTCCCGCTCCATTTCCTATACCAACCATGGTTCGTGCAAGCATTCTGGCATCCTCCAGAGTCTTCATAAAGGCTCCGCTGCCCACCTTTACATCAAGTACAATTGCATCAGCTCCGGCGGCAAGCTTTTTACTCATGATGCTTGCAGAAATCAGTGGTATGCTTTCTATAGTTCCGGTAACATCCCTAAGAGCATAGAGCTTCTTGTCAGCAGGTGCAAGATTGCCTGTTTGACCCGCAACCGCAAGACCTATATTCTTTACTATATCTATAAATTCATCCTGTGATAACTCGGTGCAAAAGCCCGGTATGGACTCCAATTTGTCAATTGTCCCTCCTGTGTGGCCAAGACCTCTACCGCTCATCTTTGCAACAGGTACTCCCAAGGAGGCCACAATAGGGCCAAGAATCAATGTGGTCTTGTCTCCGACTCCACCCGTACTGTGCTTATCCACCTTAATGGATGGTATACCAGATAAGTCAACAATATCTCCTGAATGGGCCATAGCCAGAGTCAGATTCAATGTTTCCTCATTATCCATACCTTTTAAACAAATAGCCATAAGAAGAGCACTTGCCTGATAATCAGGAATAGAACCATTGACTATTCCCTTTACGAAAAAATCAATCTCCTCCTTTAAGAGCTTGAAACCATAGCGCTTTTTCGTAATTATATCCACCATTCTCATAAGACTTAACCTTCTTTCCAACGAACGGCATCATTTCATAATATCCTTTAAAAAACTCTTTCCTTCAAATCGGGCTTCAACCCCCAGATACTCTGCAATTGTTGCCGCTATGTCAGAAAAGCTTTCTCTGGTGTGGAGGTTTACCCCATTTTTAATAGGCTTGCCATAAACTATAAGGGGAGTATATTCTCTTGAATGATCAGTACTCTCGGTTGTTGGATCACAACCATGATCTCCCGTAATTATGAGTATATCCTCATCTTTCATAGCACTAGTTATTTCAGGCAGGCGAATGTCAAAATCCTCAATTGCCCTGGCATACCCTAATGTATTGTTTCGATGGCCATACATCATGTCGAAATCCACAAGATTAGTAAATAAAATACCTGAAAAATCTTCCTTCATCCATTCAAGGGTCTTATCTACTCCGTCCATATTCCCATTAATATGCACAGCGTGGGTTATACCGGCTCCGGCAAAAATATCCTCGATCTTACCTACCGCTCTAACCTCATAACCTTTTTCTTTGGCGTAATCCAATACTGTTTTCTTTATGGGCTTAAGAGAAAAGTCCCTTCTTCTTTCGGTTCTCTTAAAGTTTCCGGGTTCACCTTCGAAAGGACGGGCTATAACCCTGCCCACAGCATGATCCCCGGTCAATATGGACCGAGCCTTCTCACACATTTCATAAAGCTCATCTATAGGAATGATACTTTCATGTGCTGCTATTTGAAACACACTATCGGCTGAGGTGTAAACAATGGGAAAACCGGTCTCCATATGCTCTTTTCCTAGTGTCTCTATTATTTTGGTCCCTGAGGCGGCATAGTTTCCTATGCTTTTTCGCCCTATAGCCTTTTCAAAGGCTTCGATAACATCATCGGGAAATCCATTGGGATATGTGGGAAAGGGTTTGTTTAAAATGATTCCTGCCATTTCCCAATGGCCTGTAGTGGTATCCTTGCCCTTCGATTTTTCACTTAACCTGCCTACAGCAGCCAAAGGGTTGTCAACCTTTTCTATAGTATCAACACCGTCTATTAGCCCCAAGCCCATGCTTTTTAGATGCTCTAATTTATACCATGGCTCGTTTTTTACAGCACGTGTTATATTCCCCAAGGTGTTACTACCAACATCGCCATAATCGGCCGCATCTGGCATTTCACCTATTCCAAGACTATCAAGTACAATTATTATCGCTCTTTTCATTTATTCATACCCCCTGTTTCAGGTTTAATATTTTGCTTTTATTATAGGCTACTATTGGATATTTATCACTTAATGGCACTAATAAACATTTTTATATTTAAGCAGGTATGTATACTTGTCCCATCTGTCCTTCCTATGTTAATCTGATATAAAGGTTGGTGGCAAGAGTTGTATTATATACTTATTGCGATGCTTTGCTTTATTCTCTTCATGGTACTTCAGGCCGGGCATCTGAAATGTGAATATATTAAATTCAAATCGGAGCTTAACATGAGAATAGCTCTTATTTCTGATATCCACATGGGTCTACTCATAATTGCATCTAAAGATGCCGCTAAAATCATTAAAAATAATCGTCCCGACTTGATCATAATCGCAGGCGATATGATTGAAAAAGAAAAACATATTGGTGAGCTTTCAGCTTGGATTAAAGAAGTTTCGTCAGGCCTGCCTGTATTTATGGTACTGGGTAACCATGACCATAAATGTTTTAAAAAGAATCCAAAGGTCAAGGATTTATTTTTCTTTAATATGAAGAGCATGGGTATTCAAATATTGGTCAATGACTCGGTAACCTTCCATAAAAATGGGCGCCGCATTAATCTTATCGGTATAGACGACTATAAGCAAGGTACACCTGACAACGACCTGGCTTTTTCCAAAAAGGATAATAATGCTGACTTTAATCTTGTTATTTCCCATAACCCCGAAACATCTTTATCCTTAATTCCTGAAGAGACTGACCTTTTATTAAGCGGCCATTTTCACGGTGGCCAAATATGGATGCCCTTTAATCTTGAATACAGAATATTCAGAAAGGAAGAAACCTGTAGAAAGGGATATCGGAAAGGTCTTCATGTCATAAATGGAGTACCAACATATATAAGCAGAGGAATCGGAAATGTTGTCGTTCCTTTTCGTCTTGGCTCGAGCCCTGAAATAACCATCATTGACTTATAATATTAAATACCTGCAATTTCATTAATACTTTTAACAGTGTACTGAATTTCATCTATTGTATTAAAATAACTCAAACTGAGACGAACTAATCCTGTTTTTTCGGTGTTCAAAGCCTTGTGAGCCAAAGGAGCACAATGGAAACCAGGTCTCACTGCAATTTGATATTTTGAATCCAAAAGATTAGCCGTTTCTGAAGAATCCATCCCTTCAATCAGAAAAGATATAATTCCACTGTTCATATTACCTTCTATCGAAGAATATAGTTTTATACGCTTATTTGCAGCAAGCCCTTCATATAGCTTTTCGAGAAGGTTTTTTTTCTTTTTGTATATGGCATCTAATCCAATGTTTTTAATAAACTCAACTCCTGCGCCAAGACCCGCCAACCCCGGTGTGTTTAATGTTCCGCTTTCGATTATGTCGGGCATAAATATAGGCTGTACCGTCTCAAAAGAGCGGCTCCCCGTACCTCCCTGAATAATAGGTTTTAGGTTAATAGGCTCGTCAACAAATAACCCGCCCGTACCTCGTGGGCCCATCAATCCCTTATGCCCCGGAAAAGCCAGTAGAGAAATATTCATGCCTTTTACATCGATAGGCAATACTCCGGCACCCTGGGATGCATCCAAGAGATACAATACTCCTCTTTTTTTCGCCATCTCACCTAATTCCTTATAAGGCAAAACAAACCCGGTTACATTGGATGAAAGAGTTGTCACAATTAACTTTGTATTAGTCCTGATGGCTTTTACAATAGAAAAATAATCTATAGCTCCAAATTGGTTTTTAGGCATTATAACGGTATAATCTATAACACCTTTCCTTTTAAGCTCGTGAAGAGGCCTTAATACTGAATTATGGTCCATGGCTGAAGTGATAACATGATCACCTTTTTTTAATACTCCATGAATAGCCATGTTCAAAGCAGTGGTGGCATTTCCGGTAAATCCTATTCGAAGCGGGTTATCGATATTAAAAAGACCGGCAATATCCTCTCTTGCCTTCATTACCACAGCAGCAGAAGCCCGTGCCATTTCGTGGGATGAGCGTCCAGGGTTGGCACAAGACTCTCTCATAAAGGCATCCATCGTTTTATATACTTCTTCCGGCTTTGGAAATGAAGTGGCTGCATTATCAAGATAGACCATTTAAACCTCTTAAGGCTTTAACTCATACTCTATGATATGCACCCGGACAAGTTTAAGTGTTTTAACTCAAGAAAGCTTATATTTCATTAAGCTTATCACGGACCTTTTTTATATCAAGAAAGAAATCATACCTTTTACGGGTATCTCTTAAGACCGCTGCCGGATGATATGTTGGCATTACCATTACCCCACCCTTTAACTCAATCCATGTTCCGCGGACCTGAGTTATTTTGATTTCGTCATCTATTATTGCCTTTGCTGCGGTAGAGCCAAGACAGACAATAACAGATGGTTTAAGAGCCTTAACCTGATACCTCAGCCAGGGCATGCAAGCCTCTACTTCTTCCTTGCTTGGAATTCGGTTTTGAGGAGGACGACACTTGACAATATTAGCAATATAATAGTAATCTTCATTAAATTCGAGAGCTTCCAAAAGAAGATCCAGCAATTTTCCCGCTCTTCCTACAAAAGCTTCACCCTGGATATCCTCCTGCTCACCCGGACCTTCACCAACAAAAAGAACCGGTACAGGTTTTGGATTTCCTCTGCCTATTACGACATTTTTCCTGTCAGTATGAAGGCTGCATCTTTGACAGGCTTTGCACTCTCTGACAAAATCATTCCAATTATTCATGGCAATCTCTCCGTCTAAATTCGGATGCTTTAATATACTGCCGTCATTATACTAATATAATACAACAAACACGCGGTTAATGTATTGCCTTATTTTGCCGATATAAAGGATAACAGTTTCATATCTAGGGATGGAGAATATGCAAGGAGGCATGTCTTATGAAGATTGTGGATTCACGCGTTCAAATGGACGCCAAGTCGTTTGCCACAAAGCAACAACATACAAAAGAAACTGTTGAGTTCTGGACTAACGGACAGATTTTAAACACAAATGATAACATCCTCATCGATATTTCCGATGAAGGCAAATCACTTCAGCAAAAAGCACAAGTCGCAAAAGTCAATTCGCCGGGCAAAAAAAACGATATTACCCTGAGCGATAAGGACAAAGAAAAAATCAGGCTTATTGAAAATTTCATTTATGCCCTTACTGGAAAGAGAATTAAGTTCAAGTATTTTGACACCGAAAAGCTAAGCAATGAAGAACAAAATGAGCTTGAAAAAGTAAAAACCAATCTCGAACAAAGTCAGGTAGCTGTGAGACCACAGGGTTGGGGGCTTAAGATTGACCGCTATGAGTATCTACGCGAAACTGAGAAAATGTCTTTTAGCTCATCAGGAAACGTTACCACAGCCGACGGGCGAAACATTAATTTCAACCTTAACTTTAATGTAAGCAGAGAATTTATAAGAGAAGAAACCCTGTCCATCCGTGCAGGGGACGCTCTTATTGATCCGCTTGTCATTAATTTTAAGAACTCCTCGGCATCCTTAGGAGACCGTAACTACTCATTTGATATCGACTTGGACGGTAATAATGATCTCATCGCGTTCACAGGTTACGGTTCGGGCTTTTTAGCTCTCGATTTGAATGAAAACAACACTATTGATGACGGGAGCGAGCTATTCGGACCTCAAAGCGGAAATGGCTTCGATGAATTGTCGGTTTATGACGATGACAAAAATGGCTGGATTGACGAGAATGACGAAATATTTAACCGCTTAAGAATCTGGACCCTAGACGAAGTAGGTAACAAAACTCTTTTAGCTTTAGGGCAGGCAGGTGTGGGAGCCATATATCTGGGCAATGTTAGTTCGGAATTTGGAATTAAAACTCAAACCAATGAACAGTTAGGGCAAATCCGAAGATCAGGAATTTTCCTTAAGGAAAACGGACAAGCAGGAACAATTCAACACATAGATCTTGCAATATAAAAAACGGGGCGGATTTACATCCGCCCTGTTTGCTACGATTTTAAAGAATTTATCTAGAATTTTATCGCACCTTCAATGACACCTTTAATTATATACTTCTGACAGGCAAGATAGAAGATAACAATAGGTACTATTGCCAATACAAGCATTGCCATCATTGCACCCATATCAATAGACCCGTAACCACCTCTGAGATACTGAACTGCAATTGGTATGGTTTTGTACTTCGTGCCTATAACTAAATAAGGTAATAGATAGTCATTCCATATCCACATAGTATTCAAAATTGCTACTGAGATAGCTGTAGGCTTAAGAATGGGAAATACAACATTGAAAAATGTCTGCAGGGGTTTACAGCCATCCATCATGGCACTCTCCTCGATATCAATAGGTATTGATTTTACAAAGCCGGCAAACGTAAATACCGAGAGCCCGGCACCGAAACCTAGATATATTACAATTATCCCTAACGGATTATCAAGATTGAGATCGTTAGCCATTTTTGACATTGTAAACATAACCATCTGGAAGGGTACTATCATTGAAAAGGTAAACAGATAATACAAAATTTTTGTTAATGTATTTTTTAATCTGGTTATATACCATGCAGTCATCGATGTAGCCACGATTATTACCAGAACAGAAAAAACTGTGATAAACAAGGACCACCCGAAGGATTGTATGAATCCTGTTTTCATAATTCCATCAGTATAGTTAGTTAATTTGGCAAAGGTTTCTTTTGTAGGGAAAACAAAAGGAGCATCGGCAATATACAGCTTTCCCTTGAATGAATTCATTAAAACTATAAACAAAGGAGCCAAAAAAGCCACAGACATTAAAGACATTACAACCAGAATTATATAGTTAATCAATTTTTGCTTACTGTGAGTCATCTTTCAACCTCCCTGCTCCTAGTCAAACTAAGTTGCAAAAATGCAATAACGGCTACCAATATAAAGAATATGACAGCTTTAGCTTGACCAACGCCTTGCCAGTTGTTACGCCCATAAAAAGTATTATATATATCCAAAGCTAGCATAGTAGTCTTTTTTGACGGAGCTCCGTTTGTTAAGGCCAGGTTCTGGTCAAAAAGCCTGAATGAATTTGTCAGTGTTAAGAATAAGCAGATTGTTATTGAAGGCATTACTGACGGAATTGTAATATGTCTGAGTATTTTTAGCGGTCCTGCTCCATCTACCTTACCGGCGTCTATTAAATCCTTGGGGATACTCTGAATACCTGCTATATAAATAATCATCATATACCCGATGAGCTGCCAGTTCATCAGAATAACCAGACCCCAAAACCCGTATTTTGCATCATAAGTTAAAGTAATTTGCATCTTATATAGAAAACCATTAATGATTAATTGCCAAATATAACCTAAAACGATACCACCAATTAAATTAGGCATAAAAAACACTGTGCGAAAGAAGTTGGTTCCTTTTTCTCCGCGCGTCAGAATAACTGCTATAATAAAAGCAAAAACATTTATTGTTATAACAGATACTACTGTAAATTTTACAGTAAACCATAGGGCATTTACAAACTCTGTATTTGCCGTAAAGGCTTTAATGTAGTTGTCAAAACCCACCCATTTAGCGTCAACTACAGTTTTAAATTCTGTAAAAGACAAATATATACCCATTATAAATGGAATCAAAAAAGATATTAGAAAAGCAATTAGGGTTGGTCCAACAAAAATGGGGAAATAGTTCTTGAGCGACTTTTGCATAAAATCTCTCCTTAATAGGAAAATTTGTCCAACTTAAACTGTGTTAAGTATTAGTAATAGTACACTACTCCGAACTCAAAAGCCCGGAGTAGTGTACTATTTATCTAAAATTATAATGTTATTTTACCTTCTCGGACTTCCACGAATCCTTTACCACTTTCACTACGTCATCCCATGAAGCTCCGCCTTGAGCATATTCAAGCAGTGCGTCACCAAAATAGTTTTTGAACTCTTCACTAGGGAATGCTGCGAATGTCCAAGCAACAGATGTAACACCATCCTTCTCCATCCATGCCAAAACTTCTTTAGCAAGAGGATCGGTCGGCTTCTCATCGTCTTCAAAGGTTGTGAAAGGAGCAATAAATCCAAGATCATTCTTTACATAGGCCTTACCTTTTTCACTTGAGAATAGCCATTCAATGAAAGCAATAGATGCTTCCTGCTTTTCTTTCGTAACATTGCTGTTAATTGCTAAGTAGTTCTCTGTACCTATGCAGAGGCCTTGTTTCTCTTCGCCTGCTACTCCGGTGTATATAGGCATAAACTTAATGTCTTCGGACTTAACTGTGTTTCCTTCAACACTAGAAATCTGGTTCCATGCCCAATTTCCGTTTTGAACCATAGCTACCTTACCCAATGCGAATTCAGCCATGGAGTCATTTACTGATTTACTGCCTAATAAGCTTTTAGCAGTGCAGGAATTCTCTATGTACAAGTCGAAAATATTACGGAAATTGTTCCCGTATTTAAAATCAATCTCATTGGATGCCAATCCTGCTAGAACTGTGTTGCCATAATCTTTGTTATCTTTGAATTCATAGTATAAAGGAAGGTTTGCAAGGTGAGTCTGCCATCTCCATTGCTCACCCTGATTAAGAGATGTTGAAGCAAATACGCCCTCAATACCAAGTGCATCTTTCTTTGCAGTCATATCTTCCACAACTGCTTTCAGTGTAGCGAAATTATTGATTTCAGCAGCAGAAGAAATAGAAACTGCCTTGTCACTTAAAGCAAAATACTTGTTCATAATAGCATTGTTATAGATAATACCATAACCTTCAACAACGTAAGGAATACCATATACGCCATCACCTTCGCTTACAGCTAGGCTCTTGTCTGAAAGATAGCTGTATAGCTTTGTTTTTGAAAGATCTGCGCAATATTTTTTCCATTCCTGAAAACCAACAGGTCCGTTGATTTGGAATATGGTCGGCGCCTCATCTTTTGCAATTTCTGATGTTAATGTAGTTTCGTAAGTACCTGCAGCAGCTGTTACTACATTAACTTTAACGCCGGTTTCTGCTTCATAGTCAGCAGCAATTTTGGTATAGACTTCTGCAATTTCCGGTTTGAAGTTTAAGAAGTAGATTTCTTTTGCTCCGGATGGTTTTCCACAAGCAACCATAGAAAATGCCAGAACAACGATTAGAACTAGAGCTAAAAACTTTTTCATTTTCATCCTCCTACCATTTTATATAAAACAGACTATATTTGATATAGTTTGCTTTAAACATACCTGATGTCGGTTTTTGCTGGATAAGTTTCCAAAGATTCCGGTCAGAACTAAGAAGGAATGCAAACGCTTGCATAACAATATTAGCACGTTTTCCAATTTTGGTCAAGAACAATTTTAGTATTTATTAAGCATATTAACTATTTTTATAATGCCTTGAATGATTTTTTTGTTTAGAATAAATAAGACAAATATAGAAAATAGCGGCATCGATGATGCCGCCATAAACATTAAAACTTTTTAAACTCATTTGTTAGAATGGTGATAGTCAGCTCCGGGGGTAAGCCGCGCTCTCTCAGAAAATAGAAGTATTTCCAGAGGATCACCTTTTTCAAGAAGTATTACTGTTTCATTCTTATTCACAGTTATTTTTATTATCCGTCCTCTAAATACTAAATTAAATGAATACTCTTTCCAGGTTCCCGGAATAAACGGTGCCAGATATAACTCTCCATTTTTAATTCTCATACCACCAAAGCCGTTAATTATACTCATCCATGTACCGGCCATTGATGTAATGTGGAGACCATCATCAGTATCATTATTATAATTGTCCAGATCCAGTCTTGAGGTTCTCAAATAAAACTCATATGCCTTTTCTTGAAGCCCAATCTCTGCTGCAATAATAGAATGAATACAAGGGGATAATGAGGATTCATGCACGGTTCTTGGTTCATAAAAGTCAAAATTTCTTCTTTTCTCTTCTATTGAATAATCTTCATTTAAAAACCATAATCCCTGCAGAACATCTGCTTGTTTAATATAACAGGATCTCAGTATCTTATCCCATGACCACTTCTGATTCAAAGGTAAATCTGAAGGCTTCAGGTCAGAAACCAGAGTCTGTTCCTTATCCAGATAGCCATCCTGCTGGAGGAATATTCCCTTATTCTTATCCTCGGGAAGATACATATTTGAGCTTATATTTATAAAGTTATCCACTTCAGTGCCCATTAGATTAAGCCTGCTAACGGCTTCCTGATATTGCTCTCTATTAGTTCTCTCCATATTATTAAGAGTATCGACCGTATATTGAAGACTCCATTTAACCATGCGGTTTGTATACCAATTATTATTAACGTTGTTTTCATACTCATTAGGTCCGGTTACACCAAGTATCATATATACTTTTTTATCAGGATTATAATTAGCCCTTGAGACCCAGTATCTTGAGGTTTCAACTAAAATGTCGATACCTTTTTCATAAAGATATGATACGTCTCCGGTATAATCGGTGTATACCTTAATGGCGTTGGTAATGGCACAATTCCTATGGATCTCTTCAAAGGTAATCTCCCACTCGTTATGACATTCCTCGCCATTCATAGTCACCATAGGATATAGGGCACCACTGGTTCCCAGCTTTTGAGAATTCTCTTTGGCTTTCTCAAGATGATTATGGCGATACTCAAGCAAACTTCTGGCTATTTCCGGTCCCTTTGTACCTAAGTAAAAATAGAGGCAATAGGCTTCGGTATCCCAGTATGTGCTACCACCATATTTTTCACCGGTAAAGCCTTTCGGACCAATATTAAGCCTGGGATCCTCACCCGAATAGGTGCAGTTTAATTGATATATATTGAATCTAATACCTTGCTGTGCAGCGACATCTCCTACGATAGATATATCACCCATTGTCCAGATACTATCCCATTTAAGCCTGTGGGCCTCAAAAAGATTCACATAACCCGATTTTTTAGCTTCCAGTGCCTTTTGTTGAGCAATATAATCAATCTTAGCGGAATCATAATATCTGTCGCTAATAACTGAAACATATTTTAATAGTGTCGCAGTTGCATTCTTTCCAATTTTTGTTCTTAACCTGTTCCCTACAAACTCGCCGCCATTTTTGTTTACCGGCGCATTTTCCAGAACTTCGGCCCCTGTAAGCTCCCATGTGAAAGCCACCGACACATTAAAATTAGTTTTCAGTGTTTTTAGTGTCAGAAAAGAAAGGGAATCTGTTGCTCCACTGGATACATACTCCCAGAATTTTTCCTCATAATTTGCATCTTCATTTTTTATATCACCATTGAGAAAAGGTGTTAAAACTATTTCGGCTTCGCTTGAGATGCTGGTTACAGAGTATTTTATCGCAGCTATATCGTATTCTGAATAGCTAATAAACCTTTCGGTTTTAACTTCGTATTCCGAGCCATCTTTCCCTATAAAGGTAAAGCTCCTTCTCAAAATGCTTTCCTTCATATCAAGTTCGCGTTTATAATTTTTAAAGTTACATGTGGCTAAGTCAACATCCTCGCCATTAATATTAACTTTAATTCCTATGAAATCAATGGCATTGAGTACTTTTGCAAAATATTCCGGATACCCGTTTTTCCACCATCCGACACGAGTCTTATCAGGATAATACACTCCGGCAATATAAGTGCCTTTTAGAGTATCACCGGAATAATCCTCCTCATGATTACCTCTTAACCCCATTCGGCCATTTCCTGAAGACATGAGACTTTCAAATAATCTATTCTTTTCCTGAGAAAACCCTTCCTGTATTATCTTCCAATTGTCTGAAATAAGTTTACTCATTCTATACCTCCACAATTACACAAATAATATTTCAAAGACACATCAGAAGAACTATTTAACCTCGACCAGATTGGTCGGAACAATGTAGTGGGTAGGTGTATTTTTCCTACCTTCTATCTTCCCCAGTAAGATTTTTGCCGCGTAAAAACCCAGTTTGTTCGCATTAACATCAACTGATGTAAAGTTTTCGTTCTGCAACGTACTTATAGGCGTATTGTTAAAGCCTGTTATCGCAATGTCAGTTATATTCATTTTCCTCATAGTATTTAAAACTCCCAGAGCTTGCATATCATCACTGGTAACAATAGCTGTAGGGAGAGCTTTCCCTTTTTCATTAGCTGATATAATCTTTAACATACACTTACTGCCAAATTCTTCTGAAAAATTCCCATCCAGAAACATCATGTCCTTGTCCATAGGATACCCATGTACAGTCATAGCCCTTCTGTATCCTTCTAACCTGTCTCTTGACACATTATGCCCCCTGGGGCCGCCTATAAAGGCGATTTTACTGTGCCCTTTTGATATCAGAGAGTTAGTGACCTGATAAGTTGCTTGAAAATTATCATTGTCTACCCATAGCACTCCCTCTACCTGATCAGGTCGACCTATTACAGAAAACGGGAATTCATGCTTAGTCAGAAAATCTATACATTTATCATTTGTCCTCGAAGTAAAAAGGATGATACCATCGACACTTCTACTGTTTACATAGCGGACAGCTATATTAAGATCCTCATCCTCACTTTTGTTATAGGCAAACATAACATTATAATTGTTTTCCTGTGCATAACGACTTACACCAGTCATTGCCTGAATAAAGAACGGGTTCCTTACCAAGCTCTGTGCTTCAGTATTAAGAATAAGACCTATAGTTTTAGACGTTTTGTTTGCAAGGCTTCTGGCAATCGCGTTCGGATAATAATTAAGTTCTTTTATCACTTTTTTTACTCGCAATTTAGTTTCATTACTGATTCTCGGACTATCAGAAATGACACGTGAAACTGTCGATGTAGAAACTCCTGCAGCTTTTGCAACATCATTTATTGTAACATTCATTCGATTTTGCTCATTCCCTTAATTATAAATTTTTGCATTATGAAAGCGGTTGCACAATAATATTGTATTCTAGCTTTACTACTTTGTCAATATTAAACAAGATGACCGCATTAATGCTATATGTCGTTAGTTTAATAAAAACTAACGACATATTTTTTATCTTAATATATCATTGTACTTCTGTCTACTCTAAATTCAAATTTTGCCATAATTATGAATTCATCCCTTTAAGAAGGATGGTTTACATTAGGATTGATTCAGTTCCTCAGTTTAATGCCTGCACTTATGCTCTCTCTAATGTTTATAAATTACAGCCCCGCTTAATGGTAACAATGTCAGATTCATTTCATTAAGATTACTCTTAATAAGTGTTCCCGTTAAAATATCAAAATATTCGACATGTTCATCACCTGATGCTCCTATATTAAAGCTTATATTTTGGCTTATCTCACTATTGTTTAAAACTACTATTATTTCATCGTTGGCACTGAATCGTGAGAAAGCATATATGCCTTTGCCATTATCTTTATAGACAGTTTTTACGTCACCCGTAAATAGATTTATGTGCTTCTTCCTTATATCTATAATTTTTTTATAATATTCTGTAAGCTCTTGAGTCACAATATTATCCTTCCAGACCATCGGAGCCCTGTATTCCGGTTCTGTGGCTCCTGTTATTGCCTTCTCATCCCCTGCAAAAACAGACGGTATTCCCGCATATGTCATTAAGAACAGCGCTGCAAGCTTCAGACGACGGATATCTTCATTGCAGAAGTGGAGGAATCGCGGGACATCGTGTGAATCCAACATATTCATCTGAACCTGTGTAATCTGCTTTTTATAGCGCATCAGCATGTACCCTAGGCTATTATCAAAATCATCCACACTCATGTCATTACCGGCAAAAAATGCCTTACAAATATCTGTAAATCTATAATTCATGGCCGAATCAAATTGATCTCCCATAAGCCATTGCTCTGCATCCTCCCAAATCTCCCCGATTAAAAATGCATCTGGTTTTTCTTCCCGTACCGATTTTCTGAATGCTCTCCAAAAGTCATGATTGACTTCATTGGCCACATCAAGCCGCCATCCGTCGATATTGGCTTCCCGAATCCAGTAACGGCCTACATCACAAAAATATTTAATTACATCAGGGTTGCCTGTATTCAGCTTTGGCATTTGCTTAACATAAGCAAACGCAGCATAATTCAAATTCTCAGTGTCAACAGGAAAACTTATTTGATAGAACCAGTCTTTATATTCCGATTTTTCTCCCTTTTCACATACATCTTTGAATGCAAAGAACTTCCAACCGCAATGGTTGAAAACCCCGTCAAGGATGACCCTGATACCATTCATATGGCAGGTTTCCACCATCTTCTTAAAATCATCCATAGTTCCAAAGCATGGATCTATCGACAAATAATCAATAGTATCATATTTATGATAGGATTCTGCTGTAAAGATAGGATTCAGATAAATGCAGTTAATACCGAGATTCGCTAGATAATCAATGTTTTCAGTGATCCCTTTTATAGTTCCGCCTAGCATAGAATGTGTCATATCTTTTGTAGCAGAGATCCTTGCGCTTTCTTGAGCACTTATATATTTTCTCTCTGTAGCAAAGCTATCCGGAAAAATCTGATATAAAATAGCATTTCTACCCCATTGAGGGACATCGGCTATATCATCGCGATGGACATAAGGAAACTGAAAGTATTCCACCCTGTTATGGGTAGGTTTGTGGGTGAAAACCCCCGAGTAATAGTAATAATCCTCAATACCATCAGTTAGCCAGAAATAATAACATATCCTGTTAATATCGGTCTGAAAATCCGCTTCATAATAATCAAACAAGCGGTCTGAGGCTACAAGAATCATATCCAGTGAAGTCATCTTAATTCTGGGTTCGGGATGCACTCTATTACCATAGAACAGTACACATTTCTTAATATCACTCTTTGCTGTTCTTAGCCTTATACATACTCTTGTTTCAGAAATGGCATGGCAATAGCTCGAGTCCGGTAAATGAAATACAGCTTGTTTATTCATCTGATAAATCCTCCTCTAGATTAGGAAAACGTTTTCCTAAAATAATTATATATCCTATTGAAGAATTTGTAAATATCAAAACGCCAAATATATTTAATTTCTTCTTTTCAAAACCGGGATAACGTCTGATATGGTTATTATATTTAAATTTAAGCATAGCATTGCACAATTGACTCATACCTGATAAAATATTGATAATACTATTAGAATTTACTATAACGTTTTCCTTAACACGAGGTAAATTTATGGCTGTATCAATAAAGGATGTTGCATTAAAGGCCGGTGTATCTATTTCTACGGTATCCAAAGTCATTCATGATTCACCTACAATTTCCGGTGCGACAAAACAAAAAGTTCTGCAAATAATGAAGGAACTCAACTATTATCCTAATATCATAGCACGGAGTTTTGCACAGCAAAGCTCCTATCATATTGGGCTTATTATGAGTCTGAAAAAAGAAGAGGCCTTTCTAAACCCCTATGTATACGAGATACTAGGTGGCATTGAAGAGGTCGCCAGAAAAAACGGTTATCTGTTATCTATTATCAATATGAATACTATTTCAGACGATTCACATGAGTTGGAAAAACTTATAGTGCAAAAAAGAGTTGATGGGCTTTTAATCCATTTAGGCGGGTTTAAAGAAAAGCTGACAAAAATACTCGACAAGGCCGGCTTTCCCTATGTATTTATTGGACAGCCGACATTTACAACAAATTCAAGCTGGGTGAATATCAATAATTCCAAGGCAGGAGAAATTGCTACCGAACATCTAATTGATCAGGGATGCACAAAAACAGCTTTTATCGGAAACGGTATCGAAAGCCAGCACTCAATATGCAAAGCTAGGGTTGACGGATATCGAAAAGCGTTACAGAGAAAAGGTTATGAGGCTAATAATCTTTATGTCAAAGATGTGATGGGTAAATGCCAAAACCTTCCTGCCATAATTGAAGAACTCATAAATATGGATGACCGCCCTGATGGATTGGTTTGTTCGGACAACTATATAGCTTTTGAGACATTGAAATATCTTCAGAATAGAAACATTAATGTCCCCCGTGATGTTTTACTGATTACCTTTGATAATTATCCTTTTGCGCCATTTACCTCACCAAGTATGAGCGTGGTTGATATAGACGTTTTTGAACTTGGAGTTCAATCCGCCAATGCAATAATCAACAAGCTCTCTAACTCAAACTTAACCATACAGTCTAGTCTTCTATCACCTTCTCTGATTATCAGGGAATCTTCATCATTAAATACTATGAGATAAATAAACTAATAATTGCTATATGCTTGCATTGTAAAGGAGCTGTATTTATACTATAATAATCAGACAACCGATTGCATAAAGTCATTAAATCTACATTTATGGGGTGCTATAATATGATAGAAGTAAAGAACCTCGTCAAAGATTTTAAATCATTAAATCGCAAACCCGGATTAATCGGATCATTTAAAAACCTCTTTAGTCGGGATTATACAGTAAAAAGGGCAGTGGACCAAATAAGCTTCAATGTTAATGAAGGGGAAATCGTCGGTTATATCGGCCCTAATGGTGCCGGGAAGTCTACTACCATAAAAATGATGACTGGTATTTTAGTCCCTTCCTCCGGTACTATCAGCGTTGACGGAATTACACCCTATAAGGACAGACAGAAAAACGCAATGAAAATTGGTGTTGTTTTCGGTCAAAAAACTCAGCTATGGTGGGATCTTCCTGTACGTGAGACCTTCACAATTCTTAAGGAGATTTATCAGGTCAACGACGAAGACTATAAGAAGCGAATGAAGTTTATGGTCGATGTATTTGGTCTTGAAGAATTCTTTACAATTCCTGTCAGATCTCTTTCTTTGGGACAACGTATGAGAGCCGATTTAGCTGCCGCCATGATACATAACCCTAAAGTCCTCTATCTTGATGAGCCAACAATAGGCCTTGATGTTGTTGTCCGGGAAAATGTACGTAAAGCAATAAAAGAACTTAATGCGCAGTTCAATACCACAGTAATCCTCACAACCCACGACTTAAGCGATATTGAAGAATTATGTAAGCGTGTAATGATAATAGATAACGGAGTCAAGGTATATGATGGAACTTTAGATGAGATCAGATCAAGGTTCGGATATATGAGAAGATTAGAGCTCAAGGTTAAAAATCCCCAAGCGTTCTGTGGACCTGAAATCATAGAAAAGTATCAACTGGATGCCAATGACCTTTTATCAGAAGTTAAAGAGGGTTTACTTCACATAAACTATAACCGTAACAAAATCGGCGTCCAGGAAATATTAAACCATGTGCTTTCAGCAACGGAAATCATGGATATGAGTATTTTTGAAACAAAGATTGAGGATATCATTAAGAAAATATATCGAAACGAGGTGAATTGGGATTGAAGGTAATATCTTTAAAACCGTATTTCCCTTTTGCCAAAGGCTCTTTTCAGAGCTTGCTCAGTTACAGAATTAATTTTTTTATGTTTATCTTCGGAGAATTCTTAACGGTATTTGTAACCTATTATTTATGGATGGCAGTCTATAAAAATTCAGGATCAAATATTATCAATGGGTTTTCCATGTCTGACATGTTTGCATATATATTTATGTGCGAGGTTGCCAGAAATTTTGTTTTTAACGACGCATCTGCTGATATTTCTTACGATGTAAGAGAAGGCTCCATAGCAATGAAGCTTATTCATCCCATAAACTACAGAACCGAGGTACTGTTTAGGATTCTTGGCGAGGTCATCTATAATATTTTATTTGTAGGAGTTCCAATTTTTATAGTAGTAAGTTTAACCATGTACTTCTCACATGGCATTATCATTAACATAATGTGTGTTGCAGGGTTTTTAATAAGCTGTTTCTTAGGTTTTTTTATGTATTTTTACTTCAATTTTATATTTGGATTATTGGCCTTCTTCGTAACGAATGTGTGGGGTATGAACATGCTGAAAGGTGCCATAATAAACTTTCTTTCCGGATTATTGGTACCAATAAGCTTTTTCCCGACTTGGGCTCAAAAGATACTTTCATTTATGCCTTTTAATTCCCTCATATATACACCCGTTATGATATTCTTAGGAAAGTATAAAGGTACAGATTTAATAAATGCATTACTCATTCAACTAATTTGGTTAATCATTTTCGGGGTCCTTGGAGCTTTACTTTGGAAACTTGCAGTTAAAAGGCTTACAATATCAGGAGGTTGATTATGAAGCGTTATATCAAGCTCTATTTTAAGTTATCTTCTCAATATATGAAAACCCTTATGGAGTATAGAACTGATTTTCTCATCGGACTTGTGGCTTTCTTTTTTATACAGGGTTTCGGCATAGCTTTTTTGTATTTGGTTTTTAATAATATACCTAGCATAAATGGTTGGAGCTTTAACGAGGTCCTGTTCATTTATGGTTTTGCTAATCTACCTCGAGGGATAGACCATTTATTAACCGACAATCTCTGGCTATTATCTGGCCGGATTATTGTGCGGGGTGATTTTGACAGATATCTTTTAAGGCCTATGAATCCCCTATTCTTTTTGTGTGCCGACCGTTTTCAGCCCGATGCTTTTGGTGAACTAATTGTAGGAATGTTGCTCGTAATTTATTCTCTTACCAGCCTCACAATAAAAATCGGTATACTTGAAATCTTGGGATTTATTCTTGCAGTTTTAGGCGGCACTATTATATATACTTCAGTTAAGCTCATTTTTGCATCATTAGCGTTTTGGATTAAAAGAAGTCAAGCCATACTTTTTATTGCATACCAGATGTCGAACTTTGCAAAATATCCTATGAGTATATATGGCAAGTTCATTAATGTTATTCTGACTTTCATAATTCCTTTCGCATTTACTGCTTTTATACCGGCAAGCTGGTTCTTAGGAAAGAGCACCTTCCTGTACGGTGTTGTATTAACCATGCTTTGTGCTGTTATATTCTTTACCGGAGCATATAAAATATGGGATACGGGCCTTAAGCAATATGAAAGTGCCGGTAATTAAAAACTCTTTTTATTTGAAATAAGTATTTTAAAAGGAGGCTTCACATTATGTGTGTGAGCCTCCTTACTATATTTGTCTAAAACATTATTAATTATTAGGCTTTAGTGCTCTTTCTTTTTTTGAAGTAAAGCACGCCTCCGACTGCAAGTATCGACACTCCTGCAAGAACCGGCAATGCGATGAGCGGCCAGGAAGACGATCCTTTATTGTCGCTGCCAGCATTTGTTTCTTTGGTAGCATCATCAGTCTCAGTTTCAATTGGCGCTTCAACAATCTCCTTGACGTTTTTTGCATCATATGCGACTATTGAGCTCATCGCGGGTATTATAATTTTATCGCTGCTTACTGTTGAAATAGTTTCAACTCCCGCCTTTGCACCGTTAACTACTATATTCCAATCAGTATTTATTGGGAGGGAAACTGTCTCATCCTTATCCCCTGCATTAAATGCCACAAAAATTGTTTTCCACGCATCTCCATTAGCATGATTATCAATGGTATACGCAATGAGATTCTCTGATGTTTCCTCTACAAACTTCAGGTTCTCATTTACTTGCGCGGCATCTGGCATACGAAATGCCGGGTGAGCTTTTCTCAAGCTTATAAGGCCTTGATAATATTTAAATATATCAATATTTTTATTTTTCAAATCCCAGTCAATACCGTTTATACTGTCGGATGATTTGTATGAATTGGAATCACCATCTTTTGATCTCATAAAATCAGTACCTGAAAGCATGAATGGAATGCCCTGAGATGTCAAAACCATTGCTCCGCCAAGTTTAGTCATGTTTTTATAGTCTTCCTCGGTTCTTCCAGGTGCCGAAACAATAAATTTATCGTAAAGAGTAAGATTATCATGGGCTGATATATAATTAATGCATTGAGTCGGAGAAGCTGCATAAGGAGCTTTATCATAATTTACCTGCGCATAATTTACACCGCTGTGATTTATCGCACCCACAATACCAAACTTAATACTTTCCTTTAGGCTGTAATCGCCGCTGACAAAACCGGGCTTTTCAGAATCAAATACATGTCCCTTGATAGCATCACGGGTACTGTCATTAAATACTGCAAAATCCGGTACGTTCGAAATATTTGCCTTAATAGCCTGTTGGTTCTCAGGTAAAGTAGTGGCTGATGCAGTCCAGCCTTCACCATAAATAAGGACTGAAGGATTTATCGCTTTAAGAGCGGCAGCTACTTCATTCATAGTTTCAACATCATGTAAACCCATTAAGTCAAACCTGAAACCATCAACTTTATATTCCTTAGCCCAGTAGCAAACAGAATCAACAATGAACTTGCGCACCATAATGCGCTCTGATGCCGTTTCATTCCCACATCCAGAACCGTTTGAAAACTTATTTCCCGATGTCATTCTGTAATAATAGCCGGGGACAATTTTGCTAAAATCAGAATCAGCCGAAAGAGCGGTATGATTGTAAACAACATCCATGATAACTCCGATACCCTGCTCTTTGAATGACTTTACCATCTCTTTAAATTCCAGTATTCTTTGGGCTCCATTATATGGATCAGTAGAATATGAGCCTTCGGGAGCATTATAATTTTTAGGGTCATATCCCCAATTGAATTGCGGGGTATCCAGCTTAGTTTCATCAACAGAATTGAAGTCGAATACAGGAATAAGATGAACATGTGAAGCACCCAGCTCTTTAACATGGGAGAGCCCTGTTAATACTCCACTGGTTGGAGATTTACTGCCAACTTCAGCCATACCGATATACTTCCCTTTGTTCTGGACTCCTGAGGAATCGTCAATTGAAGTATCTCTTACATGCATCTCATAAATAACTGCATCCGAGGGATTTTCCAAATTTACATAATCGACCTTATCCCAGTCGGTTGGATCTGTTTCAGACAGGTCAACAACCATGGCTCTGTCACCGTTTACCCCTACAGCCTTTGCATATGGATCAACAGCCGTATTTGTAGTACCGTTAACAGTAACTTCATAAATGTAATAGGTACCCTTCATATCACCTTTTACAGTAGACGTCCATATACCCTTCTCAACCTTGTTCATGGGAAGACTTTGTAACTCTGTACCTCCCTGCCCCTTATCATAAAGCTTAAGAGTGACACTCTCAGCAGTTGGGGCCCATAACTTAAACACTGTTTCAGCTTTTGAATATGTATTTCCTAAATCATTTCCATCATAAAAGAATTTTTCATTAAAACTATCAAGATTAAATAGTCTATCCATTGTAATATACTCCTGTCCAAAGCCTTCTTTTGCTAAAATATAGCCCTTTGCCATGTTAATTTCCGATTCGGTCTTAATGACATATCCCAGTCCGTCTTCACCCCGTATTACCTTACTTAGCTTAACCTCTGTATTGCCTTCCATCAGCTTAAATCCTTCATTATCGCCAAGAGCAGCTGCCGGAGCCTGAAGATATACACGTACTGTATTTAAATCCATGAACTCAGCCGATTCTATTTTAGGAGAGAAATAGGGTTTTGCATCTTCTTCAGTGACAGTTATAGCTTCCACACCCTGAATTATATATAGTGTTGTAACGCCATCATTATCAGCATTTAAGAGTGAAAAAAACCGGTCTTTTTCTATATCCTTTTGCTCCCACTCACCTTTTCTCACTATTATACCTGCTTCAGAAGTTCCAAAACCCGATACATCAACTTCTGAAACCATAACCTTTTTCCCTGGGGCAAAGGATAGTTCTGTTTCTTCAGTGAACTGATAGGAAGCGCCGTTTCCGTCTTTTGGCCATATCCATAGATTCCATTTGTCGTAATCCTGATCAAATCGATAATAAACTACCCTCACCGTATTTGCTTCATTTGCTAACGATACATTTAACAAGCAAGTGGAAAGAAGTATTTGACAAGCAATCAATAGGAAAACTAAAATCCGGGCACACTTTTTCATTGTCCGATCCCTCCTGTTAATATATTTTTTAGATATGATGTAATCGTTTGCATTTATTATACTGATTGTACTCTGTAAGTATGAAATATAACTTGATATTATAAATATATTACTTAATACTATTTATACAATTATAACAAAAACAACAAAAAATTTTATCTGTTTTTATTCAAAATGCATTGACAAAAATTGTTTGGAATAATATACTGTGTATATAATATGTGCAAACGCTTGCTTTGTCAACTAGACAAAACACAAAATGAAAATATTTGAGGAGGAAATTTATAATGAAAAAGCGTAGCATTCTTTCTTTGATTCTCGCTGTAATTATGATGGTATCTCTGTTTGCAGGTTGTGGTACACAGCCGGTAGAAAACACACCATCAAGTGATCCGACACCTTCACAAACCACATCAACTGAACCCTCACCTGATACACCCAAAGAACCTGTTACACTGACAGTTTGGGAATCTGACGGCCCTGAAAAAACATTTGTAGAAGAAATGGCAGCTGCTTACATGGCTGAGAATAAGCATGTGACAATCGTTGTTGAGCCTGTTGCTCATACCGATGCTGCTCAGAGACTCCAACTAGATGGACCTGCAGGAGTGGGCGCAGACGTTTTTGCTGCACCTCACGATAAGCTTGGTGAAATGCTGGTTAGTGGTATCATTCTCGAAAATTCAAATGCCGAATCAGTAAAAGGCTCAATGATAGAAGCAGCAATAAGCGCTACTTCTTCCGAAGGTAAGCTTTATGGTTATCCTACCGGCGTTGAAACCTATGCACTTTTCTATAATAAAGCTCTTGTTTCAAATCCTCCCGAGACATGGGAAGAGGTTGTAGAATTCAATAAGACCTTCAACAAGCCCGCTGAAGGTAAGTATGGTATAGTTTGGGACGTTGATGACGGTTACTTTAACTATATGTTCCTTTCCGGTTATGGAGCAGACCTTTTTGGTCCTGAAGGAACAGATAAAAACAACCACATGGTTAATAGCGACCAAGCAATTAAGTCTATGCAATACTTCCAGAGCTTCAGAAAAGATAATCTTGATGTAGATGCAGCAGACTTAACCGGTGACTTTATGAGCGCTGGCTTCCAAAACGGTACAATAGCAATGGCAGTTACAGGACCTTGGGCAATTAACGGTTATAGAGAAGCAGGAGTTGATTTTGGTGTAACAACTCTGCCTAAGCTCCCTGGAAATGATACTCCTCCAAAATCTTTCTCAGGTATCCGCGCAATGTATGTATCTGCGTTTTCCAAGAATCCTGAAGAAGCTCAGAAGTTTGCAAATTACCTCGTATCAAAGGATGCTCTTTTAAAACGTTATGAGATTACAAACCAAATACCCCCACGTACAGACATACAAATTTCTGATGCCGCACATGAAGGTATTCTGGCTCAGTTCGCATTCTCCAAGCCAATGCCGAGTATTCCTGCTATGAATACATATTGGCCTTCAGTTGCTTCCGCTTACGCTAACATCTGGAACGGAAATGACATTAAGACAGAGCTTGATCTTGCTGCAGCAGCTATCGAAGCTTCTAATTAACATTAATTAGGCAGAAAAGGCGGTTCCGAAACCGGAATCGCCTTTTTATAGTAAAAAATATTCAAACTTAAACTTTACTACAAAATATGTTAATCTTATAGTATCCATAATATTAATAGTAGTAATCACGGAAAGGGGGAGTATTCAGAATGAGAAAAAAAGCCGATTTGACTGCACCTATTCTGTCTTCTATTTTCATGGGTTTTGGTCAAATTTTTGTTCTAAAACAGTACATAAAAGGCATTATATTCTCAATTTTTGAATTAATTGTATTGTTTAATTCCAATACAATTATCAAAGCAATCAAAGGGCTTATCACCCTTGGAGATCCAAAACCCAATCTACCGGTTATAGAGAGGGATAATTCAACTTTTATGATGCTTGATGGCTTAATAGCCGCAGTGGTGATTATAATTATCGCCATAATTTATATCTACAACATTGTTGACGCCAGAAAAACCGGTAAAAGCTATATTAAAACAGGTATCATGCCAAGTGAACGATCATATATAAGTGATATGGGTGAAAAAGCCTTTGCATATTTCGCTCTGTCACCTGCCTTTGTAATGCTGGCATTTTTTGTACTCATTCCATTGGTATTTGCAATCCTAATCGCTTTTACTAACTATTCAGCACCCTCACACATACCCCAGAACAACACCGTAGATTGGGTCGGTTTGCAGACTTTTAAAGAAATGTTGAACCTTAAGCAGTATTCACAGGGTTTTGGACGTACTGCTGTTTGGACATTGATCTGGGCTTTTTTTGGAACACTCACTTGTTATTTCGGCGGAATGTTCCTTGCCCTGGCTCTTTTGGATAAAAAAATAAAACTTGCGGGCTTTTTCAGAACTGTTTTTATACTTCCCTATGCAGTTCCGGGTATGATAAGCCTTTTTATCTGGGCTATATTGCTAAATGGACAGTTTGGTCCTATTACAAGAGGACTGAGAGAATTAGGCGTGATACAGTGGCTGCAAAGTATAGGCATACTTCAGAAAGATATTATTCCCTGGCTTTCTGACCCAACTCTTGCTCGAGTAATGTTAATAATCGTTAATCTTTGGCTGGGATTTCCCTATTTTATGCTTATGATAACAGGAATTATGACATCCATGCGGCAGGACGTTTTTGAAGCAGCCAGAATAGATGGGGCCAATAAATCTCAGCAATTCAGATATATTACCTTCCCGCTTCTAATGTATCAGACAATACCATTATTCATAATGAGTTTTTCGTATAATATGAATAATTTTGGTGGGGTATACTTCCTTACTAATGGTAACCCACCCGATACTATTACTACCCAATCCTTCGCCGGTACAACCGATACTCTTATTACCTGGATGTATAAGCTGACATTGGAACAAAGGCTTTATAATAAAGCTTCAGTAGTAGCAATAATTATGTTTCTTGTTGTGGCTCCTTTCGCTTTATATAATTTTGCACAAACAAAATCGTTTAAGGATGGTGAGTTATAATGAAAAAAGTAATGACGATTATACGGTATACTTTCATATATTTATTGCTTATTATCCTATCCCTTATAATTCTCTATCCTATAGCTTTCGCAATCAGCGGTGCTTTTAATCAGGGAAAATCATTGGCTTCCATGAATATACTTCCCATTCCTAATAATCCGACCACAGAGAATTTTACACGACTGTTTACTAAAACAAATTATTTAAGCTGGTATAAGAATTCATTTATTATAGCTTTTTTCAACACAATTTTTACTACAGTAATTGTTCTGGTGACTGCTTATGTATTTTCAAGATTCAGATTCCGTCTGAAAAAGCCTGCATTGATGAGCTTTTTAATTCTTCAGATGTTTCCCAGTACAATCGGTATGATAGCTATTTATGTTATTCTAAATCGTATTGGTCTATCAGATAATTTTTTGGGATTAATTCTGGTTTATACTGCAGGCAATATTCCCTACAATACCTGGCTCCTAAAGGGTTATTTTGATACCATACCCAAAAGTATAGACGAGGCCGCAAAAGTTGATGGAGCCGGTAATTTTACTACATTTTTTAGAATTATATTACCTAACACACTACCAATGGTAGCCTTTCTTGGGGTAACCAGCTTTACACAACCATGGATGGATTTTATCCTTCCAAGATTTGTATTGAGAAGCGATAAAAATAAAACATTGGCAGTTGGCCTATTTGAAATGATTAATGGGCGATCCAATGATAATTTTACTCAATTTGCTGCAGGAGCTTTGCTGATATCTGTCCCGTTTGTTATTATCTTCGCTATTAATCAAAAGTATTTGGTTAAAATAATGTCTTCGGGTGCAGTTAAAGAGTAAAAAGATTTACTTATATTAAAAGGAGGAAAAGCAAGTATGCGAAGACTACTTCTAAAACTCATGTCAGTAGTTTTAGTGTTTATTCTCGTTGCCTGCAGCACCAGTCCTAACAATAACACACCTACGCCCACACCTTCACATGCGACTACATCGACTCCTGAGACTTCTCCCATATCTTCGGTTGACCCTGTATACGAGCTTGGCACATCAGAGCAAAACGCATCGGGTAATAAGCAAGGCGTCTATTATGAGATATTTGTAAGGGCCTTTGCCGATTCTGATGGAGATGGAATTGGTGATATCAATGGGCTTATAGAAAAATTAGATTATTTAAATGATGGAAACCCCGAAACAACATCGGATCTCGGAATTACAGGAATATGGCTGATGCCGATTAATAAAACCGTTTCTTACCATGGTTACGACGTTACTGATTACTATGATATCAACCCAGAATATGGGACTTTAAGTGACTTTCAAAAGCTTATAGATGAAGCTCATAAAAGAGGTATCTCAATAATAATGGATCTTGTTCTGAACCATACCAGCAATAGCCATGAATGGTTTATAAGCTCCAGAGATCCAGAAAGCCCCTATAGAGACTGGTACCTGTGGGAAGAGGAAGGTTCTACAAAATATAATCTGAATGCAAGTATTTGGGGACATCCTGCATGGAATAAAGTAAATGATTCCTATTATTTTGGTCTGTTTTGGAGTGGTATGCCGGATTTAAATTACAATAATCCGGATGTACGGCAAGAAGCAAAGAACATTGCAGGCTTCTGGTTGGATAAAGGTGTTGATGGATTCAGGCTTGACGCAGTTCCCCATCTATATGATACACTTGAAGTCCTTCCCGGTGAAAGCGGAATAGAAAAATCTTTAGATTGGTGGAATGAATTTAAGACATACTGCCACGAGAAAAAACCGGGCAGTCTGATTGTTGGCGAAGTGCTTAATGACAATACTGCAGTAAGGGCTTCTTATTTGCCGGCACTGGACTCTACTTTTCACATAGGTCTTGGAGCTCAAATTTCAAATGCCATTAAAGCGGGAAGCAGTAAAAACAATTACTTAAGCACATTTATTGCTAACAACTATACTCAGTATGCAAAAGCAAACCCTGATTACATTGATGCACCGATGTTGTCTAATCATGACCAGAACAGAATAATAGCTTCTGTCGGCGGGGATCATACGAAAATGAAAATGGCCGCTAGTATATATCTCACAATTGAAGGGATACCTTTCATCTATTACGGTGAAGAAATAGGCATGCTAGGCGGAAAACCGGATGAAGATATCAGGCTTCCATATATCTGGGGAGTTGACGATCCATTCCAGACCAAGTGGAGAGAATCAAAATACAATACCGTTGTAACCCCGGTTTCAGAGCAAGAAAAGGATTCTGCTTCACTTCTTACGCATTATAAGAGAATTATAAGGGTCAGAAATAAAAATCAAGCTTTATACGCCGGTAAGTTTAGTCCCTTGGAATCAAATAATTCTTCTATCGTGGCATATAATATGACTTCAGAAAACCAATCTGCAATAGTACTCCATAATTTAGCCCAGTCAGAAGAATCCATATCAGTGGACTTAACCGGATACACACTTGAATTTAGTCAAAAGAAGGATGGGTTTGCTCAAAAAGATAATGAGGTAGTCATCCCACCACAAAGTACTGTGATTTATATTAAGAACTTAAAATAATTTTTACGCTAATACTACTTATTTATTTTACTGGAGGGAAAATAATATGAATAATCTACCAAAAGCAGCTTACTTTTGTATGGAATACGCAATTGAGAGCGATGTAAAATTATATGCCGGTGGCTTGGGAATACTTGCCGGTGACTACATGAAAGAGGCCTGTGATAACAAATACCCATTAATTGGTATAGGAATCAAATGGAAACAGGGCTATGGCGAACAGGTCATTAATCGTGATACTAATTTTCCTTACGATGCCTACCAGATCAGAAACTATGATTTCCTGAAAGATACCGGAATCATAGTCACCGTTAAGATAAACTCAAGAGATGTAAAAATTAAAGTATGGAAGTACGATGCTCACGGAGTTAATAATTTATATCTTTTAGATACAGATATTGACGGAAATGACGGTGAAGCAAGATGGATAACCGGCCAGCTGTATGGTTGGTTTGGTGAAGAAAGAGTTGCTCAGGAAATGGTTTTAGGAATAGGCGGCGTAAGAGCTATAAGAGCTCTCGGCTTTGATCCAGATGTTTACCATTTTAACGAAGGCCATGCTCTTTTTGCAGGGTTTGAGCTTATGCGTGAAAAGATAGAAAACGGACAGAGCTTTGAAAAAGCAATGGCGAATACCCGCGAAGAAGTGGTATTCACCACTCACACACCTATTATTCAGGGTAATGAATCCCATCCTATTGAACGCTTAATGTATATGGGTGCAAACCTTGGAATGAATAAGAAACAGTTAAAGACTATCGGCGGCTCTCCTTTTAACATGACTGTAGGCGCTCTCAGATTATCACGTAAATCTAATGCTGTCGCAGAGCTCCATAAAGATACCTCAAACAAGATGTGGAAGAAAATCAAGGATAGAAGTGAAATTATCGGTATAACCAATGCAATCCATATTCCCACATGGGTAGATAGCCAAATGATAAAACTTGCAGAAAACTTCAATGGTAGCATTGCTGCACGGGATAAGCTGTGGAAAAGACATCTCAAAAATAAGAACGAACTTATTGAATTTGTCGAAAAGAGAACAGGAGTTAAGCTTAATCCCGACGTATTACTAATAGGCTTCTCCCGTCGTGCTGCAGGTTATAAGAGATCTAACCTTATCTTTACAGACAGAAAATTCATCGAGCCATTATTGAAATCTGGAAAGCTTCAGATAGTCTTCTCCGGTAAGGCACATCCGCTGGATGATGGTGGTAAGAAGATTATATCCGATATTTTGGATATGACAAAGCTTTACCCAAACAGTGTTGTATTCCTGGAGAACTACGATATGGAGATAGGACGCACATTAACCCGCGGTGCCGATATCTGGCTTAATAACCCCAGACGTCCGAAGGAAGCTTCAGGAACCTCAGGTATGAAGGCAGCTATGAATGGCGTTCTCAATGTATCTATTCTCGATGGTTGGTGGCCTGAGGCTTGTCAGCATGGTGTTAATGGATGGCAATTCGGTGATGGAAAACAGTTCGAAAATGAGGAAAAATGTGACGCTCATGATTTTAAGGCTCTCAAGAATTGTCTTACAAATGAAGTTATTCCAACTTATTACCAGAACAGAGACAAATGGATTGATATGATGGCATCTTCAATTAATACAACTAAAGTCCCCTTTGGTATGAAGAGAATGCTCGACGAATACTATAGCGAATTATATACTAAATAATCACCGGTTATTGTTATTTTGGTTTTTCTGTACTAATAAAGGGCTCGAATCTAGTAGATTCAAGCCCTTTTATCATACCTTATATAATGTTTATAATATCTTATTATTCCGTAATAATAAAACTGGATACTACATTCTTAAGTCTTTCGGCACTTTCATTAGCAGATACTGCTTTTGCCAGTACATCTTCAGAGCCTAAGAGTATCCGAGAGGCTTCTTCAGCAATTACAGAAGCACCTCTAGCCCCGTCATTTGTTGCAAAGACAACTTTAATTAGAGTATTATTCAATGCTGTTATAGCTTCTGACAGAGACTCAGCCGTTGAAGATAATTTTAGTGACATTTCCTGATAAAAAGCGGCATCTTGACTATATTGTTCCCCTGTTTGGTCCAGCAATTTAAAGCTGTTCTTAACATTGGTTTCAAAATAATTCAAAAGACCGCTTGCACTATCGGACAGATGATTAACCGACAATAAAACGAGATTTGATATATCCTGAATTTGCGAAGCATTATTTTTGGCTTGAATAGCCAATTTCCGTATTTCTTCAGCTACGACACTGAAGCCTGCGCCGGCTTCACCTGCCCTTGCCGCTTCTATGGCAGCATTTAGTGAAAGAAGATTGGTCTGTGAAGCAACTGCCAATATATTATCCAATAAAGTGGTGATTTTGTGGATTGAATCTGATTCTGCAATAGCCTCTTCAAGTCTTTTCTGTGTTACTTCCTGAATTTTTTGGTTTTCGTTGCTGCTAAGTCTTACTTTTTCGAATACATCCTGTGCCCGATTTTTAATCTCAATCGAAGAAGTATTACCTTTTTCGGCATTAGCTCTTATAGTATCCACGGCTTGATTTAATCCGCTGACTGCCTGATTCATATTGTCGGCAGAATAACTTGTATCTGTTAGCGTCGCAGACAGTTGTTCAGTATTTGCGGAAATTGTCTCAATGCTAAGATGAAGATTACCAATATATCCTTTTACTGTTGTAACAGCCTCAGCAACTTCAGCGGCTTGAATACGTACACTTCTTATTATTTCGGATACCGACTGCTGCATTTTTTCAGTAGAGTAAGCTAATTTACCTATCTCATCCTTCCGCTTCTGCAATTTAGCGGGTAATTTAGATGTGAAATCTGCATTAGCAAATTTCTCAATATTCTCGGTTAGTAACTTAATAGGCTTAATCTGTCCCGAAACAAGTATTGAAGCTGTAAATAATACAACTAAAATACTTACAACACTTATGATAATCATCACCGTCATAAATGTGTTAACTTCGCTCATCATACCATCAATGGGTATTTCTGACCAGAACACCCAATGTATATCGGTACCTGGAATTAAAACAGGAGAAAAGCAGTATAATTTGCCCTCAGAAGAGTTTAAGCTGCTTACAGTCTTTCCTTTATCTTTAGCTTCATTAAACTTCTTTAAAAGATCGCCATTAAGGTGTGAGTCAATATTCTTACCTTCATAAACATAATTTGTTCCAAAGGAAATAATATCTCCGTTAGCCATTGCTAAACCGCTCATTCCTATTTCCTTTGAAGCCTCTTCTATCATACTGTTAAAATAATTAGCGTAAATTTCTGTACCGACAATACCGTTGAAATCAGTACCGTTTGTTGTAATTGGTAAGCTAAAAGATATAACCTCATATTTATTTTCCCCTTCTTCAATCACATATGGAGAAGAGACATAAGGTTTGATTGTATTTTTTATGTAAGTGTATACCTCTGTATCGTCAAGATTTGACGGATGCTCCGGATCAATAAGAAGTGGAACAAGGTTTCCGATTTTGTTATGATTTTTAATGACATGTAATCTGCTACGGCCCTTACTATCGCCGGTATCACTGTTTACAAAACTTACGTCAAGCTCGTCAATACTCTTTGCTTCTCCCAAAATATAAAGGCCGAAAATGTGCTCCGGTGAATTTTTTAAATATCTTTCCAGTAATGTTCGTACGTTTGGTCTTGTAAGAATTCTATTGAATCTCTGAACTATCATCATTTCTTGGAAATACTTTGAATAGCCATTAATATTTTCTATAAAAACTTCAATACTTCTTGCTTTTTCACTAGCAAGACTTTCATTCATACGAATACCTTCATCAACTTTACTGCTTCTTACGTTGCTGATAACGTATCCAAGCAAAATAATGTTTCCTATAAGAATGACGGATACAATCATGGTAATTAATTTAACCACTAGTCGTTCATTAAAAAAATTAATTATTGTATTAAATATATTTTTTGTCTTTGGATTTTTTTTCTCTTGAGTATTTTTTTTGAGGTTTCCTTTGAAAAGATCGACTTTTGATTTTTTCATCCCAATTCCTCCTAAATACAATAAGGCAAGCGCTTGCATCAGACTCTTTCATTATACATAATCCTCCTGAAAATGACAACCTTTTGTGCAAATTTATTAAATTTTTGTAGTGATTTTTATTACATATTGTTAGATTTTGAAAATGATTTGACTTTATCTGCTAATTCTCATATAATTCGTTTTATTGTTAACTATAATTAGATATTAATAAGTCTTTTTGGAGGGCGATTTTTTATGAGTATAAAAGCTGCGCTATTTGATCTTGATGGTGTTATTGTTGATACGGCAAAATACCATTATTTAGCTTGGAAGAGATTAGCCAGTGAGTTAGGCTTTGTTTTTACTACTAAAGACAACGAAAGACTAAAGGGGGTATCTCGCATGCGCTCACTCGAAATCCTTCTGGAGGTCGGAGGCCTTTTAGGGAGATTTTCTGAGGAAGAAATGGTTCAAATGGCTACCAGAAAAAACGAGTGGTATGTTTCATATATATCCAAAATGGATGAAAGTGAAATTCTTGAGGGCACAGTTGAATGCCTAAAGGGTTTCAGAGCTCTGGGTATTAAAACTGCACTGGGTTCGGCAAGTAAAAACGCAATGCTTATTCTTAATAATCTTAAGCTCACTCCTTTATTTGACGCAATTATCGACGGTACAAGAGTTTCTAAGGCAAAGCCTGACCCGGAGGTATTCCTGTTAGGAGCAAAGGAAGTGTTTGTTGATCCGAAAGATTGTGTGGTGTTTGAAGATGCTCAGGCAGGTCTTGAAGCTGCCAGAAACGCGGGAATGAAGGCAATCGCCATCGGTAAGCCTGAGGATTTGACCGGATACGACAAAATATTTAAAGGACTATACGAAGTAAATCCTAAGGAAATTATTGATATGTAGAAATAATAATACGGAAAATTCCGTTGTTGCGAAGCAACAGCCATTGCCCGATTATGCAATGGTAGATAAAGAACAAGGTTGGCGTTAGCCAACTATTCTATGATTTGTACGGAAAATTCCGTTGTTGCGAAGCAACAGCCGTTGCCCGATTATGCAACGGAAGGAATTTTCTCACAGAGAACAAGGTTGGCGTTAGCCAACCTTGTTCTTTATAGTGTTATTGTTTGTTCTCTTTCGGGACCTACACCGACATATTTAATAGGTACACCGATAACCTCTTCTATCCTCTTGAGATATTTCTTGGCTGCTTCTGGCAACATTTCATATCGTTTAAACTTAGATATGTCTACATCCTTCCAGCTTTGAAATTCCTCGTATACCGGCTCACATCGTTCAAGTTCCTTGAGATTTGACGGATAGTAGTCAATGATTTCCCCGTCAAGTTTATATGACACACACATTTTAATTGTATCGAGCTTTCCTATGGTATCCAGATGGTTCAGGCATAAACCTGTCAACCCGTTTAATCTTGCAGCATATTTAAGCATAACCGCATCCAACCATCCGCAACGACGGGGACGTCCTGTAGTTGTTCCATATTCATGGCCTAGTTCACGGATTGTATCACCAATTTCATTTATTTGTTCTGTAACAAAAGGTCCGGCACCAACTCTCGAGGTATATGCTTTAAATACCCCCAGGACATCGGTAATCATTTTGGGGCCAACTCCCGCTCCTGTACATACCCCACCTGCAATCGGGTTAGATGAGGTTACATAAGGATAGGTCCCGAAATCAAGATCCAGAAATGTAGCCTGAGCACCTTCAAACAAGACACTCTTTCCTTCTTCCAGCGCTTTGTGAATTATAGCATTAACATCCCTGATAAATGGTTTCAGCTTCTGAGCATAACCAAGATAATCTTCTATTATCTTTTCTGCGTCCAGTGGTTTTCCACCATATACCTTCTCAATAATGGCGTTCTTGATTTTTATATTTGTATACACCTTTTCTTTGAAGATATCAGGATCAAGTAAATCTCCCATACGTATTCCGCTCCGCTCAGCCTTATCGGCATATGCAGGACCGATTCCTCTTTTTGTAGTTCCAAGGCCATCCTTGCCCCTTAATATCTCCTGGAGTGAATCTATTTCTATGTGCCAAGGCATGATGACATGAGCCCTATCACTGATAAGAAGTTCTGCTAATTCATCGGTACCCTTTTTTAAATTACAAATTTCATCAAGAAGAACCGCCGGATCTATAACTACACCGTTTGCTATAATGCATGTTTTATCTTTTCTTAATATTCCTGAAGGTACCAAGTGTAGCGCATATTTCACACCATCATAAACAATGGTGTGCCCGGCGTTGTTTCCGCCTGAAAAACGTACGACATAATCAGTATCGGATGATAGAATATCTATATATTTGCCTTTCCCTTCATCTCCCCATTGAGTTCCAATCACGACTAGAGCTGCCATTTAACACTCCTCCAATAAGCATATAACATTTTTTGTAAACACATATATTATATAAGGTTTACAGCCGTTATGCAAATAATACATACGTAGTTTCAACTATATCTATAAAATTGTGTAAAAAAAAGGTCTGTCTGAAATAGACAAACCCTTGTTTGTTGTAAGATTATTAATGTCAATTTGACACTGTTGGTGTCCAATATCTGTTACCATAGATATCAGTCAAGCGGTAAGTCATCTGATAATCATTATCCCCGACGCTAATGTTTTCTATTTCCCATTTGTCTGTAGCAATGTATTGATCGCCCAGGAAATAGGTATCGGTATATTCGCCGTCATAGGTATAATAATCACATAAGAAGTCTATCTTATCGCCGGCAACTATATCAATAAGACCTTTAGCCACTGTACCGGTCTGGTTTTCGAGATCATATTTTATTTGGGCACCAATAACATTTCCATAGGGATTTTCGTTATCAAAAACAATTATTATATCTACAAGCTGGTCATTCAATAGTGCCGGAACGCGGCCTTTTATAGTGTATTCATCCCCGTTATGGTCATCGGAAACCATATAGTATGCCACGATATGTCCATTGAGGGCAAGCCAGGTACCGTCGTACTCCATAACCAAATCACCGTCATCATTATATTCGTATATATTATCAAGACCAAGGTCAATAAAGCCTTCCCCATCATCTATGAAAACGTTCATCTCCATGAACTGAATCAAATCCCATTGATCTTCGGGAAGGGCTAAAACCCGCTGCCCGCCTTTTTTGGTAATAATCAGTTTGGAAACATCAAGCCTGTTCTCCGCATAATAATCTGCTGATGCCTTAACTCTGTTCGGGTCTAACCAATTGCCCAACGCATCGCCCGCCAAACCTGTTAAACTACTGTAATCCCCCCCTGATAAAAATGAGTTAAGCAGATTCCCGACAGTATCAGAGACTGAGGATGTGGAAGGCACGGGAATTGATGTTCCTCCATTAAGTAATAAGTCCAGAATATTTCCGCTACCCTGTGAAGTAATCTGTCCGCCTGCAATCACGTTGGCAAAGCTTTTTATACAATCACTGTATTCTTCCTCTATACCGATTTTGTCATAAGTATTAAGCATTGCGTTTAACTGCTTAGTATTGCCATAGGGGAAATAGATTGACAATCCATTGGAATTACTTATGTTTGTTGATGTACGGTTGTACTTTATACAATTTTTAAGTGCGGTTGATAAGCTTTTAGCTTCTTTTGTTCCCATATTTTCAGCAAAGTGGATAAGGTCTATCTGGTTAATATTAGATGATGCCGCAAACTCTTTTGTTCCTGCGCGAGCATCAGAAACAACCTTATATTGGTCATTTTCTATCAGTTCATTGGTTGTCTTTGAGAATTCAACCAGGGCAGTCGGAACAGTCCCCTTTAGCTCAGCAAGATCGACTAGTGAAAGTGTTGCCTGACTTTGAGGGGTTCTTGATTTAACTTCCTTTACATAGTCATCAATTATTTTTTTGCCCAGCTCAGTTGTCGGAATCGAGGAGTTTTGCGAAAGAGCTGTAACCCAACCGGTATAATACCATCCTATACCCGGCTCTACTTCTTCGGAAGCTATCATGTAATCTGCATAAGGCTCTAATACAATAGCGGTTTCAAGGGTAGCCATCAAACATGCGTCAAATCCAACCCAATCAAAAGTACAATCACTGTTCCTAAGTGCCATTGCTATTTCATCAAGTGTCATGGCATCGCCGGGGAAATTCTGGTCATAGCCGAAGCCGTTAAGGGATCCCCCGCCGTGATCCCACATAATAAGTGAATAGCGGTCTGCCGGAAAGTTATTCTTACAATATTTAATGAAATCGGTAAGAGTATTTGCATCGACCATTGATTTCTTACCCAAATCTTCTTGTAGCAGTTTAAGACCATCACCGGTTATCTTGAAACGTTGATTTGTTTTACTGCTAATAGCATTATTCTGCCATTTAGAAGTTCCACCTGTCTCTACGATGATATTGACATTGTCTGAAATTTTAGCTTCCAGAATTTCCTGTAAGTCAGATGTGGCCATTCCATTCTTAGTCTCCAGATCTGTGCCGCACAAATAAATCATTATTGTGGCGACGTCATTCCCATCGCCTTTGAGCATGGTATACTTGTCTCTAGCAAGTTCGGAAACTGTTTTGTCAACATTATACGGACCTTCGTCCACATAAGTCTCTACACCACTATATGATGAACTCTGATAGCCGGGAGAATACGACTCCCCCTCGACTAAATTACCGAGAAGACTTCCATCTCCGGACTTAAACCATAGAAAAATGCCGAGGCCTACTATTATCAGAGTAATTAATTTTGATGATTTACGTCCTGAAAAAAGAAGACTAAAAATAAGAGATAATAACCCTCCTGATCCTCTGTTGGAACCGCCTAACCTATTTGGCCTACCGGAGCCGCCAGAGAAGCCTGAACCACTCGGGAAGGAACTTCCTGTCCGGCCTGAATAGCCACCCCCAACAGGTCCACCTGTTCTTCCGCTTAAGCCACTACCTCGTTTGTACACACTACCGGTACCGGATCCTACGCGTTTCTGCCTCCCTGTAGGTCTGTTACTTCTGTCCATTGTCAGGACACCTCCATAAAAATCTATTAATTAACCTATTATACCTGAAAAATTACAAAAAGTTAAACGACTATATAATGGTTTCATAATCTGCAATAAATTAAAGCTCCTGCAAAATTACTATCCTGCAAGAGCTTTATATTAATTTAGATCATCACAATTAACCTAATCGGAATATCCATTTGGATGACTCTTATGCCATTCCCAGGCAGAGGATATAATAACCTCCAAATCATTTTCTTCGGGTTTCCACTTCAATTCATCCTTAATCCTTTGGGATGAAGCCACCAACACTGCAGGATCTCCGGCACGTCTGGGTGAAATAGTACTGGGTATTTTTTGCCCAGTTACCCTCCGGGCGCATTCAATAACTTCATTCACCGAGAATCCTATGCCATTGCCCAAATTATATACAGTGCTTTTATTCCCGGCTCTCAAGCTCTCAAGCGCTAATATATGAGCATTGGCTAAGTCCGTCACATGAACATAGTCCCTTATACAAGTCCCGTCGGGTGTAGCGTAGTCATCACCAAATACGTTAATTGAGTCTCTCTTGCCTAAGGCCACTTCCATAATAATCGGTATTAGATGGGTTTCAGGTCTGTGATCCTCGCCTATTTTTCCGCTCTTATGAGCACCTGCTGCATTAAAATACCTGAGGGCGATTGATTTTATTCCATAGGCTCCATCACACCATCTCATCATTTTTTCGATGGCAAGCTTAGTTTCTCCATATGGGTTGGTTGGTAAGGTTCTGTCGCCTTCCAGAATGGGTATTTTTTCAGGTTCTCCATAGGTTGCTGCAGTTGATGAAAAAACTATGTTTTTTACATCATATTCCTTCATTTTCTCCAATAGGCACTGAGTTCCGAAAACATTGTTGTTATAATATTTTAGCGGCATTATGACGCTTTCTCCTACCAGAGACTCTGCGGCAAAATGAATCACCGAATCAATGTTGTTCTGAGTAAAAACCTTATCCATAAACTCATTGTCTCTGATATCACCCTGATAGAAATTTCCACCTAATACTGCTGATTTATGCCCTTTTTGAAGGTTATCCACTACAACTACATCTTCATTTTTCGAAAGTAATTCGCAAACCACATGGCTACCTATATAACCTGCTCCACCTGTTACCAATATACTCATTGCGCTACCTCCAATTCTCTTCCGCCATCGCCTATTTCAGATATATAGAAGCTGGCTGCATGCCCGATTTTATTTTTATAGGCTTCTCCTACCTTACTGATAAATGAATCTATCTTTTCATTCTTAACAAGGCTGACTGTGCAGCCACCGAAACCTGCGCCGGTCATACGTGAGCCCAAAACACCATCTTGCTTTCTTGCTTCTTCCACAAGAGTGTCCAGTTCCAATCCCGTGACTTCATACAGATCTCTGAGAGAATCATGAGATTGATTCATAAGCTCTCCGAACAGTTCCAGATTCGATTCTTTCAATGCCTGAACCGAATCAATAACTCTTTGATTTTCGTATACCACATGCTCCACACGCTTTCTTATCACATCATCGGTCAATAGGTATTTGTACTTTTCAAAATCAGTACCGGAGACATCTCTCAAAAATGTAGCATCCGGAAGGACCTTTTTAAGGATACCAAGACCTTCCTCACACTGGGCTCTTCGTTCATTGTATTTACCTTCTCCAAGGCTTCGTTTCTTGTTCGTATTTGCAAGGATTAAAGAGTAACCATCAAGCTTTATTGGAACCAACTCATAGCTTAAGTCCCTGCAATCAAGAAAAATAGCATAGTCCTTTTTCCCCATAGCAGATGCAAACTGATCCATAATACCGCATTTAACACCTATATAATTGTGCTCGGCTCTCTGAGAAATCAATGCCATCTCGGTCATGTCTATCGTTTTTGTCCTGCCATAGGCTTCATCACCAAGGCTGACTAAGGCTATAGCGGTAGCTACTTCAATTGCCGCAGATGAGGATAGACCGCTTCCTAATGGAACCTTGTCCTCAAACATTAAATCACAGCCTATAACCTTATAACCGGCCTTTATTAGTTCATCTGCAACCCCCAATTGGTAAGCGCCCCAGTCAAGGTCTTTGTATGCCGAAAGATTGTCCAAATCTGCCTCTACCATCTTTTTTAGGTCAGTGGCAAGAAGTCTTATTTTCCCGTCCTCTCTTGGTCTTGCTAAAACAGTTGTTGCCAGTGTGAGAGCAGCAGGGAACACAAACCCGCCATTGTAATCGGTATGTTCTCCTATAAGATTCACACGTCCCGGTGATGTGAATATGCGTATTCCTTCAACATCTCCGCCAAAATAACCGATAAAACTTTGGAAAAGGAATTTTTGGTCCATTTTTAACCTCCCTCTAGCCACTTTGCGATTTACAAGTTGGCTCTCCTGATCTTCCAACCTTAAAGCGGTTGGTTATTCCTTACTAATAAACTTCCGGTATGCCGCCCTTAACTCCTCGGCCTTTTCCTCAGGTGCCGTAGGATTACAATGTGCCCATGCTCCGGTCTCACTTGATGCGTTGAACTTTTGTTTTACATCTGAACGCATAGGAGGAAAAAATTCAATGTGAAAATGGTATACGTCAGAATAATCTCCACTATTGACAGGGTCCTGATGCATACACATCATATAGGGAAAAGGCTTATCAAACAATGAGTCCAACATACCGACAGTTTGTCTGATGGTTTTTGCCAGATTGTCTTTTTCCCTATCGTTAAACTGGGTGAGGTTCTGTTTATGGTTATTGTTTATAATGTACACTCCGTACGGATATTCTGTAAAGAAAGGCAGAACTACCGTAAAATCTTCATTTTCAAATATTACTCGTTTTTCAAATTCTTTTTCTTCTTTAAGCATTCGGCAAATCAGGCATTCGCCTGTCTTATGATGATGCTCCTCACAAGCATCCAGCTCTAGCTTTAATTTCTTGGGAATGAATGGGTAGCCGTAGATTTGTCCATGGGGATGGGGCATGGTCACCCCTACTACCTCGCCACGATTTTCAAAGATAAAAATATATTTGATTTTTTCATCTTTACGAAGATCTTCAAACCTTTCCACCCAGAGATTCACAAGCTTTCTGATATGGCCCTCAGGTAATTCGGGAAGGGTTATTGTGTGTTCGGGTGAGTAAAGTATGACTTCACATTTGCCATATGCAGGCGCAGTCTGGAAAAACTCATTAGCAACATCATCAGGCTCCTGAGGATTAGTCATTAATGCCGGAAAGTCATTATCGTACTTTATTACCTCATAATTTGGAACTTTTCCCGACGAAGGGCAAAAAGGACACCAATCTTTAGGCATTTGAGGCCTATTCTGTCTATGGGATGCAATCATTACCCAATCCTTTATAAGTGGATGCCATCTTAATTCTGCCATATTTCATTATCCTTCCTTTAATAAGAATTTGCCGAAAGACCCAATACATTTATTACTTTAAGTTTATTATAGGTTTGTCATACAGTAATGTAAATGTTACAATGTTAGCATATCATGTGTTTTTGTTAAGTGAAAGGTTGTTGCTCATGCTTGAAAAATACTATATCTCTAAAAAAGACAATACTGATTTAAATGTCTATAGATGTGGTTTTGAAGAGTGTTCTCCTGATTATTTCTGGGGGCCCGGTGTACGCGACCACTTTATAATCCATCTGGTGTTAACAGGCAGAGGAATCTATACCGTAAACGGGAAAACTTTTACCCTTGAAGCAGGACAGGGCTTCTTAATCTGCCCCGGACAGATTGTATTTTATAAGGCTGATAGTATTATTCCGTGGACATATTCCTGGGTTGGATTTCACGGAATTAAGGCTGAACAGGTACTTAAAAAAGCTGGCCTTACAATTGATTGCCCACTGTTTGACTTTAATGAATCAGATAATTTAACCGGCAGTCTAAATGACATGATAAAAGAAGCAAGGGATACACATGGTTCCGAGCTGATGTTAACTAGCCTACTTTACAGATTTCTTGCCTGCTTAGTTAACCGAAGCCAGAATCAAACACAAACAGGGGAGAACTCCACAGACTCAACCCGCTATGTCTCGGATGCAGTGGAATATATAGAGAAAAACTTCACAGGCTCTCTTTCTGTCAATGCCCTCGCCAACCACTTAAAAATAGACAGAAGCTATCTTTCAACATTGTTTTCAAGATATCTTGGGGTTACACCCAGGGAATTTATTATAAACTATCGGATGGACAAAGCTTGCGAATTATTGAGAAACCCGCTGTTAAGTGTCGCAGATGTGGCAAGATCGGTGGGTTACGAAGACCCCTTTCAGTTTTCCAAAACATTTAGAAAAACAAAAGGGGTCTCACCATCTCAATTTAAGAAAAACTTTAAGAAAATCATCCAAGAAAGTTAATATGCGTTGTTGGATTGCCCTTCGCCCTTTACAAGAATGGGGGTGGTAGAAAATCCTACACCGAGTCGCTCACAGCCAAGCTCGACATAATGTTTTGCCATATTAATATCACGGATCCCACCAGAAGCCTTCACCTTAATGCGGCCTCTTGCGGCCTCAAGCATAGCCTTGACAGTCTCTTCTGTGGCTCCGTTATTGTGAAATCCCGTAGAAGTTTTCACATAATCGGCACCGGCCTCATTACAAATCTCGGTGGTTTTTTTAATCTCTTCAACAGTTAATGTGCAGGTTTCAAAAATAACTTTAAGAAGAACACCGGATTCTTTTGTGATATCGGCTACAGCTTTAATGTCCTTCAAAACTAAATCCCACAGACCTGACCTTATATAGCCGTAATTAGCCACCATATCAATTTCCTGCACTCCCTTTTTAACATAGAGAGAAGCTTCGTAAGCTTTAGCCTCTGTAGGAATGCAACCGTGCGGGAAAGCCAGCACACATGAAACCTCTGTTTGAGTTCCCTTGCAAAGCTCCAATGCTAATTCGATATCACAGGGCCTTACACAAACAGTCCTGACAGAATAATCAATGCCATCCATAATAGCCTTTTTAGCCTCAACTTGTGTCATCTCCGGCTTTAATACGGCATGGTCTATATAACGAGCAATATCCATAGCTTGTCCTCCATAGAAAAAAAATATAGTGCATCTATAATGAGAGTATATTCCGATAACCTTACTGTTGTCAAACTCAGACTACTATTTCGCCTGATTTGAGGCTGACATAAACCAGCCAATAACCTCCCATATCGCGCACCAGACTCTCTTTTACAGGAACCCATCTGCATGCGTTCTCAAACGGCTTATTATCCGTATCGTCCTTGGCAGGGACACCTATGACATAATATTGGGAACCATTATCGCCCCGGTAAAGCCCCGCCAAAATATGCTTGAATTTAAACAGACCAACTAAGATTTTAGGATTAGCAAAAAGAGGCACATTAATGCCTGACATATACATTATGTTACTGAGCTTTGCCAAATCCGATACTCTATACCAGGAATAGCCCCTACTTGATCTTTTAAATGGCTCGCATGCCTCAAAGTTGTTTGCCAGAAATCCTTCCAGCTTGATAATATCGCATTTAAACGAACTTTTTTCTCTATTGGCTCTTTCTGATCCCTGATGTATAGGTGTTTGTATTTCGGGTTTATTTGGTGCTTTATTTGAGAAAGGTTCAATAGCGGGAGTCTCTTTATTATCAATTTTGTCTATCACAGCACTTTCAGGAAAAGTATTACCTGCTTGCATTCCCATAATTTCAGGTTTACCATCAACTGTTATCTGATGGTTCTGATGATATGGCGTTATATTTCCGGAAGATTGAACATCTTTTTTAGGTGGTTCTTTAACAGGCTCTATCGAAGGCTCCTCAACCGTCTTTGTCAAAATAATCTGCCGAATGTTCTCATCCCATTTGTAGTTTTTTTCAAAGCTTGAGAAAAGAGGAATCCACTTTTTATTCTGGCTTTCAGCAGTCAATGCCGCAAACCTTATGGTTTCAGGTTTTATATTGAGATTCGCCAATGTATCAGCATCTATTTCAAGGCCGCTTTGCATTCCATTATATGATGTATTCACTGTACCGACCAATATGGGCACAAGCTTATCATTCCTGGCGAAAATGAGATATAACATATGCTTATATGGTCCTTGCTTAAGACCCTTGACGTGGATAGAGACCTGTATTCTGCCATCCCAGCAATCCAGACGGACAAAAGCTTCAGGCGTACTACCTGCGCTGAATCCCCCGTCGAGTTCCTCCATTATGGCGTATTTCCTTGCAAAACCAGCTTGCATAATACCACCCCCAAAAGCACTTTCTCTTGAAATTATACGCACTTAATGGGGATGATATAACTAAAATAAGACAGGCGATACCAGACTGTTTAAAAACTAATCATGGATATTACCTAAGTAATTCTTTTGAAAGGTTAAGAAAATCATATATGGTAAGCTCTTCTGCTCTGGTGTTCTCCTTTATCCCCAATTTTAAAAGTGCTTCCTTAAGTTTTTCTTTACCACCATCCAGCCAGGGTTGGGAACCGAGGGAATTAAGAAGGGTCTTGCGCCTTTGCCCGAAGGATGCTTTGACCACCCGGAAAAAGAACTCTTTATCAACATCCGATGCATGGTCCAGGACTCGCTTCTTTAGCTTTACCACCGCCGAATCCACATCAGGTTTAGGTATAAAGCAATTTTTAGACACTGTGAAGACGAGCTTGGGATCGGAATAGTACCGTACAGCGATAGATAACGCACTATAATCCTTTGTAGACGGTGTCCCTGCCATTCTTAAGGCAACTTCACGTTGAACCATGAATACAAGCGTATCCCAGGCTATACTGCCTTCAAGAAGCATCATTACAATAGGGGTTGTTATATAGTAGGGAAGATTGGATATAACTTTTAAAGGGCCTGTCCAACCTTTTACCAGGCTACTGATATCCACCTTCATAATATCACCGTGAACAATAGTTACATTAGGAAAAGAATCTAGATTTTCATTAAGGGCAGGAAGTAGATTTTTGTCAATCTCAACAGCGATGACCTTTCCGGCAACCCTTGCAATCTCAGCTGTCATTGATCCGATACCGGGGCCTATCTCAACAACCAGATCAGAAGGGCCTATGTCGCCTGCCTCCACTATTTTTTTAATAATATTAATGTCAGTAAGAAAATTCTGCCCCAAGGTTTTTGTGAGCTTTAATCCATATTTCTTTAGGACCTCGTTAGTGTTAATCATAGGTTTTAATTCCTTCTAATAAATAATCAATAAGAACCCTCGGGAGCTTTGCTCCCTCAGAACCTTGTTATTTTATAATATGAAAATGGGCGGTATCAACTGACCGCCCAAATAATATTTTTATAAAACTTTATTTCTGACATGGGTCGTCATTTTCTTTCCATCTGGTATCGTTCTGCTCATTTAGAATATAGACAACCACATTTTTTCTTCCCCATTCACTGACTTTTTTTGACGAATCGAAATACAAGTCAATCAATTTACCTTTAATAGCGCTACCGATGTCTGCTGCAATTGCGAACCCATAATCAGGAGCAGGCCCCGGAACCTCAACATATACTTTAGTTCCCAAAGGTATTACTTTAGGATCAACTGCAATAACGCCTTCTCGCGCTTTGATACCCGTATATGTTATCCCAAATTCGGGATGATCGGGGTTCTTGCCGGTATCGACATAAGATGATGTATAGGCTGTAGCCTTCAAGCTTATTGCTTCTTTATATCGAACCAAATCTCCTCTTGAGTTTTTAAAATTCAATACAGTCCCATACTCAACAACTTTATTTACCGGGTCTTTAACAATCTTCTCATTAACAAATAAGCGATCGACCGGTTTACTGTCCTCATAAGTCAGTTTATAGTACTTTTCTCTTATGCCATTTTCACCACTAACAATTGTCTTGGTTTCTCCTTCGTTCATGGTTTCATTGGGCTTTTCAACAACAACGAATGGGATGTCTTCCTCTTCAGCAATTATTTCCTCGCTTACGCGTACCACGCGAATCTCCATGCCCTCTTCCACTCTATCTTTTGCATCGACACCTTCATATCTATCCAGTGGATTGAGTACAATGTCGTTTTCCGCTATTACTTCCTCAACCGTATCCTTGTATGACCATACCTCCCTAAGCTGTCCGTCGATCAAAATATTTACCGGCAAAGCTCGCTTAATGTTAATAACATTAATGGCCTCCGAATTTAAAACAGTTTCCAGCGGCATGTTAATGTAGTCATCAGGCCTGACAGAAATGCCTAGCATCTCCAGAGCCTCCTCAACATTACCACCCATAGTTTTCACGACGATTGGCTTGCCGTTATCAATAACCTGAACATCCTTGCTAATATTCTGATACAATTTAATGCCAGCAGTAATAGCGAATGCAGATAGAATAAACAACGTAGCCAATTGCTTAAGGGGAAGGGCACGTTTGATGAAAGTAAGATATAGTCCGTTCATCGAAACTTCCTCTCCTTATTTATTTTATGAGATTTATATCCGTAGGATTTTTAATATTCAATACCCATTTCTTTACTTATGGGCATTTACGGATAGGTCCCTCATTCAGAATTTGCAACCTTATACTTTGGCGCTTTATCTATAAGTATCTCATTCAAATGCACTAGCAGCTGCGCTTTTGAATTGTTGGCAGTATTTTCTCAGGTTTTGCTTGAAAGGCTTTTTTATTTTATATCAGTTTTTATTTTTTTGTCAAGGGTTTCCAGAATTTTTGGTAATTACAGATAATATTACCCAGTTTTTAGATGTATGATTGTATATTAAACTAAATTCCAGTAAATTTATTCCATCGACAAAATCGGGTAAGCTTTCCTGCTTTGAGTCTATAATATATGCATTTACCACTACCTGTGCCTGTATAACCTCAGGCTCCGCATTTTCAATAATAGAAAAAGGTTCATTTGAAATATCCTCGGACTTTTCCGCGATAGTAATTGAATCTATAGCAGAAATAACCTCTATGTATGAATCCTTGTCATACTTCTTACCATGAATAGTGTAATTCTCGGCTAGAAGATCAAATGATTCCTGATGCCTTTTTTGATTTATTAATGAGAACCAATTTTCCACAGTGGCTCTAATTGATTCTCCCAAAAGATTTTTATAAAGGTAAAGGTATTCCGACTGTTTCCCTATTTGCACCTGATTATTGACTTCTCTTTGCTGAGAAAGCTGCATCTGGGATTCTAAAACGTTAATCTTCTCCTTTTGGTCTTTTGTCTCTTTCTCAAGCTTTGAATTGGCCTGTTCCAGATCTTCAACCGTAGTTGTCAGTATACGGTTCTGCCCTCTTAGCCAATCCTGCTCAATCTTATCCGTTTCTCTCTGTTTTTGCAGATTTTCCTTATCCCACACTAAATAATTCAGCATCAGAAAAGTAAAAAGTACCAATGCGGATATCATAATGACGACAAACTTCTTCATGATCAACCCCCTGATCCATTGTTATTTCACATTCCGAACAGATTAATAGCGTTATTTGCTGTCACTTCTTCGACCACATTATAATCTATACCCTTTATTTCGGATATTTTCTCCAAAACAAATTTCATCAGACCTGACCAGTTTCTTACGCCCCGGTGGGGTTCAGGGGATAAATAAGGGCAATCAGTTTCAGTTAGCAACATATCCAAAGGTGCGTATTTGACTACTTCTACTGGTTTTTGGGCTTTCTTAAAAGTTAACGAGCCACCTATTCCAAGTTTAAACCCGAGGTTCAGAACCTCCCTTGCCATTTCCACGGAACCGGAAAAGCAATGAAAAACTCCTCCTACATCGCTGCCTTTCTCACCTTTTACAATATCTAGTATATCTTTATGGGACTCGCGGTCATGTATTATTATAGGGAGCTTTAACTCTCTGGCAAGATTAATTTGCTTGGCAAACCATTCTCGTTGTGTATCTCTGGGCGAAAAATCATAATGATAATCCAGTCCTATTTCCCCGATAGCAACTACTTTACTTTCCTTAGACAGCTCCCTCAAAATTGCAATTGTATCTGCTTCACATTCTGACACTTCGTGAGGGTGAACTCCCACAGCTGAATAAACAAATGAATATTGCCGGGCCAGCTCAATTGACTTCCTTGAACTCTCAACACTACTGCCAGCATTAACAATATGTGTGATACCATGCTTAACGCATTCGTTTAGAACCTTGTCCCGATCCAGGTCAAATTTTTCGTCATCATAGTGAGCATGTGAGTCTATCAAAATGTAATTCCTCCTATGTCTAGCTGACCTTGCTGCCTGTCGGTATATCGCCTTCCACAGTTACCAATACCAGTTTTCCGGTTGCCTTATCGGATGCGGCCAGAATCATACCCTGGCTTTCTATTCCGCGAAGTTTTGCCGGTTTCAGGTTGGCTACCAGAATCAGTACCTTGCCTACCATTTCTTCAGGGGTGTAATATTGGGCGATACCTGAGACAACTTGGCGTTCTTCTTCACCACATTGAAGCTTCAGTTTCAGAAGCTTGTCGCTTTTTTCGACCTTCTCACAGGAAAGCACCTTTGCCACTCTCAGATCAACTTTTGTAAAGTCCTCTATGCCGATTAAAGCAATACCCTCGGGTTGCTCTTCCTTTACAGGAGCTGGGGCAGCTAAGGCTTCCATTTCCTTTTCCAAATCTATACGCGGGAATATTATCTCTCCGGTGGTTATAGGTGCAGTTTGCTCATATCCCCCCCATTTGCCTGCGCTTTCCCAAGTCCTCTGATTTTCGGCAACAGCGAGCTGAGCCCAGATTTTATTGGGGGTTTCGGGCATAAAGGGCTGGATTAATATTGAAATTATACGGATGCTCTCAACTAAGTTAAACATAACTTCTGCCAGGCGAGCTTTGTTTTCTTCGTTTTTAGCCAATGACCAAGGCATTGTTTCATCAATATATTTATTTGTACGGGAGATGGACTTCCAAATTTCTGTAAGAGCTGAGCTGAACTGAAGCTTATCCAGATATTCCTCGGTTCTTGCTTTGGTGCTTGCCAAAACACTTATAATCTCCTGATCAAATTCACCCTTTTCTCTTATCTTTGGAATAACTCCGCCAAAATACTTGTTAACCATAGCCGTTGTACGGCTTACCAGATTTCCGAGATCGTTTGCCAAATCCGAATTAATACGCGTTATAAGGGACTCATTGGAGAAAACTCCGTCAGCCCCAAAAGGTACTTCCCTTAAGAGGAAATAGCGAATGGCATCAAGGCCGTACTTTTCAACCAAAACAACCGGATCTACAACATTCCCTTTGGATTTTGACATTTTCCCGCCTTCAAGAACCAGCCAGCCATGACCAAATACTTGCTTTGGAAGTGGCAAATCCAATGCCATTAACATTGCAGGCCATATTATGGTATGGAATCTGACTATTTCTTTTCCTACCAGATGAACATCTGCAGGCCAGAATTTTTTAAAGTTTTCATCATTGTCCGAAAGATATCCTAGAGCTGTTATATAGTTGGACAAAGCATCAATCCATACATAGACAACATGCTTTTCGTCAAAAGTAACAGGCACACCCCAATTAAATGATGTACGGGAAACACAAAGGTCCTCCAATCCGGGGCGCAGGAAATTATTAAGCATCTCGTTGCGTCTTGAAGATGGCTGTATAAATTCTGTGTTTTCCTCGAAAAGCTTAATAAGCCTGTCCTGATATTTGGAAAGTCTAAAGAAGTAGCTCTCCTCTCTGGTCTTTTCAACGGCTCTACCACAATCGGGGCATTTGCCATCTACCAGTTGTGTCTCGGTCCAGAAGGATTCACAGGGCGTACAGTACAAGCCCTCATACTCGCTTTTATATATATCTCCTTTATCGTAAAGAGCTTTAAATATCTTTTGAACAGCATCAACATGCTCCTGGTCAGTGGTTCTGATAAACTTGTCGTTGGTTATTTTCATGAGACTCCAAAGCCTCTTTATACCATCAACAATATTGTCAACATATTCTTTAGGGGTCACACCATTTTCTGCTGCAACACGTTGTATCTTCTGACCATGTTCATCAGTACCTGTCAAAAACATGACCTCATAACCCTGAAGTCTTTTATATCTCGCCATGGCATCAGCCGCTACTGTCGTATACGAATGACCTATATGAAGCTTTCCGCTTGGATAATAAATTGGTGTTGTAATATAGAATGTCTTTTTGTCCACTTTAGTTATTCCTCCCATAAATTAACGGTGTATTTATTAGGATTACTCATTCTTACAATAAAGTATATCACGCCGCATTCAGTTTGTAAAAACATCATCCTGAACAGTCAAAATAGCGGTGCAAAAGATTCCCCTGCCTTTTCCGAACTCGGTAAGCCCTTCACCCGATGTAGCAGTTATTCCTACACTATTTATATCAATACCGAGACAATCAGCTATACAGGACCGCATTTGCTCAAGATAAGGCGCAAGTTTAGGCCTTTGGGCTTCTATGGAAACAGAAACATGGATAACTTTTTTTCCCTTCATTGTTGCCAAAGCTTCCTTAAGATATACTCTACTGTCTTTGATTCCTTCCTTTAAGCAGAGCTCATCCGCTCGTTTACCCAGAATATTAACGCAGGAAATTCCAGACACGGCATTGGTTATGGCATGTAAAACCACATCCGCATCACTGTTACCTTTGAGCCCCGGACAACCGTCGATTTCTATGCCTCCTAGTATAAGCTTTTTATCATCGCCCGATTCTACAAATCCATGGCTATCCTGACCAATAGCTACTCTGAACAAAAGAACTCACTCCTTTGTAAGTTTAGTTTGAGAATTAATGATATTATACTGAATTATTAGTTATATCGCACCATTTTTACTCATAAAAAAAGCAGGTTTTGAAACCTGCAGTGTTTAACACTTTATATGTCATTTTCTTTTAGCCTATAACCTAATACCATCAAACTGTCACTCAAGTGGACATTCTCAACAACAGTGCCGTTATCCAGCCTTAAGTCTGTTGGTGAAAAATTCCATATACCCTTTATTCCCAATTTGGTAATCTGGGCTGCTACTTCGTTTATTCTACTATTAGGGACTGTAAGCATTGCAATGTCTACTTTTTGGGTTCCCATAAACTCAGGAAGAGTATCCATATGGAGTACTTCTATACCATTGATTACTGTACCAACTTTATTTTCACTTACATCAAAGATTGAAACGATATCAAAGCCTCTTCGTGCAAAATTCTCATAATTAGCCAGTGCGTTTCCCATGTTACCTGCACCGACAATAATGCAGGAGAATCTGTTGTTTGTGCCTAAAATCTTACTGATTTCGTCATAGAGATACTCAACATTATAACCATAACCTTGCTGGCCAAAACCGCCAAAGCAATTTAAATCCTGACGAATTTGCGAAGCTGTAATATGCATTCTCTCGCTTAATTCTTTTGATGAAACACGCTTAATGTCAAGTTTCAAAAGATCGGAAAGGTAACGAAAATATCTGGGGAGTCTTCTGATGACCGCCACTGAAATTTTCTTATCCTCAATCATGATTATTACCTACCTTACTATGTATTGCTTATATAATTATTTTTAATTTTATCATAATTGTTATTTTTTTGTCAATTTCTATTCCCAATCCGACTGGAAACCTTGATTTCACAGTCGTTACATCTACCTATAATTTAATTATAACCTAACATCTATTCCCTGGTTCTTTAAATAATTTTTTAAATCTATAATTTTCATTTCACCAAAATGAAATAATGACGCAGCCAATACCGCATCGGCTTTTCCATCGACAATAGCATCCCTGAAGTGTTCCGGCTTTCCTGCACCTCCCGAGGCTATGACAGGTATTCCAACCGCATTTGAAACAGCCCTTGTCAGTTCAATATCGTATCCTGCCTTTGTACCGTCACAATCCATGCTAGTAAGTAAAATCTCACCCGCTCCGCGTTTTTCTGCCTCGTATGCCCACTCCACAACGTCTTTTCCTGTGTTAATCCGGCCTCCGTTAAGATATACATCCCAACCCGACCCATCATTGCGCCTCTTAGCATCAATTGCCGTAACAACACATTGAGAGCCGAATCTCAAGGCAGCTTCGGTTATTAGCTCAGGCCTTTTCAGAGCAGCAGAGTTTACTCCGATTTTGTCTGCACCGGCAAGAAGTATACGGCGGAAATCCTCCACTGTTCTCACTCCTCCTCCGACGGTAAAAGGTATGAAAACCTGCTCGGCCACACGGGAGACCATATCTAGCATAATATCCCGAGAGTCTGATGAAGCCGTAATATCAAGAAACGTAAGCTCATCGGCTCCGGCTTTATCATATGCCGCTGCACATTGAACCGGGTCTCCTGCATCAATTAGATTTACAAACTGAACACCTTTTACAACCCTACCCCCAAGGACATCCAGACATGGGATGATTCTTTTGGTAAGCATAATATATACCTCTTTTTATTTTATTGGTGACAGGGGGACGGGGTTAGTGTCACACTT